>NZ_JAGGNV010000119.1 GCF_018614955.1 Variovorax paradoxus
GGGGTGCACCCCATTTGCTGTCGCAACCGGCACTGTCCGAAGTGCCAAGCCAGCGCCGCGCGCCGATGGCTCGACGCGCGCCAGGACGATCTGCTGCCCGTGGACTACTACCACGTCGTCTTCACGTTGCCCGCGCCCCTCGGCGCGCTCGCGTACCAGAACAAGGACGTCGTCTACGCGCTGCTGTTCGATGTGGCCGCCGAGACCCTGTCGACCATCGCTGCCGATCCCAGGCACCTGGGTGCCCGCATCGGTGTGACACTGGTGCTGCATACGTGGGGATCGACGCTGACGCATCACCCCCATGTGCATGGCATCGTGCCGGGTGGCGGGCTGTCTGCGGACGGCCAGCGCTGGATCACCTGCAGGCCGGGGTTCTTTTTGCCTGTGCGTGTGCTCTCACGCTTGTTCCGGCGCCGCTTCCTCGAAGAACTCGAGCGCGCGCACCATGGCGGCCGGTTGCGCTTCTTCGGGGAACACACCGCACTGGCCGACGCACGCGCCTTCGGCGACTGGCTTACCCCGCTTCGCCAGTGCGAATGGGTGGTTTACGCCAAGCGTCCGTTCGCCGGCCCCGAGGCCGTGCTGGCCTATCTGTCGCGTTACACCCATCGCGTCGCCATCGCCAACAGCCGGCTGGTGGCCATGGATGACCATGGCGTCACCTTCCGGTGGAAGGACTACCGCGCCAAGGGTCGCACACGCCGCAAGTCGATGACGCTCGATGCCGACGAGTTCATGCGACGCTTCCTGCTGCATGTCTTGCCGGGCGGCTTCCATCGCATCCGCCACTACGGGCTGCTGGCCAACGGCAGTCGCCGGGCCAATCTGGCGCGGGTGCGCGAGCTGCTTCGTGTGGTCGACATGACTGCGCAGGCTCCACCTCCCGATGCCGAGCCTGCGCGGCCGATGTTCGTCTGTCCACACAGCGGCGGCCCGATGATCGTCCTGGAGACCTTCGTTCGTGGCCAGTCGATCCGTGCGCCCCCGGCTCCAGCACTATCGCGTCCCCCATGACGGCCCACTTGCTTGAACCTTCACAACCCTCGGTTGCTCACCGTGCAGCCCCGATGCGGGCAATGCTCGTCGTCGTGTTCACAGGGTGCCCGCGTCGCGCGCTGCCGCACCTCCCAACCAACGCCGGCGCGGGCATCTCACGCCATCAGCCGATCTTCAAGATCGCGCTTGCAGAAGGAATCGATGCTGCCGACCCGGATGGCCATCGCCGAATCCCCATAGCCGCGTAGCCGCGTAGCCTTCGCGGACCACCGTGGCGCATTCCGCGGTTTCCTCCCTGCGGGCTTGTCCGACACCTGCCTCGCACCGCCGTGCCGTTGATCGGGTAGCGCGCACGGGCAGCTATCCGACAACCCTTAACCCATACTGCCGTTGACCGATCGAGGGCGACGGACCGCAAGGGGCCCTAAGCGGGCCTACAGCGGACACCGAAACTACCCGAAACCGGCCGTTGGATCGGCGCGATTCACCCAACTACAACTTTGAAAAGGCGGGGGGCGCTTGACCGCTCGAGGGAAAGCCGACATCGCGATCAGCTGCCGATCATCGAATGAGCGGTGGGTGGGCCAGCCACGGCCAAGGACGCCGTCTCGCGGCTACCTTCGCGTGATGCGCGAGCCGTGCTCGTTGAATTTCCGATTGCCGACGTGAGGGTCGTAATAGGCGTCGAGCATTTTGGGCGCGAGATACAGCAGGACCAAGATCTCGCCCGCGCGAGCTGGCATGCAGCACTCCGCCATCTCGTACCGGTCGGCGTCCATGTTCTCGAACCACACTTCGGCAGGCTGCTTGTTAGGGCCGGGACGCGACTTGCCGTTGTGCAGTAGGTCGTACGCGAAGCTATCGTCATCGAGCTGCTGTCGAAGCCACCAGCGACGGGGCACGTCCGCCGCGGCCTTTTGCCAGCGAAGGCCGCCACGCGCGTTGTAGCAAGCGAGGATCACGGGAAGCGTGTTGATGTCTGTCAGGCGCATGCAGGTCGCCAGCACGCTGGTCGCGAACACCTCGGACAGGTCCTCGATCTCACGAAAGCCCGGGGTGCCCAGGGCCTTCACGCGAGGGTTGAACATCGAGGTGGGCATCAACAGATGGGAGGCGTAGGTATCTGCCTCCTTCTCCAGGAGACCGTCCGAGGCCCAATTCTGGTCAGGGTCGTCGACACGGCATCGAAAGGCGCGGCCGCGGTGCATGTCCCAATGGCCTAGCTCATGGCCGACCGAGAACCGCTCCCGGCCCCGCACCGTGGAGCGCCTCACCGTGGCGATCGCCCGGTTTCCAACGCCCACGAGCGTGGCCTCGCACCCTTGGAGGTTCTCGTAGACCACCTCCATGTCGGCGTCCATCGCGACCAGGTCGATGTCGAGGTCACGCGGCTCAGTGATGCCCAGCCCCGCGATGCGGGCCTCTGCTCGCTGCCCCGGCGTCATCCACCGTCACCCTCGCCGCTGGGCTTGCTCTCTCCTTCCAGCTGCTGAAGCTGCAGGTATGCGCGCATCACATCCTCGTCGGCCATCTCGTCGAGCTGGCGAGCAGCCAAGGTGTATCGGCCGTCGTTTGCCGCCGCGGCGCGGCGTAGGGCAGCCCGTGCCTCGTCGGCCGAGATCTGGACGGTTGGCACCCCGCCCGAATCGTCCCGAGCGGCTGTCTTGGCCTGGAGCTTCATGCGCGCGGCCGCCAGGCGTCGGCGGCCGGCTTCCGCTTTTGCGGCGTCCAGCAGCTGAAGGCCACCGGCCTGCGCCGCTGTTGGATCCTTGCCGTCGAGCACCTGCTCGTCGGTCATGTCCAGCAGTTCCGCCAGGTACGTGTCCATCAGGACCTCCATCGGGTCGGGCTTGGAGGTCGCAGTCATTGGGTCTTCCTCAGGTTCGCGATGGGTTCGAGCTTTCGCTCCAGCCGCTTTCGCGCCGCGTCGTAGCGCTTCATGTCGAAGCCAAGGTCCTCGGCAGCGGCCTTGCCCCGAATTCCTTCGGACCAGGCCATGAGTACCAGCTGTCCGTCTTCATCGTCGGCCACCAGCTTCTCAATCGCGGCCAGCTGGCTCCTGCCGTCCACAACGCTCTCCGGAGAGCGCTCATCAACGGCGGCAACGCCCGGGGGGTGGTCTTCACCCTCGTCGCCGCCGGCGCCCACGTCGACGGTTGCAAACCGGTCGATGGGTGCGCCGGTCTGTTTCTTCCTGTCGTTGCTGGCCAGGCTGTGCAGGACATTCTTCAGCGTCTGCAGCGCCGAAACTCCGCGGCGCCAGACTCGCTCACCAGCAAGCAGCTTGGACAACGCGTCCGAGAGCAGCGACTCTCCAGTCCAGTCCGCCAGGCCACCTGCGCGGAAGCGGGCCAAGCGCAAGGCCCGCTCCCAGTCCGCAGGTGACAGCACGCGCAGCGCAGCGTCGACCTCGGCCGGGCGCAGGCTGTCGTCTGGCAGTGGTGGTGAAGACATCGTTGTTCTCTCCTAGGCTTGGACTCCCGGCCGCCCCGCCGTGGACGCTGGGTGAAGAATTTCTTTTTGGACAGCGCGTCCACGGCGTCTGCCTCAAGAGTCCTATCCAGTGAGCGGGCCCATTTCTTTCGGCGGCACGCGCAAACCTAAGAAGGAATTATCCATGCAGCCTGCTTCGCACACCGACCGGGAGGAACCCGGCTACGAGGGCAACGGCCACCAGCCGCCCAAGTCGACCACCATCATCGTCAACGGCCGGCCGAAGGAGGTCGCGGCCAAGGAACTGAGCTTCGCAGAGATCGTGCGCCTGGCGTTCGACGACGCGGTCTTCAACGACGTCACGATCTATACGATCACCTTCAAGCGCGGCCACGGGGGCAAGCCGGAGGGCACGTTGGTCGAAGGTGAGTCGGTCAAGGTCAAGGAAGGGATGATCTTCAATGTCGCGCGAACTGATAAGTCGTAATCCCGACCTGCTGCGCCTTCAGAACGAAGGCTATGAGGTGGAGGTACGCTCCGGCCACCTCCTGGTTCATTCGGTGCCATATGTCAATGCCAACGGCGAGATCGCCCTTGGCACCCTTGTGTCGGACCTCACCATGGCAGGCGATCTCACCACCCGTCCGGGTAGCCACATCGCCTCATTCATCGGCGAGCACCCCCGCAATAGGGACGGTAGCGAGATCCAGCAGATCAAGCACAACAGCGGCCACATGGCCCTGGCCCCCGATGTCGTTGCGCAGCATTCCTTCTCGAACAAGCCGCGTCAGGGCTACATCGACTATTACGAGAAGATGACGCGCTACATCGAGATCATCTGCGCGCCGGCGAAGTCACTGCGGCCGGAGGTGACAGCGCGCACGTATCAGGTGATCGAAGCCGCGCCAGATGATGGAGTCTTCCACTACGTTGATACAGCCTCCAGCAGGGCCGGCATTGGCGCGGTCATAGCCAAGATCGCCATGCGGCGCGTGGCGATCGTCGGCTTGGGCGGAACGGGCTCCTACGTCCTGGACCTGGTGGCCAAGACGCCTGTCGGCGAGGTCCACCTCTATGATGGCGACCTGCTTCTGCAACACAACGCCTTCCGGGCCCCGGGCGCGGCGTCGATCGAGCAGCTTCGGTATCGCCCCAGTAAGGTGGCGTATCACCAAGGCAACTACGCCAAGATGCGTCGCGGGATCTTCGCGCACCACGAGTACATCGGCGAAGAGAACGTCGCGCAACTCCATGGCTTCGATTTCGTCTTCCTGTGTATGGACACGGGCCCCGCCAAGAAGCTCATCGTCGATGTGCTGCACGCCGCCGGCACGCCCTTCATTGACACCGGGATGAGCGTGCAAATGCTCGAGGACAGTCTGCAGCTCTGGGCAATCTGCCGCGTGACGACCAGTACCTGCACCAAGCGTGACCACGTCGCACGGCGGGTGTCGTACGCGCCGCCGACCGAGGACGGCGACTACGAGCGCAATATCCAGATTGCCGACCTGAACGCGTTGGCCGCAGCGATGGCCGTGATCCGATGGAAGAAGTTCTGCGGCTTCTACCAGGATCTCGAGGGCGAGCACGACAGCACCTACACGACGAACTGCAACTTGCTTACCGGGGATGAAATCGCATGAAAAAGAGGGGCATGGCCCGGCGGACCCTGTCGCACCAGTTCGTTGAGTTCATCCCTGAGCAGCTTCAGGAGGGCGTGTTGTACGTTTCGACGGCCTACGCCACGGCGGCGCACCGCTGCCTTTGCGGCTGCGGCCGGGAGGTAGTCACGCCGCTGTCACCGACCGATTGGAAGCTTACCTTCAACGGGGTGACGGTTTCGCTGTTGCCTTCGATTGGCAACTGGAGCTTCCCCTGCAGGTCGCATTACTGGATCGAGGAAGACCGGGCGCTATGGTGCGGCGAGATGCCGCAGAAGGCCATCGACGCCGGCCGGGCCAGAGATCGCTTGGTCAAGGAAGCCTATTTTGGCGGCCGGCGCTCGCCGCGCACTGCGCAGACGGGCCAGGTCGCCGGGACACCAGCACACGGCGAGGTGGGCAATGCCCTTGATGTCGACGCGAAGGTCGATGGAGATGGGTTGTTCGGCAGGCTGCTTGCGCGGTTGCGTGCCGTAATCTAGCGGTGGAGTGACATGCTGGAGCAACAGCAACAACGGTGCTGCGCATTGGGCCTGCATCTCAAGGGGAGAAGTCCGGGTCGGGCTGCAGCCTCAGGACACCGGCGCAACTGTGAAAAACCGGCGGGCGCAACTTTGAAAACGAGTTGCCTAAGTTGTTGATTTCCTTGGGTAACTGGATGAGACAACCTTGAAGGAACTCACCGTGAGTTCGTTCAAGGTTAGACCGGAATTCCATCAAATTTAGGGTCGATCTTTGACGACGGTCGCGCGCAAGTCGTTGATTCGATGAGGAATCGAGGGCTCGGCTCGCCGCGTTGCCTGGCCGCCGGGATAGCAAGCAGGGCAGGGCAGAGCAGGGCAGAGCAGGGTGGGGCGCGCCCCGATCGCATGAGGCGCGTGCGCACTGACCGCGTGCCGGTCAACAATGCGCAGCCAGCCGCTTGCGGCCAGAAGCGGTATTGGCGACAGTCGCTTCTCCGATAGCGAAATTTCGCTGCCGCAGGGGCGAGGCCACACAAATCGATTGGCAGGACGCGGAGGCCGGCCTACATTGGTCTTTCACCCACCACGAGGATCGCAACATGCCCATTCGCATCGCATCGCTGACCCACCGCATCGCGAAGAACGGCGCGATGCTTCACAAGGCGACGATGGACCGCGTCCACTCGCTGGGGGCGGACCATGAGCCGTCCGAAGCCGAACAGACGCTGTCCGAGGAGCGCCGTCTGCTCAAGGAGGAGCGTGCGAAGCGCCAAGCGCAAGCGCAGCAGCCGAGGGCGAAGGCAATCGACAAGCTGGTGAGGACGCACCACCCGCAGGCCAAAGAGAAGCCCAAGGAAAAAAAGGAGCCCAAGGAGGCTAAGGAGGCCAAGGCTAGCAAGGCTCACAGGCCCTCGCGTGGCGAGAAGCATGCCGCGCAGGCGGCGGCCTTGCAGGCCGCGAGTAGAGCGCCGAAGAAGACGGCGAAGACCTGAGGAGGCTCCCTGGCAGGCGCTGCGCAGGGTAAGCGGCACCGCATCCTGCCGGAAGCAGCATCGGTGACGCGAGCGCTTCCCGTGTCAACGTCTTTGGTGGGTGTACTCCGTCAGCGCCTGGCGAGTCAACCAGCGTCTGCCATCGCCTTGGCGCCGACCGCGGCGACCTGCGCGTCCTGTGTCGATTGCATGCCGGAAACACCGATCGCTCCAACCAACTGGCTCCCCACCATCAGCGGGAGTCCCCCGTCGAGCGGGCATGCACCATGCGTCGCCAGTAGCCTGAGATTGATGCCACCTGTCGTCAGTGCTTCCTCGAACACCTTGGTCGGGCGCTTGAACCGCACGGCGCTCTCCGCCTTTGCCTGCGCAATCGTGACGCTTCCGGTCTGGGCTTGATCCATCTTGTGCAAGACGACCAGGTTGGAACCGCTGTCCATGACGGCAATAACCATGGGCCAGCCGTTAGCCTTCGCTTCGGCCTCTGCGGCGGAGGCAATCTTCCGCGCAACGTCGAGCGACAGGGGAGGGCCGTATGGAATGATGTGTGAAACCGAGGTCATGTCGAGGTCCGTGTGAGTGAATGAAGCGGGCGATGCTGGGGGCCAGACGACCTCATGCCTATTCCAGATTTCTTCGCATCTGCTGTGCACAAATCACCCGATCAACGTATTCCCTCAGCGCAGGCCTCGTCTGGATTGGACGACGTGCGCTTCTTCTTGGCGGTGGCTCGCGAAGGGAGCTTGTCCGGCGCCGCGCGAACACTGAAAGTCGAGCATTCCACGGTCGCTCGGCGTGTCGGTGCACTGGAGGCGAGCCTCGGCGTGCGCTTGTTCGACCGGCTTCAGAGGAGCTGGACATTGACGAGCGAAGGAGAGGCGCTGATCGAGCCGGCGGAGCGACTCGAGCACGAAGCCCTGGCATTCAGCCGTGCAGCCACATCGGCCACGAGCCTGCACGGAACAGTCCGCATATCCGCCCCGCCAGTGTTTGCGAGCCAATTCCTTGTACCTCGTCTCGCCGGCATCACTGACCGATGGAAGGGCATCGACCTGGATCTCGTCGGGGAGGTTCGAACGGCCAACCTGCATCGCCGCGAAGCGGATCTATCGCTTCGCTTCATGCGACCGGACGAGCCCGGATTGGCCGCACGCAAGCTGGGCGAACTGAGCTTTCGCCTCTACGGGACACCGACCTGGCTCTCACGTGCCGAGTCGGAATGGAGCTTCGTCGGCTACGGTGATGCGTTAAACGAAGTGCCTCACCAGCAGTTGCTCGCGTGCATCGCCGGTGAGCGACCTTTCGTCCTGCGAAGCAACGACCTTGCAGCGGTGCACCAAGCATGCCGAGCCGGGATGGGACTCGCTATGCTTCCTTCGTTTCTGGCACGCACCGACGACGGTCTGATCGAAGTGCCAGGCGCAGACCGACCCTTGCTGCGAGAAATATGGTGCGTCGTGCACCCCGACGTTCGTCGCTCGCCTCGTGTCAGGTTGATGGTGGATCTGATTGGCGAACTGATTCAGGAGAGTTCTGCGGTTCTGGTTTGATCGCGATCGAGGGCGGCTGACCTTGGCGCGAAGCAGCAGGCAAGATTCGGTCGGCAGCGGCCGAGAGCGGGTCGCATCGAAGCGATCTTTCGGCAGAGGAGCCGATGAAAGCGCGTGCGCGCCAACCGGCGGTCGGCCAACAATCAGCCTACCGCCGTTTCCGGCCGAGCTTGTGTGGAAACTCCATTGATGGTCGCCTATATTGAGCCAACCCGAGCGAGGTGGTGGCCCATGAAGCGATTCATCGAAGGCGAGGACCGACAGCAGGTCACTCTGCTCCCAGAGTGCCTTGACGACTATATCGGCGAAGACAACCCGGTACGAGTCGTCGATGCCTTCGTCGAGGAGCTGGTTCGAGCGCCATGCGTCGCCCGAGGCTTGACCGCGCTACCCGCATAAGCGAAGAATCACGCCGAAGAACAGGGCGACGGCGAAGCCGGCCGGTGGCGCGGATCGCATTTTCAAGGCCCGGCTTGTTTGATAGCCTGTCGGCTGGTGGCCTCATAGGGTTGAAGGTCAAGATGGGACACTCGCCGGGGGCTAGCGAAGTTCGACTTCTCGAAGGTCATCCGCGCAGATTCTGTAGGGGGAAAAGATGAAATCGATCGTGCATTTCGCGTTCGGCGTTCTGCTGCTTTCTGCTGTGGCGTTCCACGCCGGCGCAACGGGGTCGAATAAGCTATGCAACGGACGACAGACGGACATCGTCTTTGCTGTAATCCATGAGAATTCGGACGATTCGGGTTCGAGATGCGAGCTTCAGGGATCGCGGTGCTACGTGACGCTCCAAGGCTGGTACACCATGAGGCCGGGAGTCTGCATGGACGTCGACGTGGGAAATCAATGGGAATCCTATCTGTCGATCTTCGTCAAGGATACGGCGGCCGGCCAGTACAGGCCAGAAACCTTCCCAGTCAACGACAGGTTCTACAAGGACAGAAACGAGAAGAACTCCGGAGTCGTTAACGTCACCGCGTGCATGCCTGTCGGGATGTTCAAGAAAAAGCTGCCTGGAGCGCTCGCGCCCATTCTGAATTCAGCAGTCGCATGCGATCCCGGCGAGGCGCTGCATCCGGTCAATTACGTCATGCGCGGCGGACCGCAAACCCACGTCGTGGTCACGTTGAACTAGTGGGCTGTAAAGATTGGATCGTTCGCCGTGTCGCCACGGTCGGTCCTTCGCCCGAAACGGCCTACGTCTCAGATCGGCCAAAAGATGCTATGTAGTCTCCTG
>NZ_JAGGNV010000120.1 GCF_018614955.1 Variovorax paradoxus
GCAAATCGGACGAGTCAATGCGGCGCTCGAAATAGTTGACGCCGGGCAGGTAGGTCTTGGTCACTTCCGGATCGCGTTGGCAACCATAAGGCGGGACGTAGCGCGCGTTGCAGCGACGTAGAACAATCGCACCTCCTCCAATGGGTCGTCATCATTGGCGGCCACCTCCTCGCCCGCGACTGATTGACGCGCGCCCATCACTGCGACTACCGGAAATTCCAGCCCCTTGCTTGCATGAAGCGTCATCACTTTGATTGTGTCTGCAGTGGGGTCGAAATCGTGCGCGCCCTTGCGCACCTTGTGTGGCAAGCGACGACGGCTTAAGGCCTTGGAGCATTCGTCCATCAGCGCCCAGCTTCGGCACAGCACTGCCATGTCGCCCCAGGCATGCCCTTCGTTGTGGGCGCTGGCCATGAGCTCCGCGATCCGATCGGCCTGCGCACGAGCGCTTGGCAGGTCAATGACGATCGGCTCCGGCCCATCCCGGCCGCAGCTCACGGGCTGGAGGCGGGGAACACCGTCGTCATCCTTTTCCTGAGGCCGCAGAAGCTCAGTCGCCATGGCACTCGCAGCTTGCAGGATCTGCCGGGTGTTGCGGTAGTTGATCTTGAGGATCGTCGTGCGGCCCTGCGCCTGCACCCCAACGCTCTTGAAGCTGAAGGGCTTGCCGCGCCGCTTGTCGTAGATGCTCTGGGCGTCGTCGTACAGCAGTAGCATGCTGTTGGTCGTGGGGTCGACCATCTGGGTGACCAGCTTGAGCCACTCGGGCGCAAAGTCGTGGCCCTCGTCGACCAGTACCGCCAGATACTGCCCTGACGGAATCATCCGGCGGTCAACGCCGTCGATGACGTTGCGCACCATCTGGTCCATCTTGGCGCCTACAGGGAGGTCGTTGGGCGGCAACGGTTGGCCGAACGCCACTAGCTGGTCCCGGCACCATTTGTGGAAGTGCCGGACCTGGACGCGGTCTGCCAATCCTTTGGCCTGCATCGTCGCCTGCAGCTTGACCGCCAGCGGCTCGTTGTAGCAGAGGATGAGCACTGGCTTGTGGATGTCGGTTGCTGCATTGGCCAGGTACTCGGCTCGGTAGCCCAGGATCATGGTTTTGCCGGACCCGGCGACGCCGTGGATCACCCGGTGGCCGTCGCCCAGGCTGCGTGCCAGCTGTTCCTGTTGCAGGTCCATCACCCGCAGAAAATCCGGGATGGCCGCCTTGTCGTCCGCATCGTCGAAGAGCGCACCTTGCTCGGGGACGCGCACCTCGGGAAACAGGTTCCAGCGTACCCGATCGATCTGGGGCAACGACAGCGTGCCGCGCATCAGCTGCGGAAACATGCCCCAGAGACGGCTCTGGAAGACCTCTGGCTCGGCGTCCTCCAGCATTTCGTCGGAGCAGACAACACGATTGGACTCAATCGCGTTCCCGAGACCAGCAGCGTCGAATTGCTTGCGTGTGATGCGCGTGAAGACGACGCCGTAGCTCCACGGGAAGGTGAGCATGCCTTGCCATTTGCCCTCATGCTGGACCAGCTGTGCGTCGCGCTTGAGGGCATCGACTACCTGCAGCGTTTGATGCCGGGCTTGCTCGATCGGATTGGGAACGCTCTTGGAAACGCCGTCGGGCGCGATCATCCAGTCACCGCGGCTGGCTTTCTGGATGGTGTCCAGGCGCCAATCCTTGGTTTCTAAGATCAATAAGCCACGGCGGGGGTGGAGCACGACGAAGTCGGGGTGACACTGCTTGGGGCCGATGGGAACGTCAAACCACAGCAGGTAGTCGTCGTCGAGCTTTTGCTGCAGACGCTCCGCCAAGCGGCGCTCGCCGAACGTCATGCGGGCAACGCAGGTGCTCAATGCGGGAATCAATACAGCCATCGAAGATCCGGTCGCCTGGTGGTGGTGGATTGGGCAAAGAGAGACCCCACAACCTACCGTAACATGTCGATACAGTCAACCATGAGGCCCCGCCACTTCATGTGTCGGCAAGCATCAGCGCCAGCAGTTGCTTGACCTCAATGCCTTGCCCGAAGCGACCTCTACGCGAGCCTCGCAACTAACGGATGCAGCAAGGTCCAGGGTACCGGGCGCGCATCGGCGCGCAACTGAGGGAAACAGGTTTGACCTCCGTGCTCGTCGCGCAGGACCAGGTCCTTGTTCACCATCATGCGCATGGGCTTGCCCGAGCGGATGGTTAGGGTGGGCTGAATGCTCGCAAGAGCGCTTGGCAATTTCCTGTCCTACATTGATTCACCGTGCCCTTCTTCCGACTGGTGCCGCATGTCGTGTGACGTATCCCTCGGGATCGTCAATCCAACTTTGAAGCGCTGCACGCGGCCATCCGCAGGCGCGTCCTCCTAGGTGCACAGGGGGCGGGAACTTTCCTCCAGCAATCCTTCGATACAAGGTAGCACGACTCAATGCCGTGATGCGGATCACATCCGCCATGCGAAAGAACGCAGGATCTGGCCCAGGCTGTGGATCAATGAGGCGGCCGTTGGCATGGTGTTCGAAGTTCATGACAAGTCCTCGAATTCAGCCGTGTCTTCAGCGAGCGGATGCGCGTTTCCATGGCGGAGTTCTTAGCTTCGAAGAGCTCCATAAGTACAGCATCCCGATGCTGCCAAGTTGCAAGTCCCCCATACGACACGGTCATCAATCAACATCCCGCCAGGCGGCCCTGGCTCGACTCTCTCAACTCGCCGTTGGGTAGCTTCTTGCGAGCGTGCGATGAAGGACAGCCAAATTCAACTACCAGTTTTGGTAGTTTATGCAAGCACGAACTGTGGGGCACCTCGTGTCGAACACTCCTCGGCGCAGCCAAATCTCATCACGCTGAGCCCGAACACCCGACAGTTCGTTAATCTATAGAATGAAGACGTCAAGTTCATCTACGTTATGTCCGGCACGATTCGCTATCGCTAGGTCATTGGACGATCGATCTCCACTCTGGTGATTCGATGTTGTTTGATGCAAGAGCTGCGCATGGTGGAGAGGCAGTCGAAGATGCAGCGGTCGGCTGTATTACGATCTGCTTCCAGTGGCTCGAGTGACCCATCATTCGAGTCCTTTGAGAATGGCGTTGCGTCGCACTCGGAGGTCCTCCACGGGCTTTGGGAACCTCAGCGAGATGCCCGCGTCAGGTCACAACGGGTGTGGCAACGTAGTGATTGCGCCGCATCGCGCATGTGCGTCCGACCTTCTCCTGGCCCCACCCGATCTGATCGATGATGAGTGCGTGGCCGCTTGCAAGGAGGCCTGAGAAGGCCGTGATCGCATTGCAGCTCACCGCACCCGCTGCCCCGGTGACCTGGTTTTTGTGCGCTCTAGCGCTCGGATTCTGACCTGCTCTTTCCAGCGCTCAGCCATCCGCTGCGCATCGGTCTGCACGGCCGGCATGCGCGCGACGAACTGATCCACCCGTGTGGCCAGTTCCGCTTCGCCCTGCCTTCGGAGCGCATCCGCCGTTGCGCGCCAGTCCGCCTCCACCTCCCGCAGGGTGCCCTGCATTGCCTCCTGGCCGGCATCCAGGGCGCCCCGCTCCGTCCGGAGGATTTGGAGCACGCTGTCCAGCTTGGCGCGCATGAAAGTCGAAGTCTTCGGCGGGCGACGCTTGGCCCGCTCGGCGATCGGCCACTGCGCGAACGTGCGAAGTTCGCGGAGCCGATGATGAATCGCGTCCCGATACGACTTGCAGATCTGGCCTCGTACCTGCCTCGGCGTCGCATTGGCCGCCACCCCCTGTTCGCGCATCAGCGCGGCGAACTGTTCTCGCCATTGCCGTAGCGTGGCCTTGCGGATGTAGAGGCGCTTGCCGGGCTCGAACTCGTGCTCGCACTTGACCACCAGGTGCACGTGCGGGTGCGGCTGGTCGGTGTGCAGCACCATGGCATAGCGGTACTGCAGCGCGAAGTTCTCGCGGGCGAACAACCGCGCCGCAGCCAGCACCTTCTGCGCAGGCGTTCCGGCCGGCATCGAAAGGACAATGTTGTGGACGAGCTTCGCACGCGTGTCCTTCTGGCCCTCCGCCGGCTTGGGCTTGTACTGGCTTCTGCAAAGATCCAGCTGCCAGTCGGCCACGATCTCCTTGGCGGCGCCTCGCCCCTGCAGCGTCAGCCCCTCGTCGGTTTCCATCGGCAGCTTGTCGTGTCGGCCGATGTAGCGCAGATGCGCGTCGACCCCACCGACATCCCGCCCGCCGCCGGAGACCTTCACCATCACCTCGGGCGTGCGGCCCACCGTGCGCTGGATCTGCGCGATCTGGTCGGCTCCGAAGCGCAGCGTGCCATTCGGTCCTCGCCGTCCGTAGCTCACGATGTCCAGCGCCATGTCGCGCGTGCCGTCGGTCGGCCCGCGACCGCTTCGCCCCAACCTCACGGTCTGCTTAGGCATTTCCCACCTCGCTGCCGGTCTCCCAGCTGATCAGGTTCCGGCGCACGACGGCCGCCGTGGCGTCGCGTGCCGCCTCGATCTCCCGCCGGGCCAGCGCGATCGCATCGCGCAGTTCCGATGCCGCTGGCTCCGCCAAGGTGTTCGGCATGCCGAACCTCCGAAGTTCGCGCCCGAACGCGGCCATTTGCGCGCCGGTCGCCTTGATCAAGTCCAGCTCCTCCGGCGGCAACACCGCCGAGCCGCGAACATGGTTGTGGACCAGCATGGTGAGGTAGCTGCCTGTTCTCATCCCACGGGCACCAGCCCGCTCTGCCGCCAACGTTCGATCGCCGTTGCGAAGCCGCAGCGTGATGCGATCCTCTGCAACGCCGTCAACGCTCGAAACACGCGCAACACGTTGCTCGCCCGATTCGCGCGCCGCCAAGCCACTGGCCTTCAGCACTTCATCGACCAGTTTGGAGAGCAGACCCGACTCGCTGAGCTGATGGCGCGCGGCCAGCGCGGCGAGGCGCGCCCTCGTATCGGACGACACCCTGATTCCAATCACGCTCGATCGAGAGGTCCTGGTCATCGCAGCGCCATGGCTGTTAACAATGTCTGACGGCAGTCTATCCTGCCCTCAAAGCCAAACAAGGACTCATCGTTCGGCACGCCGAACGATGAATCAAACGGACCAGGAACGGCTTTTGTATACCGGCGCTTTGCTGTGCAGAGATAGACAAAGATGAGAAGCCGGCCGGTCGATGGAGTCTCCGGCAGCGCCCGCCTAGTGCAGATACAGGTTGCTTGCGCTCACGCGTGGGAGTTCCTTGCCCTGGTCCAGTTCTTCTCATTCCGTATCGTGTACACGACGACCAGGTAGCTGACCGGGACCTCCTGGACTTCCCTCGATACCATGCAACGCGCCCTCAGGCAGTACTTCCCTAAAGGGATCGACCTCTCGAGCCATTTCACAGGCCAAGCTGAATGCCGTTGCAAGACAACTGAACGAGCGACCAAATAAGACCCTCGACTTCCGCACACCGGCTGAGATGTTCAGCCAGATCGTTGCATGGTCAATCGACGCGCACGGCGAGCCAAGACCGAACGGCTCGATGCGGACAAGCTGTTGGCAATGCTCATTCGCCACCACGCGGGCGAGCACGTCTGGTCGGTGCTGCGCGAACCGAGCTGCGAGGACGAAGACGCACGCCGTGTTCACCGTGAATTGCAACGGCTGACTCACGAGCGCATCGCGCATACGAATCGCATTGGCTCGCTGCTGGTGCTGCACAACCTGTGCCCGAAGATCATCATCGGCGGACGCGACTGGGCAGTGTGGTGGGACCGTCATCGCGATCAGGTGCCGCCGATGTTGCGTGCGGAAATCGAGCGAGAGGGAGCGCGCCTGAAGCTGGTCAAGGAGTGGCCAGCGGCAATTACCTTGAGCGGTCGTGTTGCCTCGTAGCGCGTGCGAGCAGTCAATCGACCAAGCTTCAGCCTCGACCGAATGCGAGGGCACCGCCGCAAGCGAGAAGCGCGTGCGACCACCTGCAACCGGAATGCCCCGAACTTGTCCTCACTTACACAGCGCGGGCGCCCCAACAGCTTGGAAATGCTGAGTAAGTTGAAAGGCATCGCCGGAGCCCTCGGGCACCACCTGCAGTACAGAAAAGTACGAGAACTCTACAAGTTCCCGAGAAGGCCCGCCCTGCCCTCCGCTCTCACTCGCGCAGCGTGAACACCACCGACAGGTACGAGACCGGCGGGACTTGGATCGCCTCAATCCCGTGCAGCGCGGTCGCATCGAACAGCAGCGAGTCCCCTGCCCTCACGGCAACTGTCTTGGCGCCATATTGGTACCTAACCTCCCCGGACAGGAAGTATAGGAACTTCAGACCTGGATGCTGGAAGGTCACATAGGGATCGGCGCCGGGCAGCAGCGTGACCAAATAGGGCTCGACAAACAGGTTGCCCGACAGCAAGTGGCCCAGCAGCTCGTAACGATAGTCTGCCACGGCGCCGATGCGATCGACCACCGGACCGCGCCCTGCGCGCACGTGGCAGAAATCCGTGCGGCGGGCCTGATCGCTAAAGAAGCGAGATGTCGGCACGTGCAGGCCTTGTGCGAGACGCTCCAAGGTCTCCACGGAAGGCGAGACCAGCCCGCGCTCGATGCGCGAGAGCATCGAGGAAGAAATCCCCGAGGCCTGCGCCAGTTTGCCGCCGGAGACATCAGCCGCCATGCGAAGCGCCCTCACCTGCGCACCGATGCGCGACGCGGACAGGCTGCGCACGACAGGTGCTGGTTGCTGCGACCGGCTACGCGTCACCGAGACCGGCAACCGCTGGGGGTGGGCCGTTGGCAGAGGCGAGGCGATCTGTCGACGGGTCATTTGGATCTCATAACAGAGAAGTCTCAAGAAAGGCCGAAGCAGCATTTTTTAGCTGGCGTCCATGATATCTAAAAAAGGTCGAAATGGCCTTTATGGATTTGCCCCAGAGCATCGCGAGGTGCCGCCGTCCATTCACCATCGTCGATACGAGGTGCTAAGAAAGCATCTACGCTCTCTTCGGCGCTCGGCCGGCTTGACGCAGGCAGAACTTGGAGTACGGCTCAAAGTAGACCAGTCCCATGTATCCAAAGTCGAGCGAGGCGAGCGGTATATGGACGTCCTGTTTTATTTGGACTGGTGCCGCGCTTGCAAACAGCCTCCCGAAGCCGCGATCACGGTTCTGGTCAAGGCTGGAGCCTAGTTGCGGCCGACTCGGAAGCGGCACGCCGCTGGTGCAGCGACTGATTGCCGACACCTTCAAATCAAATCACGCAGCACCTGTAGCCAAGCCTTGGGATGGTCTGCATGACACCGATCCGGAGGGTGAAGACGGGGACGGCGTCACAGTTGAGAGGCCGGATCGAGTCGGTGCGAGACTGAGCAATGACGCCGGGCTACCGTGCGGCGCGAACCCGGCGCGCTGGAGTGAGCACTAGGACAAGCTACTGCCAGCACCGGGCAGACACGAAGACGGACAGCGGGAGCTAACGTGGCAATGCGGCACGTCAAGCGCGCATTTGAGCGTCCCGGCGTTCTTGAGACGCCCGGAGTGGCCATAGGTCTCACGGTCGACATCCATCCGTCACTGGGCGATCGAGTTCTTGCCTGTGCTAGTGGGCAGACAAAGCTCGAGGAAAACCCTTTGACTCCCTTGACGAACGTCATAGGGTAATCCAAGGCAAGGCGTTGATTGCACTGCTTCACAAGAATTCTGAACCTGACTTTGGGAAGGCGGTTGGCCCTACTGTTCCTTGAGTCCGTGAACGACGGTGTTCCCTACCAATCTCCCACTTGCGCCACCCAGCACAAGGTATTCACCACAACCATCTGTTCGGTCGTGGCGATTCGCTGGCCGATCTACTTTCTTCGGCGCTAGGCCATCAGCGCCTTCGAAGCTGACAGATCCAGAAGTGTCGAGGCTGCCTCGCTCCCCGTCGTCGACCTCGAAGCCAGTCCGGAGCGTACAAGCACGCCGCCGACGACGTCGGCAATCTGTCGGGCCAGCAACGGAGGCACTGCATTCCCGACCTGCGTGTACTGAGAGGTGCGGGTGCCGAGGAAAACGTATGAGTCCGGGAATGTCTGGAGACGTGCCGCCTCTCTGACTGTGAGGCTCCGACATTGCGAGGGATCCGGATGGATGAAGGCATGCCCATCCTTGCCGATGTGACTCGTCACGGTCATGCTGTGAACGTTTGCGAGCTGGACCCGGAAGCGATCCTTGAAAATCGCCTCGCCAATGTTCTCGAGATTGATATTGCTGTGTTTCGGCAGCAGCGAGCGCGGGAACTCCGCCAGTTTGGGACTCCGGCTCGTCTGGGCGCCATAGGCAGCGACGAAGAGGTATCGCACGAGATCCTCAGGCATGTGAGCTCTCGACTCGTGGTTGGCCAGTATCTTCAGCGGCCGGTCGCGATACCACGATCCGAGCACCTGGGTGCGTGAATCCTCTGCTCCCGCCAGCACAAGGCGTTGTGCTCCGGATCCCGGATCAGGCTGCCGCTTCATTTCCCTTCGAGCCGATTTCATGCGCTGCGCGACACGAGCACCAACGGCCCCTGCCATCTCAAGTTCCTCTAGGGCCTGCACCATCAGAGGATGATCGAGGCTGTCTCGCCACTCGATACCCCTGCCGCGGAACGAAAGCTGGGGACGCACACGAGGAAGACCTCCGATGACCTCGTCGACGGTGGGCGCCATGGAATACCGGAGCTTGTGGACCCCGCCGGCACGCTCCAGCACATCCCGCCGCACGCCACAGATGACGACCCGGTGCCGGGCCTGCGGTATGCCGTGCTTCTCCGCGTGGAGGACAAACGACTGAGGATCGATCTCATCGAGGAGCTCATCCCCTGGTGACAGGGCAACGAGCGCGTAGTGAAGCGCAGCGTCATTGCCGCAGGCCAGATCCGGGCGCTGAAGGTCGGACATAATCGAATGGACAATTCGCCGGTCTGCCACCCGGGAGCTGAGGATACCCTTGACGTTCTCCATCACGAAGACAGCGGGCCTGAACTCGCGGATCACCTGAAGGTATTCTCGATAGAGGAAATGCCTGGCGTCGTCCTCGGCGACGTAGCTCTCGTTGCCACGGTTGCGAGATCTGCCCACAATCGAATAGGCTTGGCAGGGGGGGCCGCCGATCAGGACGGCGTTGTCCGGAAGCTTTTCGCCCCGCATGTAGCTGCGAATCCTCTTGCGGATCCCCTGTGAGACGGCTTGCTGGCTGTCCGGGCCCAGTTCGAGATTCCAGGCCTCTTCCCGCGCAGCAGCGCACGCATCCCGAAATAGGTCGGTCCCGCTCTTCTCCAGCCTGTTGAATACCTCCTCCCAGGGTGAGTCACCGATGATCCTGTCCCATTGACCCCAGACCGCACGACCTGCGCGGCCTGATCGGGCCACGGAGCGATGGGCCGCCCGTAGCAGCAGAGTCTCGTAGGCCATCGGGTCTTTCTCGATCGAGACTGCGATCTCGAAGCGGAGGACGCTTGAGCGTGAGAAGCCCTCACCGAGCCCGCCGGGCCCAGCAAAAAGGTCGATGACTGGGACAGACATGGGGATGACGCGAGCTTAGGTGTTGTAGGTGGGCTGCCATCGTACCAGGCAAGGACCTCTCCCGGGCACCGCGCTGCGGCACAATCGTCAAGGCCCTTCACCCTCGCCCGCTGCCTCGCATCTTTTCCCGTGGACATTGTTAGCCCCGCTGTTCGCTCATGGATGATGAGCGGTATTCGTGGAACCGACACTCAACCGGAGATGCTTGTGCGCCGGTATCTCCACGCGACGGGACTTCGATTCAGGGTGCACGTCCGCAGCCTACCGGGCCGGCCGGACATCGTGCTTCCCAGGTATCGCGCGGCTGTCTTCATCCATGGCTGCTTCTGGCACCGGCATCCGGGATGCAGGATGGCGACGACTCCGGCTACGCGTCCCGAGTTTTGGGCAGCCAAGTTCGCGTCGAATGTCACTCGTGATGCCTCAAATGAGGATCGGCTAGCGCTGGCCGGCTGGCGAGTCATCACGATCTGGGAGTGCGAGGTCGGCAACCCGGAGCTTCTCGACCGACTGTTCTGGGAAATTGTTTCAGGAGAGTGATCGACTAGGGAGACGCTGAACTATGAGCAT
>NZ_JAGGNV010000121.1 GCF_018614955.1 Variovorax paradoxus
AGCGCGGCGAGTCGATCCGAGGCGTGGTGCTCTATGAATGAAAACGCTCTGGGCAGCCTGCGCCGCGTGCAGGCCGGCGTGCTCAAGGTCGCCTTTCACGAAAGCGGGCCGGCCGACGGCCCGCCCGTGCTGCTGCTGCACGGCTTTCCCTACGACGTGCAGTCCTACGTCGAGGTGGCGCCGCAGCTCGCGGCCGAGGGCTGCCGCGTCGTCGTGCCCTACTTGCGCGGCTTCGGTCCGACCCAGTTCGCCGACGCGGGCACGCCGCGATCGGGCGAGCAGGCCGCGGTCGGCGCCGACGTGCGGGACCTGCTCGATGCGCTGGCCATCCCGCGCGCGGTGCTCGCCGGCTACGACTGGGGCGGCACGGCCGCCTGCGTGGCCGCTGCGCTGTGGCCCGAGCGCTGCACGGGCCTGATCTCGGTCAATAGCTACAAGATCCAGAACATCGCGGCCGCGCGGCAGCCCATCTCGCCGGAGAACGAGGCGCGGTACTGGTACCAGTACTACTTCCACGCCGAACGCGGCCGCACCGGCCTGGCGCAGAACCGGCGCGCGCTGTGCAAGCTGCTGTGGCGCATGTGGTCGCCGATCTGGCAGTTCGACGACGCGACCTACGAGCGCAGCGCGGCCGCCTTCGACAACGCCGATTTCGTCGACATCGTGATCCACTCCTACCGCCATCGCCATGGGCTGGTGCCCGGCGATCCGGCGTACGCGGCTTTGCAAGCCCGGCTCGCGGAGCAGCCGGACATCAGCGTGCCGAGCATCACCTTCGACGGCACCGACGACGGCGTGATGCCGGTCGGCGGCACGGCCGACCACGGCCATCATTTCATCGGCCGGCACCAGCACCGCGTCGTGCAGGGCGCGGGCCACAACCTGCCGCAGGAGAAACCGCAGGCCTTCGTCGACGCCGTGCGCGATCTCGTGCATGGCAACATCGGCCGATGACCGACAGCCTGAAAACCCTCTCCGAACACCGCTGCTTCGGCGGCGCGCAAAGCTTTCACGAGCATGCCTCGCGCGAAATCGGGCTGCCGATGCGCTTCTCGGTGTTCCTGCCGCCGCAAGCGGAACAGGGCCCGGTGCCGGCCCTGATGTACCTCGCGGGCCTGACCTGCAACGAAGAGACCTTCATGGTCAAGGCCGGCGCGCAGCGCATGGCGGCCGAGCTGGGCCTGGCGCTGATCGCGCCCGACACCAGCCCGCGCGGCGCCGCCGTCGAGAGCCTGCCCGGCGCGAGTGCGAGCTGGGACTTCGGCATCGGCGCCGGCTTCTACCTCGACGCCACCGAAGCGCCGTGGGCGCAGCACTGGCGCATGGAAAGCTACCTGGTCCATGAGCTGCTGCCCCTGGTCGCTCAGGCCTTTGCCGTCGACGGACACCGCATCGGCCTCTTCGGCCACTCGATGGGCGGCCACGGCGCGCTCACGCTGGCGCTGCGGCATCCGGGGCGCTTCAAGTCGCTCTCGGCCTTCGCGCCGATCTGCGCGCCGACGCAGTGCCCGTGGGGCGAGAAGGCTTTCGGCGGCTACCTCGGCGCGGATCGCAGCGCCTGGCTCGCGCACGACGCCTGCGCATTGATGCAGTCGCAGACGGCGCCGCCCTATCCGGCCGGCATCCTGGTCGACCAGGGGCTGGCCGACAAATTCCTCGCCGAGCAATTGCATCCGCACCTGTTCGAGGCCGCCTGTCGCGCGGCGGGACAGCCGCTCACGCTGCGCCGCCACGCCGGCTACGACCATGGCTACTACTTCATCCAGAGCTTCATGGCGGACCACCTGCGCCACCATGCCGGGGCATTGGCTTGAGCGAGTTCGTCCGGAGCCTGCACGAGGTCTTCGAGCGCTTCGGCCGCATCGAAGCCAGGCGCATGTTCGGCGGCCACGGCATCTACCACGAGGGCCGCATGTTCGCGCTGGTGGCGCGCGACACGCTCTACCTGAAGGCCGACCCGCAAAGCGTCGCGCATTTCGACCGGCTGCGATTGCCGGCTTTCGAATACATGAGGAACGGGAAGACCATGCAGATGTCCTACCGGGAAGCGCCGGCCGAGGTGTTCGACGACCGCGACGAAGCCGCGCTCTGGGCCCGGCGCGCCTGGGAAGCCGCCTTGCGATCCGGCACCGCGCCAAAGAAACGATCGAAAGCACCATGACCGGAATGCCGCCCCCGCTGCCCGAACGCGAGCAGATCGCCCTGCTCGACGCCTTCGAAGGCCTCGGGCTGCAGCAGATCCACGTGGTCGACACGCCGCAAAAAGCCGAACAGGCCGTGGCAGCGTTGCTGGCCAGCGGCGTGGTCGGCTTCGATACCGAATCCAAGCCGACCTTCGCGAAGTTCGAGGTCTCGGGCGGCCCGCACGTGCTGCAGTTCGCGACGCGCGATGCGGCCTGGCTGTTCCAGCTGCACCGCGTTGAATTCCACGAGGTGCTAGCCGGCCTGCTGGCGTCGACCGAACTGGTCAAGGTCGGCTTCGGCCTTTCTACCGACCTGAGCCTGATCCGGCAGCGCTTCGGCATCGAGCCGCAGGCCGTCTTCGATCTGGACACCGAGTTCCGCCACCGCGGCTACCGCAAGTCGGTCGGCGTGAAGACGGCCGTGGCGCTGGTGTTCGACCGCCGCTTCGTGAAGTCGCGCAAGGCCACCACCTCGAACTGGGCCCACAAGCAGCTGAGCGATGCGCAGCTGCGCTACGCGGCCAACGATGCCTATGCGGCGATCCGCGTTTACGAAACGCTGGGGCTGACGCCGCCGGCGCGCTGATCCTGTTGCAGCCAGGCCCGGACCTGCTCCACGAGCCGGTCCATCGGCGCCGACGCCTCGACGGCCAGCACGTCCGGCTCCCCGATGGGCGATTCGAGGGTCGCGAACTGGTTGGCCACCAGGCTGGGCGGGAACATGTGCTCGGCAGCGCGCGCCGCGACACGGCGTTCGGCCTCCTCGCGTGACAGATCCATGAACACGAAGCGCAGACCCGGCGCAGCGGCGCGCAGCCGTTCGCGGTAATCGCGCTTGAGCGCCGAGCAGGTCAGTACCGCGCCCTGCCGGTGGCCGGCGAGTTCCCGGCCCAGCGTGGCCAGCCAGCCGACGCGGTCGTCATCGGTGAGCGCGATGCCGGCGCGCATCTTGCTCACGCTTTCGGGCGGGTGGAAATCGTCGCCTTCGATCAGCGGCAGCGCCAGTTCGCGGGCCAGCGCGGCGCCGAGGCTGGACTTGCCGCAACCCGAAACGCCCATCACCACGAGCCGGTGGGGACGGTCGCCCGATGAACCCAATGAAGAAAAGTAAAGCTCCTGCATTGGAACTATTGTCCTGCCATCTCTACTTATGATGGCGCCCTCTTCGCCGGGAAGTAACAAGTCGTGTCCATGGTTCAGCTGGCTCTGCGTCGTCCCTACACCTTCATCGTGATGGCGATGCTGATCGTGCTGGCCACGCCTTTCGTGCTGGCGCGCATGGCCACCGACATCTTCCCGGAAATCAACATTCCGGTGCTCAGCATCATCTGGAACTACGGCGGCCTGCCGGCCCAGGAGATGGGCCAGCGCATCGCCGGCCAGACCGAGCGCGGCCTGACCACCACGGTCAGCGACATCGAGCACATCGAGTCGCAGTCGCTGGCCGGCGTCAGCGTGATCAAAATCTTCTTCCAGCCCACGGCCAACATCGAGACCGCGATCGCGCAGACGGTGGCCTCGGTGCAGACGCAGGTGCGCCAGCTGCCGCCCGGCATCACGCCGCCGCTGGTGATCAAGTACTCGGCCTCGAGCATTCCGGTGATCCAGCTGGCGCTGTCGAGCGGCGAGCGGCCGGAGAACTCGCTTTTCGACGCGGCCATCAACCAGCTGCGGCCCCAGCTGATCACGATTCCCGGCGTGGCCATTCCTTTCCCCTACGGCGGCAAGAACCGGGTGATCTCGGTCGACCTCGATACGCAGGCCATGCAGGCGCGCGGGCTCTCGCCGGCCGACGTGGTCAATGCCGTCAACGCGCAGAACCTGATCCTGCCCTCGGGCACCGCCAAGTTCGGCGGCACCGAATACAGCGTGAAGATGAACGGCTCGCCCGAGGTGCTGGCCGGACTCAACGACCTGCCGGTGCGCACCGCCAACGGCGCCACCACCTACCTGCGCGACGTGGCCTATGTGCGCGACGGCTTCCAGCCGCAAACCAACATCGTGCGCCAGGACGGCGTGCGCGGCGTGCTGCTGTCGGTGATCAAGAACGGCGGCGCCTCGACGCTGGACATCGTCTCCAACCTGCGCGCGCTGCTGCCGGTGGCGCAGCAGGGCATGCCGGCCGACATCAAGGTCACGCCCCTCTTCGACCAGTCGGTGTTCGTCAAGGCGGCGGTGTCCGGCGTGGTGGCCGAAGCCATCATCGCGGCCTTGCTGACGGCGGCGATGGTGCTGCTCTTCCTCGGCAACTGGCGCAGCACGATGATCATTGCGGCGACCATCCCGCTGTCGATCCTGGCCTCGGTGCTGGCGCTCTACGCCTTGGGCGAAACGCTCAATCTCATGACGCTGGGCGGGCTGGCGCTCTCGGTCGGCATTCTGGTCGACCAGGCGATCGTGACCATCGAGAACATCGAGCGCCACCTGCACATGGGCACGCCGCTCAACGAGGCGATCATGGTCGGCGCCGGCGAAATCGGCCCCGCGGTCTTCGTCTCGACGCTGTGCATCTGCATCGTGTTCGTGCCGATGTTCTTCCTCTCCGGCGTGGCGCGCTTCCTGTTCGTGCCGCTGGCCGAGGCGGTGGTGTTCGCGATGCTGGCCTCCTACATCCTGTCGCGCACGCTGGTGCCGACGCTGGTCATGCTGCTGATGGGCGGCGTGCACGAGGCCCGCGCGACGCAAGCCCGGCCCAGCCTGCTGCAACGGCTCTACCGGAGCTTCGACCGGCGCTTCGAGCGCGTGCGGCGCGCCTACACGCTGGTGCTGTCGGCGCTGCTGTCGAAGCGCGGCCGCTTCATCGGGCTCTTCCTGGGCTTCTGCCTGCTGTCCTGCCTGCTCTATCCGGTGCTGGGGCGCGACTTCTTCCCCGGCGTCGACGCCGGGCAGATCCGGCTGCACATGCGCGCGCCCACCGGCACGCGCATCGAGGAGACGGCGCGGCTCGCCGACGAGGTGGAGGCGACGATCCGCGAGCTGATCCCCAAGGGCCAGCTCGAAACCGTGCTCGACAACCTCGGCGTGCCCAACAGCGGCATCAACCTCTCCTACAGCAACTCGGGCACCATCGGCACGCTGGACGGCGAGATCCTGCTCTCGCTGCGCGACGGGCACAGGCCGACCGAAGAATTCATTTCGCTGCTGCGCGCCGAGCTCCCCAAGCGCTTTCCGGGCATCGAGTTCTTCTTCCAGCCCGCGGACATCGTCACGCAGATCCTCAACTTCGGCCTGCCGGCGGCGATCGACGTGCAATTCAGCGGCAACGACCTGGGCGGCAATGCCGCGCGCGCCGCCGAGCTGGTGAAGGAGATCCGCAAGATTCCGGGCGCGGTGGATGCGCATGTGCACCAGCGGCTGGACGGTCCCAGCCTCAACCTGCAGATGGACCGCACGCGGCTGCAGCAATTCGGGCTGACGGCGCAGAACGTCGGGCAGAACGTATTGATCGCGCTGTCCGGCAGCTCGCAGACAGCACCGGCCTTCTGGCTCAATCCGCAGAACGGCGTGGTCTACAACATCGCGGTGCAGTCACCGCAGTACAAGGTGGATTCGCTCGACGCGCTGCTCAACATCCCGGTCGGCGCCAGCGGCGCGGCCAGCGCCGCCGGCCCGCCGCAGCTGCTCGGCAACCTGGTGGACGCGCAGGCGGCGCGGCAGCCGGCCGTGGTCTCGCGCTACAACATCCAGCCGGTGGTCGACGTCTACGTCAGCGTGCAGGGCACCGATCTCGCGAGCGTGGCGTCCAAGGTGAAGGTGCTCGTCGACGAGATGCGGCCCAAGCTGTCGCGCGGCAGCCAGGTCGCGATCCGCGGCCAGGTCGAGACCATGCAGTCCTCCTTCATCGGGCTCGGCGTCGGTCTCGCGATGGCGATCGTGCTGGTCTACCTGCTGATCGTGGTCACCTTCCAGTCCTGGCTCGATGCCGCGATCATCATCACCGCGCTGCCGGCGGCGCTGGCCGGCATCGCGTGGATGCTGTTCGTCACCGGCACCACGCTGAGCGTGCCGGCGCTCACCGGCGCGATCATGACCATGGGCGTGGCCACCGCCAACAGCATCCTGCTGGTGTCCTTCGCGCGCGAGCGGCTGGCGGCCGGCGTGCCGCCGCTGTCGGCCGCACTCGAAGCCGGCGCCACGCGCATCCGGCCGGTGCTGATGACGGCGCTGGCGATGATCATCGGCATGATCCCGATGGCGCTGGGCCTGGGCGAAGGCGCCGAGCAGAACGCGCCGCTCGGCCGCGCCGTGATCGGCGGCCTGCTGTTCGCCACCGTGTCCACCCTGTTCTTCGTGCCGGCGGTGTATGCCGGTATCCACAACCGCCTCGCGCACCGCAAGGCGGCGCGCGAGGCCGAATCGTCCGCACTGCCGTCAGGCGCCGCGTCCCAGGAGACTTGAGACCATGTCGGAGCAACGCCACGCGGCATTGGCCATCCACCCGATCGCCGTCGACGACGACGGCGAGCACCACGAGCTGCTGCGGCGCCGGCAGATCGTGCGCCGCACGCGCATCGCGGTGTTCGTCGTTCTGGCGCTGCTGGCCATCGGCGCCGCCCGCACCGTGTTCGTTCGCGTCGCGAATGCGCGCGCGCTCGAGGTCAGCTCGACCGAGCTGGCCAAGCAGTATGTCAAGACCGCACTGCCGCAGACCGCCGCCGCTGGCCAGACGCTGGCCTTGCCGGGCACGCTGCAGGGCTTCGTGCAGTCGCCGATCTCCGCGCGCGCCAGCGGCTACCTGAAGCGCTGGACCAAGGACATCGGCAGCCGCGTCCAGAAGGGCGAACTGCTGGCCGAGATCGAGACGCCCGAAATCGAGCAGCAGCTCTCGCAGGCGATCGCCGCGCGGCAGCAGGCGGCCTCCGGCCTCGAGCTGGCGAAGAGCACGGTCGCGCGCTGGGAGAACTTGCGCAAGAAGGACGTGGTCTCGCAGCAGGACCTGGATGAACGCCGCAGCGGCGTGGCACAGGCCACGGCCAACCTGGCGGCTGCCGACGCGAACGTGCAGCGCCTGCGCCAGACCGAGGGCTTCAAGCGCGTGCTGGCGCCCTTCGACGGCGTGATCACGCGGCGCAACGTCGATGTCGGCGACCTGATCGATGCGGGCGGCAGCCGGCCGCTGTTCCTGCTCGCGCAGACCGATCCGCTGCGCGTGTACATCAACGTGCCGCAGGCCTATGCGCAACTCGTGAAGACCGGACAGCCGGTGGTCGTGACGCAGGCCGAATTGCGCGGCCAGAGCTTCAAGGGCGAGGTGGCGCGCACCTCGGGCGCCATCGACACCGCGACGCGCATGATGCAGGTCGAGGTCTCGCTGCCCAACCGCGAGGGCGCGCTGCTGCCGGGCGCCTACGTGCAGGTGTCGCTGCCGCTCGCAGCCAGCCGCTCGCTCACCATTCCTGCCAACGCGCTGCTGTTCCGCGCCGAAGGCACGCGTGTCGCGGTGGTCGATGCGCAGGGCCGCGTCCGACTGCGCACCGTCAACCTCGGCCGCAACTACGGCGAGACGGTCGAAGTGCTCGACGGCATCACCGCGGCCGACCGACTGGTTCTGAACCCGTCGGACTCGCTGGCCGAGGGCGACGTCGTGGCCATCGCCAAGGAACCGGCGTGAGCCTGCTTCGTCTTTCGACGGCCGCTGCAGCCGGCTTGCTGCTTGCAGCCTGCGTCGCAGGACCGGACTACCGCGCGCCGGCCGTCGACGTGCCGGTGAGCTGGAAGCTCGAGGAGCCCTGGCGCCAAGGCACGCCCAACGATGGCGCCGACAAGGGCCCGTGGTGGCAGCGCTTCGATGACGCCCGGCTCGATGCGCTGCAGCAGCAGGCGCTCGCCAACAGCCCCACGCTCGCGCTCGCAAGCGCGCGGCTGGCCCAGGCGCGCGCCACGCTGGCGGCAAGCGAGTCGGCGCGCTATCCGCAGCTCGGCCTCGGCGCGCGCGCGTCGCGGCTGAAGATCTCCGCCAACCGGCCGCTCACCAACTACGCGACACAGAACTTCTCGACGGTGCAGAACGACCTCGCGCTGTCGCTCACGGCCAGCTACGAGTTCGACCTCGCGGGCCGCGTGCAGCGCTCGGTCGAAGGCGCGACCGCCTCCGCCGCGCAATCGGCTGCCGACCTCGAGAACACGCGGCTGCTGCTCACCACCGAGCTGGCCTCCAACTACTTCAACCTGCGCTCGACCGATACCGAGCTCGACGTGCTGTCGCGCTCGATCGCGCTGCAGCGCCGCGCGCTCGAGCTGGTGACGGCGCGGCACGACCTCGGCGCCGTCTCGGGCCTGGACGTGGCGCAGCAGCAGGCGCTGCTCGACACCACGCTGGCGCAGGTCGACGTGCTGAAGAAGCAGCGTTCGCAGTACGAGCATGCCATCGCCACGCTGACCGGCACGCCGGCGCCGAGCTTCGCGTTGGCGGCCGATCCGCGGCCCATCACGCCGCCCGCGATCCCGATCGGCGTGCCCTCGGACGCGCTGGAACGCCGGCCCGACGTCGCCTCGGCGGAGCGTGCGATGGCCGCGGCCAATGCGCAGATCGGCGTCGCCACCGCGGCCTTCTACCCGAGCGTCGTGCTGGCGCCGGTAGTGGGCGTGGACAGCCGCATGATCGACACGCTGTTCGATGCGCCCAGCCTTTTGTGGTCGGTCGGCGTCTCGGCCACGCAGACGCTCTTCGACGGTGGCCGCCTCCGCGCCAACGTCGACTTCACGCGGGCCGGCTACGACGCCACCGTGGCCAACTACCGCCGCGTGGTGCTGACCGCGATGCAGGAGGCCGAGGACGGCATCACCGGCCTCGCCTCGCTGGATCGCGCGTCGACGCAGGCGCTGGCCGCGGTCGCGTCCGCGCGCCGCGTGCTGGACATGGCGACCAGCCGCTACGAAGGCGGGGCATCGACCTACCTCGACGTGATCACCGCCCAGCAGTCGCTGCTCGCCGCCGAGCGCCAGGCGGCGCAGCTGCTCGGCCAGCGCTTGCTGACCTCGGTGTTCCTGGTCAAGGCGCTGGGCGGCGACTGGTGCGGCCTCGAATCGCGCAATGCAACGGCGGACGCTAGAACAGACTGCCCTGCCCCGCAGCGCCGGGTGGCCGGAACGCGCTGAGATCGAGCGCGATGCGCTCGCGGTTGAAGCCGAGGCGCTTCGCCGCCTTCTCGAAGCGCTGGCGGATCAGGTCGGCCCACAGGCCGCTGCCCGTCATACGGGTGCCGAAGTCGGCGTCGTAGTCCTTGCCGCCGCGCATCTCGTGGATGCGCGCCATGATGCGGCCCGCGCGTTGCGGGTAGTGCAGCTCGAGCCACTGCTTGAACAAGGGCGCCACTTCCCAGGGCAATCGGATCACCGTGTAGAAGGCGCTGCGCGCGCCGGCCTCCCAGGCGGCTTCGAGCACCTGCTCCATGTCTTCGGTGACGAAGGGGATCTGCGGCGCCACGCTCACGCCCACCGGCACGCCGGCCTCGGCCAGCGTGCGCACGGTGCGCAGCCGCCGGTGCGGCGCCGCGGCGCGCGGCTCCAGCTTGCGCGCGAGCTCGCCGTCGAGCGAAGTGATGGTCACGTAGACCGCCGCCAGGCGCTCGGCCGCCATCGGCGCGATCAGGTCGAGGTCGCGCTCGACCGCGCTGGACTTGGTGACCAGGCCGAAGGGATGGCGCGTTTCCTTCAAGAGCTCGATCACCGAACGCGTGAGGCGCAGCTCGCGCTCGATCGGCTGGTAGCAGTCGGTGGCGGTGCCGATCGCGATGTGGCTGGGCCGGTAGCTCTTGCGGCCGAGTTCGGCGCGCAGCACCTCGGCGATGTTGCGCTTGGCGATCAGCTTGGTCTCGAAGTCCAACCCCGGCGAGAGGTTCAGATAGCTGTGCGTGGGCCGCGCAAAGCAATAGATGCAGCCGTGCTCGCAGCCGCGGTAGGGATTGATCGATCGGTCGAAGTGGATGTCGGGCGAATCGTTCTCGCACAACACCGACTTCACGTCTTCGAAGCGCACCTCGGTTGCGAGCGGCGGCAGCGGCTCGGCGGCGCCCTCTTCGAGCGTGCCCCAGCCGTCGTCGTAGGCGTCGCGCACGTCGCGCTCGAAGCGGTGCGGCAGGCGGGTGGCCGCACCTCGGCCCTTGAGGGCATGGACGGGAATGAAAACATCGGCCATGGTGAAAGCCTTTCGAAGACTGTATGAACATATGGGGTATCCGCTTAGCTC
>NZ_JAGGNV010000122.1 GCF_018614955.1 Variovorax paradoxus
CCTTTGACCAGTCGCACGGCCTCCAGCTTGAATTCCAGCGTGTACATGCCACGTGGCTGACCGTCTTTTCTCTTGCTCATATCTCTTCTCTCCAATCACTGATTTGACCATCAGCTATGGAGTACGTTTTTCAGGGGCAAGGTCAAACGTGTGGAATCTACGTTGAAGGAAGTAGTTGGCTGTCGCATTCTCAAGCCTCAAGACAAAGGGAGCTACGTAAGTCGAAGGAGTAAGGATGATCGGCCATTCATCGAATCCTTTTTCGGGCGGCTGGCCGCTGGAGGCTTCCATCGGCTTTCTACGACCACCGGTAGTCGTCCAAAGGACAAGAGAGGTGCCGATCCAGACGCCGCAGCAAGCGCAACGCAGTTCCAATTGGAGTACGCCGAGGAACTTTTAGATACGCTGGTCGCAAACTACAACGGGACGCCACACTCCGGGCTCGGATTCCGCTCGCCACTCGCACAGATGGCATTCCTCGCCCGCCAGGATGCAACGATCCGGCGAGCTGACGCCGGCGACGTGAGCCGTATGGTGGGGGTTAGGCGCCTGTGCACTCTGCTTGGAGGCGCCCATACCGACCGCCGCGCGCACTTCCATTTTGCCAACGCTCGGTATTCAGCTGAATGGTTGTGCCTGCGCACGGATCTTCTCGGTAAGGAGCTCTGGTTGCAAATCGAGAACGAAGACGACGCTCGTTGGGCGACGGTTTCGGACACGAAGGGCTTGTTTCTCGGCGTTGTGCGTGCGTCGCCGCCATGGCACCGCACGCCGCACAGCTTGTACGTCCGGCAGTCGATCCGAGCATTGGGACGGCGTCGTTTGATCCACCTGTCGACCCAATGTGACGCAGTGGAGGAGCTGATCCGGTTTGCCGAATCCAAGGATGGCAAGCTCGAGCCGCACCCCGCTTACCTTGAGGCCCGGCGCATCTTGCGGGAGCATGCCGAAAATCTGCAAAGGCAGGAGGCTAACCAGCCCTCGGCTATGGCGGAGCCACTGGCATCCGAGCACCCCGCAAACGGCTTGCCGGAGTCTTCAGAAGGCATTGACGCCCAGGTTGACAAACCGAAGCGGAAGCGACCGATGCCCACGATGAGGATAGCCAAGACATGGTGATGGGAGATGATCCGCTAGTACCTGGGCACTTGCCGAGGGATCATCCGCTCGTGACGCGCGACTATTCTCTTTTCACGCCTGCAATCGCGCAGATGGTGGATCAGATGGGGGCATGGATCGACAACCAGGTTGACGGCGCCACAATCTATGGACCGTCACGGTTCGGCAAATCCAGCGCGGTGAACCATTGGGCGCAGACATTGTTGAGCCAGCGCTATGGCACGACGGTGCCTCTGGTGGTCTGGAGTCACACCGGCGCGAGTTCTGTCGGGCGCTTTTACGCAAGTCTGCTGCACGCGAGCAAGCATCCGCTTGCTCAGGCGACGCGCAGCCCTGACAGCCGCGAGCACATGTTGCTCGAGCGGTGGAGGGCTCTGGCTTTACGCTCAGGCGGTCGATTCATCGTACTGATCGTCGACGAAGCTCAAGGTATGACTCAGCGGGAATGGATGTGGCTGCTGGAGTTGCACAGCCTTCTGGAAACAGAGCGGCTCAGACTTTGCGTGTTCGCGATCGCCTCGCTGCAGTTCTTTGATGAACCCTTCGGTATGGCGATGTCAGGTGGAGCCCATGTTGCGGCTCGCTTCATGCTGACCAACGAACGGTTCCATGGAATCGAGGGTGAGGATGAACTCGCCTACGTCATGTCCGGCTACGACAAGGGCACCGAATGGCCGCTGCGGTCGGGGAAGTCGTTCACGGCCAGTGTGGCGCCGAAGGCTTGGGACGAGGGCTTCCGGATGGAAGACCATGCGGCCGGGCTCATGAAGGCGATGGTCGACGCGCTGCCGTCGAGTTACCCGGGACCTGTGGAGTTCCCGATGAAGACAATCGCGCAATGTTGCAGATACGCACTACTGCGCATCGCTGGGGGCGCAAACTGGAGTGACGTTACTTCGCCAGCGTCATGGAAAAAAATAGTTGCCGACAGCGGCCATCGCCAGTTAATGGCCTTTGTGACCGCAACGGCGCGGTACTCGCAACGGCCGCGTCGCGCACCACGTTAGAGCGAACCGATGAAAAGGCTGACGTGGTATCCCGGAAGCGTCCTGCCGTATGCTTCCTTGTGGCATATCGCGAATCGAGCGGTCTGGCTCAATGCACTGACGTTTCAAGAGCTTCTTGGACTCTCCGGGATAGAGCAGCGGCGGCGTGCTCCTTCGCAGAGCGCGTGCGAAACGATGTTCTCGCCATCGGTCGACCTTCATCGCTTGGCGTCACTTCTTGGCGAGAGGAGGGCGGCGTTCAGATACTGCGCCTTCAATGAGTTCCCGTCTTGGGCAGTCGAGCGCTACGCGATCCCCCGCATTCGCTGGTGTCCCGAGTGCATCGGCCACGGCTACCACTCGATCCTTGGATCTTTGCGATTGCTGGTGAAATGCCCGATCCATGGGGTGCCGTTGCTCGATCAATGCCCATCCTGCCACGACATATTTCCTTCAACGATTTCGGCGCCACGCATCCGCAGGTCTGCCATCTGTAGGTGTGGGCTGACGCAGCTGGTACCACCAGGCGCATGCCGGCAACCGACGTTGCGACCCGAGCTGACACAGGCTTGGACGCCCGTGGTGTTGTGGCTCAAGGAGCTGGAGCAAGTGTTCCAGCCCTCCTTGCGGCTCTCCAACCCGTCCCATGAATCGCTGCTGGTCGCGATCACTCCACGATGGTGTTCAGATCTCGATATCCGCTATCCGGCCTGCTTCGAAGACGAGAGCAACCTGTCGCCTCCGCAGTTTGGGCCAGTGCACTGGGCTACGTACAAAGCATGCAGCGGAGCGCTGCCAAGCAACACGCAGCGGCCATCGCGACGCTTCGTTCTTGGCCAGCAACGGTCGATGTGGGCGGACTCTCCCGAAACTTTGGTCTATCGTGCTATGGCGAGGCATCTTCGAAAGCACGGAGTCAGACATTCCGATCGGTGGATGAAGCAACTCGCGGAATCGCTCGATCCGGTTGGCTTCGCTGCCAAGATGCGGGCCCAGGCCGGTGTGAGAGCGGCCTTCGCAGAAATGGTCTGGTCGAGAGGGTTGGAGCCGGACGTTTTTCTGCGCCGCTGGCCGAATCGACGAGTTGACGATGCGCTGCCGCCGAAAGGTCTAGGTGGATACGACGGCGGCTCGCCGTACAGAGACATCACACTGGTCGATGGAAGTGGGCGACTGCCCGACTACGGAGCCGAGACTTGGCTTCGCTATCACGGGCTGGCCCTAGCCGGGCTGGCGATGTGGAATGCGGCGCAATTGAGGGTTGCCGAGGCAATCGACACGGGTTGGGCGGATTGGACAAGTGAACCGCACTACCTCCAAGGTAAGGTGTTCTGGTTCGGGCGGGTTCAGCACAATCGAGTTCAATTTGTCGGGTATCTGCGTGACGTGCAGCCGCCGCCTTTCCGTAGCCCGATGCTCACCAAAAGCGAGCGTATCTCTGCGTTGGCGATGCGGCCCCTCTCGCGCTTGTCCGTGCTTCGATCTTTATGTGCTGGACCCTGCCTGACCTGGACGGCGCACGAGGGCTGGCACGTTCTCAATAACGTTCAACCAAACACCAACGATGTGCGACAGATGAGGTTGTTGCACGTTGGTCGTGCACAGAAGTTCTGGCTCTTTGAGTCTTCTGGCCGGTTTGTTGCTCGGATGACCGGTGAACGCCTGCAAGTCATTGCTGACGCTCCTCGCGAGGCGATCGCTGGCCTTCGTTCGGCACTCCTGCAGCATCGAGCAGTGTATGCAGCCAGAGGAGTAGGAGCGGAGCAACAGCCATCGAATCCAAGTTTGACCTTGAAGTACTTCGGCGAGCGAGCTGCGGCGTCGCTAAGGCCTCAGATGCAATATGCAGGCAAACATGGTTTCTGGAAGCTGCCTTCGAACGCGATGAAGATCACGAGGGAAGGCGTGCTCGGGCAGCAGAGGTTGACAGCGGATGCTCGCGTTGACCCTCCTAGGTAGGGGTCGTGCGCGGCCAGCCGCGGCGGTTGTCGGTTCTCAACTTACCTGGAATTGTTCAGGCTAGTTGGAACTCGCGGCGGAGCCCGTTGTCGTCGTCGGCGTTTCTGGGCTCTAGCGGTCGCCGGTCGCACCTGACAGCCATCGGATCGCCGAACCGTCAACCTGGTGGCGGACCGTCGACTCGCGTGAGTCGCGAAGTTCCAGTGGAGGAGGGCGGGCGGCCTGGCCGCCCGATGGCTGGCCACTGCTCGTCCCGGCCCCGCGCATCAGGACGCCAAGCTACGAGGAGGCGGAGGTCTAGCTCCAAACGATGGGCCAGCCGAGCCTGGGCTGCGCCCCGATCCGAACGACCCGCTGACCGGCTACAGTCGGCCACCAGCGGACATTCAGCAAACACCATGAGCACGAACGCGGATGAGGCGAAGCAGACGCGCCTTTTATGGCTTGTAAGGGTAGGCTATGTCTTGATGGCCGTCGGCATCCTTCTGCTGTTGCTGCTTGGCGTTCTTCTGCCGGTCAACTTGTTCGAGGGACTGCACCACTACTACCGGGTGGTCCCAGCTGAGCACGGTTGGATACTGCCAGCATCGCTAGTCGGACTTGGTATGTTGTTGGTCTTGGTTGGCTGGGCGCTGCGCACTGGAGGCCGGTGACGGCCCTCGGCCCACAAGCCGACACTCGCATGCGCCTTCCAGTTTCGACCATACCTAGACAAAGATGAACGCACGTCGTGTCCACGAACTCATGCGGGCTCACTTTCCGGCGACAGGAACCGGAAGGCTTGAATGGACCAACCTCGTTGATGAACGCGGCCTCCTGATAGAGGACCGCGCGAAGGTCGTCTTGCTGGACCAGTACGTCAAACGGAATGTGACGGAGGTGCTCGTGGAAGTTCACCGGAAGCTTGGGGACCGGCTACCCGTCAACGAAGTCGTCTCGTACCTGCAAAGTCACGTCGGCCAAGGCGAAATTCGGATCTCGGACCGAGAATTCACAATGTTCGCCGTGATGGCGATAAATGGGGTAGGGGTAAGCTGGCGTACCGCCCTTTAGGGCGGTATCGGCCACGAGCTGCCATTCGCAACCGGACGCCCATGACAACTGTCGGATTCCTCCTAGCAACAGCCTTCTTCGGATGCCTGAGCTACGACGCTTACCAATTTCGGCACTCAGCCGACTATCGTGTCTGGGCTGTTTCGGCGCCAACCATGCGTAAGGGCGTAGACCCGCTATCGCTTCGAGAGCAAGAGGGTCTACAAAGAAACAAGCTGACGGCCATCGGCGGCATTCCTGGGCTCCATTGGGTATTTGGGATTCTTGCCACAGGCTCTGCCGCAGCTTCGTTGTGGACCGTCCTTCGGTGACGCTAGAAATCCTTCGCACGAGCGCGGCGTTTGGGAATCGGCCCCTCACGGGCCACCACCGGACGTTCCCGGCCGCCTGCCAATTCGCCCGTCAACGCCAAAAGCATGACCATCGACGCTGACCTCAACACCGCCGAGATTCCCTACGAGTCGGGAGCCATCAGGTTCCGCTATGCGAGGGTGATGGCACCAGACAGGACACGTTGGATTCGGCACGGTCTCTTCGTTGAGTACCATGAGAACGGCACGGTGGTGTCCGAAGGCCAATACGTTGATGGCAAGGAAGACGGGCTTTGGCGGGACTTCCATCCGGACGGCCAGCCTGCGGCCGAGGGATGCTATCGCGACGGCAAGGAGGTCGGCGTGTGGCGGTTCTGGAATCCTGATGGAACCGAAGGGCCGAGCACAAAATTCACCTGACGGCCAAGAACGGTCCCTCGACAGACCTGCAGGAATCAATTTGAAGATGCCTTTGCCGCGAATTCTTAGGATGGTCGCATTCGCTGTGACCGGAGCGCCGCTGACCGTGATGCTGCTCGCCCAGGCCTTGATATGGGTGATTCCCGGCTGCAACCCAAATCCCTACGCCTTGGGCGTTTGCGCCGTTGGTCCATACAACATGGCATCGCCACTGATGGTCGCGGGCATTGGTGGCGGGTACATTGCATTGCTAAGCGTCCTGGTTTCCGGCCCGTTACTATTGCTCGCATGGTTCCTTTCGCGGCGAAGTAAGAAGGGCGCGGCAGCGAACGGGCTTGCGCAGTGAGAGGCGGAATGCGGCCAGGAGCGGCCGCTCAGGTCCGACCTCCAGTTCGTCACCTGGGCGAACTGCTCACCATCAAATTTGCGTGTGCGCGCTAACCTCTGCTCCGTCAACAATCGGGCGGCCTCTCGGGCAAGGCCAGTCATCCAGTGCCTCGACTCGAAGGAGGAACGGATACTGCTTCGCCCGTCGGTCGCAACGTCCAGGCGTGCAATGCTCATAGCTCAAATTTCCGACCCCCACGTTCGGCCCGCCGGTCAGTTGTACCAAGGCGTGGTCGATTCCAATCGCATGTTTGGCGAGGCCATCCAGCACCTGCACAGGCTGGATTGCCGACCCGACCTGGTCTTGTTGACGGGCGACCTGGTTGACGAGGGTAAGCCAGAGGAGTACGCAGCGGCTCGGGGCTTGTTGTCGGCCCTCGCGATTCCATACCTCGTCATCCCTGGCAACCACGACCACCGAGACAACTTCCGGGCGGCCTTCGCGGACCACGCTTACCTGCCGGCCGAAGGCGCGCTGCACTACTGCATCGACGAGCATCCGATGCGAATCGTCGCCCTGGACTCCTGCGTCCCCGGCCATCACTACGGAGATGTCGGCGCTGACGGATTGGCTTGGCTACAGCGCACCCTGGAAGCCAATCCCCAGAAGCCCACCCTGCTGATGCTGCACCACCCGCCGTTCTTCAGCGGCATCCCGTACATGGATTCCTACCGCTACATGGAGCCGGAGCCGCTCGCAGCAATCGTGCGCTCCTTCGAAAACATAGAGGTTGTGCTGTGCGGCCATGTGCATAGAGCCATGCTCAGGCGCTGGGCGGGCACCGTCGTATGTTCGTGCCCAAGCAGCACGACCGAGATTGCGCTTCGGCTGGCAGCCGACGCGGCGCCGGCGTCGTACTTGGGACCGCCTGCCTGCATGCTCCATTTGTGGGACGAGTTCCATGGTTTGATTAGCCACCTAAGCCACATTGGGAAAGCCGAGGGGCCTTACCCTTTTTTTTGATGGCCGACTATCGACAGAATACGGCCACAAGCCGCCCTTCGCCGTGCTCCCCCAATTTCAACGCTCATTCGGCGAAAGACGAGAGGACGCTCAGGATGACCATCACTATCACCGCCTTTGAACGGTCGCCCGATGGCGGCAAGGGTCTGGCGCGCGACACGCGCGTGCGCTGGGCGCTGGAGGAAGCCGGCCTGCCCTACGAGGTGCGCCTAGTGTCCTTCCGCGCGATGAAAGAGGCCGCGCATCTGGCACTGAATCCCTTCGGCCAGATCCCCACTTACGAGGAAGGCGACCTCGCGCTGTTTGAGACCGGCGCCATCGTGCTGCACATCGCCGAGCGCCACACGGGCCTGTTCCCCGCCAATGCCAACGCGAGGGCGCGCGCCATCGCGTGGATGTTCGCAGCGCTCAATACGGTCGAGCTTCCCATCCTCGAACTCGTCACCGTCAAGCTGGTAGAGGGCGACAGACTCTGGAAGGCCGAGCGCCTGCCCCTCGTCGAGGACCGTGTGCGCGCCCGACTGAACCAGCTGGCCACCCGCTTGGGTGACGGTGACTGGCTGGACAGCGGCTTCAGTGCGGGCGACCTGCTGATGGTTTCGGTCCTGCTGCGGCTCCGACCATCCGGCTTACTGAATGAGTTTCCCCGCTTGGCCGCCTATGTCGCTCGTGGCGAAGCGCGGCCGGCCTACCGGCGGGCGTTCGCCGCGCAGCTGGCGATCAACGCGGCCCCCTTGCCGGCGGGCTGACCTAGAAGGCAGACTGCGGCCAGGAGCCGACACTGGCGTTCGCTCTTCAATTTCAAGAAGTACGACCTCACATGCAGCTTTGGCCTTTCGAGAGCGCTGCTGACACGGCATGTATCACCGTGCACGCCATCATGGCGCGTACGCAGCCAATTCTCATCGCGCAGCGCGACTTCGAAGGCGATTAGCAGTTCCTGCCTGGTCGACTATCAGCGAGAGCGACGCGATGGCGGTGAACCTCCAGCAAGTGCTGGACCGAGATTGATTCGACCGTGCACCATGTGCCGGACTTGTCACCGGGTTGGTCGGTGTCCAGAGAAAGCGAAGCCTCGCCCTTGGCAGCGCTATCCAACGACAGCGGCCCGGTGGACTAACGCCTCACGGCCGAGGCTGTTCGGCCCGTCGAGGGCTTCGATCTGCACCCAGGCGACGAGGCCGGCCGCATCGACCAGAAAATGGCCTGCGAGCTGGGTGCCGTGCTTCTCGAAGATGGCGCGGCGCAGGTCGGCGAGGGAGACCGTTCCTTCGAGATTGACTGCAGGGAGCGCGAACGCCGGCGCGGGTTGTCCCGGTTGCAGCGGGCGCAAGGGGTCTCCCATGGAATGTTCCTCCGCAGTGTCGTTCTGCCGAATGACGAGATCGGACCGTATCACTTGGCGCGAGAAGGCGCACAACGCCCGATGCCCCCGGCACCGGGTCCGTCGCTTGCCTTTTTCTCAATCGAATCGGCTGCAAATATCGGTTGTACCGAGGCGTCCGAGGGTCAAGACTAGAGCCATTCCCGCAAGGCAGATCGCCAGTCGGATGCAACCCCGGAGACACACGAGATGGAATTTCCCTACGCCCTTTGGAGCGACGCTCCCCAACCCGCGCTGCTCGCCTCGCGCGACCGCAAGAACGGCGAACTGGTCTTTCCGGCGGTGCCGGATGCCTCGCCCCTGGCCTGCGGCCACGAGACTGTCGCCATCGATGGCATCGGCGAGGTCTACAGCTTCACCGTCATTCACCCGGGCAGGAAAAGCGGCGAGACGCCGTACGCGCTCGGCTTCGTCGACTTTCCCGGCCCGGTGCGGATCTTTGGTCGGCTGAACGGCGAAGCGCGCCCGACCATCGGCGCGAGCTACCGCGCGCGCCGCGACGAGAAGTTCGGCTACGTCTTCGAGGCCGTCGCGGCCTGAACCCGGGAGAGCACCATGCAAGACATCTACATCACCGGCGGCGCAATGACGCCCTTCGGACGCCATCTCGGCGTCATGGCGCCAGAGCTGGCGCAGCAGGCCATCCTGAAGGCGATGGACGACGCGGGCGTGACCCGGGACGACATCCAGGCCGTCTACTGCGCCAACGTGCTCGGCGGCATGATCCTCGGGCAGCTGGTCGTGCGCGACCTCGGCTTCAAGGGCATCCCTGTGTACAACGTCGAGAACGCCTGCGCCAGCGGCGCCACCGGCGTCCACCTGGCGCGCCACGCACTGCTCGCACAGCAGTACGACACGGTGCTGGTCTTCGGCATCGAGCAGCTCACGGCCCTGGGCGGCGGCACGATCCCGCTACAGCGCAACGACCACAAGACCGAGCTCTACGCCAGGGCCGGCATGGTGTTGCCGGCGGTGTACGCGATGCGCGGGACGCGCTTCCTGCACGAGCGGGATGGGACGCCCGCCGACCTGGCGGCGATCGCCGTCAAGAACCGCCGCAACGGCGCGCTCAACGAGTTCGCGCAGCAGCGCAGCGAAACGACAGTCGAGGAGGTGCTCGCTTCGCGCATGATCGCCGACCCGCTGACCCTGCTGCAGTGCTGCCCTTCGCAGGTCGACGGCGCGGCCGCCGTGATCGTGAGCACGAAGCCGGGTTCGTCACGCAAGCCGGTGAAGGTGCTGTCCTCCGTCGTGGTCTCGGGCATCCGCGAGGAGGCCGGCGACGACATTCTCGACGCCGAGATCACCGCCCGCGCGGCGCGCCTGGCCTACGAACAGGCGGGGCTCGGGCCGAAGGACGTCGACGTCGTCGAGCTTCACGACGCCTTCACGATCGCCGAGCTGCTGTACTACGAGGCGCTCGGTCTCGCGGCGCCGGGCGACGCGGTGCCGCTCCTGAGATCCGGCGCCACGCAGCTGGGCGGCCGCGTGCCGGTCAATCCGAGCGGTGGCCTGCTCGCCAAGGGCCATCCGCTGGGCGCGACCGGCGTCGCGCAGATGGTCGAGATCATGTGGCACCTGCAGGGGCGCGCCGGCGCGCGCCAGGTGGCGGGCGCCAAAGTCGGCCTGACGCAATGCACCGGCGGCGGCATCGCGGGCGTCGACCACGCCGCCTCGTCCGTTCATCTGTTGGGGGTGTAGCCATGGCTCGCAGATTCGAATCGGAGCAGGTCGCCGTCGTCACCGGCGCCGCGCGCGGGATCGGCTTCGGCATCGCGAGGCGCCTGGCGCAGGAAGGCGCGCGCGTCGCGCTGCTGGACCGCGACGCGGCGGCCCTGCAGGAGGCCATCGGCGCGCTGGAAGCCGAGGGCTTCGGGGCGCTTGGCGTCACCGTCGACCTCACGGACTCCGCGGCCGTCAACGCCGCCTTCGCCGAGATCGTGCATAAGGCCGGCCGCATCGACTGCCTGGTCAACAACGCCGGCGCCGTGCGCGACATGCGTTTTCTAAAGATGAGCGACGAGGACTGGGACCTGGTCATCGACACCAACCTGCGCTCGCAGTTCCTGTGCTGCCGTGCGGCGCTGCCGGGCATGGTGGCGCGGGAGCAGGGCCGCATCGTCAACATCTCGTCGCGCGCCTGGCTGGGCGGCTTCGGACAGGCCAACTACTCGGCCGCCAAGGGCGGCGTCGTGAGCCTCACGCGTTCGCTCGCGATCGAGTTCGCGGCCAAGGGCGTGACCGTGAACGCGGTCGCGCCGGGCATCGTCGATACGCCGCTGTTCCGCAACTTCGCGCCCGAGGTGCAGTCGCGGCTCAAGGATTCGGTGCCGGTCAAGCGCATCGGCACGGCCGAGGACATCGCGAACGCGGTGCTCTTCTTCCTCGACCCTGCGGCCTCCTATGTGACCGGCCAGACGCTGTACGTGTGCGGCGGCCGCAGCCTGTCGTCGCCCAGCGTGTGAGGAGCCTGCCATGAACGTCCGATTCGAGACCCGAGGCCCCGTCGCCGTGCTGACCATCGAGCGCCCGGAGGCGCTGAACGCATTGAGCATCGACGCGCTGCGCGAACTGCGCGCGCACCTGGCCGCGGTGCGCGACAGCAGCGAGCTGCGCGCGGCGGTCATCACCGGCGCGGGCAGCCGCGCCTTCTGCGCCGGCGCGGACCTCAAGGGGACACAGAGCTCGCCGGCCAGCTACCCGGAAGCCGTCTTCCAGAGCCCGGAGCGCTCGGCCGACCTGGGCCTCTACATCCGCCTGATGGACCTGGCGGAGCTGAATCTCTGGAAGCCGATCGTTGCGGCCGTGAACGGGCACTGCCTCGGCGCGGGCCTGGAGATCGCGCTGCAGTGCGACCTGCGCGTGGCCTCGTCGAACGCGAGCTTCGGGCTGCCGGAGGCGAAGGTCGGCTCCATTCCGGCCGTTTCCGGCCTGCACCGGCTGCTGAAGGCCATCCCCTCGGCCCACGCCATGCAGATGGCCTTGACCGGCGAACGGATCGACGCAGCCGAGGCGCATCGCGTCGGCCTGGTCACGCAGGTGGTGGAACCCGCCGCACTGATGGAGCGCGCGATCGCCCTGGCCGAGGCCATCGCGGCCAACGCGCCGCTGGCCGTGCAAGCCATCAAGAAGCTGTCGCGGCAGACCGCGCACCTGAGCGAGGCCGATGCCCAGCAGCTCACCGAGCTGTATTGGGGCGTGCTGCGCGACACCGAAGATCGCCTGGAGGGCCGCAGGGCCTTCACCGAGAAACGAAGCCCGAACTACCGCGGGCGCTGAACAACTTCTTCTGGAGACAAGCATGAACTCGCAACCGAACCGGCGCCTGGCCATCCTCATGACCGCGGCCTCGATGGCTTCTCTGCTGGCCGCGCCGGCCCTGGCGCAGACCGCCTTTCCCAGGCAGAAGCCGATCACACTCGTGGTGCCCTTCGCCCCCGGCGGCGGCAACGACATCCTGGCGCGCGCCATCGCGCCCCGAATGAGCCAACTGCTGGGGCAAACGATCGTTGTCGACAACCGCCCGGGCGCCGGCGGCAATCTCGGCACCGACCTGGTCGCGCATGCCGCTCCGGACGGCTACACCATCGTCATCGCCTCCAGCCAGGTGACGATGAATCCCTTCCTCGACATGAAGGTGCCGTTCCGCATCGAAAAGGACTTCGAGCCGGTCGGCATGCTGGCCTCGGTGCCGCTGCTGCTGGTCGCGAACCCACAGGAGCCCTACAAGAACCTGCAGGAGCTCATCGCCTACGCGAGGGCGAATCCGGGCAAGCTGAACTACAGCAGCCCCGGCAACGGCACGCCGCAGCACATGGCGGGCGAGGTGTTCGCCAAGCTCACCCGGACGGAGCTGGTGCACGTGCCCTACAAGGGCACGGGCCCTTCCGTGACCGATCTCATCGCCGGCCAGGTGCAGCTGTCCTTCGCGACCTATGCCTCGGTGGCGCAGCACGTGCAGGCCGGGAAGCTGCGCGCGCTCGGCGTCGCGGGGCAGAAGCGCAGCTCTCTGATGCCGAATCTGCCGACCTTCGGCGACGCCGGCATCAAGGGCTACGACGCCAGCCTCTGGTACAGCGTGCTGGCGCCGGCGAAGACGCCCGCAGCGGTCGTGAACAAGCTGAACGAGGCCATGGCCGGCGCCTTGAGCGATCCGGCGGTCGCGAAGCAGCTCGCGCAGCAGGGCTTCGAGACGCAGAGCTCCACGCCCGCCGAGCTCAGGAACTACATTGCCGAGGAGCTCAAGCGCTGGCAGCGTGTCATCACCGACAACAACATCAAGGTGTCGCTGTGAACTCGCACGACGCCGAGAACCCGCTGCTCGACTATCTGGGCATCACACTGGTGGACGTGGGCGCGGGCCGGTCGACCTTCCAGATCGACGTCGGCCCGCGCCATCTCAACCGGCAGGGCCGGCTGCAGGGCGGCGTGGCCGCGACCCTGCTGGACGCCGCCTGCGGCTACGCGGGCCTCGCCGAGCACGAAGGCGGCGCGCTCGGCCAGGCGCTGACCGTGATGCTCGGCATCAGCTACATCGGCAAGGCGTCCGGTGGCCGCCTGAGCGCCGTCGGCAAGCTCACGAAGAAGGGCCGCACGATGTACTTCGCTTCGGCCGAACTGGTGAACGACGCGGGCGAGCTGATCGCCACCGCCCAGGGTGCATTCAAGCGCAGCGCTGCACCATCAACAGGAGACTAGCCATGCTGCGCCATGCACTGGATGGATTGACGGTCGTCGACTTCACGCAGATCGGCGCAGGCCCGACCTGCACCATGCTGATGGCCGACATGGGCGCCCGCGTCCTCAAGGTCGAATCGCCGGGCGGCGAACTAGGGCGCAGCCTGGGGCCGGGCTGGGTCGGCGATGACGCCGCGCTCTTCCACGGCTTCAACCGCAACAAGCTGGGCGTCGCCCTCGATCTGAAGACAGCGGGCGGCGCCGCCGTGGCCCGGCGGCTCATCGCCGGCGCGGACATCGTCGTCGAGAGCATGCGGCCGGGCGTGATGGCGCGCCTGGGCCTGGGCTTCGAGCAGCTCTCGGGCATCCATCCGGCGCTCATCTACTGCTCGATCTCGGCCTACGGCCAGACCGGGCCGTATGCCGACCGCGCCGGCGTCGACGGCATCGTGCAGGCCGACTCCGGCCTCATGGGCCTGATCGGGCTCGAAGGCGCGGAGCCCTGCAAGGTACAGGCGCCCATCGTCGACGTGATGACCGGCTATGTGGCCGTCATGGCGGTGCTGGCGAAGCTCGCGCAGCGCGCGCGCGACGGGCAGGGCGGCCAGCTCGACGTGAACCTGCTGAACGCCGCACTGGCACTGCAGCAATCGTCCATCACGAGCTTTTTCGCCGATGGCGAACTGCCGGTGCGCATGGGCAGCGCGGCACCGTATTCGGCGCCGAACCAGGCCTTCGAGACGCGCGACGGGTGGGTGATGATCGCTGCCTACATGCCCGAGCGGTGGACGCGGCTGTGCGAACTTCTGGGCATTCCGCGGATCGCGACCGACCCGCGATTCGCCACCTCGCCTTTGCGGGTCGCCAACCGCCACGCGATGGTCGCCGTGCTCACGGAGGTGCTGAAGACCCGGACGACCGAGGAGTGGCTGCCGCTGCTGCGCGCGGGCGATATCCTCTGCTCGCGGGTGGCCACCTACGAGGACGTTGCCCAGCATCCCCAGGTCGCGTCCAACGGCATGCTGGCCGAGGTCGAGCACCCCGAGCACGGCACCATCCGAATGCCGGGCTTCCCGGTCGACAGCGCCGAGGCCAACGCGTGTGCCCACCGGGCGGCTCCTTCCTGCGGGCAGGACACGCGGCAGGTGCTGCGCGAATCGGGCTACGACGATGCCGAGATCGACGGCCTGCTGTGCGCCAGGGCGGTGCACTGCGCCGATTCGGCTCACGCCGTCTTGAGCTGATCGGCCGACACGGGGTAGCTGCGAAAGCGCTTCCCGGTCGCCGAGTAGACCGCGTTCATGAGCGACGGGCAGACCAGCGCGGTGCCCATCTCGCCGACGCCGCCCGGCGGCAGCGTGCTCTTCAGGATGTGAACCTCGACGATCGGCATCTCGTGCATGCGCAGCGGCTGGTAGTCGTGGTAGTTGCTCTGCACCACCCGTCCGCCCTCGAAAGTCAAGGTGCCGTAGAGCGCGGCGCTCAGGCCATAGACGATGCCGCTTTCAATCTGGGCCTCGACGCCGTCGGGATTGACGGCCAGGCCGCAGTCGACCGCGCACACCATGCGGTCGACCTTGATGCTGCCGTCTCGTCCCACCGTGATGTCGGTGACCAGGGCCGCATAGCTGCCCCACGCATCGACGAGCGCGATGCCCCGGCCGCGCCTCGCGGGCATGGCCGCACCCCACCCGGCCTTGGACGCCGCCAGCCTGAGCATCGCCAGGGCGCGCGGATTCTTGCCGAGCATCCGCTCACGGAAGGCCAACGGGTCGACCTTGGCCATCGCAGCGAGCTCGTCGATGAAGCACTCGTTCGGGAAGGCATGGTGGGTCGGCCCGACACCGCGCCAGTTGCCGGTGAGCAGGCCCGCCGGGGGCTCGTGCCGCACGTACTCAACGTACCTGTTGGGCACCGCGTAGGGAGTTTCGGCCGTGTGCACGGCGTCGGTGTCCTGCCCGTTGCTCAGCCAGGCCGGCGCGTAGCGCGCGATGACGGCCGAACCCGCGCTTCGATGGCTGAATGCCACCAGTTCGCCCTTGCGATCGAGGACCGCCGCGAGCTCGTCGCGGAAGTAGGGGCGGTAGGCGTCGTGCTGGATGTCTTCTTCCCGGCTGAAAACCACCTTCAGCGGAAAGTCGACCTGCTTCGCGAGATGGGCCGCCGTTTCGGCGTAGTCGGCGTCGAGCTTTCGACCGAAGCCGCCGCCGACGAGGTAGTTGTGCACCGTCACCTGTTCCGGCGCCATGCCGATCGCCTTCGCGACCAGCGACTGGACGCGTGCGGGCGCTTGCGAACCCAGCCACACATCGCAGCCGTCCTTCCGCACATGGATCGTGCAGTTGAGCGGCTCCAGCGCCGAGTGCGCGAGCGGAGGCGATTCGTAGACCGCGCGGTGTCGCCGCGCTGCCGTCGCGTTCGCCTTCTCGAAGCTGCCTTCCGCGACGGGCACGACGCCTTTCTGTTTCGAAAGCGCCTGCGCGAGCTGCTCGCCCCAGACCTTGTTCGAGAAAGCGGCCGAGGGTCCTTCGTCCCACCGCACGCGCAAGGCCGCCAGCCCCTTCCTCGCAGCGCCGTAGTGGTCCGCCACCACGGCCACGGCCGAGCTGCTGGTGAGGACCTGGCGCACGCCCGAGACGGACCGTGTCCTCGCGTCGTCCACCGAGATGAGGCGGCCACCGATGAAAGGGCAGACGGCGATGGCCGCGACCTTCATGCCCGGCACCTTGACGTCGATGCCGAACTGCGCCGTGCCGTCGACCTTCGAGGGCGTGTCCAGCCTGTGCGCAGGCGTTCCGACGAGGCGGAAGGTCGCGGGATCCTTGAGCGGCGCATCCTTCGGTATGGGCAGGGTCGCTGCCGTGCCGGCGAGCGCGCCGTAGCTCGCGCTGCGGCCGGACGGCAGGTGCCTGACCGTGCCGTTCTCGGCGCGGCATTCGGTCGCGGGAACGCTCCAGGTCTGGGCCGCTGCCGCCACCAGCATCAGCCTCGCGGTCGCGCCGACCTGCCGAAGCTTGGCCCACGCGGCCTGTATCGATGCCGAGCCGCCCGTGGTCTGCAGGCCGTAGAGCGGGTGGCCGTAGGTCTTCTCGTCCGCCGGGGCCTGCTCCACGCGTACCCTGGACAAGTCGACCTCGAGCTCCTCGGCGATCAGCATCGGGATCGAGGTGAAGGTTCCCTGGCCCATCTCCACCAGCGCGACGACGATGGTCACGGACTCGTCGGCGCCCACGCGGAGGTAGGCATCGGGCGAGAAGTCCTTGCCCTGCGCGGCTGCCGCGACGCCCGGAAGATGAAAGGCAATGACAAGAGATCCTGCGGCGGAGGAGGTCGAAACGAGAAAGCGCCGGCGGGAAAGAGGATGTCCGTTCATTTTCAGCTCCTGTTCGCCGCCAGGTCGCGGGACGCTTGCTTGATGGCCTCGCGGATCCGCGCGTAGGTTCCGCAGCGGCACACGTTGCCCGACATCGCCTGGTCGATGTCGGCGTCGCTGGGGGCGGGATTCACGTTCAGGAGCGCGGTGGCGGCCATGATCTGTCCCGACTGGCAATAGCCGCACTGCGGAACCTCCTTCGCCGTCCAGGCCTGCTGGACCCGTCGTCCGACGGCCGTTCGACCGATGACCTCGATGGTGGTGACCGCGCCTGCGCCCACCGACTCGACCGGCGTCATGCAGGAGCGGACCGGCTGTCCGTCCAGGTGAACCGTGCAGGCGCCGCACAGTGCCATTCCGCACCCGAACTTCGTCCCCGTCATCCCCAGCACGTCCCGAAGGACCCAGAGCAGCGGCGTGTCGCCGTCGACATCGACGGCATGCACGGCGCCATTCACGTTCAGCTTGATTTCCATGGTCGGCTCCTTGGGTACGCGCTCAGCTTCGCGGGCAGGCGGCACCCAGGCGGGCCCATTGCCTGACGAGCAAATGAAAATCCTGTTGGCCGATCGCCGGAGGCTTGCGCTCGCCGGGCGTCCAGGCCCACTGGACCAAGGGGTCGTGGGTGAGGTGCTCCACGATCTTCTCGGCGTCGCGATCGCCGTTCTTCGACTTGTCGACGAAGGTCTCGCAAAGCGCCTTGTCCGTCTTCAGGTGTTCCCAGGCCATGCTCAGCGGGGCCAATTGCCAATGAGGTGCACCCGGCACCCGGCCATCCTGCGAGTTCGCTGCCTGGTGGCAGTTGGCGCATTGCATGGTGGGCGCCCCCTTGTTGGCCGCGCCGCGCATCACCAGCTGCTGATGGCGCCGCCGCGAATCGCCCTGGCGGGGAAACTCGGTCACGGTGTGGCAGTTCATGCAGCGTGGATGGCGCAGGACTTCCGCGATGCGCTTGAAGGACTGTCGGGACAACTCGCGCTCCTCGGCCGTCAGTGGAACCGGGTGCTCGACCCGCTGAGTGGAAGCGGCTTCCTGCGTTGCGGGAGCGTCCTTCGCTTGCACAGCGCCTTGGACGGACAGCAAGCTCAGGAAGACGAGCAGCGCCCATCGAATGAGCGTTCGCGAACAGGTCATGACGAAACTCCTCCAGGGGGTATTGGGCGGTGTCTTCTCAGGCGCCGGACGCATCGTTGCGCGCAAGGATCGCGGCAGTCAATCGATTCCTTGCTGGTTGAGAAAATATCAAGCTGGCATCCATCAGGCGCGGCGTGCGATCTCGACGCCGGCCAGGGCTTCGAGTTCGAGCGCCACGCGCGACATGTCCTGCCCGCCGCGTCCCTTCGCGACCGCATGATCGAAGAACTGCTTGACGATCGAGGCCGCGAAGGTCGCCACGCCCACGCGCTCGGCCTCGGCGAGAAACAGGCGCAGGTCCTTGCGCATCAAGTCCATGCGGAAGCCGAAGTCGAACTTGCGCCCGAGGATCGACTTGGCCACGATGTTCTCGCTCGTGAAGCTGCGCGCCGTGCTCTGGTTGAGCATGTCCATCAGCACCTGCGGGTCGAGCCCGCCCTTGATGCCGAACAGCGCGGCCTCGCAAGTGGCGACCAGCGTCGCGCCCACGATCATGTTGTCGACGAGCTTGAGCGTCTGGCCCAGGCCCGGCGCTTCTCCTACGTGCACCACGTTGCGGCCGAAGGCCTTGAAGACCGGTGCGCAGCGCCGATACGCCTCCTTGTGGCCGCTGGCCATCACCGACAGCATGCCCGCCTCGGCCGCAGCGACGCTGCCTGCAATCGGCGCATCGAGGGCGAGGATGCCGTGGCCGGCCAGCTTCGCGGCGATGCGCGAGGACGCGCTGGGTCCGATCGTCGAATGGTCGGCGAAGAACTTGACCGCGCCGCCTGTCCAGACGCCGTTCTCGGAGAGCACTACCTCTTCGACGATCTCCGGCGTGGGCAGGCAGGTCAGCACGATCTCCGCGTTGTCCGCCACGTGCGCGGGGCTCTCGCAGCGCGAGGCGCCGCGCATCACCGCGGTGGCCACCGCGTCGCTGTCGAGGTCGGCCACGTAGACATCGTGGCCTGCCTTGAGCAGGCGGCGAACCATGTGGCTGCCCATGGCGCCGAGGCCGATAAAGCCGATCCTGTCCATCGAGGCCTCCATGCCGAAAAGTTGTTCGGCGTGAATCCTAGGCAGGCGCCGTCGCCGGCTCAAACGAGTTTTGGGCCGCGCTCGATTGAGAAAACGGCAAGCATGACGCGCGGGGGCTCAGCCCCTGTCGAATTGTTCCAGCATCCAGAGCCGGAAGGTCTTCATGCTGGAGGTCTCGTCCTTGTGGTTGGGCGTGAGCAGGTAGTAGGTGAAGTCGCCCATGTCGAGCGTCTTCTTGAAGGGCAGCACCAGCCGGCCCTCGCGGATGTCCTTCTCGACCAGGAACAGCTGGGCCATCGCGATGCCCTGGCCTTCGATGGCCGCGGCGTAGCTCATGGCGGAGCTCTCGTAGGTCATGCCGGCGCGCGCGTCGAACTTCGCGTCGACGCCGGCGGCTTCCAGCCAGAACATCCAGTCGTCGAGCCGGGCGATGGAGTGCAGCAGGGTGTGGTACGCGAGATCCGCTGGCCGCTTCAGCCTGGGGCCCGTCTTGAGCAATGCCGGGCTCGCGACCGGCGCGAGGATGTTCGAGACCAGGCGGTAGCAGTTGGCGCCCGGCCAGTTGCCGTCGCCCAGGCGGATCGCGCCGTCGATGTCTTCCTTGCGAAAGTCCACCGGCTCGAGCGAGGCCTTCAGCAGCACTTCGATGTCCGGATGGGCGGCGTGGAAGCCCGACAGACGCGGGATCAACCATCGCATCGCGAAGGTCGTGTACGCCCGGATCTTGAGTTGCTTGCGTTGCCCTCGGCGCTTGAGCTTTCGCGTCGCATCGCGCAGTGCCTCGAGCGCGCGCGTCACGGCGCGGTAGTAGTCGCCGCCCTGGCGCGTCAGCGAGATCTGGCGGTGGCCGCGCTTGAGCAGCTGCAGGCCGAGTGAATCCTCGAGTCCCTTGATCTGCCGGCTGACGGCGCCCGGCGTGACGTTGAGCTCGTCGGCCGCGAGCGTCACGCTCATATGACGGGCCGCGGCCTCGAAGGCGCGGATGGCGTTGAGCGGAGGCAGGCGATCCATGGCGGCGAACTTAGCTATTGGTTGAGACAGGCTCAATCATGGTATGCCCGGGTTCGCCTCGCGGATCGACGCGATCCTGTGTCCCCATGCGAACCCTCCCACTTCCACTCGGCGGCCGGATACCGGTGCTCGGCCTGGGCACCTGGCGTGACTGCTTTGGCGAAGCTCGGATGTCGGCTATGGCGCGCAAGGACTAAACCGCTCCCGCGGTAGGGCGCCCCCTGGAAGCGCGGCGCCCCGGAGGCAGGTTGTGCATACCTTCGACGGCGAGGCAATCCGCCTCGTTCTTCGACAGGAGCACCGCCATGAATCCTTCGAGTCAAGCCGTCACGCCGCTGCGCCAGCGCATGCTCGACGACATGCACATGCGCAAGCTCGGCCCCAAGACCCAGGTTGGCTACCTTCGCGCGGTCCGGTATCTCGCCGGCTTCCTCCAGCGATCTCCGGACACAGCCACCGCGGAGGACCTGCGGCGCTTCCAGCTGCATATGGTCGACAGAGGTATCTCGCCGATCACGATCAATGCAACCATCACCGGCTTGAGGTTCTTCTTCTACGTCACGCTCGATCGTGGGGAGTTGATGGCCAAGATGAACTACGTGCGTGTGCCGCAGAAGCTGCCCGTGGTGCTCAGCCGCGACGAAGCCGCACGCCTGATCGCTGCGGCCTCCAACGTCAAGTACCGTACCGCACTGTCCATCGCCTACGGAACCGGGCTGCGCGTCAGCGAGGTGATCGCGCTGAAGGTCGGCGACATCGACAGCCAGCGCATGACCCTGCGCGTCGAACAGGGCAAGGGCCGCAAGGACCGCTACGCCATGCTCTCGCCCGTGCTGCTGGAGCGGCTGCGGGCCTGGTGGCGCTTCGCCCATGCGCAAGGCAACATGCTGCCCAACGGATGGCTGTTCCCCGGCATGAACCCGGTGGACGCGTTGAGCGCACGCCAGCTCAACCGCGCCATCCATGCCGCCGCCGAAGTCGCGCGGATCGACAAGCGCGTCTCCATGCACACGCTGCGCCACAGCTTCGCAACCCACCTGCTGGAGCAGAAGGTGGACATCCGCGTGATCCAGGTGATGCTGGGCCACAGCAGGCTGGAGACCACGACGCTTTACACCCACGTGGCCACCGAGCTTCTGCGCGAGGTGGTCAGCCCGCTGGAGCGCCTGCAGCCCGCGTAGGCCTTCCGTGGCGCACGGCGCCCTGGAGGTCGCCGACATCTTCCGCACCCACGGTCCCGGCTGGCGCCAGGCGCAGCGGGGTCACCTGAGCCTGGGCCAGCTCAAGGTCATGTCGGCCATCGAACAGTGCCGCACTGTGGCGCTGGGAGGTCACGTGCTGCGTTGCGAAGCGTGCGGGCACGACCAGATCGCCTACAACTCGTGCCTTATGGGGACTGTGCC
>NZ_JAGGNV010000123.1 GCF_018614955.1 Variovorax paradoxus
CACTTGATTTTCAACAGAGCCTAATTACATATCTGAATGGCGCACTACACTCGGATGCCGTGAATCCCATATAGCCGGCGCGCATCAGGCGATCCAAACTTTTCAATCGTTTTGCGTAATCACGAGATGAACTCTGATGCTACGCTGCGGCGCTGCGCTGGCATCGGGCTGTCGCTATATCGAGGACAAAGGAGACGTCATGTTCAAAGTTTTGGTGCTTTACCATCCGCCTGCATCTGCGGATCATTTCCGACGCTACTATGTCGACAAGCATCTCCCGCTCGCGGCCCAGTTGCCCGGACTCAAGGCCAGTCGGCATAGCTTCGACCTGCAGGGCCCGGACGGCGTGTCGCCTTACTTCTGTGTTTGGGAAGGTGAGTTCGAGAGTGCCGATGCGATGGCTGCGGCAATGCAATCGCCGGCTGGCAAGCAGGTCCTCGACGATGTCGTTAACTATGCGACGGGGGGCGCAGTGGTGCTCAACTACAGTCCCGTAGAAGGTTGATGGAACTCAGGCGTACCCAGCGGCATCCATGGTAGTCAATTTCACGGCTGGGATATTCGCGGCGGAGACGATGGATCGGGTGTCGAGCTCCAATAAATCAGGAGCTAAAAACTAAGATCGCGGCAACCTCAACTTTGGATCAGCTGTACTGATCTGGCGGGCTTGGGCGGCCAGGGCAACGCTGATCAAATTCGACGTTAGCACATTGTCTGCATCGCACTTCGGATGAAGCGACAAGCCCTTGCCGTGGTTGCTGACCAGAACGCGCTCTACGAACTACCGCAAGTCAACGCGCCGTGATGTGTTCTTGAACATGATGGAGCGAATCGTCCCGTGGGATGCAATGACAGGGTGATCGAGCCGCGCCACCCGAAGCGGGGCAACGGGCGCCCGCGGGTGGGCCTGGAACATGCTCAGGATGTATGTCATTCAGCATTGGTTGAATCTGGCCGAGGCGGCGTGCGAGGACGCCCTTCTCGACAACACTGCGCTGCGCCGCTTCGTGGGCATCGACCTCGGTCGCTAGCGCGTTCCGGATGCGACGACGTTGTTGAAGTTCAGGTGGCTGCTTGAGAAACCACAATCTGGGTGCCGCTATTCGCCAAGGGGGAGGACGAGTGATGGTGCGGCGCGCGGCTGATTTTCGGATTCGGCCCCAGTTGGAAGGGCTGCGATCTACTCGCAAAACCTCACACTGAAGTTTCTCATCGCTTAAGAGCGGCGTGTGGTTCAACCTTACAACTGCGAAAACGTGGATCGCCGGGACTTCAATCAGCTTCTTATGGGGGTACTTTTGGGGGCTTCACGCACGCGGCTTCAATCGCAACCGTCGGCGTTGTACGGACTTGCCGCGTCGATTCGACTGACTTCTGATCCGCCGCATCGAGGATTGATCGACGATCTTCACGGACGTCCATTTGCAAGCCAGAGGCGGCCAAGCCGATCCATCGCGCCCACTGCTTTCTCTCCTTCACCGGCGCCCAGCCTTGGAACGTGACGACCGCGTCGGCGTTTGTGTGCCAAGCCTGTGGCGGGTCGCGGCGGCACTGTGAAGGAAGCTCGCGAGCGCGGGATTCAGTTGGCCGGGATTCCATACCAGCATTGCCGGCGACGCGACGGACGCGCCGCTGAACGGAACGAAGCAGACCCCAGCCACGCGGGAGCGTGAGATGCTGCTCGGGACGACTGCAATCCCTAGCCCCTGCGCAACCATCGCGGAGATGGTCAACCACTGGCGAGCGGCGTGCACCGTCCGCGGATGGATGCCAGACCGGCTGAAGATGGCAATGACGTTGTCGTAGTTGGCCGGGGACACCTCGCGCGAGAACATGACGAAGCGCTCGCCTGCCATGTCGCGCAGGTCCACTTTGTCCTGGCATGCCCGCGGATGGTCCTGCGGCAGGCAGAGGACGAACTCGTCGTCCGCTAGCGCCAGCGACTCCAGCTGCGGCGGCACGGCGCCGACGTTGACGAAGCCCGCGTGCAGCTGGCCATGCAGAACCGCGACCAGTTGCTCCGCAGTGCCCATCTCGTGCAACACGACCTCGATCGCAGGCCAGGCAACGGCGAAGTCCTGCACGATCGTGGGCACCTCGCGGTAGACCTGCGACCCGGTCATTCCGATGTCCAGGCGGCCGCGCATGCCCCCGGCCACCGCCTTGGCCACGCTGCTCGCGCGCGCGACGCGTTCCAAGATCTGGCGCGCCTCGTCAAGAAAGGCCGCGCCGGCCGACGTCAGCTCCACGTGCTTGCTGCTGCGCGAGAGGAGCTGGACTCCGAGCTCCTCCTCCAGCGCCTTGATCGCCGAACTCAGGGGCGGTTGGGTGATGGCGAGCCGCTGGGCTGCGCGGCCGAAGTGGAGTTCCTCCGCCAGGACGGTGAAGTAACGCAGGAAGTGCAGTTTCATCGGGAGGCGATCATTCTTGAAAAGAATCGTGCGAGCCGAAAAGTCAATTGGACACGAATGCTACGCCAAGCGACCATCTGCACGCCCCCGAGAGAGCAGCAATTTCCCAGGAGACCTCCATGCATTCCATCGCCCGCGCCTTGGCGGCGTTTACCCTCGCCGCCTCAACGGCGGCAGCCTTCGCGCAGGGCTATCCCAGCGCGCCCGTCACGATGGTGGTCCCGTTCGCCGCCGGCAGCGGGACCGACGCCGTCGCCCGCGTGATCGCTAAGCGCCTCGGTGAGCGGCTGAAGCAGCCGGTCCTCGTCGACAACAAGGCCGGCGCCAGCGCACAGATCGGCGCGCAGTACGCCGCGAAGGCCAAGCCGGACGGCTACACCCTGTTCATGACGACGAACACGTCGCACTCTGCCAACCCCGGCCTTTTCGCCAACCTGAAGTACGACCCGATCAAGGACTTCACGCCGATCACGCGCGTGGGCGAACTGCCTTTCGCGCTCCTGGTGAATCCCAGCCTGCCGGTGAAGAGCCTCAACGAGCTGATCGACTACGCCAAGGCCAACCCGACCAAGCTGTCCTACGCCACGCCGAACAGCACGTCGCAGGTGGCGTCGGAGACGATCAAGCGCATCGCCGGCGTGCACATCCTCGGCGTTCCCTACAAGTCCAGCCCGCAGGCGCTGACCGAGCTGATCGGCGGCCAGGTGCAGATGTACGTCGCCGACCTCGGCTCCAGCATGGGGATGATCAAGGGCGGCACCGTCCGCGCGCTGGCCGTGACCACCAAGTCGCCCCTCAAGAGCCTGCCGGGCGTCCCGCCGGTCGCTAGCGCGGTGCCAGGCTTCGACCTGACTTCCTGGAACGGCATCTTCGGGCCGGCCGGCCTGCCCAAGCCGGTTGTGGACAGGCTCAATGCGGAGATCCTCGCGGTGCTCGCCGAAAAGGACGTGCAGGACCAACTCGCCCAGCTCGGGTTCGAGATTTGGCCCAGCAAGAATCCCGATGAATTCGCCAGGTACGTCGCCGACCAGCTGACGCACTGGACCACCCTGATCAAGCAGGCCGGTATCCGCCCCGAGTGATCCCATGACGCAGGCAGCGCACTCACCCAAGCCCGGCCCTCTGGCCGGAGTCCGCGTGCTCGACCTCACCTCGGTGATCCTGGGGCCGTTCGCCACGCAGATCCTCGCGCAGCTCGGCGCCGACGTGATCAAGGTGGAGAGCCAGGACGGCGACAACATGCGCCACGTCGGTCCTATGAACCACCCGGGCATGGGGCATATCTTCCTGCATGCCAACGGCGGCAAGCGCAGCATCGTGCTGGACCTGAAGCACGAAGACGGCCGCGAGGCCGCGCTGAAGCTGGCCGAGGGCTGCGACGTCCTGATCAGCAACGTGCGGCCCAAAGCCATGGCGCGCCTCGGGCTGAACTACGACGCCGTGAAGGAGCGCAACCCGCGCATCATCTACGTGAGCTGCGTCGGCTTCGACCAGGAAGGCCCCGACGCGGCGCGACCCGCCTACGACGACCTCGTGCAGGGCGCTACCGGCGTGCCCTGGCTCATGCAGGCGTACGGCGCACCCGAACCGGCCTACCTGCCCACCACGCTGTCCGACCGCGTCACCGGCCTGCACGCGGTGTACGCGGTTACGTCCGCCCTCTATGCGCGCAGCCAGACCGGCCAGGGCCAGTCGGTGGTCGTGCCGATGTTCGAGGCCATGGCGCAGTTCATCCTGGGCGACCACATGGCGGGCCTGACCTTCGAACCGCCTCGCGGCGAGCCGGGGTACGCCCGCCTGCTGACGCCGCACCGCAAGCCGTATGCGACCAGCGACGGCATGCTGTGTGTCTTGATCTACAACGACAAGCACTGGCGCAGCTTCTTCGCCGCGATTGGCGAAGCCGACGGCCTGGGCCGCGACCCGCGGTTCGCCACGCACGGCGCGCGCGCGACAAACATCGACGCGGTATACGCTGAGGTGGCGCGCATCATGAGGACCCGCACGACCGTTCAGTGGCGCGAGCTGCTCGATGCGGCCGATGTCCCCAATATGCCGATGAACAGCCCGGCGGACCTGCTGGCAAGTCCGCAGCTGCGCGCGACCGGCTTTGTCCAGGATGCCGTGCATCCGACCGAAGGGGGCATGCACACGCTTGCGCCGCCCACCCGGTGGTCGGACACGCCGCCCTCACGCGAATTCGCGCCGGCGCCACGACTGGGCGAGCACACCGTCGAATTGCTGCGCGAAGCGGGCTACCCCGCCGGACGCATAGAGAAACTTCTTGAGAACGGCGCCTGCCGATCGGCCGGGGCCTCCTGACATGAAACCCAAGTACCTGGTCCGCACGGCCGACGTGGCGAGCTACAGCCCGGCCAACCACAACCACACCAGCAACCGGCGGCTGATCGGACCCGAGACGGTCGGCGCGCGCCAGATGGAGGTGCTGCTCGGCACGCTGCACGAGGGCGGCGGCGCGCTGCCCCATGCCCACCCCGGCATCGAGCAGGCCTGCCACCTGCTGGAGGGCACCGCGCACGTGGAAGTCGCCGGCGAGTCCTTCGACATGGTGCCTGGCGACACCTGCTTCTTCCCGGCCGACACGATGCACGTGTTCAGCGTCACGAGCCACACGCCGGTGAAGCTGCTGGTGATCTACAGCCCGCCATACGGTGAATCGCCCGAAAAGGTGGTGCGACCATGAACTTTCAGATGACTCCCGAGCAGGAGCAGATTCGCGACGCCATCGAAA
>NZ_JAGGNV010000124.1 GCF_018614955.1 Variovorax paradoxus
GGAGAGGTATTTCAGCACCCTGCTAAGCGCGAAGGTCCCGAATTTCCGTCGTCCCTGTGCTGTCAAGCGTCCTCGTCGAGGATGAACCGGCGCTGAGTCTCGCCACGAGTCCGCGGGAACTTGCGCCAGCAGGGTAGATGGTCGTCGTCGTGGGACAGAATGTCGCCAACTGCGAACGCCGGTTCGGCAGACGGGTTTGTCGACACGAAGACGGTTGAACGATACGAAGGCCGCCCGCTACTACTGGCAGGATTCGGCAGCGAACGACGAGGAGGCTTGGAGGTGAACGTAGAAGTGAGTCATGAGGTTGCTCGACATCAGAGGGAGGTCCAGCGCAAGCTCGGGCGCTTTCTGTTCAGGATTCAGCAGTACGAGCGCCTTCTCAAGGCATTGGTGTCAGATGCCAAGTACGAAGGCACCGTCGACTCGGCAGAAGCGTTCAGGGACCAGCGGGTGCAAAAGTTTGCGACGAAGTCCTTGGGTCAACTCCTCGACGAACTCAGAAATTCATACCTACGCTCGGATGCCGAGGTCGCGGCTTCGCCCGAACTGTCTGTGAGCGTAGGTCAGGACCAGCCAGTCGAGCGGCTCACGATGAGCTTTCAGGCGTCCATGCAGATGACGAGGATGACCTCGCGCGCACCGAAGCAGACTTGAAGCACCTTCTCGCGCTTCGCAACGGGGTCGTACACCACTTGCTGGAGCAGTTCGACGTCTGGACGCTTGATGGATGCAAGGCTGCAGAGGACCACCTCGACCGAAGCTACGAGACGGTCGATGCTGCCTACGGTACGCTTCGCCAGTGGGCAATGACGTCGATAGAGGCACGCCAGTACCTGGCTTCGTTCATGGCCAGCCCGCAGTTTCAGGAGCTACTGTTTCACGGGCGTCTGCCTGAAGAAAGCATCGATTGGCGGTCGAGCGCGGTGGTCAAACTCCTCCGTCAGGCAGAGGCGTCGGCATCGACGGACGGTTGGACGAGCTTGACTACGGCACTCGACCTGATTCGCAGCAGCGACCCCGAGCAAACGCCATGGCGATACGAGTGCAAGACCTGGCGTCAGGGTTTTAAGCGGACAGGCCAGTTCGAAGTACGCGCGCTGCGAGGGACGGCAACCGTAGCAGGCGAAACTTGGTACCGCAGTCTTGTGCTGCCCTGAGGGGGCGCTGGATGTTGGAACCCGGTCGCAGATGGCCAGATTCCTCGTTCACCCTGGGAGCTCGCGTCCGATGGAGCGGGGATTCATCGAAATTTCGCTCTGGCCTTACCTGTCCTTCACATTTCGCCCTCAGTATCGGAGCTCCTGAATACAACTCCTCGAAGGAGCTGCCATGAAGAAGATGTTTTTCGCATTCGGCGCTGCAGCCGTTGTCGCACTGGCCGCATTGAGCGCTCCTGCTCAAGCACAGCCGCACCATGGAGACCGCGGCCATCGCCCTCACGTGGTCGTTGTTCCCCCGCCCCCGCCGCATCACGTCACACGGCATGGCTATCACCCCCGTCATGACCACCGTGCCGACTACTATCGGCATGACCGCCGTGCCCACTACCGCCACGCACGCCGAGACAGCGACCGCGATGGCGTGCCTGACCGTTACGACCGCCGTCCGCACAATCCGTATCGGCGCTGAGCGCGAGAGCCTCCCGCTGGCACACGCTTTCGTTGCCGCATTTCTGCAAGGAGAACGGGATGTCCACTCGAACCGCCGCAGCATTTGTGCTGCTTTCCCTCATCGCCGCCCCATGCGCTCTCGCCGATGACGATGACTCGAAGAAGCGCTGGCGGCGCAGCGACTGGCGCAGCGACTGGCGCAGCGACTGGCGCAGCGACTGGCGCGAGGACCGCTGGGCCAAGCCTTGCGAAGTCAAGCAGGAGTCGAAGCGAGGGGAGTTCAAGCGAGAGGTCAAGTGCAAGGATGGCATCGGAGCAACGTGGCGAGGGGAATGGAAAGACGAGTTCCGCGATGGCCCGTGCAAAGTCAAGCTCGAGGCCAGCCGCGAGGTGTTCAAGGAAGAGGTCAAGTGCGAGGGTCGCTGACGGCGGAAGACTTCACGGTAAAGCCTTCGAAGAGGCAATTTACTCGTAAGCTCGATGCATACTGACGGCCAACACCGAGCCTTTCGGCGGGCCAGTTGGGCGGCAGAATGCGGCAAGAACCTCAAATTCTTGTATGCCTGACGAATCCACCCCTATTCCCCGTGTTCGAGCCGTTTCGCTGAGCCCTTCTCATCACTTCTCGAAGATTCCCGTGAGCAGCATTCGCTTGCTGGAGGGCCTGGGCGTGGAAGGCGACGCGCATTGCGGCGAGACCGTCAAGCACCGGTCGCGTGTCGCGCGCAATCCACTGCAGCCCAACCTCCGTCAGGTGCATCTGGTGCAGGTGGAGCTGTTCGACGAACTGGCCGCTGCGGGCTTTGCTGTCAGGCCTGGCGACATTGGCGAGAACATCACGATGAGCGGGCTCGACCTCTTGGCCTTGTCCGTCGGCACTGAACTGAAGATCGGGTCAGGGGCACTCATACGCCTGACAGGCCTGCGCAATCCGTGCAAGCAGCTCGATGCCTTTCAGCAGGGCCTCACACAGGCTGTGTTGGGTCGCGCGGCGGACGGGTCTCTCGTTCGAAAGGCCGGCGTGATGGGCATTGTGGTGCTCGGGGGAGATGTGGCTCCGGGAGATGCAGTTTCTGTCCGCCTTCCCACAGGCCCGCGCAACCCACTGCAACCCGTCTAGGAAGCCGATCACAGCTGACGCGGGGCGCCGCAGTGGCAGGCCGCAAGGCGGGGCCACAGTCGCCGCCTTCGGCCGGCTCGGGAGTGATCGCGAAGTTGCGTTTGGCCTTGTACTTGGTGAGCGCGTCATCCTTGGCCATGCGGCAACGTAGCGCACTGACCGAGCCGCTGCAGTCCGCCGAAGACGACGAGCAGCGGCGCTCGGGCAAAGCAGGGTTCAGGTCTTCAATGGCACCTGTACCAGCAGGTCGACGATCGCCTCTGCGATGGGCTGACCAGCGGCGTCTTCGTAGAACGTGAAACCTGGTGATGGATTGACTTCGAAGCAGAACCACTCTCCCTGCTCGGTAACGCGCAGATCGATTCCGGCGACCAGTAGTCCCAATCGTCGGGTCAATGCCACCAAGCGGTCGCCCAGCTCGGTCGGGATGTCGATCGCGGCCAATTCGACCTCGCCGCCTTCGCGCGGCGCATAGCGATAGTCGTCAAGGGTCGAGTCGATCGCCGTCGCGAAGCAGCGCTCACCGACGACATGCACCCGCACGTCACGACCGGCAATCCAGCGCTGGAACTGGACCGGCCCATTGGCGACAGCGTGCAGCCGGTCGGCATCGGCTGTTTCGAGCGTGGCCACGATGCTTCGGATTCCGCTGACAGATTTGTAGACGATGCGTCGATGTTGGCACAGGAAGAGGCGGGCCGCCTCCGGATCGGTCGTCACCAGCGTGTCGGGCACGCTGAAGCCCGCGGCGCTGATGAGTTGCAGCTGGAACGGCTTCGACCAGTTCGAGCGCCCGGCAGACGGACGATTGACGACGGTGGCCGGGGCGCCGGCTGCAATACCCAGCAGGATCATCGACGAGGCGGACGCCCTGCCAGGGACCGATTCGCCCGGCCGAAGATAGATTCCGGTTAGTTCATCCACACGCAGTCGTTGTCCCTGGGCTTCGATCCAGCCGGTCGGCGTCGCGCCGAACGTCACGTCGTAGCGAAGCGCGCAGAGCGCTTTCTCGTCGACATGCAGCACCGGCGCATCGCGCTCCTGCAATGCCGACAGTATTCGCTCGACCGGCGGATCGTTCGAAGGCCCCCAGACGACGATCACACCGTCACCGCAGCGCCGAGGAGGTGGCCAAGCGCATGGGCCGCTTGCTCGCCGGGCGTCCTGCCCGTCGTGATCGTGACCAGTCGCTGCCGCCCATCGAAGACGAAGGTCGCCCAGAGAAGCTCGAGACGCCGCATCATGCGGCGTACCGCATCTTTGGTGCGCGCCGGCGCCTCGCCGAAGGCATCGTCGCCGACTGCTTCGACGACAACAGGATGCCATCTGTGGGAAAGCGCGCGATCGCTCGCAAGGCGCAGCGGCGCCAGTGGCAGTCCGGCCTCTGCTGCCGCCGGCATCCAGCGCTCGGGCCGCATCACTTCGTCGCCCAGCGCTCCATCGGCCACTGGATTGGCGACACGCGCACGCGTCGTGGCCAGCACGAAAACCAGGAACGCGTGAGCTTCGGCGGCGAGGTACCTCCTGTCGGCGGGGTGGGTCGACAACAGCTCTTCCGGGTAGACGGTCGACCTTCTCACAAAAACACCGCTGACCTCTTCATCGCGGACGATCCGTCCGCCAACTACCCATCGGGCTGACGCCGGCGACGCGCGACGCCAGACCCAGCCTGGCCGCGTCAGGTCTTCGGCCGAGCACAGGGCCGCACCGTCCCAGGCGGTGACGAGTGCAGCCGCCACCGGGTCGTGGTTGCTGCCGAGGATGACGATCATTCCTTCTTGCGCCGCGGCGTCCTTTTCTTCGTCTTGGTCGTAACCACCGCGTCGGTGCCGCCCGCGTCGACGTTACCGCCCGATCGCGAGAGCGAGTGGACAAGCTTGTGGAACTCTTCTGCCTGCTTCGAAACCGCCAACTCCTTGCGACCATCTTTGAACGCGCGCTTTTCCTGACCGATGCGCGCCTGCTCGGCCGAGATGCGCGGCACCTTCAATTCATCGATCACCGGCGGTGGCGGGCCGACGACCGGGCGCTCGTCCGGCACGATGAAGGTGCGGCTCAATTCTTCGTTGGCCTGGTCGACGTTCTGCGCCAGGGTGCGCACGTTCTGCACCCATTCTTCCTGGATCTTGTCAAAAATATTGACATCGATCTCTTCGCGAATTCGCTTGATGTCGTCGATGTCGGGCAGTCGCTTCGTGTTCACATCGCGAATCTCCTTCAGGTTCTCCACGATCTCCAGCTTCTCCTTGATCTCGTACTTCAGTTCCTTGAACCACTTGTTCGTGACACCGACCCTGCGGCAGGCGGACCCGATCCCATTGGCGATCACCCGCAGGCAGTAGCTGCCTAATGGTACCGATGCCGGAACAGTGAAGTTGCAGGTATGGATAATCGTGCCGGTTTGCAGGCCCATCGTTGAATAGCCGGAGGTGCGGCAGTAATAGATATGGGAGCCCGACTCAAGCCGAACGATCGGATAGTTGGTGGCCTGCGTCGCGTCGTTGCCGTAGTACACGCACTGCGTCAGACCGTTGATCTGGCGTCCCGCAAGCGTGTAGGTGCGGCCGCGCCGGACCGATGACGGACAACTGGTAATGGTCGGCAGCCAGACCGGATCGGGGGCGCCGCCGGGCGTGTAGAGCGAGACCACCGTGTCGCCGGCGGTGTACATCGCCTGCCCGTTCGGCAGCATCAGCATGCGGCCCCAGTACGGCACCTCCGCAGACGTTGCGGCCGCCGGCACGGCCGTGATGGCGTTGGCGGTCGGGTCGTACTCGAAGAAGAAAGTCGGTGCCTGGAACGTCGCCGGCGACGTGATCGGTCCCGCCGTAAATAGGACGTTTCCGTTCGGCAGGACGACCGCTGGCGCATCCACGGCGCCCAAGGGCTGGTTGACGTTGACCTGCGGGATGGTGGGCCCCTGCACCCAGGTGCCCAACTGGTTCGCGATCGGCGGCGGCGTGTACAGCGCGGTGAAGCCGGTCGCCCCGATCACGAAGATGCGTCCATCCGGCAGCAGCGCCGAAGCGCCGATCTCCGAAATGCTGTCGACTAGCACCTGGGGCGTCGCTCCGGCAGCCACCCACTGATTCGAGGCAATGATGTACTTCTCGGCGTTGGGCGGGTTCGAGCAGTCGACGGCGTGGATGGTGCCATCGGGCAGCAAGGACCAACTCTCCTCGCCGACGGCACTGATCTTGTTCGCGGCTGCCGTCCACGCGTTGGTGACCGGATCGTAGATGGCGGTGTTTCGGGTCGCGACCTGGCCAACGAAAAAACGGCCGTCGGGGAGCACACAGCCTGGCGCGTCGCCGATTCGAACCCAGCCCGCTGGCACGGGAAGCGTGGTCCATGTATTGGAAACGGGGTTGTACATTTCGGCCCCGAGCAGCCAGACCATCGCGCCGGCGTCGTACTCCCCTCCGACGACGATGACGCGGCCGTCACGCAGGACCCCCGACGCGTAGTACAGCGGTGCATGCACGCTGTCGGCCATCGTCGCCCATGTACCGTTGGCGTAGCTGCCACTCGCATCCGGCGTGAGGCGATACCAGTGGTTGGTGCTGACACCCTGCGCCAGTACCGTGCCGTCGGTCAACAGGAAACAGGTCGCTACTTGCGCGGGCGGCGCGTTCGTGAGGGTTGCCCAGGTGCCTGGCATGTCAACTCCTTCTGCATCGTGTAGCGCCGCTTTGGCGAGATGCAAACCAGGACCAGACCAACAAGGCAGCGGTTATCTGGTTGCACCAACCGACCCGCAATTTACTCCTGACAATGCGATTGCGGCATCCTCCAAATGGAGGGGGGACTGATCTGTCGTCCGGCAGCGCGTCAACCCACAGCACTATTTCGATTCACATGGCAAACGACAGGTGGGTCTTAGCGCGCCGCCCTACCGTCCGATTGCTACCGCCGCGGTATCCGTCACGATGGATAGGTGGTCCATTGGGCCGCGCCGGGCGACATGGACACCGTCCAGGCCGGAGCATGGTTAGTGGGCATCGGCTGGGTTGCTGGTCTCGCGTGGGAGGTCATAGGCCGAGGAGGCTCCAAGCAGACCGCATGCCCGGGGGGTCTGTTGAGGCTCCGGTGGAAAGGCAGAATTCGGCTGCGGATTCAACCGGTCGATGCAACATATTGGTGAACATTTCAGCCGGTGTTTGGAAGTTGAGAGTTTTCCGTGGTCGCTCGTTCAGCCTACGCGCCAACGCATTCAGTTTGGCTTGCGAGTAGGTTGAGACATCGATGCCCTTGGGGAGGTACTGCCTCATGTATGGACCCGACGCCTT
>NZ_JAGGNV010000012.1 GCF_018614955.1 Variovorax paradoxus
CGCCCACATGCCCACAGCCTTCAACTAAAGAATTGAAAAGAAGCCTGAACGACAACCAGCGCCCGGGTAACATTCCCGCGTGAGGCAACACGCCGCTCAAGATAATTGTCGCCCGCCAGCCTCGCGCGGGCTGCTGTTCTATCGGCTGCTGCAGCAGGCCGTGGTCACCGCACCGGTGACCTATGGCGATGTGGTGAAAAGGCCCAAGGCGCCGCTCTCGCGCAGCGGTTCGCAGGCGGCATAGCCAGCTTGGTGCGAGAGGCCTAATATATGGATATTCATCCAGTATTGCGGGTTCGCTGGAGCTAAGCGGATACCCCTTACAAACAGACAGTGCTCCGCCAGAACAAGGCGGCTGCTCGGCTGCTCGGCTGCTCGGCTGTTGGGTCCATGCGCAGCCCTCGTCAAGATGTGTTCGCCGCCTGCTTACCGTTCGTGCTCGGATGGGTACTATCGGCCACAAGCGGTCGTCCAAGCAGAGGAGCCACAGGCACATGAAGACTGAATCACGGCCTACTCTCGCAGGCAGGAAGCCCGATGCTTTCGAGATGAAGGTGCGATTGGGATGCGGGGCACTGCTGGGCCTGGTAGTCGGCTTGGGCATGTGTGTCAGCCTGTGGCCGCTGAGCACCCTGGGCGCATGCATGCTTATGGGGTTCGACATTGCCGCCTGCGCCGTCTGCGCAGCTCAGTTCGGTGACAGTTTCTGGTCAAATCTTCGCTGACTGCAGTAGCGGTCCGCACCGCGGCTGCCGGCCATGAGCCGTCATACGGGGTTTTCGTACTTCACACCAGAACGCGCTTCGCCTTCTGGAAACCGCGTTCGATACTTTGCTCGTCGCCGGAGAGCAGTGCCAGGTAGGTGTCCCGCGGATAGCCGACGCGACCGACTTCGCCTTTGCTCAGCGCTGCGAGAACAAACCCATACTGATGCAGGCGCTGCCGCTTGCCGGTGCGCACCTGAGCCAGTTCGTCGCAGTTGGCGAATCCCATTAGCAGGCGATTCGCGGGCTCAAACCCTTGGATCGAGTTGGCTATCAGCGCACGCTCCACCACCGATTCCCCGATCGCGCAGTAGCCCTGCGGCAATTGAATGTGGAAAGTGCTGCCCGCTACGGTGAACGTCTCGGCTTGGCTGCCAAATATCACGCCGATCAGGGCCAGGGACACAGATGCGCGCAGGAGGGGGACAGCTCTCATGAAATTTCTATGGATCGACTCGGCCAAACACGTTGTCGTTGCGCACCGAGAGCTCAATGAATGCGTCGGCCATCCCTCGGCGGTTCACCTTGCATTGATCGGCATGCGTTCAAGACTCTAGTTCTTTCAGCTTAATCTGAATTAAGTATTCGTTGATCGCGTGAAGAGCCGCAACGTCTTCGAACTAAGTTGTTAATTCGAATGGCTTCATAGAGCCGTTATTCGATATCGCGCGGCCATGACGTGAAGTTGTGCCTGTCTTTGCGCCTTTGATTTGGCGCAAAAGAGATCGGTGAGCCGACAATAACATCAGTTCAGACATTTATTGAAACAATAAAAGGCAACACTATGAAGGCTTCTGTCGCAGCGGACTGCGGCGACGACGCGCAGCGCATGCAGCTTACCTAAGTACTCAAAAGAACCGATGCCAAATCGGTTGCAGCTCTGACGATCGAATCGCAGCGGCACCGCGAAGAGGAAAGGCGACACGTGGGCGTTCTCTTGAAGAACGACAAGGCTGTCGCCGCGGTCCAGTTGGGTTCGATGTCCGGCGGCCTCAGGCCCCACACCACGGACAGGGACGAGCACGGACAACGTGCCACATCCCTCTAGCCCACGCGGCGATCAGCCCTTCCCGTTTCAGCAGTTTTTTTACCAATTTCTTTGCGCCCTTTGGAGGCGCAGGGGACTTCTTTTTTCTCGATCACAGGTTGACCAGGAGATTCAGTGTGAAAAAGATCGACAAAAGCGCGCTTCTGCTTTTTGTTGCAGCAGGCGCACTCGCGGGCTGCGGAGGGGGCGGAAGCGGCTCAGGCGGCAGCTTCGCTTCCCCTCAGAGCACGGATGCGTCGACGGCTTCGCCGGCTGCATCGACGGCTGCATCGGCAGTCGAGCCCGCCGCAGACAAGGAGGCAGTGCACAGCAAGCTCGACTCAAGTTGGGTCGAGGTCGCCAACGAAGGCCAGGCGTTCAACCTAGCCTCGTTGACGGTGGTGCAATATGGCGCGAATTCGGCCTGGACGAGCAAGATGCTCGCCGGCACCGTGGTCTGCAACAACGCAACCTTCGGCCGCGACCCGCTGGAGTACGTGGCGAAGGCGTGCTATGTGCAAACCCCTGCCGCGGGAACCTTGCTCGCCAAGGAAGGTTCCTCGTTCACGGTGCCCGCCCCCACATTGGTGAAGTACGGCGCCGACTCGCGCTGGATCACCAGGTCGGTCACTGGAACAGCAGAGTGCACGAACACGTTCTTTGGTGGCGATCCCGCGTTCATGACGGCGAAATCATGTGTGTCGGCCGGTCCTGCGCCTGCGCCTGCGCCTACTCCCGCTCCCGCTCCGGCTCCGGCTCCGGCTCCGGCTCCCGCACCTGCTCCCGCGCCTTCACCCATCGCCGGCGACGTGGTGGACAGTTCCGGCGCCATGGTTGCGAGTGCCTACGACAACATCGCCTACAAGTTCGGTCAATCCGAGGGGGTGGCTTACCGCTTCGGGCCAGCGGCGACCAGGACCGGCGTCAACACGCTTCCTTTGCGGGCCGACGTGGGCGCGATCAATCACAGCCCAGGCAATGATGTTTACTACCAGCTCGGTGCGGAAAACACCTCCGCGAGCAACCTGTATGTGAGCATCCATGGCGCGGCGATCGGCACGCCCGCCAGTGGGAGCTCGTTGTCGAATGCGGTGGGGTGGTTCCAGTCGCAGGCGACCGACCGGGTGACCTTCATGCAGCGCCCGCAGTTGCTGTGGCAAGACCGGCGAATACTGCCCACGTCGATCGATGCCTACTACGCCGCAGGCGTGCTGTCGGCGAACGACCCGGCAGACCTGCCCATCGTCGAAGATCGCGGCGAGAACGCAGCGGACAGCCCCTCGACGCGCCTCTCGCTGATTGCGACACAGGGCAGCCCGACGAAGGCGGCGACGATCTTCACCGTCGGCACGTTCACCGCGCAGAACCGTGCCAGCGTCAAGCTGGCCATCGGCAAGGTGCCGACCGCCATTTCCGTAACCGGGGCCGGCGAGTTCGCGTTCGTCACCGTGTGGGACGCCATCGATCACAAGGGCCAGGTCGCTGTGATCTCGCTCGGTGGCAGCTGCCAGGGCTGTACGCTCAATGGTCCCAAGTACGACTGGTGGCACGACTGGATGGACATGGTCCACCCCGGCTTCTTCAACCAGGGCAACTACATCTTCATGAAGGTGCTCGGCTACGTCGATTTGCCCGCCAACATGAAGGCCCCGACATCCATCAAGGTGACGACCGGCATGCATCCGTATGCGGCCGTCGTGTACACCGGCAACGGTGGCTTGTCGGGCATGGCAAAGGAAGCCTCGCCGATGGCCGACAACCGGGCGAAGATGCTGCCGGGCGGCGAGTACTACGAGAAGTACGCCAAGGGCGGCGTGGCCGTGGTGGCCTCGAAGTCGGAGAAGACCCTGGCCTTCATCGACCTCGGCCCACTCTTCAAGTACACGAATGACATGTACCTGGGCAGCGCTGCGAGCAACCTGGAAACGCAGAACGTCGGGCTCGGCTCGAACCAGTGGCCGTACCTGCTGGCGGATCGCCCGCAGGCGACGCCGAAGATCATCAAGACGATCTCGCTGGCCGACAAGCCGACGAGCATCCTGACGACCTCTACCTACAGCTACTGGAGCAAGGACGACCGCGAGCGCATCTCGCCGGACAGCCCGTACTGGAAGACCGTGCCGCGCTATCCACGCGCCTGGGTCGCCACCGAGAACGGCAAGGTGCATCTGTACTCGCTGGGGCAGTACGTGCAGGGCCCCAAGCCGGCGGTCGGCACGCCCGCCGAAGTTGCGGAAGTCGGAGTGGTGACGGGCCTGGGCAGCAACATCACGCACCTCGCCGCGGCCAAGGACTACCCGAGCCAGGACGACGCCATCAACACGATGCTGATCTTCACCGATCGCGCCAATCGAAAGTGGGGTTGGCTCAAGTTTGCCGACGACGGCAACAGCGGCACCATCCTGCGCACCATGGAGGACTCGCGCGTCGACCCGATCATGGTGACGATGTCCGACAACTACTCCACGCGGGGCAATATCGTCAGCGTGGCGAACTACAGCGGCCAGAGCATCGACAACTACCGGTTCGATGACCTGATCTACCCCGACACCAACTTCTTCTGTTCCGCGCCCGGTGTCTGCCCCACGCTGGCATCCAATGGCGAGTACGCTGGCAAGCTGGCCCTGCCGTTCAAGCCGTTCGCGGTGCACGCATCGAACGTGCCGTGAGGCGCTGATTTCATCGCCCACCCCAGGCCCCAGCTTCGGCTGGGGCTTTTTTATGAGGCGGCGGTGGGCCCTTTGGCGTGCCTTCGCGACCCCGGAATAGTCCGAAGAACGTGTACCAGCTTCTGTCTCCCGGCGCTCCACTAGGCACAGTCATGCGGTTCGGGCATCGGGCCCACATAGCGCCCGCGTGGGCGGATGACTTGCGCCACGCCCAGTTGCTCCAGACTGTGCGCCAATAGCCCGACGCTCCGCGCCGTTGCGAACAGCCCAAAGGCCGCATCGGCAGGAAGTCGATGGTGAGCGACCAGGGCGGCCAGAGCGACGTCGATGTTGGGCTGCAACCCGGTCAGCTTCGTCACCTTTTCGATGAAGCGCGCGATCACCTTGGGGGGCTCGAACAAAGCCAACAATGCGGCCGCGCGCGGATCGCCGTCGGGATAGAGGTGATGGCCAAATCCTGCCAGCGACAAGCCGTTCGACAGGTAGTGGGCCAGCACCTGGTCCTCACCCAGTCGTTCCACCTCGCTGAACAGCGCCCCGACGCGGCCTGAGGCATCGCCATGCAAGGGGCCGGAGAGAGTGGTCAAGCCGGCCAGGAGGCATGCCGGCAACGAGGCGCCTGTCGACGCGGCAATGCGCGCGACAAAGGCTGAACTGGTCAGCTCGTGGTCGGCCAGTAACACCATGGCCGTTCGCAGCAAATCAGCCACCTTGGAAGATTGCTTCCACCCTTTCGCGAGGCGCAGATGCAGCGGTTCGCGCCCCGGCCGGGCGCCGAACGCATTGGCCAACTGACCCACCAGACTCTGTCCCTCGGCGTGCAGCACCCGGGTCAGACGTCCACCGGTGGAATGCCCAGCGGCCGCCAGGCTGGCCAAGGCCGCGAAGGCCGCGTCTCGCCCAGGCTTGCCGGAGCGCATTGGCGTCAAGGAAGAGAAATCGACGGCGTGCTCGGCGCCCCACAACAGTTGAGCCACATCTTCCACTGTGGCCGTCCGGGCCACGCTCACGGCATCCCGACCCCGGTAGTACAGGCGTCCGCGAGAAAACGCACAAAGGGCCGTTGGAATGCTGGGCTCCGAACCGAACAAAGTATTGGCGGCCAGCGTCTCGTGCTTGCGGCCGGCCTGTTTGCGCTTGGCCAAGCCGGCAACGTCCTCGGCGCGGTAGAGGCTGCGCCGCGTATCGGCCGGGTCGGGCATGACTTCCAGCTTGCCGCGGCTCACGTACGCGTAGACCGTCTGGGGTTGCACACCCAGAAGGTTGCACACCTCGTTCATTGAAATCCAGGAAGCCATGGCCGTGCCGACAAAGTCAATTTATATTGATTATATAGATCAATATTGACCAATTTGTCAATCCATTACTAGGATGCATCCAAGTCGTGGAGAGCTCGCTCGAACACTCGGTCTACCGGTCACCGCGAACGCACAGTGATATGAAACCCCAAGTCCTTCAACTCAATCCGATCCTGATCCCAGCGATCAACGACAAGCTCGCGTCGCTTTACGCCGTCCACAAGCACTTCGAGATGCGCGATCCGGAGGCCTGGCTGCGTGAACATGGCGCGTCGGTCGACGCCGTGATCACCGGCGGGCACACCGGCATTTCGCGAGCGATGCTGGAGCAGTTGCCTGGTCTGAAGGTGGTGGCCGTCAATGGCGTCGGCACCGACGCCGTGGATCTGGCGTACTGCCGGGATCGTGGCCTGCCTGTCACTGCAACACTGGGCGCGCTGACGGAAGACGTGGCCGATCTGGCCATCGGCTTGCTGATCGCGGCTTGCCGAAACCTGTGCGCCGGCGACCGTTTCGTGCGAGATGGCCAGTGGGAGCTTCGTCCCCAGCCCAGCGCCATTCCGCTCGCCCGGCGGTTCAGCGGCATGCGCGTCGGCATCGTCGGAATGGGCCGGGTGGGCCGCGCCGTCGCAGTGCGGGCGGCCGCCTTCGGTTGCCCCATCCGCTACACCGACCTGCGCGCCATGGACGACGTCGCGCACCGCTTCATACCGAGCCTGGGGGATTTGGCGCGTGAGTCGGACGCGCTGGTGCTGTGCGCAGCCGCGGACCAGGCCGAAGGAATAGTCAACGCGGCCGTGCTCGACGCGCTGGGACCGCGCGGCTTCCTGGTCAACGTCGCCCGCGGCCGACTCGTCAACGAAGCCGACCTGACACAAGCGCTGGCCGCCGGCCGCATTGCGGGCGCGGGCCTGGACGTGTTCGTCGACGAACCGCGCGTGCCGCTGGCGCTGCGCCAGTCCGACAGCGCGACCCTGCAGGCCCACCGCGCCAGCGCCACCTGGGAGACCCGCACCGCCATGGCCGAGATGGTGCTGGCCAGCGTTGCCCAGGCCCTGGCAGGCGAGCGCCCGGCAATGAGCCTGACCACTTGAGTCCCTGCGTTCGACGCAGCGACCGCCCCCAAACCCATAAAAGGAGACACCCTTGTTCACCCGACGCCTTGCGATCCCCCTGGCCCTCGCCCTCTGCGCCATCCACGCGCCAGGCTTCGCGCAGACCTTCCCTTCCCGCCCCGTGACGCTGGTGGTTCCGTTCCCGCCGGGCGGTGGGACCGACACCGGCGGCCGCGTCATCGCCGAGCAGTTGAGCCGGCGCTGGAGCCAGCCTGTCGTGGTGGAGAACAAGGGTGGTGCCGCCGGGCAGATCGGCGCCGACTTCGTCGCCAAGTCCAAGCCGGACGGCTACACGCTGCTCCTGGGCAACATTGGTACGCAGGCGATCAATCCCTTGCTGTATCCGAAGCTGCCCTACGACGCCGACAAGGCCTTTGCCCCGGTCTCCCTGGTGGCCGAGCTGCCGCTGGCCATGATGGTCAATCCGTCGATCCCGGCGAAGACGGCGGCTGACTTCGTAGCGCTGGCCAGATCCAAGCCGGGCCAGATGAGCTACAGCAGTTCGGGCGCCGGCGGTGCCCCGCACCTGGCGGCCGAGATGTTCAAGGACCAGACTGGCTCCTTCATCCTGCATGTGCCCTACCGCGGCGGCGGTCCGGCCATCGCGGATCTGCTCGCGGGCCATGTGCAGCTGTCGTTCATGACAGTGCTGGAGGCCTCCGGCCACATAAAGGCGGGCAAGCTGCGTGCGTTGGCCGTGACCGGCGACAAGCGCGTGCCGGCGTTTCCCGAAGTCCCCACGCTCGCGGAAAGTGTGGTCCCCGGCTTCAACGCGATCTCCTGGATCGGCCTGCTGGCGCCGGCGGGAACGCCGCATGACGTCGTGGACAAGATCGCCGCCGACTTGCGCGCCGTGCTGGCCGACGAAGCGGTCAAGGCACGTTTCGTGGGCCTGGGCGGCGTGCCGCGCGCCACCTCGCCGCAGGAGTTCGCCAAGCTGATCGCCGACGACAAGGGCCGCTACGCCCAGATCATCCGCAGCCGCAAGATCACGGTCGAGTGAGCGCAGCCATGACGGACTTCGCGTCTGGCGCGGCTGAGCCGATTGCAGTTGCCGCCGGCATCGATAAGCCGGCCTTTCAAAACGATAGACCCACCCTGAAGAGGAGACTTCCATGCAACTCACATCTCTGATCAAGATCCTTGCCGTCTCGGCGTCCCTGGCCGCGGTGCCGACCGTGACATCGGCCGAGGCGGCTTACCCGACCCGTGCGATCAAGATCATCGTGCCCGCCCCGCCGGGCGGCGCGATCGACATGATTGCCCGCGTCGTCGGAGACAAGCTCGCTGTGTCGATGGGTCAACCGGTGATCGTCGACAACAGACCCGGCGCATCCAACAACCTCGGCACGGACATCCTCGCGAAGTCGGTGCCTGATGGCTACACGATCGGCATCGTGGGTGGCAGCCACAACACCAACAAGTTCCTGTTCAAGAACCTCGGCTGGGATCCTTCGACGAGCTTCGAGCCCATCGTCTACACCCACGAGGTTCCGCTGGTGTTCGCCATCTACCCACAGCTTCCGGCCAAGACGCTGCCCGAGTTCGTGGCCTGGATGAAGGCCCATCCGGACGAGGCCAAGGTCGCTACCTCCGGCCGCGGCAGTGCGCAGGAAATGGCGGCCGAGATGTTCCGCATGGCGAGCGGCGCGCAGATGCTGCTGGTCCCATACAAGGGCTCATCCGCCGCGCACCCGGATCTGCTGGCCGGACGTACCGCGCTCTACATCGACACCATCAGTGCCATCCTGCCGCAGGTGAAGGCCGGCAATGCGCGAGCTGTTGCAGTGTCGACGCGCAGGCGGACACAGTCCCTGCCGGATGTGCCGACCGCGGACGAACAGGGATTCAAGGGCTACGACGCCAATACGAATGGCGGGTTCCTGGCGCCGGCCGGCACGCCCAAGGCGATCATCGCCAAGCTGAATGCGGAGATCAACGCGGCGCTGAAGCTGCCTGATGTGCGGACCAAGCTGGAGGCTGTCGGCATAGAGATACAGGGCGGAACGCCGCAGGCGTACGCTGCGCTGATCAAGTCCGACCTTGTCAAGTGGGGCAAGGTGGTCAAGGAGGCGGGGATCCAACCGGAGTGAGTCCGGAAGCGATGGGCTCAGGAGTCAGTCAGGCCATTTGCGCGACGTCTTCCAAGCCGAAGGGCACGAAGCTCAAGAGCAAAGGCAAAGGTCGCTCAGTTGATGCTCATCTCGGACGTCGGCTCGTGGCCGAAAACGTGCCTCCGAACAGGACACCTATTTGGTGAAGTAACGGACAGCACTGTAGAGGAAGCATTGCAGTACACAAGTTCGCGACGGCAGCTTTGGGTTCGAATGGTTATCGCAGATGCCTACCGCGAGTTGCAGAAGGCCTTGGTGTCGTTCTGAGCAACTTCACGATCATATTGGTCGGTTGGCTTGCCGTTGCCGTGCCGAACAGCTCCGCTAAGAACATCCCGGGCGAGGGCGCATCGTGATGCATCGGTGCCGTGATCTTTTCCATCGGAGAGCGACTTGGGCGATCTTTCCATAGGTGGTCTGTAAGGCTTTCTCGTCGACGGCTGCGGCGGGTGGGCGAGCTTGCTCTGCGCGCGCAAGTATTCCGAAGGAGTGGAGGTTTGCGGCGGTTCTGGAGGCGGGGAGATCTTCAGCTCCACTGTTCTGGCATCACCCGCGTCGCCTTTGCGCTCCGTATAGTGCGTCTGGCCTTTTGCATCCACCCATTTGTAGATCTCTGCATGACTGATGGATGGGAAAAGCAGAGGCGCGAGGAGGGCGCCGAGCACATGCCAACCAGGATTCGAACTTTGCATGCTTCGGCTGGCTGAGATTCTTGATTGAGTATTCATGCGCATGGGCTCGTGCGATTTCCGCTGCCGCGCATTCTGCCGGAGCACAGGAACACCGGCTTCAAGCCGATCAGAACTGCGTCTGGCCGCTACCGGTGTGGTCGTGCGTCTGCATCGCCTTCATCGAGGAGCGGCGACGAGATCACCACCCAGGGCTGCGGCGGCCGAAACGGGATAAGGGCCCTTGCGCCGCACGGCCCGGACGAACTCGATGGCCTGCACCTGCTGCGCACTGTAAGCGGCAGCCGGGCCACCCGGGAAATGCTTGGGGTCCTTGTCCATGGCGATCAACAGCAGATCGTCGGTCGTCAATGGATCCGAGCCGTGGGCGCGATCCCCCAGCCCGACCTCGAGCGCGAAGGCCCATTCCGCCGGTGCCGCCGGATCCTTGCGCAGCATGCGCGCCGCGAGCTTCGCGGCATGGGGACTCAGCCGGGCGATCATTGCAAAACATTCATCCAGATCCACGCTGACCTCCAAAGTTAGCCGGGGGATGCTGCCAGCCTCAGCGAAATCGGCTGTAGGCGGCTTCCGTTTTCCGGCGTCGGCTTTGCACGCGCTACTGCTGCGCGGGCCCGGAAAACTGATTTCCGCTCGCGCCCTTGCGCCGGCCGGCCGCCTTGCGCAAACTCCGGCGCCACCAAGGAGACGACATGGATGAGACACTGCAGCAGGAACTGCTGATCCGCCGGCTGGTGGAGCGCTGGGCGGTCTGGCGCGACGCCGGCGACTGGGCGCGCTTCGCCACCGTGTGGCATCCCGAGGGCGTGATGATGGCCACCTGGTTCCAGGGCCCGTTCCGCGAGTTCATCCGCGTCACCCAGGAAGGCTGGGCCAAGGGCGTGAGCATCCTGCACTTCCTGGGCGGCTCGGCCATCGAGGTGGCGGGCGAGCGCGCCATCGCGCAGACCAAGATGACCATCTCGCAGCGCGGCATGGTGGAAGGCGTGCTCTGCGACGTGGTGTGCACCGGCCGCTTCTACGACTTCATCGTCAGGCACGAAGGCGAATGGAAACTGCTGCATCGCCAGCCGATCTACGAGAAGGACCGCATCGATCCAGTGGATCCTGCCTCCACCGTCGAGCTCGATGCCGAAGCGCTGGCGAAGTTTCCCGAGGGCTACCGGCATCTGGCCTACATCCAGACCCGCATCGGCTACAAGGTCAAGCTCGACATGCCCATGCTCAAGGGCGAGGCGGTCGAGGCGCTGTACCGCGGCGGCGCCGCGTGGCTCGCCGGCGGCGCGCTCGAGCGCTGAGCCCGGCAGCGCGCCATGGATCACAGCCTCACCCGCCGCGCGGCGCTCGGTGCCGCGCTGGCCTTCACCGCATGCGCTGCCATCGCACAGGGCGGCTACCCCGACCATCCGCTGCGCATCGTCGTGCCGCAACCGGCGGGCGGCGGCTTCGACTTCGTTGCGCGCACGCTCGCCGACCGCCTGGGCAAGCAACTGGGCCAGCCGGTAGTGGTCGAGAACCGTCCTGGCTCGGGCACGGTGATCGGCACCGATCTGGTCGCCAAGGCGCCGGCGGACGGCTACACGCTGCTGCTGGGTTCGGTATCGAACCTGGCCCTCAACATGGGGATGTACCGCAACCTGCCCTACGACAGCCTGCGCGACTTCGAGCCGCTGGGCCTGGCTGTGGCCTACAGCTACACGCTGATGGCGCGCAAGGAGCTGCCGCAAGCCACGCTGAAGGAAATGATCGCCTACGCCAAGGCCCATCCGAAGAAGCTCAACTACGCATCGGCCGGCAACGGCTCGGGCCAGCATGTGATCGCCGCGGCGCTGTGGCATGCGGCAGGCGTGGAGCTGACACACGTGCCCTACCGCGGCGCACAGGCGGCCTACCAGGACCTGATCGGCGGCCGCGTCGACCTGTTCTTCGATCTCTCGTCGACCGCCCGCACCCAGATCGATGCCGGCACGGTGCGCGCGCTCGCGGTGTCCGGTGCGGCACGCATGCCGACGCAGCCGGACATCCCGACCATCGCGCAGACCGGCGCGACGCAGTTGGAACTCGAATCGTGGTTCGGCCTCTTCGCGCCGGCGAAGACGCCGCCCGCCATCCTGGAGCGCCTGCGCACCGAGCTCGCACGCGTGATCGCGATGCCGGAAGTGACCGAGACCTTCCGCAAGGCCGGCGGCAAGCCGCTCGCCCTTTCGGCCGCCGACACGCGCGCGCTGGTGCAGAAGGACGTGGAGCGCTGGAGCCGGACCGTGCGCGAGCTCGACATCCGGCCCGAATGAGCGCTCAGCCGTTGCGGAACAGGAAGCTGTAGGCATTGAGCGCCGGCACGCCGCCCAGGTGGGCATAGAGCACCTTCGAGCCCGGTGCGAACTCGCCGCGGCGCACCTTGTCGATCATTCCGTGCATCGACTTGCCCTCGTACACCGGGTCGGTCAGCATGCCTTCCTGCCGTGCGCAGAGGCGGATGGCTTCCAGCGTGCCTTCGTTGGGAAGCCCGTATTCGGGGCCGCCGTAGCGCGTGTCGAGCAACACGTCCTCTTCGGTGATGTCGCGGGGGAGCCCGACGAGCTCGGCAGTGCTGCGCGCGATGCGCAGGATCTGCGCCCGGGTCTGCTCGGGCTTGGCCGATGCGTCGATGCCGATGACGCGGTCCGCACGGCCGTCGGCGGCGAAGCCGACCACCATGCCGGCCTGTGTGCTGCCGGTGACCGAGCAGACCACGATGTAGTCGAACTTGAAGCCCAGCTCGGCCTCCTGTGCGCGCACCTCCTCGGCGAAGCCGACGAAGCCCAGCCCGCCGTAAGGATGCTCCGAGCAGCCGGCCGGGATCGGGAAGGGCTTGCCGCCGGCCTTGCGCACATCCTCCATGGCCTGCTCCCAGCTCGGGCGGATGCCGATGTCGAAGCCGGCGGCGTCCAGGCGCACATCGGCGCCGAGGATGCGCGACATCTCGATGTTGCCCACGCGGTCGTAGACGGCATCCGAATAGTTGACCCAGTTCTCCTGCACCAGCACGCACTTCATGCCCAGATGCGCGGCGACGGCGGCGACCTGGCGCGTCTGGTTCGACTGGATGCCGCCGATGGACACCAGCGTGTCGCAGCCCTGGGCCAGCGCCTCGGGGATCAGGTACTCGAGCTTGCGCGTCTTGTTGCCGCCGAAGGCCAGGCCGCTGTTGCAGTCCTCGCGCTTGGCGTAGAGATCGACCTTGCCGCCCAGGTGCGCGCTCAGGCGCTTGAGCGGTTGGATCGGCGTGGGGCCGAAGGTCAGCGGATAACGGGGATAGCGGCTCAGGTTCATGGCGTGCTCCGTGGGTGCGGCGATGGAGCCATCGTAGAAAGAAGTATGGTTCACAGGGTTGTGAAAATTCGTCTTTCAACGCACCATCGGCCTCCTTCTGCTCCATTCTTCAGCGTTTGATTTCACGATGGCTCGAATTCAAGCAACAAAAGTGCGTGGCGCGCCGGAGGCGCCGCCTGCGCTCGACCGCACCGACAAATCAATCCTTCGGGCACTGCAGCGCGATGCCTCGATCTCCAACGTAGTGCTGGCCGCCAAGGTCCATCTGAGCCCGCCGGCCTGCCTGCGCCGCGTCGATCGGCTGAAGCGCTCGGGATTGATCGGCGCGACGGTCGCGCTCCTGAACCCGAAGGCGCTGGGCGCCGGCATGCTGGTGATGATCGGCGTGGTGCTCGACCGCTCGACGCCCGAATCCTTCAGCGCCTTCGAGAAGGCGGCGGTGAAGATCTCCGGCTGCATGGAGTGCCACGTCGTGACCGGCGAGTTCGACTACTTCATGCTCGTGCGCACCGCCGACAGCGAGAGCTTCAACCGGCTGCACGCCGAGCAGCTGCTCTACCTGCCGGGCGTGCGGCAGATCCGATCCTTCATGGTGCTCAAGCAGGTGCTGTCGACGACGCAGATTCCGCTGCCGTGATTCAGGCCGGTGCGTCGAACCGCTCGCTCATAGTTGGTCAGTGGGCACGAACCAGGAAAACAGCAGCAGCTGCAGCCGCGTCAGCAGGCTCGAGTCGGGCTCGTCGTCGAGCACCTCGTTGGTCTCGTCGCCGGTGCCCACCCATTGCACGCTCTGGCCGTCGGGCTTGAGGACCACGCGGTAGACGCCCTCGATGTCGTCCAGCAGGTAGGCATAGAGCAGCGCCTGCGTGAGCTCGAAGCTGTGCACGCGTACGCCGAACTCGGTGTTGAGCCGTTCGGAGCGCGGGTCGAGGTTCATCGAGCCGAGCAGCACCCATTCGCGGTCGATCAGGGCCAGCTTGGCATGCAACCGGCCGCGGGCCTGGCGCAGCAGGCGGCGGATCTGCGTGTTGCGCTTCAGCTGCTGCGTGCTGACCTCGAGCAGTTCCACGCCGGTCTGAAGCAGCGCGACGCGGTAGCGGTTGTAGTTGACGTTGACCAGCGGCTCGTCGCTGTCGGCCAGCGAATTGGTGATGATGGTGATGCGCAGGCCGCGCGCGCGGGCGGCGCGAATCCGCTCCATGCCCTCGTCGCCGGGGATGAAGTAGGGCGAGACCACCAGCACCTGCGACTTGGCGGTTGCCATCGTGGTGTACCAGCGCCGCGCGAGCGTCTCCGTGCCGGGCGGCCGGGCGCCGAGCGCCTTGTTCGGGCTGTCGGCCAGGGCCTGGGCCTCGGCGCGCATCCAGCGCAGCTCGCCGCGCGCGAGCTGTTCGCCGAGGGGCGGCTCGCTGAGGATGTCGCTCTCCGGCGGCGCATCGGGCCAGGGCGCGTGCTGCGCCGAGGTGGCGAGTTCGAACTCGGCCGCCAGCTTCTCGTGCGGGTCGGCCGTGCGCACCATGCGCTGCAACGGGTAGACCACGTCGCTGTTCCAGTAGTCGTCGAAGATGCGCGCGGACTGCGGTACCACCGGGCCGGCCATCAGCAGCTCGAAGTCAATGAAGTTCGCGCCTTCGCTGCGCAGGAAGTACTCGTCCGCGAGGTTGCGCCCGCCCGCGATCGCGATGGCGCCGTCGGCGATGAAGAGCTTGTTGTGCATGCGGTGGTTGAGCCGCTTGAAGTCGGTGAAGAAATCCAGCCAGCGCGTGGCCGTGTGCTCGCGCCCGTTCACGAAAGGGTTGAACAGGCGCACCTCGGCCTTCGGCTCGGCGGCCAGCGCCAGCAGCAGGCGGTCGAGCCCGCCCGTGTAGAAGTCGTCGAGCAGGAGGCGCACCCGCACGCCGCGCCGGGCGGCATCGCGCAGCTCGCGCAGGATCAGGAGGCCGGTCTTGTCCTTGCCGAGCTGGTAGGACTGCACGTCCAGCGACGCCTGCGCGCGGCGGATCAGTTCGAGCCTTGCATCCAGCGCGAAGCTGGCCTGGGGCAGGGGCCGCACGGCCGACAGGCCGTCGGGCTTGGCGTTGAAGGGGGCGACGATGCGGCCGAGTTCGGTCTGCGCGGAGACAGGTATCGCCAGCTCGGATGCCTGGGGCTCCCGCGGCGGCAGGCCGGCGCAGCCGGCCGCAAGACATGCCAGACCCAAGGCGGCACGCCGCAGCAACGGCAGAAGACGGGCGAGAAGGTCTGGCATGGCGCGGGACGGATGGTAGCCGCGCGACCGGGCTTAAAGGAGCAGCCCGTCTGAAGGGATTGTTGAGTTTTCATTTAATTCACTAATAGAATGCGAATCACTCTTAACAAGATTACGGGATGAGGGTTTGAAATCCAGTTTTTTCGCGCGGCGTCAGGCCGCATCGCTCCTGGCCGGATGCCTGGCCGTGTCTGCAGAGGCGCAGGTTCTTGCACAAGCGGCGGCCGACGCCGTATTGCCCACGGTGCGGGTCGACGCCAGTGCCGAAGCCGAAACCGCGACGACGCCGGTGATCGGCTACCGCGCGAAGAACGCCGCCACCGCGACCAAGACCGATACGCCGCTTTCCGAAACGCCGCAGGCGGTGACGGTGATCACGCGCGACCAGATCGTGGACCAGGGTGCGACCAACCTGCAGGACGCGCTGGGCTATGCGGCCGGCGTGCGCTCCGACGCCTACGGCCTCGACGCGCGCACCGATTCTTTCCGCGTTCGCGGCGCTTATCCCGACGTCTACCTCGATGGCCTGCGCCAGGCCTACGGCTACTACACCAGCACCACGCGCACCGAGCCCTACATGCTCGAGCGCCTGGAGGTGCTGCGCGGGCCTTCGGGCATGCTGTTCGGGTCGGGCACGGCGGCCGGCATCGTCAATATGGTGAGCAAGCGGCCCTTGCTCGAAACCCAGCGTGAAGTGGGCATCCAGTACGGCAGCTGGAACCGCCGGCAGATCCAGGCCGACCTGACCGGTCCGCTGACCGAGGACGGCCAGTGGTCCTATCGGCTGATCGCGGTGCAGCGCAAGGCCGACACGCAGGTCGACTTCGTGCCCGACGACCGCAGCCTGCTCGCGCCCTCGCTGACCTGGCGCCCGAGCGCGGCGACCTCGCTCAGGCTGCAGGGCCTCTACCAGAAGGACAAGAGCGGGACGACCTCGCAGTTCTTTCCGTGGGAAGGCACGATCCTGCCGAACCCGAACGGCCGCCTGCCGACCAGCCGCTTCATCGGCGAGCCCGGCGACTACTACGACAGTGAGCGCAAGACCTTCGGCTGGCTGTTCGAGCACAAGTTCAACGAGAACTTCGCCTTCCGCCAGAACTTCCGCCACGCGCAGAACGAAAACGACAACAGCTACCACTGGGGCGATTCCTTCACCATCACCGGCGGTTGGGGCGCCGACCCGGTCGGCAAACGCATCCTGTCGCGCTACCTCGACAGCTCGCTCACGCGCAATCGCATCGACACGCTGGACAACCATCTCGAGAGCCACTTCGACACCGGCGCGCTCAAGCACACGCTGCTGGTCGGCGCCGACTACCAGCACCATCGCGAGAACTCGTGGGTCGGACTCTCCACCAGCGAGATCGACGCCTATGCGCCGATCTATGGCAACCGGCTGGAGCCGGAACGCATCGCGCGCCCGCGCACCACGCAGCGCGCGACCGGCATCTACCTGCAGGACCAGATCAAGCTGGGCAACTGGAACTTCATCGCCGGCCTGCGGCATGACCGCGCTGTTGCCGGCGCCGAAGGCAGCGAGGACGCCAGGGACAGCGCGACCAGCAAGCGCTTCGGCGTGCTGTATGCCTTCCCCTCGGGCTGGTCGCCGTACGTGAGCTATGCCGAGTCCTTCACGCCGCAGTCGCCTCGCGACGGCCGGGTGTTCACGCCGCTGCGCGGCGAGCAGTGGGAAGCGGGCGTCAAGTACGAGCCCGCGGGTCGGGGCCTTGCCTTCAACGCCGCGGTCTACGACCTGCGCGAGAAGAACCAGATCGCACAGCCAATCCCCAACGTCTACACGCAGATCGGCGAGACCAAGACGCGCGGCGTCGAGCTCGAGGCCAAGGGCTCGATCACGCCGAACCTGGACGTCACGGCGCATTACAACTACACCGACCTCGACCCGCAGCTCGAAGGCCTGCCGCGCCACCAGGCGGCCGTCTGGGCCAAGTACCGCTTCGCCATCGCCGGCACGCCGGGCTTCTCGGCCGGCGCGGGCGTGCGCTACATGGGCGCCTTCCGCGACGTCTCCTTCGGCGGCTACGGCCCGCGCATCCCCAGCGTCGCGCTGCTGGACGTCGTGTTCGCCTACGAGACCGCGAAGTGGCGCTATGCGCTGAACATCAACAACGCGACGGACAAGGAGTACTTCAGCACCTGCCTCGCGCGCGGCGACTGCTGGTGGGGCACGCGCCGCAACGTGGTGGCCAGCGCCACCTACCGTTTCTGAACCCCTGAGAAAAAACCGCGATGAACAGCCGACGAATCAAGACCTGGGCCTGGGCGCACAAGTGGAGCAGCCTGGTCTGCACCGTGTTCATGCTGCTCCTGTGCATCACGGGGCTGCCGCTGATCTTTCATCACGAGATCGGCCACCTGCTGGGCACCGAGGTCGATGCACCGAAGATGCCCGCCGGCACGCCGCGCGCCAGCCTGGACCGCGTGATCGAGGTCGCGCACGCGCTGCATCCGGAGCGCGTGGTGCAGTTCGTCTCGCAGCCCGAGGACGACGACGGGCTGTGGTTCGTCACGCTGACGCCGACGCCGGCGCCGACCGAGGACTTCAAGTCGGTCGCGGTCGACGCGCGCACGGCCCAGGTGCTGGCGCAGCCCAAGTTCGACGAAGGCTTCATGTACGTGATGCTGAAGCTGCACGTCGATCTGTTCGCGGGCCTTCCGGGCAAGCTGTTCCTCGGCTTCATGGGCCTGCTGCTGCTGGTGGCGATCGTCTCCGGCGTGGTGCTCTATTCGCCCTTCATGCGCAAGCTCGACTTCGGCACCGTGCGGCGCGAGCGCCGGCCGCGCCTGAAGTGGCTGGACCTGCACAACCTGCTCGGCATCGTGACCCTGGTGTGGGCCTTCACCGTCGGCGCCACCGGCATGATCAACACCTGGGCCGACCTGATCATCAAGTACTGGCAGTACGACCAGCTGAGCACGCTGCTCGCGCCCTACCAGGGGCAGCCCGAAGTGCCGAAGGCCGAGCGCGGCTCGGTGCAGCGCTCGCTGGAACTGGCGCTGCAACGCGCCCCGGACACCAAGGTTTCCTTCATCGCCTTCCCGGGCACGGCCTTCTCGAGCCCGCACCACAACACCGTCTTCCTGCGCGGCAACGAGCCCTTCACTTCGCGCCTGCTGCAGCCGGTGCTGGTCGACGCCAAGACCAACGAGGTGACGGCCACCCCCCAGCTCCCGTGGTACCTCACGGCGCTGCTGGTCTCGCAGCCGCTGCACTTCGGCGACTACGGCGGCATGCCGATGCAGATCATCTGGGCGCTGCTCGACATCGCGACCATCATCGTGCTGGGCAGCGGGCTCTATCTGTGGCTCAAGCGCGGCAGCGCAGTGCCGGCCGCGGCGCGTGCCGGCGAGGCGGAGCACCAGGCCGTCCAGCTGGCGCAGCCCGCCGCGACGGCGAAGGCGGGCTCATGACGAAGCACCACCATCGCCCCCGCTTCTGGCACATGTGGGGCTGGCCGATCGTGCTGGGCGTGCTGACCTGCATCGGCCTCGTGTCGGCGCTCTTCAGCGACGGCGGTGCCGGCGATGCACTGGCATGGGTCGCGCTCGGCATTCCGTGCGCAGTGTGCGCCTGGTACGGCTGGCGCCGGCCGGCGCGGCGTTCGTAGAACCCTCACGCGATCCAGCGCCATAGGGTCTTGCCCGTCGTGGCGGCGCCGCGGCTGACTGCAGAATCGCCGCGATGAAATCCTCCGTCGCCACGGCCTGCCTGCTGCTTCTTTCCGCCTCCGCCGCCCAGGCGCAGGATGCCGAGTCCGCGCCCACGCTGCGCGAGATCACGGTGTCCACGCCGCGCGGTGCGGCGCGGCCTTTCGACGTGCCCGGTTCGGTCGACCGCGTGGAAGGCAGCGAGATGCGCGACGCGCGCCTGCAGGTGAACCTGTCCGAAAGCCTGGGCGCAGTGCCGGGGCTGCAGATCCAGAACCGCCAGAACTACGCGCAGGACCTGCAGCTGTCGATACGCGGCTTCGGCGCGCGATCCACCTTCGGCGTGCGCGGCGTGCGCCTCTATGTCGACGGCATTCCGGCCACGCTGCCCGACGGCCAGGGCCAGACTTCCAACATCGACATCGCCTCGGCCGACCGCGTCGAGATCCTGCGCGGGCCTTTCTCGGCGCTCTACGGCAATTCCTCGGGCGGCGTGGTGCAGGTGTTCACCGAGGACGGGCAGGGGCCGCCGACGCTCGGCTTCTCGGTCGCCGGCGGCAGCTTCGGCACCGCGCGCATCGGCAGCAAGCTCAGCGGTTCCTCGGGCGCGGTCGACTACCTGCTGAGCGCCAGCCGCTTCCACACGGACGGCTGGCGCGACCACAGCACGGCCGATCGCGAGATCCAGAACGGCAAGCTGGGCTTCCGGCTCGACGACGGCAGCAAGCTCACGCTGGTCTTCAACAGCGTGCATCTCCATGCGCAGGATCCGCTGGGGCTCTCGGCCAGCCAGTACGCGCTGAACCCGCGCGGCGTCGATCCGGTCGCCACGCAATTCGATACGCGCAAGACCGTGGACCAGCAGCAGCTCGGCCTGACTTACGAGCGCCGCATCGATGCCGTGAACACGCTGCGCCTGATGGTCTATGGCGGCCAGCGCAGCACCGTCCAGTTCCAGGCGATTCCGACCTTCGTGCAGCAAAACCCGTTGCATGCCGGCGGCGTGATCGACCTGGCGCGCGACTACGGCGGCGTGGACCTGCGCTGGAGTTCGAGGCTGCAGCTGGCCGACCGGCCCTTCGACCTGGTCGCCGGCCTGGCCTACGACGACCTGCGCGAGCGCCGCCGCGGCTGGGAAAACTTCGTCGGCCCGCCCAGCGCGCCGCTGGCCCGGGGGGTGCAAGGCCGGTTGCGCCGCAACGAGCGCAACGAGGTGCGCAATCTCGATCCCTATGTGCAGGGAAGCTGGCGCTTCGCCGATCGCTGGACGCTCGAAGCCGGCGTGCGACGCAGCACCGTGCGCTTTTCGTCGAACGATCTCTACATCGTCGGCCCGAACCGCGACGACAGCGGCAGCGCGCGCTACCGCAAGACCCTGCCCGTGGCCTCGCTGCGCTACGAGGCCGCGCCCGATCTGGCGCTCTATGCGTCTGCCGGCCGCGGTTTCGAGACGCCGACGCTCAACGAGCTCTCCTACCGCGCCGACGGCATCGGCGGGCTCAACTTCGCGCTGCAGCCTTCGGTCAACACCAGCGTCGAGGTCGGTGCCAAGGCGCGGCTGGCGGGCGGCCTGCTCACCGCGGCGTTGTTCCAGACCCGCACGCGCGACGAGATCGTGACCAACACCAACTTCGGCGGCCGCGCCACCTTCCAGAACGCCGGCCGCACCCAGCGCGACGGCTTCGAGCTCTCCTGGCTGCACGAAACGGCGAACCACTGGCGCACGCAGCTCGCCTACACCTGGCTCGATGCGCGCTACCGCGATGGCTTCTGCTCGCCGACGCCCTGCAGCGCGATCAGCACGGTGCCCGCGGGCAACCGCATCCCCGGGATCGCGGAGCACGCGCTCTTCGCCTCCTTCGGCTGGGTACCGCCCGAAGGCTGGCGCGCCGGCACCGAGCTGCGCGCGCTCGGCCGCATCCAGGCCAACGATCGAAACGAGGTTGTAGTGCCCGGCTACGTGGTGGTGGCGCTGTATGCGGGCTACGTCAAGCGCTGGGAGCGCTGGGAGTTCAACGCCTTCGCGCGCGTGGACAACCTCTTCGACCGTGGCTACATCGGCTCGGTGATCGTCAACGAGGCGAACGCGCGCTATTTCGAGCCCGCGCCCGGCCGCAACTGGACGATCGGCATGGGAGCGGCGTATCGTTTCTGAATGGACTTCAGGGATCGACGCGATGCGGGCCGCAAGCTCGCCAAGGCACTGGACCCATGGCGCGGGCGGCCCGACGTCGTCGTGCTCGCGTTGCCGCGCGGCGGCGTGCCGGTGGCCTGGGAAGTCGCGCACTTGCTGGGCGCACCGCTCGACGTGCTGGTGGTGCGCAAGCTCGGCTTTCCGGGCCAGGAAGAATTCGCGATGGGCGCCATCGCATCGGGCGGCGTGCGCGTGATGTCGGAGCTGCCCGGCTTCTGGCCGGTATCGGAGCAGGCCATCGAGGCCGTGGTCGCGCGCGAAACAGAAGAGCTGGCGCGGCGCGAGCAGCTCTACCGCGGCCAGCGCGCGCCGCTCGCGCTGGCGGGGCGTGTCGTGATACTGGTCGACGACGGCCTCGCCACTGGCGCCACCATGCACGCGGCCGTGCTCGCGGCCCGGGCGGCGCAGCCGCAGCGCATCATCGTGGCGGTGCCGGTGGCTTCGCGCGAGGCTGTCCAGTTGCTCGGCACCGTGGCCGACGAGGTGGTGAGCGTCTTCACGCCCGAGCACTTCCGGGCGGTCGGGCTCTGGTATGCGGACTTCGGGCAGACCAGCGACGACGAAGTTCGAGAGTTCTTGCGCTAGGCATCAAATCTGCGTTTCCGGCAGGCGCACCGTGAGGCCGTCGAGCGCCGCACTCATCGCGATCTGGCAGGACAGGCGGCTGGTGGGCCGGCGCTCGGCGGCGACGACTTCGAGCAACCCGCTCTCCAGATCGTCGGGCGGCGGCAGGCGGTCGAAGAAGGCCTCGTCGACGTAGACATGGCAGGTCGCGCAGGAGCAGCAGCCGCCGCACTCGGCGTCGATGCCGCGCACGTTGTGGCGGATGGCGTTCTCCATCACGCTGGTGCCGGCCTTGGCGTCGACCTCGCGCGTGCTGCCGTCCTTGAGGATGTAATGGATCGTGGGCATTTCGAGAAGAACTCAGAACATGTCGAAGTATTCGCGGTGTTCCCACTCGCTCACTTCGAGGTTGAAGCGCGCGATCTCCGCCTCCTTGATGTGGCACAGGTAGTCGACGAAGACCTTGCCCAGCTGCTCGACGAGCATCGCGTCCTGGCGCAGGCAGGCGAGTGCATCGCCGAGCGAGCGCGGCAGTTGCTCGGCCGGCGTTTCGTAGGGCGCGTCGGCCGAGGGGCCGGGATCGATCCTGTTTCGGATGCCGTCCAGGCCCGAGAACAGCTGCGACGCCAGGTAGAGGTAGGGGTTGGCGGTCGGCTCGCCGACGCGGTTCTCGATGCGCGTCGCGCTCTGGCCCGGTCCGCCGAGCACGCGCAGCATCGCGCCGCGGTTGTCGCGCGCCCAGATCGCGCGGTCGGGCGCGAGCGAGAAGGGGCGGTAGCGGCGGTAGCCGTTGATGGTCGGGCTCGCGAGCGCGGCAGCGCCGCAGGCGTGGGTCTTGAGGCCGCCGAGGTAATGCAGGCCGAGCTCGCTCAGGTCCTGTCCCTCGGCTTCGGGCATGAAGGCGTTGATGCCGTCGCTCTTGCGCCTGAGCGACTGGTGCAGGTGCCAGCCGCTGGACATCACGTTCGGAATGCGCGGGCGGCACATGAAGGTGGCGTGCATGCCGTGGCGCTGGCAGATCTGCTTGATCGCGCTGCGCAAGAGCACCATGGTGTCGGCCGGCAGCACGCCGGCGGTGGGGCCGAAGGTGAGCTCGAACTGGCTCGGACCGAACTCGATCTCGAGCGAGCGCAGCGGCAGGCCGAGTGCGACCAGCTGCGAGCGCAGCAGCTCCATCAGCGCGTCGACACGGTCGTAGCGCAGCTCGGTCAAATACTGGTGGCCGTGCGAGAGCAGCGAGACGCGCGGCGGCTCGCCGGGTTGCCCGGAGTCGGCCAGCTGCATGCGTGCGTCCTCGAGCCTGAAGACGTGGAACTCGACCTCGAGGCCGGCCACGAAATCCAGGCCCAGTGCGTCGAGCTGCCGCACCGCGCGCTGCAGGATCTGGCGCGTCGCGAAGGGGCAGGGCCGGCCGTCGGCCATGTAGGCATCGCACAGCACCCAGCCGGTGCGCGGCGCCCAGGGCAGCAGCTTGTAGGTGGACGGGTCGGCGACGATGGTGAAGTCGGCGCCGCCCTGCAGCCCCTCGATGGCGAAGCCGCCGCCGGTGGTGAAGACCGGGAACACCGTTTTGTGCGAGGTGTCCTTGGCCAGCAGGGTGGAGGTGAGGTTCACGCCCTCGAACAAGGCCGAGGCGGCTTCGCTCGCCACCAGCGTCTTGCCGCGCAGGAGTCCGTGCTGGTCCGGCCAGGCGAAGCGCACGGTGTCGACTTCGCCGCTCGAAAGTCGTTGGGCCAGTTCCTTGGCTTGAAGCCGCTGGTCGTCGGACCAGAGGCCGAAGCGCTCGACGAATCGGGTCATGTGCAAATCGTCCTCAGGCGCCGAGCCGGGCCGAGGCCCAGTCGGACTTGAGGCGCCGCTCGCGGTCGGCGGCCTGCCAGTAGGCGCCGGTGTCGCTGCCTTCGCCGATGCCGTCGATCGAGGGCGGGCCGGTCAGCGCACCGGCCTGGGCAGCGTCGATCAGCATCGGCGCGCTCTCGCCGGCCTGCGTGCTCTCGATCGCGCGCACCAGCATGCGTCGGTAGGCGATGATGCCCTTGTCGGTCGATCCCAGGTGCTCGCGCGTGCGGTCCTGGATCGGGCCCTGCGACTCCACCGCCCACTGGTCGTGCACGTTGATGTCGCTGCCCATGCCGGTGTAGGTCTCGGTGAGCTGCTCTTCGACGCTGAAGCCGTAGTTGTTGCGCTTGTTCTTGCGCGAGGTGTAGTGGGGCAGTTCGTAGAGCTCGAGGCGCTGGTCGCGCATCTGCTGCTTGTCCACCGGGCCGGTGAAGCTGGTGAAGATCGCAAACCAGTAGCAGTGGGTGTCGTCGACCGGCACATGCCATTGCGAGATGGTCATCTCGGCGCTCATCGGGATCACGAAGGCCTGCGGAAACACCACGTTGGTCACGCGCACGTGCGTGCGCGATTCGCTGAGCTTGCGCAGGGCCGTGAGGCGCATGCCGTAGTCGGTCGGTTCGACGCTGATGTCGGGGCGGTCGTATTCGCGCAGCACCTTGGTGATCGGCATGTCGGAGTCGGCCGAGGCACCACGGAACTGCTTGCCGTAGCTCTCGGAGGTGTCCTCGTCCTCGAAGAAGCGGTGCAGGTAGGAGGCATGGGCCGGATCGATGCCGACCTCCAGCGCCTGCAGCCAGTTGCATTCGATGAGGCCCTTGAAGGCGAAGGTGTGGGTCTCGGGCGCGACGAAGCAGTCGAAGTCCGCAAAGGCGGGCGGCTGGCCTTCGCCGATGTAGGTGAAGACCACGCCGCTTTTCTCCACCACCGGGTAAGCCGCCTGCTTGATGCGCGTGCACAGCTTGCTGCCGGCGGGCTCGGCCGGCGTCTCGAGGCAGTTGCCCTTGGCGTCGAACAGCCAGCCGTGGAAGGCGCAGCGCAGGCCGCCGCGCTCGAGGCGGCCGAAAGCGAGGTCGGCGCCGCGGTGCGGGCAGTCGCGGTCGAGCATGCCCAGCTGGCCGCTTTCGTCGCGGAACAGCACGAAGTGCTGGCCCATCAGCTGCACCGGCTTGACCGGGCGCGGGCCCGCGAGCTCATCGGCCAGCGCCACCGGCTGCCAGTAGCGGCGCAGCAGCTTGCCGGCCGGCGCGCCGGGGCCGACGCGGGTGATGAGATCGTTTTGTTCGGCGCTTATCATGGGATTGGCTCCGCATTGCATGCAATGGAATGCATTGTCTGGAATGAATCAGGAGAAGGTCAACAAATATCCGCTTGAATTGAACGAAATGAAGGGTTTTTACTTAGAAAAAATCCGCACGAAAGCGGTGCTGCAAGAATCTTCCGCCTACACTGCATGCAACAAGCGGGCCAGTCCTCGATGCTGCGTGCATCGAGTCGTGCCCTCCTAGAATCGATTCAACGACTTCCAGCGACTCGCCATGGACTCCCAACAATCCCGCGTGCTGGTGCAGCTGCGCGACATGATCCTCAAGGGGGAATTCGTTCCCGGCGAACGGCTGGCCGAGATTCCGCTGGCGGAAAAGCTCGGCGCCTCGCGCACCCCCGTGCGGCTCGCCCTTGCGAGCCTGGAACACGAGGGCCTGATCGAGCCCTCGCCGGGCGGCGGCTACCAGATGCGGCGCTTCACCTCGCAAGAGATTGCCGACGCGATCCGCGTGCGCGGCGTGATCGAAGGCTTCGCGGCGCGCCTGCTGGCCGAAGACGGCGCGTCGCGCCAACTGCTGCGCGAATTGCACGAATGCCTGGACGACGGCGACAAGGCCGTCAACAAGCCGAACATGGAGCTCGACGACTACGCGGCCTACGTCGAGATGAACGACCGCTTCCACCGCCTGATCCTCGAAGGCTGCGGCAACCTGGCCCTGAAGCGCGTGATGGACATGCTGGGCGGCCAGCCCTTCGCCTCGCCGAGCGCGATGCTGCCGATGCAGTCCTCGATGGAAGAGGGCCACCAATGGATGAAGCAGGCGCATCGCACGCATCACGCGATGGTGCAGGCGATCGAGCGCGGCCAGGGCTCGCGCGCGCAGGCGCTCGGCGAGGAGCACGTGGAGATCGCACGCATGAACCTCGACTACGCGCTGGAGCGCCCCGAACTCGCGGCCGAGCTGATGCCCGGCATGCGGCTGGTGGCGCGCAAGGCGCGCGGCTAGTTCTTCTTTGCTCGCGGCGCGCCGGCATGCCGGCGCATCATGGCCACGAAGGCCTCCGCGGCCGGTGACAGCGCCATGCCGCGCCGCTGGTAGATGAAGAACTGGCGCCGGATCTCGGGGCCGCGCAGCGGCACGAAACTGAGGCCGAAGTTGCCGGCGAAGATGCGCGCATAGTCGGGCACCGCGGCCAGCCCGGTGCCCACGCCCACCAGGGCCAGCGCGGTCGTCAGGTAGCCCACTTCCGCTGCGGTCTGCATCGAGAGCGAGGTGTCGTGCGCGTGCAGCATCTGTTCGAGATGACGGTTGAAGTCGCTCGAATAGATCACCCAGCGCTCCTCGCGCAATTCGTCCCACGAGACGGCGCGGCGCCTCGCAAGCCGGTGCCGCGCGGGGCAGACCATGCGGATGGGCACGTCCATCAGGAAGCTGCGCGTCACGTCCTCGCCGGTGGCACGCTCGGGGCCGACGCCGAGCTCGACCTCGCCGCGGCGCACCGTGCCCACCACGTCGTCGGTGGTGGCGTCCGTCACGCGCAGGCCGATGTCGGGATGCGCGGCTTCGAACTCGCCGAGCACCGAGGAGATCCACGTGCACGCCAGCATCTGGGGCGCCACCACGCGCAGCATGCCGGAGCGCAGCGATCGCAGGTCGGAAGCGCCCGCTACCACCTGGTTCAGGTCGTCTAGGATGCGGCGCGCGAGCGGCAGCAGCTGCTGGCCGGCCTCGGTCAGCGAGACGGCGGCGCCGCGATCGAAGAGCGCGACGCCGAGCGTTGCTTCGAGCTGCTGCACCAGCATGCTGACGGCCGACTGCGTGAGGTTCAGCTGGCGGCCGGCGGCGGTGAAGCTGCCGGCGCGAGCCACCGCGGAGAACGCGCGCATTTGGCGAAAGCTGATGTTCAGGTTCATGGACTGCACCAGGTTGGGAGCACTATCAAAAACGCTCATGACAGTATCAAAAGAATTGGCTTGATTGATGGCCTGGCGCTTTCCACAATCCGCCGCCATGCACATCGCCGTCATCGGAACAGGCATCGTGGGCGTCTGCAGCGCGGCCTGGCTGCAGCGCGACGGCCACCGGATCACCTTCATCGATCCGCTCGAAGCGGGCGAGGCCTGCTCGTTCGGCAATGCGGGCTCGCTGTCGCCGAGCGCCTGCCTGCCGGTCGGCATGCCGGGGATGTGGCGCCGCGTGCCGCGCTGGTTGCTGGACCCGCTGGGGCCGCTCACGGTGCGCTGGCGCTATGCGCCGATGGTGCTGCCGTGGCTGCTGCGGATGCTGCGGCATTCGACGCGCGAGGAAGTCACGCGCATCGCGACCGCGCTGCGCAGCCTGCTGGCGCCGATCTTCGACTGCTACGAGCCGCTGCTCGCGCACGCCGGCGCAGAGGCGCTGGTGCGCCGCGGCGGCTGCCTGTACGTCTATTCCTCGCGCGAGGTCGCGGCGCAGTGGCAGTGGGGCATGAACCTGCGCCGCTCGCTGGGCGTGAACCTGGTCGAGGTCGAGCGCGTCGCGCTGGAGCATCTCGAGCCCGATCTCAAGGGGCGCTTTCGCTTCGGCATCCTCGCACCGGAAAACGGATCCACGGCGGATCCGTCGGCGCTGGTGAAGGCCCTGCATGCGCGCTGCATTGCCGATGGCGCCCAACACGCTCGTCGGCGCGCGACCGGCTTCGAGCGGCAGGGCGCTCGCGTGACCGGCGTGCGCCTCGATCGCGGCGAGCCGCTCGCGGTGGATGGCGTGGTCGTCGCGGCCGGGGCCTGGTCCGCGCCGCTCGCGGCCGCGCTCGGCGAGCGCGTGCCGCTGGAGACGCAGCGCGGCTACCACGTGACGGTGCGCAGCTCGAACCTGGGGCTGCGCCACACGGTCATGGCGGTCGAACACAACCTGATGGTCAATCCGATGGCCATGGGCCTGCGGCTGGCGGGTACGGTGGAATTCGCCGGCCTGAAGGCGGCGCCGAACTACGCGCGCGCCGAGGCGCTGCTGCAGCAGGGCCGGAGCCTGTTTCCGCACCTGGACACCTCGGAAGTCACACAGTGGATGGGTCACCGTCCCTGCCTGCCCGACAGCCTGCCGGTGATCGGCCGCACGCGCGCCGCCGAAAACGCCTGGCTGGCTTTCGGCCACGGCCACATGGGCATGTGCATGGGTGCCGCCACGGGGCGCGAAGTGGCGCATCTGGTTGCCGGCCGGCCGACCCAGGTCGACCTCGCGCCGTTCCGGCCCGATCGCTTTTGAATCCACCAAGGAGTGAGCCGATGACATCTGCCCCGATCCTGCCGAAGCGCCTGCTGCTGCACGGCGTGCTGGCGCTGGGTGCCGCTGCCGCCCTGCTGCCGTCGCTCGCTGCGGCGCAGGCTTTTCCGGGCAAGCCGGTGCGCATCGTGGTGCCTTTCCCGCCGGGCGGCAGCACCGACCTGCTGGCGCGGCGCATCGGCGAGAAGCTGGCCGCGGCATGGGGTCAGCCGGTGATCGTCGACAACCGGCCCGGCGCCGGCGGCACGCTGGGCGCCGATCATGTCGCGAAGTCGGCGCCCGACGGCCACACCCTGCTGATGGGCGTGACCGGCACCAACGCGATCAGCGGCGCGCTGTACCCGAAGCTGCCCTACGACGTGGCGAAGGATTTCGCGCCGGTGTCGCTCGTGGTGTCGTCGCCGCTGGTGCTGGTGCGGCATCCGGGCTTCCCGGCCAAGACGGTGTCGGAGCTCGTCGCCGTCGCCAAGGCCAAGCCGGGTTCGGTGAGCTTCGGCTCGGCGGGCAACGGCACCTCGATGCACCTGACGGGCGAGATGTTCAAGCTCGCGGCCAAGGTGTCGATGCTGCACATTCCCTATCGCGGCAGCGCCGGCGCGCTGCAGGACCTGATGGGCGGCCAGATCGAGACCATGTGGGGCGACTTCCTCGTCGTGTGGCCGCAGCTCGAGGCCGGCAAGCTGCAGCCGATCGCCGTGACCTCGAAGCAGCGCCACAAGATGCTGCCCCAGGTGCCGACCATCGCCGAGAGCGGCTACCCGGGCTTCGAAGCCTTGTCGTGGCAGGGGCTCTTCGCGCCAGCGGGCACGCCGCCTGCGCTCGTCGAGCAGCTCAACCGCGAAGTGAACAAGGCGCTGGCCAGCGCCGACATCCAGGACTACTTCGGCTCGCGCGGCTTCACGCTGGGCGGCAGCAGCGCGGCCGAATTCCAGGCCTTCATCCAGGGCGAGATCCAGAAATGGACCCGCATCGTGAAGGCCTCGGGCGCGAAGCCCGATTGAAGAACGTCAGAATCCGGCGGCCGCGCGCAGCGCCTTTGCCTGGCTCGTGCTCTCCCAAGTGAACTCGGGCTCTTCGCGGCCGAAATGGCCGTAGGCGGCGGTCTTGCCGTAGATCGGACGCAGCAGGTCGAGCATCTGGATGATGCCCTTGGGGCGCAGGTCGAAGTGCTCCTGCACCAGCGCGGCGATCTTCTCGTCGGAGATCACGCCCGTGCCCTCGGTGTAGACCGTCACGTTCATCGGCTTGGCCACGCCGATCGCATAGGCGACCTGGATCTGGCACTGGCGCGCGAGGCCGGCGGCAACGATGTTCTTGGCCACGTAGCGCGCCGCATAGGCGGCCGAGCGGTCGACCTTGCTCGGGTCCTTGCCGGAGAACGCGCCGCCGCCGTGCGGGCAGGCGCCGCCGTAGGTGTCGACGATGATCTTGCGGCCCGTGAGGCCGCAGTCGCCCTGCGGGCCGCCGATGACGAAGCGGCCGGTCGGGTTGATCAGGTACTTCGTCTCCTTGAGCCATTCCTTGGGGAGCACCGGCTTGATGATCTCCTCGATCACGGCTTCGATGAAGCTGCCCTTCATCTTGGTCGGCGTCTCGCTCTGGTCGGGGTGGTGCTGGGTGGAGAGCACGACGGTGTCGATGCTGTGCGGCTTGCCGTCCACGTAGCGCATCGTGACCTGGCTCTTGGCGTCGGGGCGCAGGAAGGGCAGGCGGCCGTCCTTGCGCAGCTGCGCCTGGCGCTCCACCAGGCGGTGGGCGTAGTAGATCGGCGCGGGCATCAGCTCGGGCGTTTCGTCGCAGGCGTAGCCGAACATCAGGCCCTGGTCGCCGGCGCCGGTGTTGAGGTGGTCGTCGCTCGCATGATCCACGCCCTGCGCGATGTCGTTGGACTGCTTGTCGTAGCAGACCATCACGGCGCAACCCTTGTAGTCGATGCCGTAGTCGGTGTTGTCATAGCCGATGCGCTTGATGGTGTCGCGCGCCACCTGGATGTAGTCGACGTGCGCGTTGGTCGTGATCTCGCCGGCGAGCACCACGAGGCCGGTGTTGGTCAGCGTCTCCGCGGCCACGCGGCTGCGCGGGTCCTGCGCGAAGATCGCGTCCAGAATTGCGTCCGAGATCTGGTCCGCCACCTTGTCGGGGTGGCCTTCGGAAACCGATTCGGAAGTGAAGAGAAAGTCGTTCGCCATTTCGATGAAACTCCATGCAAGTGAATTGGCGCGTTGCCAACCCATCAGGAGCTTTGGCGAACGCTTTAGCAGTGATGTTTAACGTCGCCCTGCAAGTAGTTCCATAACTCAGCGACAATTTGCATTCTATTCGAGCCGCGCCTACCCTGCGCGCGCGTCCTGGTTTTCACCCCCCCTCCGTGTTGATGATTGCTTTGTTTCGATTGCTCGCCCGTGTGCCGCTGCCCTTGATGCATGCGGTTGGCGGCTTGCTGGGCTGGCTGGTCTGGTGGCTGGCGCCGACCTACCGGAAGCGCTTCAGGGACAACGCCGAGAGCGCCGGCTTCACGCCTGCCCAATACCGGCCGGCCATTGCCGCGGCAGGCGCCATGGCGGCCGAGTTGCCGTGGCTGTGGGCGCGGCCGCAGGGCGAGAGCGTGCTGCCGCGCATCGTCCGGTGGGATGGGCTCGCCGAATTGGAAGCCGCATTGGCCGCGCGCAAGGGCGTGATCATCATCTCGCCGCATATCGGCAGCTGGGAGACCCTGGGGCAGGCGGTTGGCGAGCGCTTCGTCGATGCCTACGGCCCGGTCACTGCCCTGTTCAGGCCGGCCCGCAAGAAATGGATGGCCGAACTGATCGCCGGTTCGCGCGACCGGCGCGGTCTGCAGACGCTGCCGACCACTGTGGGCGGGGTGCGCGGGTTGATGCGCGCGCTGCGTGCCGGCGGCTACACCGGCATCCTGCCGGACCAGGTGCCGCCGCTGGGGCAGGGCGTGTGGGCGCCTTTCTTCGGCCGGCCCGCCTACACGATGACCTTGCTGCCGCGTCTCGCGCAGCAGACTGGTTCGCGCGTGTTCCTTGCCGTCTGCGAGCGGCTGCCGCGGGGCGCGGGCTATGCCATCCGCATCGAAGCCTTCGACGGCACCGCGCTGAACGATCCGAAGGCCACGCCCGAAGCCGCCGCCGCCGCCATGAACGAAGGCATCGAACGGCTCATCCGCCGGCTGCCGGGCCAGTACGTCTGGGACTATGCGCGCTACAAGCAGCCGCGCGGCGAGGCGGCACCCGCAGCGACAGCGGAGGCGGCACCATGAGCCTGTCGTCCCAACTGGGCATCGGCTTCATGCGCACGCTGGCCCATGTGCCGCTGCCGCTGGTACGCGGCTTCGGCGCGTTTCTGGGCCGCGTTCTGCATGTCGTCGCGGGGCGGCGCCGGCGCGTGGTCGATACCAACCTCGCGCTGTGCTTCCCGCACAAGTCGCCCGAGGAGCGGCGCCGCATCGCGCGCGAAACCTTCATCTATGTGGCGCAGTCCTGGCTCGACCGCAGCTGGCTCTGGCATGCACCGGAAGAAACGGTGGCCGCCCGGCTCATAGTGAAAGGATCGGCGCGGGAGATCGACGAGATTGCCAATGGCAGCGAGCCGATGATCCTGTTCGCGCCGCACTTCTACGGCCTCGATGCGGCGGCCACCGCGCTGACCATGCACACGGCGCGGCCCTCGACCACCATCTACACCACGCAGCGCGACCCGCTGGTGGACGAGTGGATTCGCGAGGGCCGCAAGCGCTTCGGCAACGTGATCGCACTGAACCGGGTCGACGGCATCAAGCCGATCGTCGCCGGGCTGCGCAAGGGCGGCTTGCTGTACCTGCTGCCGGACATGGACTTCGGCCGCGACCAGACGGTCTTCGTGCCCTTCTACGGCGTGCCGGCCTCGACCGTGCCCTCGCTATCGCGCTTCGCCCGCCTGGGCCGGGCCAAGGTCGTGCCCGTGGTCTCGAAGCTCACCCGCGACGGCTACGAGATCGAGGTGCTGCCGGCGTGGCAGGACTTCCCGAGCGAGGATGTGGTGGCCGACACCGCCCTGATGAACGTGCGCCTGCAGGGCTACATCGACACCATGCCCTCGCAGTACTACTGGGTGCACCGGCGCTTCAAGACGCGGCCGGATGGCGCGGCGCCTGTGTACTGAGCCCCCGGCTTGCCACTTCGTGTGCTTCGCCACCCCCCGAGGGGCTGAAGGGGTGCTGCCTCTGGCGGCGACTCGAGGCGCGGCCCGCCTTGGGGCGGCCCGGCGGCGGCCGCAGTCTATTGATTGCGCTGCAGGAAGGCCTCGATCTCGCTCGCGACGTATTGCGGCTGCTCGTGCACGATCCAGTGCGTGGCACCGGGCACCTTCTTGATCTCGAGCTTCGGCACGTACTCTTCGAGTCCTTCGAGCAGCCCCGGCAGCAGCGCGTTGTCGTCGAGTGCCCAGAAGACGAAAGTGGACACCTCCACCACCAGGCGTTCGCGCGGCAGCGTGGGAATCTCCGACGCCTTGCCGGGCAATGCCGGCTTCATCGGCGTGACGCGGTAGAGGTTGCAGGCGCCCGCCAGGCCTGCGTCCCACACCTCGCGGTACTGCTTCTTGACATCCTCGGTCAGCCAGCCGAAGCCGTCCGCCCCCGCCTTCATCAGCGTGAAGAAGGGCCACATGCGTTTGTAGTCGTCGGCCGAGAGCAGCGCTTCGGCATCGGGCCGCGCGAGGAAGTTCATGTAGGCGCTCGCGGCCTGCTGCGCGGGGTTGTTGAGCAGCTCGCGCGTGAAGGTGCCCGGATGCGGCGAATTGATGATGATCAGCTTGCCGAGCTTGTCGGGATGCTGGTTGGCATAGCCCCAGCCGAAGGCGCCGCCCCAGTCGTGCGCCACCAGCGCCTCGATGCGGCCGTCCGCGTTCTCGCTTTGGGCGAGCTGCTCGATGTCCTGCACCAGCAGGTGCGCGCGGTAGGCCGATACCTCGGTGGGCGAGCTCGATTTCTCGAAGCCGCGCAGGTTCGGCGCCACGCAGCGGTAGCCGCCATGCTCGGGGCTGGCGAAGTATTCGAGCAGTTCGTCCCAGATGAAAGCGGCCTCGGGAAAGCCGTGCAGGAACACCATCAGCGGCTGGCCGGGCGCGCCCGCAGCGCGGCAGCTGAGCGTGATGCCGTTGGGCAGCGCACGCGCAAAGGTCTCGATCATGGCTCGTTGTCTCCTTCTTCGGTCGGTTCCGCGGGCTGCTCGTCCTGCGGATGGGCCCAGCGCCACAGCAGTTCGGCCGCCTCGTCGACTCCCTGTTGCTTCAAGGCCGAGAACAGTTTGACCTCGCCGCCGCCGGCCTGCAGTCGCGCAATCGACAGCGCCTTGGCGCCTTCCGATCGCGTGAGCTTGTCGGCCTTGGTCAGGAGCACCAGGAACTTGAGGCCTTGCTCGACCCGCGGGCGGATGACTTCCAGCAGGATGTCGTCGAGTTCGGTGAGGCCGTGGCGCGGGTCGCACATGAGCACCACGCCGCGCAGGTTCTCGCGCGTCATCAGGTAGTTGCCCATGACGCGCTGCCAGCGCAGCTTGGCCTCGCGCGGCACGGCCGCGTAGCCGTAGCCCGGCAGGTCGGCCAGCACGGCATCGTCGACCTTCTGCTTGCCGACGCCGAACAGGTTGATGTGCTGCGTGCGCCCGGGTGTCTTGGAGGCGAAGGCCAGGCGCGTCTGCTGGGTCAGCGTGTTGATCGCGGTCGACTTGCCGGCGTTCGAGCGCCCGACGAAGGCGATCTCCGGCAGATCGAAGGCCGGCAGATGTTCCAGCTGCGGCGCGCTGGTGAGGAAATGCGCGGTGTGCAGCCAGCCGCGTGCGACGCGGATGCGTTCGGCAGCCGCGGCATCGACGACAGGGGCCTTGCGGGAAGGGGGAGTGGCCGGCAGGCGCCGCGGGGTGGTCATCGATGAGCTTTCGGAACGGGGCGCCATTGTAGAATCGCGCGGTTTTGCGCCATAAATCCAAGCCCCCGCTATGAAGTTGTTCGCTCATTTTCTGCTTGCAGCCCTCATGGGCGCCGCCGCCGGTACCAGCTTCGCGGCCGACGAGCCCGGGGCCAAGCCGGCTGCCGCGGCCCCTGCCAAAGCCCCCAAGCCCGACCCCGCCAAGGGCGACACCCTCTTCAATGCCGCGCCGGCCAACAGCCAAAGCTGCGCCTCGTGCCACAACGCGGACGGCAATTCGGCCATCCCGGCCAATCCCAAGCTGGCGCAGCAGCACCCCGAATACATCCTCAAGCAGTTGCAGGACTTCAAGTCCGGCAAGCGCAAGAGCGCGATCATGAAGCCGCTGGCTTCGGCGCTGTCCGATGAAGACATGCGCAACATCGCCTGGTTCGTCGGTTCCAAGAAGGTCAAGACCGGCTTCTCGAAGGAAAAAGACCTGGTTTCGCTCGGCGAGAAGATCTACCGCGGCGGCCTGGGCGATCGCCAGATTCCTGCCTGCGCCGGCTGCCACAGCCCCAACGGCGCCGGCATCCCGGCCCAGTACCCGCGCCTGGGCGGCCAGCACGCCGACTACACCGTGCAGCAGCTCACCCTGTTCCGCGACGGCGGTCGCCTGAATGCTGCGCAGATGACCGGTGTGGCCGCCAAGCTCAATGACCGCGAGATCAAGGCCGTGGCCGACTACATTGCCGGGCTGCGTTGATTTCCGGCGCGCAAGCGTGAACTAACCGCCGATAACAAACCCCAAACAAGGCGGGCCGATCCAGCGAGGATGGCCCGCCTTTTTGCTTTCCCACGATTCCCCTTCATGTCAGTTTCCACCCACGGCCTACGAGTCCGGCGCGGCCCCCACGCGGTCCGCGCGGCGGTGGAGCTCATGTCGTCGATGCGCTTCGCGATCGCGCTGCTCACGGTCATCTGCATCGCATCGATCATCGGCACGGTGCTCAAGCAGCATGAGCCGATCAACAACTACATCAACCAGTTCGGGCCTTTCTGGGCCGAGGTGTTCCGCGCGGCCAGGCTCGATTCGATTTACAGCGCCTGGTGGTTCCTGCTGATCCTGGCTTTCCTGGTGATCAGCACATCGCTGTGCATCGCGCGCAATACGCCGCACATCTTCAAGGACCTGAGGACTCTCAAGGAAGGCATCCGCGCGCAAAGCCTCAAGGCTTTCGGCCAGCGGGCCGAAACGGTTCTCGACGAAAGCCCGCACGCCGCGGCCAACCGCATCGGCCAGCTGCTGGCTGGCGGCGGCTGGAAGGTCAAGCTGCAGCACCGCGACGGCGACGGCTGGATGGTGGCTGCGCGCGCCGGCGGCGCCCACAAGCTCGGCTACATCGCGGCGCACAGCGCGATCGTGCTGGTGTGCCTCGGCGGCCTGCTCGACGGCGACCTGATCGTGCGCGCCCAGACCTGGTTCAACGGCAAGAGCGTCTACACCGGTGGCGGCCTGATCTCGGACGTGGCACCACGGCACCGCCTGTCGCCCAGCAACCCGACCTTCCGCGGCAACATCCTCGTGCCCGAAGGCGGGCAGGGCAGCGTCGCGATCCTGAACCAGGCCGACGGGGTGTTGCTGCAGGAGCTTCCGTTCTCGATCGAGCTCAAGAAATTCATCGTCGACTACTACTCGACCGGCATGCCCAAGCTGTTCGCGAGCGAGGTTGTGCTGCACGACCGCGAGACCGGCGCCCAGGTGCCGGCGCGCATCGAGGTGAACCATCCGGCGAGCTACAAGGGCATCGAGATCTACCAGTCGAGTTTCGACGACGGCGGCTCGAGCGTGAAACTCAAGGCGGTGCCGATGGCGGCCGCAGCCAAGCCTTTCGAAGTGGAAGGCATCATCGGCAACACCTCGGAGATCACCAACGGCACCGATCGGCTGACGCTCGAGTACACGGCGCTGCGCGTGATCAACGTCGAGAACTTCGGCGAGGGTGCTGGCGGCGCGATGACCAGCGGCGCCGACGTGCGCAAGGTCGACCTGACGAGCGGCATCGAGTCGCGCCTGGGCGCGGCCAACAAGACCAACAAGCCCAAGGTGCTGCGCAACATCGGCCCGAGCATCGGCTACAAGCTGCGCGACGCCGCGGGCCAGGCGCGCGAGTATCAGAACTACATGGTGCCGGTCGATACCGGGGACGGCCAACCGGTCTTCCTGCTCGGCATGCGCGAGCGGCCGGAGGAGCCCTTCCGCTACCTGCGCGTACCCGCCGACGACCAGGGCTCGATGGACAGCTTCGTGCGCATGCGCGCGGCGCTGGCCGATGCCGACACGCGCACGCGCGCCATCGAACGCTATATCGTGCGCGGGGCCGATCCGAAGCGCCCCGAGCTGGCCGAGCAGTTGCGCATCTCCGCCGGCCGCGCGCTGGCGCTGTTCGCCGGCACCGAGCGCGCCAAGGCCGATGCGGTGAGCGCCGGCGGCTGGCAGGCGATCGCCGAGTTCATGGAGGCGAACGTGCCCGAGGCCGACCGGGAGCGCGCCGGAGCGGTATTGGTGCGCATCCTCAACGACGTGCTGTTCGAGGTGCTCAATCTGAGCCGCGAGAAGGCGGGGCTGACGGCCCTGCCGGCCGACGAGAAGTCGCAGGCCTTCCTGACACAGGCGGTGCTCGCCATCAGCGACGCGTATTTCTACCCCGCGCCGGTGGCGATGATGATGACCGACTTCAAGCAGGTGCAAGCCAGCGTGTTCCAGGTCGCCCGCGCGCCGGGCAAGAACGTGGTCTATCTGGGTTGCCTGTTGCTGATCGTGGGCATTTTTGCGATGCTGTACGTGCGCGAGCGCCGGCTCTGGGTGTGGCTCGCCAAGGATGCGAGCGCCAATGGCACGGCGGCCACCGTGGCTTTTTCGGTCAACCGCAAGACCATCGACAGCGATCGCGAATTCGAGCGACTCAAAGACAAGCTGCTCGCCATCAGGAGAGACACCGCGCCATGAACACGACCACCCTCACGCTGAACGACGGCTGGCTTTCGCGCCGCAATGCCTTCGACTGGGTATTCGCAGCGCTGGTGCTGGCCGGCGGACTGTTCGCGTTCTCGCGCTATGCCGGCGCGATGGACATCTACGAAAAGACCATCCTGCTGGCGGCGATGCCGGCTGCCATCTGGCTCGGCTGGTTCTGGCGGCCGCTGCGCGTGCTGGCGATCGTGGTGACGGCTGCCGCGCTGCTGGGCATCGTCTCCTACCAGGGCGACCTGGCACGTGCCGACACGGTGTTCTGGCTCAAGTACTTCCTGTCCAGCCAGTCGGCCATTCTCTGGATGAGCGTGCTCTTCTTCATGAGCACGCTGTTCTACTGGATCGGCTTCTTTGCGGCCAAGCAGGCCGACACCATGGACCTCATCGGCTCGCGCCTCGCGTGGGCGGCCGTCACGATGGCGCTGATCGGCAGCATGGTGCGCTGGTACGAAAGCCATCTCCTCGGGCCGGACATCGGTCACATCCCCGTCAGCAACCTCTACGAAGTGTTCGTCCTGTTCTGCTGGCTGACGGCGACCTTCTATCTCTACTTCGAATCGCGCTACGGCACGCGGGCCCTGGGCGCCTTCGTGATGCTGGTGGTCAGCGCCGCAGTCGGCTTCCTGCTCTGGTACACGCTGGTGCGCGAAGCCCACGAGATCCAGCCGCTGGTGCCGGCGCTGCAGAGCTGGTGGATGAAGCTGCATGTGCCGGCCAATTTCATCGGCTATGGCACCTTCGCGCTCGCGGCGATGGTGGCCTTCGCCTACCTCATCAAGGAGCAGGCGCAGGAAACCCGCTGGTACAAGCTCACGCCGATGTGGCTCCTGGGCGTGGCGCTGTGCTTCGTGCCGGTCGCGTTCCGCCAGCGCGTGCAGGAAGCCGGCGGCAGCTACTGGTTCGTCTATGCGGCCATCTCGGCGCTGATCGCCGCCGGCATCCTGCTGGGCCGCAAGCGCATCGCGGCACGGCTGCCGGCCAACGAGGTGCTGGACGACGTGATGTACAAGTCGATCACGGTCGGTTTCGCCTTCTTCACCATCGCCACCGTGCTCGGCGCCCTGTGGGCGGCCGATGCCTGGGGCGGCTACTGGAGCTGGGACCCGAAGGAAACCTGGGCGCTGATCGTCTGGCTCAATTACGCGGCCTGGCTGCACATGCGGCTGGTCAAGGGCTTGCGGGGCACGGTGGCGGCCTGGTGGGCGCTGGGCGGACTGGCGGTGACGACCTTCGCCTTCCTGGGGGTCAACATGTTCCTGAGCGGGCTGCACAGCTACGGCACCTTGTAAAAGTGAAACCGGGTGAACGCCTGGCGCGTAACCGAATCAGCATTGGGAACGAACTCCTCCCTGCACACCATCAAGGCGAAAGGCGATCCATGTTGATTCACTCCCGCGACAAGGGCTTCATCCACCCGCATTCCAGCGAGATCACGCCGCGCAGCGTCTACGAAGGGCGGCGCGACATGCTCAAGCTGCTGGCGAGCGGCGTCGCCGGAGCGGCCATGGCCTCATGGGCCGCGCGCGACGCGCTGGCACAGGCCGCTGCGCCTGGCAAGCTGGCGGCGCTGAAGGGCGCGAAGTCGGCGGTCCCGGGTGCGCAGACGATGGAAAAGCTCACCGACTACAAGGACGCCACGAGCTACAACAACTATTACGAGTTCGGCACGGACAAGGCAGACCCGGCCAAGAACGCCGGCACCCTGAAGACCCGGCCCTGGACCGTCGAGGTCGAAGGCCTGGTCAAGAAGCCGGGCAAGTACGACATCGAGGACCTGATCAAGCTCAGCGCGCAGGAAGAACGCATCTATCGCTTGCGCTGCGTCGAAGGCTGGTCGATGGTGATTCCTTGGGTCGGCTACTCGCTGGCCGAACTCATCAAGAAGGTCGAGCCGCAGGGCAATGCGAAGTACGTGGAGTTCGTCACGCTGGCCGACCCCAAGACCATGCCCTTCGTCGGTTCGCGCGTGCTCGACTGGCCCTATACCGAGGGCCTGCGCATGGACGAGGCGATGCATCCGCTCACGCTGCTGACCTTCGGCATGTACGGCGAGGTGCTGCCCAACCAGAACGGCGCGCCGGTGCGCGTCGTGGTGCCCTGGAAATACGGCTTCAAGAGCGGCAAGTCGATCGTCAAGATCCGCTTTGTCGAGAAAGAGCCCGGCACGGCCTGGAACAAGGCGGCGGCGCAGGAATACGGCTTCTATTCGAACGTGAACCCTAACGTCGATCATCCGCGCTGGAGCCAGGCGACCGAGCGGCGCATCGGCGACGGCGGGGGCTTGTTCGCCAAGCGCCACAAGACGCAGCTGTTCAACGGCTACGAGCCCCAGGTCGGCCAGCTCTACGCCGGCATGGACCTGAAGAAGTTCTACTGAGCCGAGCCGATCGTGAACAAGCTTCTGATGCACCCGGCGGCCAAGCCGCTGGTCTTCGTGCTTTGTTTGGTTCCCTTTGCATGGCTGGTCTACGGCGCCTTCACCGACGGCCTGGGCGCCAATCCGGCCGAGTACCTGATCCGCTCGACGGGCGACTGGACCTTGCGCTTCATCTGCATCGTGCTCGCCGTCACGCCGCTGCGGGTGATCGCCAAGACCAATGCGCTGGCGCGCTTTCGCCGCATGCTGGGCTTGTTCGCCTATTTCTATGTCGTGGTCCATCTGCTGAGCTACAGCTGGTTCGACATGGGCTTCGACATCCCGGAAATCGCCAAGGACATCGCGAAGCGTCCCTTCATCCTGGTCGGCTTCACGGCCTTCGTGCTGCTTACGCCGCTGGCCGCGACCTCGTTCAACCGGGCCATCAAGGCGCTGGGCGCGAAGCGCTGGCAGACCTTGCACAAGCTGGTCTATGTGATCGCCGGGCTGGGCCTGCTGCATTTCTTCTGGATGCGCGCGGGCAAGAACGACTTTGCCGAAGTGTTCGTCTATGCCGCGATCATCGCCGTGCTGCTGGGCTGGCGTATCTGGAACTTCGTGAGCAAGAAGAGGGCGCCGCAGCGCCCCTCGCCGGCAACGCGGGTGCAGCGCAGCGCTTGATCAGCCGTCGAAGCGTTCGCTGCGCAACTGGTCTTCGATGCTTTCGCGCCGGCGGATCAAGGTGGCGCGCTCGCCGCTGATCAGCACTTCGGCGGCACGGCCGCGCGTGTTGTAGTTGCTCGCCATGGCCATGGAGTAGGCGCCGGCCGAAAGCACGGCCAGCAGGTCGCCGGCCTCCACCGTGAGCGCGCGGTCGCGACCGATCCAGTCGCCGCTTTCGCAGACCGGGCCCACGACGTCGTAGCTGACGGCCTCGCCCTGGCGCTCGGCCACCGGAACGATTCGGTGGAAGGCTTGGTACATCGCCGGCCGCGGCAGATCGTTCATCGCCGCATCGACGATGCAGAAGTTCTTCTCTGCGCCGGGCTTGGTGTAGAGCACCTCGGTCACGCAAGCCCCGGCGTTGCCGACCAGCGAACGTCCGGGTTCGACGATGAGCCGGCGCCGTCCGAAGCCGCGCGCATCGAGGCGCGCGAGCAGCTGCTGCCACAGCGCGTCGGCCGCGGGCGGCGTGTCGCCGTTGTAGTCGATGCCCAGCCCGCCGCCGAAGTCGAGGTGGTGCAGCGCGATGCCGGTCTTCTCGATCGCCTCGACCAGGTCGAGCACCCGTTCGAGCGCTTCGAGGTAGGGCGAGGCGTCGGTGATCTGCGAACCGATATGGCAGTCGATGCCGACCACCTGCAGGCCTTGGAGCGATGCAGCATGCTGGTAGATCGCGACCGCGCGATCGTGCGCGATGCCGAACTTGTTGCCCTTGAGGCCGGTCGAGATGTAGGGATGCGTCTTCGGGTCGACGTTGGGATTGATGCGCACGCTGATCGAGGCGCGCCGGCCTTCTTCGAGCGCGACAGCGTTGAGCACGTCGATCTCGGCCTCGCTTTCCACGTTGAAGCAGCCGATGCCGGCCGCGAGTGCCTGCCGCATTTCGCTCTTCGTCTTGCCGACGCCGGAGAAGATCACCTTGGCAGGGTCCGCGCCCGCGGCGAGCACGCGCGCGAGTTCGCCGCCGGAAACGATGTCGAAGCCGCAGCCCGCCTCGGCAAACACACGCAGCACGCCCAGCGAGGAATTGGCCTTGATGGCGTAGCAGACCAGTGCGTCGCGGCCTTCGAAGCCTCGCTGGTACGCGCCCAGCGCATCGAGCATCCATTGCTTCGAATAGACAAACAGCGGCGTGCCATGCTCGCGCGCCAGGGCTGCGAGCGATGCGCCTTCGACGTGCAGCGTGCCGTTCTTCCGCGCGATGTGGGGATGGCCGGGAAGGCGCTGATCGCTGCTCACTTCGTTCCTTCGCTCGTTGCCGGCGCCTGTGCGGGCGAATTGGCGGGCTCGTTGCGCGACGATTCGGGGATCAACAAGCCCGGCAGCGTGGCGCGATTCTTTGCGGCCGGATCGGTCGGAAGATAGAGCGGGCCCTTCTGGCCGCAGCCGGTCAACGCGACCCCAACGATCGAGAGGCCAATGGCGCTCACTAGAATTTGATGAACTTTCAACATGGCGAAATTGTAATGACCGACCCCGAGTACATGGACCGCGCGGAAGCGGCGCTGGCTGCCATCGAGCGCAGCTGCGATCGCATCAACGACGCGACCGACGCCGATATCGACAATCAGCGCGTGGGCGGCATGATCACGATCACCTTTCGCAACCGCAGCCAGTTGATCGTCAACCTGCAGCCGCCGTTGCATGAAATCTGGCTGGCGGCCAAGTCCGGTGGCTACCACTACCGGCACGATGGCCGTTCGTGGGTCGACACCAAGACCGGCGAAGAGCTGTTCGGCAACCTGTCGCGCGAAGCGACTGCGCAAGCCGGCCAGCCTTTGCAGTTCGCGGCCGCCTGACGATCAGTTGCGGAAGAGATCGAGGATGCGGTTGCGCTCTTCCGGCGGCGGCGCCGGGCTGACGGGCACGCCCGAGATCGCTTCAACCGGCGGCGTCGGCCCGGCCTCGACGCCCAGGGTCGCGACGCCTCGGCCCGGCGCATAGTCGTCGTAGTACCACTCGCCGCCGACATTGACAACGCCAGATGGCGGCGTGGCGGTCAGTTCGGTCACCGGCACCCCCTTGATCGCGGTCTCCATGTAGCCAATCCAGATGGGCAGGCTCAGGCCGCCGCCGGTTTCGCGATCGCCGAGCTTGCGCGGCGTGTCGTAGCCCATCCAAGCCACCGCGGCCATCGTGGGCTGGAAGCCGGCGAACCATGCGTCCAGCGAATCGTTGGTGGTGCCGGTCTTGCCGTAGAGGTCGGGTCGCTTCAGCGTGGCTTGTGCCTTGGCAGCGGTGCCGCTGCGCGCCACTTCCTGCAGCAAGCTGTCCATGATGAAGGCATTGCGCTGGGGGATTGCGCGCATGGTCTCGTTGAGCAGCGGCGGCTGCGTCTCCACCAGGACCTTGTCCTTGTGATCGGTGATGCGCGTCACGAGGTAGGGATTGACGCGGTAGCCGCCATTGGCGAACACCGAATAGGCGGTCGCCATCTGCATCGGCGTGACCGATCCGGCGCCCAGCGCCATCGGCAGGTAGGCGGGATGCTTCTCGCGCTCGAAGCCGAAGTTGCTGATCCAGTCTTGCGCGTAGCGCGTGCCGATCGACTGCAGCACGCGGATCGACACCATGTTCTTGGAACGGGCGAGCGCGCGGCGCAGCGACATCGGTCCTTCGAACGTGCCGTCGTAGTTCTTGGGCTCCCACGGTTGTCCGCCGGTGGTGCCGGCATCGAAGAAGAGCGGCGCATCGTTGACGACCGTGCCGGGCGTGAAGCCCTTTTCGAGCGCGGCCGAGTAGATGAAGGGCTTGAAGCTCGATCCCGGCTGGCGCCAGGCCTGCGTGACGTGGTTGAACTTGTTCTTGTCGAAGTCGAAGCCGCCGACCATGGCCTTGACTGCGCCATCGCGCGGGTCGAGTGCGATGAAGGCGCCCTCGACCTCGGGCAGCTGGGTGATCTCCCAGGTGTTCTTCGGCGTCTTCACGACACGGATCACCGCGCCGCGGCGAATCTTGATGTTGGGCGGCGCCTTGTCCGAGAGCCCGGACTGCGCGGGCCGCAGGCCGTCGCCGACGATCTGCAATGTGTCGCCGTTGCCGCGCACGGCGTTGATTTCCTTGGCGCTGGCCCTGAGCACCACGGCTGACATCACATCGCCATTGTCCGGATGATCGGCCAGGGCGTCGTCGACTGCTTCGTCGAGCTCCTTGGGGTCGCTCGGCAGGTCGACGAACTTCTCGGGGCCGCGATAGATCTGGCGGCGCTCGTAGTCCATGATGCCTTTGCGCAAAGCGCGATACGCGGCGGCCTGGTCGGCGGCCACCAGGGTGGTATAGACCTTGAGGCCGCGCGTGTAGGTGCTGTCGCCGTACTGCGCGTACATCAGCTGGCGCACGGTTTCGGCCACGTATTCGGCATGCAGCCGGGTCGGATCCGCAGCGTCGCGCAGGTGCAGTTCTTCCTTCTTGGCTTCCGTTGCCTGTTCAGCCGTGATGAAGCCGGCTTCCTGCATGCGGTCGATCACATAGAGTTGGCGTCCTCGCGCGCGAGAAGGGTTATTGACCGGGTTGTTGGCGCCGGGCGCCTTCGGCAGTCCGGCCAGCATCGCCGCCTGGGCGATCGTGATGTCCTTGAGAGGCTTGCCGAAATAGGCTTCGGATGCCGCCGCGAAACCGTAGGCCCGGTTGCCGAGATAGATCTGATTCAGATAGATCTCGAAAATCTGGTCCTTGGAGAGCAGGTGCTCGAGCTTGAAGGTCAGCAGCACCTCGTAGATCTTGCGGGTCAGCGTTTTTTCCGAGCTCAGGTAGACATTGCGCGCGACCTGCATGGTGATGGTGGAGGCGCCCTGGCTCTTGACGCGATTCATGTTGGCCAGGCCGGCGCGGACCAAGCCCTTGTAGTCGACTCCGCCGTGGTCGTAGAAGCGCGCATCCTCCGCGGCCAGCACGGCGTCTTTCATCACCTTGGGGATGGTCGCGATCGGGGTGAGGTTGCGGCGCTCTTCGCCGAACTCGCCGATCAGGATGCCTTCCGAGGAAAAAACCCGCAGCGGTAGCTTAGGGCGGTAGTCGGCGAGATCGGAAATGTCCGGCAGGTTCGGATAGGCGACGGCCAGCGCGACGGCAATCACACAGACCAGGGATAGCGCCCCGGCCGCAGCGATGCCCAACCCCCACAGCACGATGCGCGTGAGCCATGAAAGCAAGGCCGGGCGCTTGGGAGGAGGGGTTCTGGCGGGCCCGTTGGGGCGAATTTTTTCGGGCATGAAGGGTGGGGAAGTCAGCGCTCATTATAAAAAGGCGACCCCTTCGGACGGCTCCTAGGGCGGGCATAAAACCCAAGTACTAGCATTTGTGACCAAAGTTGCAGAACCGTACTGTTACGTTCCCTTTTGACAACGCTTGCAGGTGGAGTGAGGATTCGCCGCTTGGTTGCCCGTGCACCTGCTGCTAGCATGCAACCACTCGCAAATATTTCCAATCGTTACAAACGGATGGGATCGAACTTGACTGCTTTGGGATCGTTGTTTCGTCGTCAGCCCGCGCCACTGCTCGGGCTGGACGTCAGTTCGTCCAGCGTAAAGCTGGTCGAACTCGGCCGCGATGCCAGCGGCAAGCTGGTATTGGAGCGCTGTGCGATCGAGCCTCTGGAACGGGGCTGGATCACCGACGGCAATGTCGAAAAATTCGACGAGGTCGCCGAAGCGGTGCGGCGCGTGGTCCGCAAGAGCGGCACCCGCACCAAAAACGCAGCTTTGGCATTGCCGCCTTCGGCCGTCATCACCAAGAAGATCGTGCTGCCGGGCGGCATGAGCGAGCAGGAGCTCGAGATCCAGGTCGAGTCCGAGGCCAATCAATATATCCCTTTCTCGCTGGACGAAGTGAGCCTGGACTTTTGCGTCATCGGGCAAAGCGCGAATTCGGTTGGCGATGTCGAGGTCCTGATCGCCGCGTCGCGCAAGGAGAAGGTGCAGGACCGCCAAGGCCTGGCCGAGGCAGCGGGCCTGAAGGCCATGATTCTCGATGTCGAGTCCTATGCGTCCCGTTTGGCGACGGCGCGGCTCATCGAGCAGCTGCCCGGACAAGGCCGTGATGCCGTGGTTGCGCTGTTCGAGGTGGGAGCGTTCACCACGAGCATGCAGGTCTTGCGCAACCAGGAAGTGCTCTACGACCGCGACCAGGCTTTTGGCGGCGCCCAGCTCACTCAGCTGATCGTTCGGCAGTACGGCTTTTCTGCGGAAGAGGCGGAAGCCAAGAAGCGCAGCGGCGATTTGCCCGACGACTATGGCTCGGGCGTGCTGAAGCCCTTCGTGGCGAGCATTGCCCAGGAGATCGCCCGGGCACTGCAGTTCTTCTTTACCAGCACGCCGCACAACCGTGTCGACTACGTGCTGCTGGCGGGCGGTTCGGCGTCGCTCCCGGGGCTGACCAGCGCCGTGACGCGGCAGACTTCATTCGCCTGCTCGCTCGTCAATCCCTTCGACGGGATGGAGATCGGCAGCGGAATCCGTGAGAAGAAGGTGCGCCGCGAGGCGCCGTCCTATCTGACATCGTGCGGCCTGGCGATGCGGAGGTTTTTGCAGTGATCCTGATCAATCTGCTTCCGCACAGGGAAGCCTCGCGCAAGCGCAGGCGAGAGGCCTTCTATGCGACCTTGGGCGCCTCGGCGGTCCTCGGCTGCCTGATCGCAGGTGCGGCATTCCTCTGGTACCAGGCCCAGATTTCCAGCCAGCAAGAGAAGAACAGCTTTTTGCAGTCTGAGATCAAGAAGCTCGAGTCCGAAATCAAGGAGATCTCGACCTTGCAGGCCGAAATTGCAGCGCTGCGCGCACGGCAACAGGCGGTCGAAGACCTGCAGGGCGATCGGAATCTGCCGGTGCATCTGCTCAACGAGCTCGTTCGCCAACTGCCGGACGGTGTCTATCTGACGAGCATGAAACAGGACAACCAGACGGTCACGCTTCAGGGCATGGCGCAGTCCAACGAACGCGTATCGGAACTGTTGCGCAATCTTGGCAACAACAGCCCTTGGCTGGTCAAGCCGGAACTGGTCGAAATCACGTCCACGAATATCAATCTGAGTCCGCGTGACCAGCGACGGGTTGCAAACTTCACCATGCGCATCGGCCTCAAGCGGCCCACGGATGCACAAAAGGCCGCGGCCGGCGCGGCCACGGCGGCATCGGCTGCAGTCAAGGGATAGGCGTCATCATGGCAACAACGCGCGCTTCCCAAAAGATCGACATCGCTGCCGCCGTGCAGCGCTTCGGCGATCAGTTCCGGGGACTCAATCCGAACGATCCGTCCGTCTGGCCGCCGGTGCCGCGCTACGCCCTGTGCGTTGCCGTCACGGCTCTGGTGCTGGTGGGGCTGTGGTTCGTATGGCTCACCAATTCGAACGACGAGCTCGAAGCCGAGCGGGCCAAGGAAGTCACGCTCAAGGCCGACTACCAGAAGAAGGTCGCGCAGGCCGCCAATCTCGAACTGCTGAAGAAGCAGCGCGAGCAAGTGCAGCAGTACGTGACCCTGCTCGAAAAGCAGCTGCCGAGCAAAGCGGAAATGGACGCATTGCTTTCCGACATCAACCAGGCCGGGCTGGGCCGCAGCCTCCAGTTCGAACTGTTCCGTCCCGGGCAGGTTTCGGTGAAGGACTACTACGCCGAGTTGCCGATCGCCGTACGGGTGACGGGGCGCTATCACGACATGGGCGCCTTTGCCGCGGACGTCGCCAACCTTTCCCGCATCGTGACCTTGAACAACCTGTCGGTGACGCCGCAAAAGGATGGCGCCCTGACCTTGGATGCCACGGCGCGGACCTTCCGCTATCTGGACGATGAAGAGCAGCAGGCGCAGAAACGCGCTGCGGCGGGGGCGAAGAAGAAATGAGAACGCTCGGTATTCTGTGGCTCGGCGTTGCTGCTGCCGGCCTGAGCGGTTGCATGGGGTCGGAGCAGGAGGATCTTCAGCGCTGGATGGCGGAGCAGCGGGCGCAGGTGCGGCCCAGCGTTCCTCCCATCACCGAGCCGAAGAAGTTCACGCCTCAGGCGTACACCGAGGCCAGCGCCTTCGAGCCCTTCAACATGCAGAAGCTGACGCAGGCGCTACGGCGCGACTCGAATCAGCCGAGCACGTCCGGGCTCATTGCGCCCGAACTGGCTCGCCGCAAGGAGGCCCTCGAGGCCTTCCCGCTCGATTCGATGGCCATGGTCGGCAGCATGAACCGCAAAGGTGAGCCAGTGGCCCTGGTCACGGTCGACAAGCTGCTGTACCAAGTGCGCGTCGGCAACTATCTGGGACTCAACTACGGGCGCATTACCCGTATCAGTGAAACCGAACTCGGCTTGCGTGAAATCGTGCAGGACGCCGCCGGTGAATGGATCGAACGCGTGGCGACGCTGCAGTTGCAAGAGAGGTCGAAGAAATGAATTCCAAGAAGTCAATGTTCGCGCAGTGGCTGCGCGCAGCCGGCGTCAGTCTGTTTGCATTCGGCACGATCGCCGTCGCGCAGGCGCAGAACGCCATCGAATCGGTCACGAGTTCGATGCAATCCGGCTCGGAAGTCATCCGGGTCGACCTGACCCAACCGCTGACTGCCGTGCCAACCGGCTTCGCGATTCAGACACCGGCGCGGATCGCGCTCGACTTCCCGGGTGTGACGAACGCCATCGGCCGCTCGGCGATCGACGTCAACCAGGGCAACCTGCGCTCGGTCAACGTGGTGCAGGCCGTTGAGCGCACGCGCCTTGTGCTGAACCTGAAGCAAGCGACCGCCTACAAGGCCGAAGTCCAGGGCAAGTCCTTGCTGATTTCGCTGGAGCCCGTTCCGGGCGCCGCATTGGTTGCTTCCACGCCTTCGGCCTTTGCCGAAAACCGCAACCGGGACACCTTGCCCCTGCGCGACGTCGATTTCCGCCTGGGCTCGGACAACACCGGCCGCGTGATCGTCGACCTGGCCAACAACCAGGTGGGCGTCGACATTCGCCAGCAAGGCAAGAACCTGGTGGTCGAATTCACCAAGTCGACCCTGCCCGAGGGCCTGCGCCGCCGCCTCGACGTTTCGGATTTCGGCACGCCCGTTCAGCTGGTGACGACGCAGCAATCGGGCGATCGTGTGCGCATGACCATCGAGCCCAAGGGCGATTGGGACCACAGCGCCTACCAGAGCGAAAACCAGTTCGTCGTCGAAGTGCGCCCACGCAAGGTCGACCCGACCAAGCTCACCCAAGGTGCCGGCTACAGCGGCGAGAAGCTCTCGCTGAACTTCCAGAACATCGAGATCCGCTCGCTCCTGCAGGTGATTGCCGATTTCACGAACTTCAACATCGTGACCTCGGATTCGGTGACCGGCGCGCTGACCCTGCGCCTGAAGGATGTGCCGTGGGACCAGGCGCTGGACATCATCATGCAGGCGAAGAACCTGGGCATGCGCAAGAACGGCAGCGTTCTGTGGATTGCACCCAAGGATGAAATCAACGCCAAGGAAAAGCTGGAATTCGAAGCCCAGGCCGCCATCCAGAACCTGGAGCCTCTTCGCACCCAGTCGTTCCAGCTGAACTACACCAAGGCCATCGCGATCGCACAGGGCTTGACCGGCACGGGCGCTTCCAGCGGCGGTGGCGGCGGTTCGGGTACGACGACGCGCATCCTGAGCCCGCGCGGCAGCGTGATTGCCGAGTCGCGCACCAACCAGCTCTTCGTTTCGGACATTCCTTCGCGTCTCCAGCAGGTCGCCGAGCTGATCCAGAAGCTCGACATACCAGTGCGCCAAGTGCTGATCGAGGCGCGCATCGTCGAGGCCTCCGACACCTTCGGCAAGTCCCTGGGCGTGCGCCTTGGTGGTGGCGTGGCCGGCGGCACGGTGGGTTCGAGCAACGGCCGTACTGTCTTCGGCAACGTCGGCGCCGTGCCGGTGGTCACGGCTGCCACGGCCACCACGCAGGGCAGCTCGCTCACGACCTTCACCAACTCGAATTTCGTGAACCTGCCTTCGACCGGCGTTTCCGGCAACGGCAATGCGCCGGGCACTTTCGCGATCTCGCTCTTCAACTCCAGCTTCTCGCGCATGCTGAACCTTGAAATCTCCGCGCTCGAAGCCGACGGCAAGGGCAAGGTGGTGTCGAGCCCGCGCGTGGTGACGGCGGACCAGACCAAGGCATTGATCGAGCAGGGCACCGAGCTGCCCTACCAGGTCGCGACCTCCAGCGGTGCCACCTCGATCGCGTTCCGCAAGGCCAACCTCAAGCTGGAGGTCACGCCGCAGATCACGCCCGAGGGCAACATCATCCTGACGCTCGACGTCAACAAGGACACGGTCGGCCAAGCCACCACGGCTGGCTTCGCGATCAACACCAAGCACGTGCAAACCGAGGTGCTGGTCGAAAACGGCGGCACGGTGGTCATCGGTGGTATCTTCGAGCTCACCGAAACCAACGATGAATCGCGCGTGCCGGTGCTCGGTGAAGTGCCCTATGTCGGGGCGCTGTTCCGTACGCGCAATCGCGTTGCCAACAAGACCGAAATGCTCGTCTTTATCACCCCGAAGATGATTACCGACCGCAACGCCGCGCGCTGAACGCGCGGGCGTTCGTAGCACCGCGTGGCGGTCGCGCTCGTCGGCTTGCCCGGCGCCGGAAAATCAGCAGTGGGCCGGCGCCTCGGCCAGCGCCTGCAGCTTCCCTTCATCGACAGCGACGAGGTGGTCGAGCGCCGGATCGGCTGCTCCATCCGCGACTACTTCGAACGCGAAGGCGAAGAAAGCTTCCGCGATGTCGAAGAAGCCGTGATCGCCGATCTCGCGGCGTCGGCCCATGGCGTCGTGGCGACCGGCGGCGGCGCCGTGTTGCGGGAGGCCAACCGGATCCAGCTGCGCACGCACTTTCATGTGATCTACCTGCGATCCTCGCCCGAGGATCTGTTTCGCCGGCTGCGCCACGACGTCAAGCGTCCCCTGCTGCAGGTGGCCGATCCGCTTGGCCGCCTGCATGAGCTCTACAGCGCACGCGACCCGTTCTATCGCGAGACGGCCCACGACGTGGTCGAGACCGGCAGGCCCTCGGTCGCGATGCTGGTGAACATCATCGTGATGCAACTCGAATTGGCCGGCGCGGTCCCGGCCGAAACCCGGACCCACCCACCGGACTGAGGCAAGCCCTTGCGGCATGCGCCTAAACTCGGGGCCATGCGATTGTCTGCCTCCCCCGAATGCGTCGAGATCCAGCTCGGCGAACGCAGCTATCCGATCCTGATCGGCAGCGACCTGCTCGGCGAACCGACGAATTTTGCAGCGGTACCCGCAGCCGCCACGGCCCTGATCGTCACCAACCCCACCGTCGCGCCGCTCTATGCGGCTGCATTGCGCCGGACGCTGGCCGGACGCTTCCGCGCCGTGCACGTGCTCGAGCTGCCCGATGGCGAAGCGCACAAGGACTGGCAGACGCTGAACCTGATCTTCGATGCGCTGCTCGGCCATGGCTGCGACCGCAAGACGGTGCTCTTCGCGCTCGGCGGCGGGGTGGTAGGTGACATGACCGGCTTCGCCGCGGCGAGCTATATGCGCGGCGTGCCCTTCGTACAGGTGCCGACCACCTTGCTGGCCCAGGTTGACTCGTCGGTCGGCGGCAAGACCGCGATCAATCACCCGCTCGGCAAGAACATGATCGGCGCGTTCTACCAGCCGCAACTGGTGCTGTGCGACCTTGCCACGCTCGCTACGCTGCCGCCGCGCGAACTCAGCGCCGGCCTGGCCGAGGTCATCAAATACGGCCCCATCTACGACATGCGCTTCCTCGACTGGATCGAGTCGAACATCGACGCGCTGGTGGGGAGGGAGCCGGCCGCGCTGGCGTACGCCGTCAAGCGCAGCTGCGAGATCAAGGCCGCGGTGGTGGGGCAGGACGAGCGGGAGACCGGTCTGCGGGCCATCCTCAATTTCGGCCACACCTTCGGGCACGCGATCGAGTCGGGCCTCGGCTACGGCCAATGGCTGCATGGCGAAGCGGTCGGCTGCGGCATGGTCCTGGCTGCGCAGCTCTCGCAGCGGCTGGGCGGCGTCGACAACGCCTTCGTGCAGCGTCTCACGGCCTTGATCGAGCGCGCCGGCCTGCCCGTGGTCGCACCGGCGCTCGGCGCGGAGCGCTATCTCGAACTGATGCGCATCGACAAGAAATCGGAGGCCGGCGAGATCCGCTTCGTCGTGATCGACAAGCCCGGCTCGGCCGTCATGCGCAGCGCTCCGGACGCGATTGTGCGCGAGGTGCTGGCGCAATGCTGCGCAGCCTGAATCGGAAGCCTTCGCGATGAGCCTGGCGCCCTATGCCAGCGATCCGGCGAGATCACGCGGGCGGCGGCATCCCGAACCGCCCGCGCCCACGCGCGATGCCTTCCAGCGCGACCGCGACCGCATCGTGCATTCGACCGCATTCCGGCGCCTGGTCTACAAGACCCAGGTGTTCCTGAACCACGAGGGCGACCTGTTTCGCACCCGCCTGACCCATTCGCTCGAGGTCGCGCAGCTCGGCCGTTCCATCGCCCGCGCGCTGCGGCTCAACGAAGACTTGGTGGAAGCCGTCGCGCTGGCGCACGACCTCGGCCACACGCCTTTCGGCCATGCGGGCCAGGACGCGCTCAATGCCTGCATGACGGAGCACGGCGGCTTCGAGCACAACCTGCAGAGCCTGCGTGTGGTGGACGAACTCGAACATCGCTACCCGCAGTACGACGGCCTCAACCTGAGCTTCGAGACGCGCGAAGGCATTCTCAAGCACTGTTCGCGCGCGAATGCAGAGCGCATCGAGGCGAGCGAGCCGGGCGGCGTGGCGCGGCGTTTCTGCGACGGCACCCAGCCTTCGCTCGAAGCGCAGCTCTGCAACCTCGCCGACGAGATCGCCTACAACGCCCACGACATCGACGACGGCGTGAGATCGGGGCTGATCAGCATCGAGCGCGTGAGCGAGGTCGGCCTGTTCGATCGCTACCGTCGCGAAGCGCTGGCAGAGCATCCGCAATTGCAGGGAAGGCGCGTGCTCTACGAGGCGATCCGGCGCATGCTGAGCGCGCAGGTCTATGACGTGATCGATGCCACCCGCGCCGCGCTCGAGGCGGCCGCGCCGGCCGATGCCGACGCGGCGCGCGGGGCCGGGCCGCTGGTGCTTTTCGGCGACGCCATGCGCGCGCAATCCATCGAGCTCAAACAGTTCCTTTTTCGCAATCTCTATCGGCACCCGCGCGTCACGCAGACCACCGACCGGGCGCAGCAGGTCGTGCGCGAGCTGTTCGCCGCCTACCTGGCACGCGCCGAAGAGATGCCGGCCTCCTATGCAGAACGTACGGACCGGCATCGCGCGGTGGCGGACTATATCGCCGGCATGACCGATCGCTTCGCGATGCGGGAACACGAGCGCCTCACCGGACGGCGGTGGACCGAATGAGCAGCGGCAAGGCACATGCGCGTATTCCAGTCGCTGCACTGGCTGTGGTCGTAGCGGGCGTCGCGGCCGCCTTGCATCTCGGCAAGCTGGCGCCGGCCGTCCCGGCCTTGCAGGCCTCTCTGGGCATCGGCTTGGTCGAAGCAGGCTTTCTGCTGTCGTTGGTGCAGGTCGCCGGGATGACCCTCGGCCTCGTGGTCGGCCTCGCGGCGGACACGATCGGCCTGCGCCGCAGCATGCTCGCGGGCCTGGCCGTGATCAGCGGCGCGAGCGTGCTCGGCGGGCTGGTCGGGAGCTCGGGCGAGGGCGGGGCGAAGGCCGTTCACCTGCTGCTGGTGCTGCGTGCACTCGAAGGCGTCGGCTTCCTCCTGGTGGTGATGCCGGGGCCCGGGCTGATTCGTGCCATGTCGCAACCAGGCACCGAGAAAGCGGCGATGGGCCTCTGGGGCGCCTACATGCCGCTCGGCGTCGCCTTGGCGCTGCTGCTCGGGCCCGCGTTGATCGCGTGGGCGGGCTGGCCGGGCTGGTGGTGGGCGCTGTCGCTGGTGTCGGCGGCCGCAGCGGGGTGGGTCGTGCTCGGCGTGCCCGCGGACACGAAGTACATGGCATCACCTGCCGCTGTCTCGCCGGAGAACTGGTCGGGGAGACTGCGCGACACCGTGCGTGCAGGCGGACCCTGGACGCTTTCGCTGGCGTTCGCGGTGTACTCGGCGCAATGGATGGCGGTGATCGGCTTCCTGCCCGCCATCTATACCGACGCTGGCGTCCCGGATGCCTGGAACGCAGCGCTGACAGCGCTCGCGGCGGCGATGAACATCGTCGGCAACGTCGCCGGCGGGCGTTTCCTGCAGCACGGCATCGCGCCCGAGCGCCTGTTGCGCGCGGGCTTCGTCGTGATGGCGCTCGGCGGCGTCGCGGCTTTTGCGCAGATCGGGCAGGCCGCCGATGCCGCCAGCCTGCCGCCTGCCCTGCGCTATCTCGCGATCTGCCTGTTCTCGCTCGGCGGCGGCGTGGTGCCAGCCACGCTCTTCATGCTCGCGGTCCGGCTGGCACCGGGCCCGTCGACCGTGTCGACCACGGTGGGGATGATGCAGCAGGCCTCGTCGCTCGGGCAGTTCATCGCGCCGCCGGTCGTTGCCTGGATTGCCCACCGCGTCGGTGGCTGGCAGTGGACCTGGGTCGTGACCCTGGTTTGCTCGCTGGCGGGCATGGCGCTTGCAGCCCGCGTTGCGCCTTCAAGTCCCCGCACGGGCACGGCATGAGCACCGGTGCCACAATTTCGGCAGCACAGGCGCAGGCCGATACGCAGCGCTGGCTCGAGCGTGCGGTGATCGGGCTCAACCTGTGCCCGTTCGCCAAGGCGGTGCATGTGCGAGGTCAGATTCACTATGCCGTCTATCTGCCGAACGAAGACGCCGACCTGATCGACGCTCTGCTCCTCGAGGCGCACGAGCTTGCAGCCCGCGACCCTTCCGAGCGCGACACCACACTCTTGATCGCACCGAACACCTTGGCCGACTTTCTGGACTTCAACGATTTCACGGCCCGCGCCGAGCGCGGATTGGACCGCGCGGGTTTCGACGGCCAGTTCCAACTGGCGAGTTTCCATCCGCACTACCAGTTCGCCGGTACGGAGGCGGAGGACATCAGCAACGCGACCAATCGCGCGCCATACCCCACGCTGCACCTGCTGCGCGAGGACAGCGTGAGCCGCGCTGTCGAGGCCTTCCCGGATGCCGAGGCCATTTTCGGGCGCAATATCCAGACACTCGAGGCGCTCGGTGCCTCAGGGTGGGATGCGCTGGATGTCGGTCCGGGCGGAGCGGCGCGATGAGCAGCAAGACCGCCGCCCGCGCGTCGAAAGCCGAAGCTGACCTGCAAAGCGAGTTGCGGCCCGGTCAATCGATCGAGTTGCTCAAGGAACTGCACATCCTCACGCGCGAGGGCCGGCTCAACCAGGATTCGCGCCGCAAGCTCAAGCAGGTCTATCACCTGTTCCGGTTCATCGAGAAGCTGCTGTGCGAATTGCCGGGCGAGGGCGCCCAGGCCACGCTGGCCGACCATGGCGCGGGCAAGTCCTACCTCGGTTTCATCATCTACGACCTGTTCTTCAACCAGCGCGGCGGTGGGCACGTATACGGCATCGAAACCCGGGCCGAACTGGTCGACCGATCGCGCGCGCTTGCTGCACGGCTCGGTTTCGAGCGCATGTCCTTCCTCAATCTCACCGTGGCCGAGTCTGCCAGCGCGACGGAACTGCCGGCGCGGATCGACATCGTGACTGCGCTGCATGCCTGCGATACCGCCACCGACGACGCGATCGCTTTCGGCCTCGCGAAAGAGGCGAGCTTCATGGTGCTGGTTCCCTGCTGCCAGGCCGAGATTGCCGCCTGCCTGCGGCAGACCAAGGCGCTGGCGCTTTCGCGCACGCCTCTGGCCGAGCTCTGGCGCCATCCGCTGCACACGCGCGAAATCGGCAGCCAGCTCACCAATGTGCTGCGCTGCCTCTACCTGGAGGCGAACGGCTACCAGGTCACGGTGACCGAGCTGGTCGGTTGGGAGCACAGCATGAAGAACGAGCTGATCATCGCGCGCCATACCGGCCAGCGCAAAGCCAGCGCCGCGACCCGGCTGCGCGAGCTGCTGGCGCAGTTCGGCCTCGAGTCCTTGCTGGCGACGCGCTTTCGCCTGCCCTGATCGATGCGCTGAACCCGCGCCATGGCACGCCTGCCCCGCCTCACGCTGGCCGACCAGCCGCACCACGTGATCCAGCGCGGCAACAACCGCCAAGCCATATTCGTCGACCGCGCCGACCGTGAGGTGCTGCTGGGCCTGCTGGGCGAGAACGCCGCGCGCTTCGGCATCGCCTTGCATGCTTACGTGCTGATGGACAACCACTTCCATCTGCTCGCCACACCGTCGACCGCCGATGGGCTGCCGCAGTGGATGCAGGCAGTCGGCCGGCGCTACGTGCGCTACTTCAACGACCGGCACGGGCGCAGCGGCACCTTGTGGGAGGGGCGCTACAAGTCCACGCTGATCCAGACCGATCGTTATCTGCTGGCCTGCATGGCCTACATCGACCTGAATCCGGTGCGCGCCGGCATCGCGGCCGAAGCGCGCGACTATCCGTGGTCGAGCCATGGGCACTACGCCGGGCTGCGGCACGACAAGCTGCTGACCCCGCATCCGCTCTACTGGTCACTCGGCAACACCCCGTTCGCTCGCGAAGCCGCCTATGCCGATTTGGTGCGTGCCGGTATTCCGGCCGCCGATCAGGCAGCGCTGACGGAGGCCACTTTGCACGGCTGGGCCGCGGGGGATCGTGACTTTCTGGATTCGTTACAAAAAGCCACGCCTCGGCGCGTGTTGAAGGCTCGGCCCGGTCGTCCTCCGACTCCTCGGAATTGATCCCGGAACTGCCTGCTCGCTTGCGTAGCAAGGCGATTCCGCTATCAATTTTGATATGTCCCTTAATTAATTCCGAGTTTGTGACTCAACATTTAATTGGAATCTGACCCCAAATAAAGTGTTTGGCATTGTTTGTGCAACGCAATATGCTCCTTTTCCCTGCGAAAAATTGAAGGAGCACGCCATGACAACGGCTGCCGAGATCGAGTATCTCCAACAACACGGTCTTTACTCCGGTGCCGACGAGCACGACGCCTGCGGCGTTGGCTTCGTGGCCCACATCAAGGGCGAAAAAAGCCATGCCATCGTGCTGCAGGGCTTGAAGATTCTCGAGAATCTGGACCATCGCGGCGCAGTGGGCGCTGACAAGCTGATGGGCGACGGCGCCGGCATCCTGATCCAACTGCCCGATTTGCTGTACCGCGAGGAGATGGCGAAGCAGGGCGTCACGCTGCCGCCGCCCGGCGAATACGGCGTCGGCATGATCTTCCTGCCCAAGGAGCACGCCTCCCGCGAAGCCTGCGAGCAGGAGATGGAGCGCGCCATCAAGGCCGAAGGCCAGGTGCTGCTGGGCTGGCGCGACGTGCCGGTGAATCGCGAGATGCCGATGTCGCCGACCGTGCGCAAGAAGGAGCCGCTCCTGCGCCAGGTCTTCATCGGCCGCGGCAACGACGTCATCGTGCAGGATGCGCTGGAGCGCAAGCTCTACGTGATCCGCAAGACCGCCAGCGCCAGCATCCAGCGCCTGAAGCTCAAGCACAGCAAGGAGTACTACGTTCCGAGCATGTCGAGCCGCACGGTGGTCTACAAGGGACTGCTCCTGGCCGACCAGGTCGGCACCTACTACCTCGACCTGCAGGACAAGCGCTGCATCTCGGCCCTGGGCCTGGTGCACCAGCGCTTCTCGACCAACACCTTCCCCGAGTGGCCGCTGGCCCACCCGTACCGCTATGTCGCCCACAACGGCGAGATCAATACGGTCAAGGGCAACTACAACTGGATGAAGGCGCGCGAAGGCGTGATGTCCTCGCCGGTGCTCGGTGCCGATCTGCAGAAGCTCTATCCGATCAGCTTCGCCGACCAGTCCGACACCGCTACTTTCGACAACTGCCTCGAGCTGCTCACGATGGCCGGCTACCCGATCAGCCAGGCCGTGATGATGATGATTCCCGAGCCCTGGGAGCAGCACGCGACCATGGATACGCGCCGCCGCGCCTTCTACGAATACCACGCCGCGATGCTGGAACCCTGGGACGGCCCGGCATCGATCGTCTTCACCGACGGTCGCCAGATCGGCGCCACGCTCGACCGCAACGGCCTGCGGCCTTCCCGCTACTGCGTGACCGACGACGACCTGGTGATCATGGCCTCCGAATCCGGCGTGCTGCCCGTGCCCGAGCAGAAGATCGTGCGCAAGTGGCGCCTGCAGCCCGGCAAGATGTTCCTGATCGACCTGGAGCAGGGCCGCATGATCGACGACGAGGAGGTCAAGGCCACGCTCGCCAACAGCAAGCCGTACAAGCAGTGGATCGAGAACCTGCGCATCAAGCTCGACAGCGTCGAGGCCGAGGCCGTTCAGGCGCCGGTGAGCCAGGTCGCGCTGCTCGATCGCCAGCAGGCCTTCGGCTACACGCAGGAAGACATCAAGTTCCTGATGAGCCCGATGGCGGCGGCCGGCGAGGAAGGCATCGGCTCCATGGGCAACGACAGCCCGCTGGCCGTGCTGTCCAACAAGAACAAGCCGCTCTACAACTACTTCAAGCAGCTGTTCGCGCAGGTCACGAACCCGCCGATCGATCCGATCCGCGAGGCGATCGTGATGTCGCTGGTGTCCTTCATCGGCCCGAAGCCGAACCTGCTCGACATCAACCAGGTCAACCCGCCGATGCGGCTCGAGGTGAGCCAGCCGATCCTCGACTTCGCCGACATGGCGAAGCTGCGCGACATCGGCAAGTACACGCAGGGCAAGTTCAAGAGCTACACGCTCGACATCACCTACCCGCTCGCCTGGGGCGAAGAGGGCGTCGAGGCCAAGCTGGCCTCGCTCTGCGCCGAGGCGGTCGATGCAATCAAGGGCGGCCACAACATCCTGATCGTGAGCGACCGCGCGGTGAGCCCGACCCAGATCGCGATCCCCGCGCTGCTGGCGCTGTCGGCCATCCACCAGTACCTGGTGCGCGAAGGCCTGCGGACCACGGCCGGCCTGGTGGTCGAGACCGGATCGGCGCGCGAGGTGCATCACTTCGGGGTGCTGGCGGGCTATGGCGCCGAGGCCGTGCACCCGTATCTCGCGATGGAAACCCTGGCCGCGATGCATGAAGACCTGTCCGGCGACCTGAGCGCCGAGAAGGCGATCTACAACTACGTCAAGGCGATCGGCAAGGGTCTGTCCAAGATCATGTCGAAGATGGGCGTCAGCACCTATATGAGCTACTGCGGTGCGCAGCTGTTCGAAGCCATCGGCCTCAACAGCGAAACGATCGTCAAGTACTTCACCGGCACCGCCAGCCGGGTCGAGGGCATCGGCGTGTTCGAGATCGCGCAGGAAGCCATCCGCATGCACAAGGCGGCCTTCAGCGACGACCCGGTGCTCGCCCACATGCTGGACGCCGGCGGCGAATACGCCTGGCGCACGCGCGGCGAGGAGCACATGTGGACGCCGGACGCGATCGCCAAGCTGCAGCACAGCACGCGCGCCAACAACTTCAACACCTACAAGGAATACGCGCAGCTCATCAACGACCAGAACCGCCGCCATCTCACGCTGCGCGGCCTGTTCGAGTTCAGGATCGATCCGGCGAAGGCGATCTCCGTGGACGAGGTCGAGCCGGCGAGCGAGATCGTCAAGCGCTTCGCGACCGGCGCCATGTCGCTCGGCTCGATCAGCACCGAAGCGCATTCGACGCTGGCCGTGGCGATGAACCGCATCGGCGGCAAGAGCAACACCGGCGAGGGTGGCGAAGACCCGGCGCGCTATCGCAACGAGCTCAAGGGCATCCCGATCAAGGTCGGCGACACGCTCAAGAGCGTGATCGGCGAAGCCAACGTCGAGGTCGACCTGCCTCTGCAGGACGGCGACTCGCTGCGTTCGAAGATCAAGCAGGTCGCCTCGGGCCGCTTCGGCGTCACGGCCGAGTACCTGTCGTCGGCCGACCAGCTGCAGATCAAGATGGCGCAGGGCGCGAAGCCCGGCGAAGGCGGCCAGCTGCCGGGCGGCAAGGTCTCCAACTACATCGGCGCGCTGCGCTACTCGGTGCCGGGCGTGGGCCTCATTTCTCCCCCGCCGCACCACGACATCTATTCGATCGAGGATCTGGCGCAGCTGATCCACGACCTGAAGAACGTCGCGCCGCACGCGAGCGTCAGCGTCAAGCTGGTGAGCGAGGTCGGCGTCGGCACGATCGCGGCCGGCGTCGCCAAGTGCAAGAGCGACCATGTCGTGATCGCGGGCCACGACGGTGGCACAGGCGCCTCGCCGTGGTCGTCGATCAAGCATGCGGGCAGCCCGTGGGAGATCGGCCTGGCCGAAACCCAGCAGACCCTGGTGCTCAACCGCCTGCGTGGCCGCATCCGCGTGCAGGCCGACGGCCAGATGAAGACCGGCCGCGACGTCGCCATCGGCGCGCTGCTCGGCGCCGACGAGTTCGGCTTCGCGACTGCGCCGCTGGTGGTCGAGGGCTGCATCATGATGCGCAAATGCCACCTCAACACCTGCCCGGTCGGCGTGGCCACGCAGGATCCGGTGCTGCGCAAGAAGTTCACGGGCAAGCCCGAGCACGTGGTGAACTACTTCTTCTTCGTCGCCGAGGAAGTGCGCCAGATCATGGCGCAGCTGGGCATCCGCAAGTTCGACGAGCTGATCGGCCGCGCCGACCTGCTCGACACCAAGAAGGGCATCGAACACTGGAAGGCCCGCGGCCTCGACTTCAGCCGCCTGTTCGCGCAGCCGAACGTGCCGGCCGACGTGCCGCGCTACCACGTCGAGGCGCAGGACCACGGCCTCGCGAAGAGTCTCGACAACAAGCTGATCGAGAAGTCGCGCCCGGCGATCGAGAAGGGCGAGAAGGTGCAGTTCATCGAGGTGGCGCGCAACGTCAACCGCTCGGTCGGCGCCATGCTCTCGGGTGCGCTGACCAAGGTGCATCCGCAGGGCCTGCCCGACGATTCGATCCGCATCCAGCTCGAGGGCACAGGCGGCCAGTCCTTCGGCGCTTTCCTGGCGCGCGGCATCACGCTCTACCTGATCGGCGATGCCAACGACTACACCGGCAAGGGCCTCTCGGGTGGCCGCGTGGTGGTGCGTCCCAGCCTCGACTTCCGTGGCGAAGCGATACGCAACACCATCGTCGGCAACACCGCGCTCTACGGCGCGACCACCGGTGAGGCCTACCTGTGCGGCGTGGCCGGCGAGCGCTTCGCGGTGCGCCTCTCGGGCGCCACCGCGGTGGTCGAAGGCACCGGCGACCACGGCTGCGAATACATGACCGGCGGCACGGTCGCGGTGCTCGGCAAGACCGGGCGCAACTTCGCGGCCGGCATGAGCGGCGGCGTTGCCTTCGTCTACGACGAGGACGGCCAGTTCGCGTCGCGCTGCAACCTCTCGATGGTGTCGCTCGACAAGGTGCTGACCTCGGCCGAGCAGATCGCGAGCGTGCACCGCAAGATCTGGCACGACGGCGAGACCGACGAGGCGCAGCTCAGGAAGCTGCTGGAAGACCATCACCGCTGGACCGGCAGCAAGCGCGCGCGCGAACTGCTCGACACCTGGGCGGTTTCGCGCACCAAGTTCGTCAAGGTCTTCCCGAACGAATACAAGCGCGCGCTGGCCGAGATCCACGACCGCCAGGTCGAGCTCACGAGCAGCGGCAACAACGCCCACGTGGGCATGGAGCCGCACGCGATGGCCGGCAAGCCGGTGGCCGCCGTCTGAGCGCCCACGAGAACGAAGAACCGAAGGACAGTACGATGGGAAAAATCACCGGCTTCATGGAGCATGAGCGCATCGAGGAGGGCTACAAGCCCGTCAAGGAGCGCGTCAAGCACTACAAGGAATTCATCGTCGGGCTCGACGAGGCCCAGGCCAAGGTGCAGGGTGCGCGCTGCATGGACTGCGGCACGCCCTTCTGCAACAGCGGCTGCCCGGTCAACAACATCATTCCGGACTTCAACGACCTGGTCTACCAGAGCGACTGGCAGAGCGCCTTCGTGGTGCTCGATTCGACCAACAACTTCCCCGAGTTCACCGGCCGAATCTGCCCCGCGCCCTGCGAGGCCGCCTGCGTGCTCAACGTGAACGACGATCCGGTGGGCATCAAGTCGATCGAGCACGCGATCATCAATCGCGCCTGGCAAGAGAACTGGGTCGCGCCGCGGCCGGCCAAGCACAAGACCGGCAAGAAGGTCGCGGTGGTCGGCTCCGGCCCGGCTGGCATGGCGGCCGCGCAGCAGCTCGCGCGCGTCGGCCACGACGTCACCCTGTTCGAGAAGAACGACCGCATCGGCGGCCTGCTGCGTTACGGCATTCCCGACTTCAAGATGGAGAAGGTGCATATCGACCGCCGTGTCGAGCAGATGAAGGCCGAGGGCGTGGTCTTCCGCACCGGCGTGATGGTCGGCGCTGCGAAAGATCCGCTCGGCAAGGGCTCCAAGGTCACGAACTGGGCCAAGGAGATCGTGACGCCGGAGCAGCTCGACCGCGAGTTCGATGCGGTTATCTTGACCGGTGGCGCCGAACAATCGCGCGACCTGCCGGTGCCGGGCCGCGATCTCGATGGCATCTATTTCGCGATGGAGTTCCTGCCGCAGCAGAACAAGGTCAACGCCGGCGACAAGGTCAAGGGCCAGATTCGGGCCGACGGCAAGCACGTGATCGTGATCGGCGGCGGCGACACCGGCTCCGACTGCGTGGGCACCAGCAACCGCCACGGCGCGGCGAGCGTCACGCAGTTCGAACTGATGCCGCAGCCGCCCGAAGAAGAGAACCGCCCGCTGACCTGGCCCTACTGGCCCTACAAGCTGCGCACCAGCTCCAGTCATGAAGAGGGCTGCGAGCGCGAGTTCGCGATCTCGACCAAGGAATTCATCGGCGAGAAGGGCAAGCTCACCGGCCTCAAGACCGTCCGCGTGGAGTGGAAGGACGGCAAGATGGTCGAGGTGCCCGGCACGGAAGAGGTGCTGAAGGCCGACCTGGTGCTTCTGGCCATGGGCTTCGTGAGCCCTGTCGCCAACGTGCTCGATGCCTTCGGCGTCGAGAAAGATGCGCGCGGCAATGCCAAGGCCAGTGTCGATTTCCTCGGCGGCTATGCGACCAACGTGCCAAAGGTGTTCGCGGCGGGCGACATCCGCCGCGGCCAGTCGCTGGTGGTGTGGGCGATCCGCGAAGGGCGCCAGGCGGCGCGCTCCGTCGACGAGTTCCTGATGGGATTCAGCGATCTGCCGCGCTGAATTAGGCCTGGATTAGCCCCCCACTTCGGGGCATGGGCACGGCCCGTGCTTCATTTATCATGGGTACAACCGCGAGCCGGGATGCCTGAAGGCGCCCCGGCTTTTCTGTTGATATGGACCCATCCACCACCTCCCTCGTTGAATTTCGCGACCTCGGCTTCGGCTACGGCGAGCGCGCCATCCTCGATGGCGTCTCGTTCGCCGTGCCGCGCGGCAAGGTGACGGCGCTGATGGGAGCCTCCGGCGGCGGCAAGACCACCGTGCTGCGGCTGATCGGTGGCCAGCTGCGCGCGCAGCGCGGCGAGGTGCTGGTGGATGGCCAGGACGTCGGCAAGCTCGGGACCGACGCGCTCTATGCCGCGCGGCGCCGCATGGGCATGCTGTTCCAGTTCGGTGCGCTGTTCACCGACATGAGCGTGTTCGACAACGTCGCCTTTCCGCTGCGCGAGCACACGCGGCTGCCCGAAGCCCTGGTGCGCGACATCGTGCTCATGAAACTCGATGCGGTCGGCTTGCGCGGCGCGCGGCACCTGATGCCCAGCGAGGTCTCGGGCGGCATGGCGCGGCGCGTGGCGCTGGCCCGTGCGATCGCGCTCGACCCCGATCTCGTGATGTATGACGAGCCCTTTGCCGGCCTCGATCCGATCTCGCTCGGCACCGCGGCCCGCCTGATCCGCCAGCTCAACGACACGCTGGGGCTGACCAGCGTGGTGGTCTCGCACGACCTCGAAGAGACCTTTCGCATCGCCGACCACGTGATCATCCTGGCCAACGGCGGCATTGCCGCCCAGGGCACGCCAGAGGAAGTGCGCCAGAGCGGCGATCCGCTGGTGCACCAGTTCGTCAATGCGCTGCCCGACGGGCCGGTGCATTTCCACTATCCCGCCGTCGGCGTCGAGGACGATTTCGGCAACACCCACGGGGAGCGCGAATGAGCTGGTACCGGCCTGCCGACGCGGGTTTCGCCGTGCGCTCCAAGCTCGCCGACCTGGGGCTGGGCGCCCAACTGTTCCTGCGGCTGGTATTCCGTGGCGCGCGCAGCCTGCGCCGCTTCGGCCTGGTGCGCGACCAGATCCACTTCCTCGGCAACTACTCGCTCGCGATCATTGCGGTCTCGGGGCTCTTCGTGGGCTTCGTGCTCGGGCTGCAGGGCTACTACACGCTGCAGCGCTACGGTTCGTCGGAGGCGCTCGGCCTGCTGGTCGCGCTGAGCCTGGTGCGCGAACTCGGCCCGGTGGTCGCGGCCTTGCTGTTCGCGGGCCGTGCGGGCACCTCGTTGACGGCGGAGATCGGCCTCATGAAGGCCGGCGAACAACTGAGCGCGATGGAGATGATGGCGGTCGATCCGGTGCAGCGCATCCTCGCGCCGCGCTTCTGGGCCGGCGTGATCACCATGCCGCTGCTGGCGGCCGTGTTCAGCGCTGTCGGCGTGAGCGGCGGCTACGTGGTCGGCGTGCTGATGCTCGGCGTCGATCCGGGCGCCTTCTGGGGCCAGATGCAGGGCGGCGTCGATGTCTGGCGCGACGTCGGCAACGGCGTGGTGAAGAGCATCGTCTTCGGCTTCACCGTCACCTTCATCGCGCTGCTGCAGGGCTACGAATCCCAACCGACGCCCGAGGGGGTGTCCCGCGCCACCACCCGGACCGTGGTGGCCGCCTCGCTCGCGGTGCTCGGACTCGACTTCCTGCTGACTGCAATGATGTTCAGCATCTAGTAAATAGGGAAGACACATACATGCAACGTTCCAACAACGACATCTGGGTCGGCCTGTTCGTGCTCATCGGCGCGGCGGCGCTGCTCTTTCTCGCGCTGCAATCGGCCAATCTGCTGAGTCTCAGCTTCCAGAAGACCTATCCGGTGACCGCGCGCTTCGACAACATCGGCGGACTCAAGCCGCAGACCGCGGTCAAGAGCGCGGGCGTGGTGGTCGGGCGTGTCGAATCGATCACGTTCGACGACAAGAACTTTCAGGCCAGCGTCACGCTCGCTTTGCAAAGCCGTTACAGTTTCCCCAAGGACAGTTCCCTCAAGATCCTGACCAGCGGCTTGCTCGGCGAGCAGTACATCGGTATCGAAGCGGGGGCTGAGGAGAAGAACCTTCAAGCCGGTGACACCATCACCGCAACGCAATCGGCCGTCGTGCTGGAGAACCTGATCGGTCAGTTTCTCTACAACAGGGCGTCCGAGGGCAGCGCGCCATCGGGCAACGCCAACAAGAAATGAAACCGCGATCCACTTCCAACTTGCCGTCCGCGATCCGCGGCGCTTCCGTTCTGCGCCGCCTCGGCGCGCTTGCCCTTCTCGTCATCGCAAGCGGCTGCGCGACCGGTCCCAACCCCAATCCGGCCGATCCCTTCGAGCCTTTCAACCGCGGGGTTTCGCGCTTCAACGACGTCGTCGACGACGCAGTGCTGCGTCCCGCCGCGACGGCCTACCGCGAAGTGCTGCCCTCGCCGGTGCGCACGGGCGTCAACAACTTCTTCGGCAACCTGTCCGACGTCTGGAGCTTCGTCAACAGCGTGCTGCAGCTGAAGCTGCAGAACAGCGCCGAGACCTTCATGCGCGTGAACGTCAACACCGTCTTCGGACTGGGCGGCCTGCTCGACATCGCCACCGAGGCCGGCATCGACCGCCACAGCGAAGACTTCGGCCAGACGCTGGGCCGCTGGGGCGTGCCGAGCGGTCCTTACGTGGTGCTGCCGCTGTTCGGACCGTCGACCTTGCGCGACACGGCGGCGTGGCCGATCGATCGGCGGGGCGATCTGCTGCGCGAGGTGAACGACATTCCGGTTCGCAACTCGCTGTATTTTGTGCGCGTGATCGATGGCCGAGCCAATCTGCTGCGTGCGGGCCAATTGCTCGATGATGCCGCGCTCGACAAATACTCGTTCACGCGCGATGCCTTCCTGCAGCGCCGGCGCAACGAAGTGCACGACGGCAACCTGCCGAATGACGGCAACGAGTGAGCCGGTCGCTTGCATCCCGTTGCGGCCCTTTACCTCCGAGCAGGAACCGTGCAGCGAACCGTTTCTCCAATTGGCTACGGTCGCCTGACCTGAAACTTCAAACAAGGGACTTATCGATGAACCAGATCCTGCAACGCCGCTCCTTCGGACGCCTGATGCTCGCCGGCCTGCTGCTCGCGGGCGCTGCCGCTTTCGTGCGGCCTGTCCATGCCGCCGACGAAGCGCCCGACGCGCTGGTGAAGCGTCTCTCGACCGATGTGCTCGAAACCATCAAGGCCGACAAGACGATCAAGGCAGGCGACATCAACAAGATCATGGCCCTGGTCGACACCAAGATCATGCCGAACGTCAACTTCCAGCGCATGACCGCTTCCGCGGTGGGCCCGGCCTGGCGCCAGGCCACGCCCGAGCAGCAGCAGCGCCTGCAGGAAGAATTCAAGAAGCTGCTGGTGCGCACCTATGCAGGCGCGCTCGACCAGGTGAGCGACCAGAGCGTGACCGTGCGTCCCTTCCGCGGCTCGCCCGACGACAAGGAAGTGCTGGTGCGTACCGAGGTCCGGGGCAGCGGCGACCCGGTGCAGCTCGACTACCGCCTCGAGAAGACGCCGGGCGAAGCCGGCGGCTGGAAGATCTACAACCTGAACGTGCTGGGCGTGTGGCTGGTCGATACCTACCGCAGCCAGTTCGCGCAGGAAATCAATGCCAAGGGCATCGATGGCTTGATCACCAAGCTGGTGGAGCGCAACAAGCAGAACGGCAAGAAGTGACCGGAACGAGCGCCAGATGCTGGTCCTGCCGCCCAAGCTGACGCACGACGAAGCGCCTGCGTGCGTGCTCATGCTCCGGCAGGGGCTCGCGGGGCAGGCGGGTTCGTCCACCGTGGTCGACGCCGGCGCGTTGGCGCAGTTCGATTCGTCCGCACTCGCAGTGCTGCTCGAGTGCCGGCGCGAGTCCAGCGCGCTCGGTCGCGGCTTCGCGGTGAAGGGCTTGCCGTCGCGCCTGCGCGAACTGGCCTCGTTGTACGGCGTGGCGGGTCTTTTGCCGGCCGCACCCTAAGGTCTGTTCGCCGGCAAATCCTGGAAAAAGCGCCAGCCCTCTAAAATCGTGGGTTCCCATGCCCGCGATCTCCTTCCAATCGGTCTCCAAGACCTATCCTGCCTCACGCCAGCAACGCGCCCAGGGAAAGCCGGGCCTGCGCGCGGTCGACGAGGTCACATTCCAGATCGAAGAGGGCGAGTTCTTCGGCCTGCTGGGCCCCAACGGCGCAGGCAAGACCACCCTGATCAGCATGCTCGCCGGCCTCTCGCGGCCTAGCGCGGGCGCCATCAGCGTCCATGGTTTCGACGTCCAGCGCGACTACGCCCAGGCGCGCCGCCAACTCGGCGTGGTGCCGCAGGAACTGGTGTTCGACCCTTTCTTCAACGTTCGCGAGTCGCTGCGCATCCAGTCGGGCTACTTCGGCATCAAGAACAACGACGACTGGATCGACGAGCTCCTGCACAGCCTCGGTCTCGCCGACAAGGCCGGCGCCAACATGCGCCAGCTCTCCGGCGGCATGAAGCGCCGCGTGCTCGTGGCGCAGGCGCTGGTGCACAAGCCGCCCGTGATCGTGCTCGACGAGCCGACCGCCGGCGTCGACGTCGAGCTGCGCCAGACCTTGTGGCAGTTCGTCGCCAAGCTCAACAAGCAGGGCAGCACGGTGCTCTTGACCACCCACTACCTCGAAGAAGCCGAGGCGCTGTGCCATCGCATCGCGATGCTCAAGCAGGGCCGCGTGATCGCGCTGGACCGCACGAGCGAGCTGCTGCGTTCGGCCGCCAGCAACGTGCTGCGCTTCAAGACCGACGGCATGCTGCCGTGGGCGCTCGCGCAGCACGCCCGCATCACGGGCCGCATCGTGCAACTGCCGGCGCAGAACGCCCACGAGGTCGAACAGATGCTCGCCGCCATTCGCGAGGCCGGGCTGGACGTTGAAGATGTGGAAATGCGCAAGGCCGATCTCGAAGACGTGTTCATCGACCTGATGGCCGGTGAGCAGACTCCTCTGGAGGTGGCGCGATGATGGTTGGTGCGCTCGGCTGGCGTGCGCTGCTCTATAAGGAGACCCTGCGTTTCTGGAAGGTTGGCTTCCAGACCGTCGGCGCCCCCGTTCTGACCGCGGTGCTCTACCTGATGGTGTTCGGCCATGTGCTCGAAGACCACGTCAAGGTCTACGGCACGGTGAGCTACACGGCTTTCCTGGTGCCCGGCCTCGTGATGATGAGCGTGCTGCAGAACGCATTTGCGAACAGCTCCTCGTCGATCATCCAGAGCAAGATCATGGGCAGCCTGGTGTTCGTGTTGCTGACGCCGCTGTCTCACTGGGGCTGGTTCTTCGCCTATGTGGGTTCCTCGATCCTGCGCGGCCTGGCCGTCGGCGTGGGCGTGTTCGTGGTGACGGCGTTCTTCGCGATGCCGAGCTTCGTCGCGCCGCTGTGGATTCTCGCGTTCGCCTTCCTGGGTGCCGCCATGCTCGGCACGCTGGGCCTGATCGCGGGGCTCTGGGCCGAGAAGTTCGACCAGATGGCGGTGTTCCAGAACTTCCTGATCATGCCCATGACCTTCCTCTCGGGCGTGTTCTATTCGATCAATTCGCTGCCGCCGTTCTGGCAGAGCGTGAGCCACCTGAACCCCTTCTTCTACATGATCGACGGCTTCCGCTACGGCTTCTTCGGCGTTAGCGATGCCTCGCCCTGGCTGAGCCTGGCGATCGTCGGCAGCGCTTGGCTGGCGGTGAGCGCGATCGCGGTGCACCTGCTGCGCATCGGCTACAAGATCCGGGGATGAGTATGTGTGCCCCCCGGCTTTTCACTCGCTGCGCTCGTGTAACTCCACCCCCCCGAGGGGGAGGCGCGGCCGCCTTGGGGCGGCCCGGCGTCGTCCGCCTGATCCTATGACCGCCGAAGAACTCCAATCCATCATCCAGGCCGGCCTGCCCTGCGAGCACATCGCGCTCGAGGGTGATGGCCGGCACTGGTATGCCACCATCGTGTCTTCCGAGTTCGAAGGCAAGCGCGCGATCCAGCGACATCAGCGCGTCTACGCCACCCTCGGTGCCAAAATGCACACCGACGAAGTGCATGCGCTTTCGATGAAGACCTACACGCCCGCCGAATGGGCGGACCAAAACTCCTAGTTCTCTCGCTGGATCTTTCATGGACAAACTTCTGATTCGCGGCGGGCGCACGCTCCGCGGCGAGGTGCTCATTTCCGGCGCGAAGAACGCCGCGCTGCCCGAACTCTGCGCCGCCCTCCTGACCGACCGGCCCGTCACGCTGCACAACGTGCCGCGGCTGAACGACGTCACGACCATGCTCAAGCTGATCCGCAACATGGGCGTGGCGGCCGAGCGCGACGACAACGGCACGGTGCGCATCGACGCCGGACCGCTGCACACGGCCGAAGCGCCCTACGAACTGGTGAAGACCATGCGCGCGTCGGTGCTCGCGCTCGGGCCGCTCCTGGCGCGTTTCGGCAAGGCCAGGGTATCGCTGCCGGGCGGCTGCGCCATCGGCTCGCGGCCGGTCGACCAGCACATCAAGGGCCTGCAGGCGATGGGCGCCGAGATCGTGGTCGAGCACGGCTACATGGTCGCCAGCCTCGCGGGCAGCGCCAAGCGCCTGCACGGCGCGCGCATCACGACCGACATGGTGACCGTCACCGGCACCGAGAATTTCCTCATGGCCGCTGCGCTGGCCGGCGGCGAGACGGTGCTGGAAAACGCGGCACAGGAGCCCGAGATCTCGGACCTGGCCGAGATGCTGATCGAGATGGGCGCGAAGATCGAAGGGCACGGCACGAGCCGCATCCGCATCCAGGGCGTCGACAAGCTGAACGGCTGCACGCACCAGGTGGTGGCCGACCGCATCGAGGCCGGCACCTTCCTGTGCGCCGTCGCGGCCACCGGCGGCGATGTGGTGCTGAAGCACGGCCGTGCCGATCACCTCGATGCGGTGATCGAGAAACTGCGCGAGGCGGGCGCTCAGGTGGCCGCGGTGGACGGCGGCATCCGCGTCCAGAGCGAGGGCCGGCTCAAGGCGCAGAGCTTCCGCACCACCGAATACCCGGGTTTTCCGACCGACATGCAGGCCCAGTTCATGGCGCTCAACGTGATCGCCGAAGGCACCTCGACGGTGACCGAGACGATCTTCGAGAACCGCTTCATGCACGTCGACGAAATGCTGCGCCTGGGCGCCAAGATCCAGACCGACGGCAAGGTGGCCGTGATCGAAGGCGTGCCGCAGCTCTCGGGCGCGACCGTGATGGCGACCGACCTGCGCGCCTCGGCCAGCCTGGTGATCGCCGGCCTGGTGGCCGACGGCGAAACGCTGGTCGACCGCATCTACCACCTGGACCGCGGCTACGACCGCATGGAAAGCAAGCTGCGCGGCCTCGGTGCCGACATCGAGCGCGTGGCCGGAGCGGTGGAGATGCAGCCGTGATCACGCTCGCCCTGTCCAAGGGCCGCATCTTCGAGGAAACGCTGCCGCTCCTGGCCGCGGCCGGCATCGAGGTGACCGAGGACCCGGAGAAATCGCGCAAGCTGATCCTCGCGACCACGCGGCCCGACGTGCGCGTGGTGCTGGTGCGCGCCTCAGACGTGCCCACCTACGTGCAGTACGGCGGCGCCGACCTCGGCGTGACCGGACTCGACGTGCTGCTCGAACACGGCAACCAGGGCCTCTACCAGCCGCTCGACCTGCGCATCGCGGCCTGCCGCCTGAGCGTGGCCGTGCGGGCCGACTACGACTACGAATCGGCCGTCAAGCAGGGCTCGCGCATCAAGGTCGCCACCAAGTACGTCGGCCTGGCGCGCGAGTTCTTCGCCAGCAAGGGCGTGCACGTCGACCTGATCAAGCTCTACGGCAGCATGGAGCTCGCGCCGCTCACCGGCCTGGCCGACGCCATCGTCGACCTGGTGTCGACCGGCAACACGCTCAAGGCCAACCATCTGGTGGAGGTCGAGCGCATCATGGACATCAGCGCGCGCCTGGTGGTCAACCAGGCCGCGCTCAAGCTCAAGCAGGCGCCGATCCGCCGCATCATCGACGCCTTCGCCTCGGCCATTCCTTCCCCCTGACGATGAACCTGAAAGCCTCTCCCGCCCGCCTGTCGACCGCCTCGGCCAGCTTCGAAGCCGATTTCAAGGCGCGGCTGCATTGGTCGGCCGAAGCGGATGCCGCCATCGAGCAGGTTGTGGCGGACATCCTCGCCGACGTCCAGCGGCGCGGCGACGCGGCGGTGCTCGAGTACACGCGCCGCTTCGACCGGCTCGACGCGACGGGCATGGAGGCGCTGGAACTCAAGGCCGATGAACTGCGCGCCGCCTTCGATGCGCTGCCGGCCGCGCAGCGCGAAGCGCTCGAAGCCGCGGCCCGCCGCGTGCGCAGCTACCACGAGGCGCAGAAGAAGGCCAACGGCAAAAGCTGGAGCTACCGCGATGCCGACGGGACGCTGCTAGGCCAGAAGGTCACGCCGCTGGATCGCGTCGGCATCTACGTGCCGGGCGGCAAGGCCGCCTATCCGTCGAGCGTGCTCATGAACGCCATTCCCGCGCACGTCGCGGGCGTCGGCGAGATCATCATGGTCGTGCCCACGCCGGGCGGCGAGAAGAACCCGCTGGTGCTGGCCGCGGCGCACGTGGCCGGCGTGACGCGCGCCTTCACCATCGGCGGCGCGCAGGCGGTAGCCGCGCTGGCCTATGGCACGCAAACCATTCCGAAGGTCGACAAGATCACCGGCCCCGGCAATGCCTATGTCGCCAGTGCCAAGAAGCGCGTCTTCGGCACCGTCGGCATCGACATGATCGCCGGCCCGAGCGAAATCCTGGTGTTGGCCGATGGCAGCACGCCGGCCGACTGGGTGGCGATGGACCTGTTCAGCCAGGCCGAGCACGACGAACTCGCGCAGAGCATCCTGCTCAGTCCCGACGCGGCCTACATCGATCGCGTGCAGCATGAAATCGACCGCCTGTTGCCCTCGATGCCGCGCGCCGCGATCATCGCGGCTTCGCTCAACGGCCGCGGCGCGCTGATCCACACCCGCAGCATGGAAGAGGCCTGCGAAATCAGCAACCGCATCGCGCCCGAACACCTGGAAGTCAGCAGCCGCGATCCGCAGCGCTGGGAGCCGCTGCTCAAGCATGCCGGGGCGATCTTCCTCGGCGCCTACACCAGCGAAAGCCTGGGCGATTACTGCGCCGGTCCCAACCACGTGCTGCCTACCAGCGGGACCGCGCGTTTCAGCTCGCCGCTGGGGGTCTACGATTTCCAGAAGCGCTCGAGCCTGATCGAGGTGAGCGAGGAGGGCGCCCAGGCCCTGGGCCGAATCGCCGTGACCCTGGCCGAAGGCGAGGGCTTGCCGGCGCATGCCGAGGCAGCCCGCCTGCGCCTGCGCTGACGGAGAGCGAAGCGATGCGAATCCGATCGATCGAGACCGGCTTGGCCCTCGCGCTGATGCTCTTCGCCGCCGCCTGCCAGGCCATGAGCATCCGCGAGCTGCGCACGCTGGAAGCCAACGAAAAGGACGGCAAGCTCTACGCCAGCTACTATCTCGTCGGTGTGGTCGAGGGTCTGCGCGAAGCCGGCGACATGGCCCAGCGTTCGGGCCAGAAGCCGCCGTTCTGCATCAACGGCCGCCGCCTCGAGCCCGCGATGGCGCGCTCGCTCTACCAAACCGAACTGACGCGCAACGCCGACAGCTACGAGGCCGACATGCCGGTGCAGCTCGTGCTTTCGGCCGCGCTGCGCAACAGCTACCGCTGCGCGCCCTGAACCGAATGACTTCTGCTTCCGCCGATACAACCCACGCCCTGAGCCGCATCCGCGCCGACGTCCAGTCCATGCATGCCTACGCCGTGCAGGAAGCGCGCGGGCTGATCAAGCTCGACGCCATGGAGAACCCGTTCGGCCTGCCGCCCGCGCTGCAGTCCGCACTGGGCCAGCGGCTCGGTGCGCTGGTGCTTAACCGCTATCCCGGCGCACGCGGCACCGACCTGCAGCGCGCACTGGCCGCCCACGCCGGCATGCCGGAAGGCTTCGCGCTGATGCTCGGCAACGGCTCGGACGAGCTGATCTCGCTGCTCGCCATGGCCTGCGATCTCCCCGGGGCGGCCATCCTGGCGCCGGTTCCCGGCTTCGTGATGTACGCGATGAGCGCCCAGCTGCAGGGCCTGCGCTTCGTCGGCGTTCCGCTGACGCCCGATTTCGAGCTCGACGAAGCCGCCATGCTCGAGGCCATCGCGCGCGAAAAGCCGGCCATCGTCTACCTCGCCTATCCCAACAACCCGACCGCCAACCTCTGGGACGATGCGGCGATCGAGAAAATCATCGAGGCCCAGGGCGCGCAGGGCGGCCTGGTGGTGATCGACGAGGCCTACCAGCCCTTCGCCGGCCGCAGCTGGATCGACCGCATCGCTCGCCACGGCCACGTGCTCCTGATGCGCACGCTCAGCAAGTTCGGCCTGGCGGGCGTCCGGCTGGGCTACCTGATCGGCCCCCAGGCCCTGATCGCCGAGATCGACAAGGTGCGGCCGCCCTACAACATCAGCGTGCTCAACTGCGAATGCGCGCTGTTCGCGCTGGAGCACGCCGAGGTGTTCGCCGGGCAGGCGGCGGAGATTCGCTCCGAGCGCCAGCGCATCTTCGAGGCGCTGGCCCGGCTGCCCGCGGTGAAGAGCTGGCCCAGCGACGCCAACATGATCCTGGTGCGCGTGCCCGATGCCGGCAAGACCTTCGAGGGCATGAAGGCGCGCGGCGTGCTGGTCAAGAACGTTTCTAAAATGCACTCATTGCTGGCGAACTGCCTGCGCCTGACCGTCGGAACCATCGACGAGAATGCGCAGATGCTCGCGGCCCTCGAAGCATCCCTATGAACACCCCCTCGGCACCCGAAGCAGTCGTCGCCGCCGGCGCGCGCAGCGCCACCGTCACGCGCAACACTGCGGAGACGAAGATCACGGTCCGCGTCGACCTCGACGGCAGCGGCCGCTCGAAGCTCGCCACCGGAATCGGCTTCTTCGACCACATGCTCGACCAGATCGCCCGCCACGGCCTGATCGACCTCGACATCGACTGCCAGGGCGACTTGCACATCGACGGCCACCACACGGTGGAAGACGTGGGCATCACCCTCGGCCAGGCGGTCGCGAAAGCGGTCGGCGACAAGAAGGGCATCCGGCGCTACGGCCACGCCTATGTGCCGCTCGACGAGGCGCTGAGCCGCGTGGTGATCGATTTCTCCGGCCGCCCCGGCTTGGTCATGCACGTGCCCTTCACCAGCGGCATGATCGGCACTTTCGACAGCCAGCTCACCTACGAGTTCTTCCAGGGCTTCGTCAACCACGCCTTCGTGACCCTGCACATCGACAACCTCAAGGGCGTCAATGCCCACCACCAGTGCGAGACCGTGTTCAAGGCCTTCGCGCGCGCGTTGCGCGCCGCGCTCGAACTCGATCCGCGCTCGGCCGGCGTCATTCCTTCGACCAAGGGTTCCCTCTGAGCAGCAGCAAGAATACCGTCGCCGTCGTCGACTACGGCATGGGCAACCTGCGCTCGGTATCGCAGGCGGTCCAGCGTGCCGCCGACCAGGTCGGGGTCGAGGTTTTCGTGACCTCGGACCCGGAAGTGGTGCGCCGCGCCACGCGCGTCGTGCTGCCGGGGCAGGGCGCCATGCCCGACTGCATGCGCGAACTGCGCGACTCGGGCCTGCAGGAATCGGTGCTCGAAGCGGCCGCCGCGAAGCCGCTGTTCGGCGTTTGCGTCGGCATGCAGATGCTGCTGTCGACGAGCGACGAGGGCCCTACCGAAGGCCTGGGCCTGATTCCCGGCGAGGTGCGCAAGTTCGAACTGACCGGCCGTCTCCAGCCGGACGGCAGCCGCTACAAGGTGCCGCAGATGGGCTGGAACCAGGTCATCCAGGTGCAGCCGCACCCGGTGTGGGCGGGCGTGCCCGACCAAAGCTACTTCTATTTCGTGCACAGCTTCTATGCGCGGCCGGCGGATGCCCGCCACAGCGCGGGCGAAGCGGAATACGGCGAGCGCTTTACCGCCGCCATTGCACGCGATAATATTTTTGCGACCCAGTTCCACCCCGAGAAGAGTGCGGACCACGGCCTGCAGCTCTATAGAAACTTCCTCCACTGGAATCCCTGAAGCAGTCTGTCGCGCTTCATCGCTCGTTCCACGCAATCCCGCACCATGCTCCTCATTCCTGCGATCGATCTCAAGGACGGCCATTGTGTTCGCCTCAAGCAAGGCGACATGGACCAGTCCACCACCTTCAGCGAAGACCCGGCCGCGATGGCGCGCAGATGGATCGAAGCCGGCGCACGGCGGCTGCACCTCGTCGACCTGAACGGCGCTTTTGCCGGCAAGCCGCAGAACCATGCGGCGATCAAGGCGATCCTGAAGGAGGTCGGCGACGACATCCCGGTGCAGCTCGGCGGCGGCATCCGCGACCTCGACACCATCGAGCGCTACATCGACGACGGCCTGCGCTACGTGATCATCGGCACCGCTGCGGTCAAGAACCCCGGCTTCCTCAAGGATGCCTGCAGCGCCTTCGGCGGCCACATCATCGTCGGCCTCGACGCCAAGGACGGCAAGGTCGCGACCGACGGCTGGAGCAAGCTCACCGGCCATGAAGTGGCCGACCTGGGCAAGAAGTTCGAGGACTACGGCGTCGAATCGATCATCTACACCGACATCGGCCGCGACGGCATGCTCTCGGGCATCAACATCGAAGCCACGGTGAAGCTGGCCCAGGCGCTCACCATCCCGGTGATCGCATCGGGGGGGCTTTCGAACATGGCCGACATCGACAAGCTCTGCGCGGTCGAATCGGACGGCATCGAGGGCGTGATCTGCGGCCGGGCCATCTACTCCGGCGACCTCGATTTCGCCGCCGCGCAAGCGCGCGCCGACGAACTCGCAGAGCAATAGCTCGCCTATTCTGTTTTTACCGCCAGCGTCTGGATGATGGTCTCGAGCTGCGGGCTCATAGGCAGGTCGATGCTGGTGTTCGAAAGAGGCAGCTTCCTCAGGAACCAGCGCTTGTACTGGCGCTCGATCTCGCCGTCGATCGCCAGGGCCTGGAAGCTGTCGTTCACCACCTTGGCCAGCTGCGCGTCGCCCTTGCGGTACATGATGCCGTAGGGGTCGTAGGAGAGGAAGTCGCCGACCACCTGGTATTCCCCCGCCACCTTGCCCTTGTTCTGCGCGATCAGGCCATAGAGCAGCACGTCGTCGGTCGCGAAGGCATCGGCCTGCCCGGCGACCACCTGCGCGAAGGATTCCGCATGGTCGCGCATCGCGATCAGGTTCAAGTTGAGCTTGAACTTTTGCGACAGGTCCTGCATCGTCTTCTCGTTGGTCGTGCCGCGCGTCACCACCACCCGCTTGCCGGCCAGGTCGCGAAATTCCCTGATCGGCGAGCCTTTCTTCACCAGCACCTTGGTGCCCGAGACGAAGATGGTGGGCGAGAAGGCCACGCGCTTCTGGCGTTCGAGGTTGCTGGTGGTGGAGCCGCATTCGAGATCGACCTGGCCTTTTTCCACCGCATCGATGCGCGACTCGGAGGTGACGGGCACCCACTTGATCTCCAGGCTCTTGTGCACCGCCTCCTCGATCGCGGCCACCAGCGCGCGGCACAGCTCGATCGAGTAGCCGATCGGTTCGTTGCGCGGCGACAGGTAGGAGAAGGGGACCGAGGACTCGCGGTAGCCGATGGCGATGGCGCCGGTGTCGCGCACCTTGGCCAGCGTGCCCGTCAGCGCCGCGGGCGCCGCCGGGGCTGGCTCGGGCTGCGCGCGGGCCATTGCAGACATGCCGAGTGCCGCCGCGAACAGCGCAACAGCGAGCGACGATTTCCAGATGGGCTTCATGGCCGTGCCTCAGGCATGAACCGGGTGGGCCAGCGTGGCCTTCAATTCCTCGTCGATCTTGCTGGCGTTGGCCGCGGCATCGCTCTCCGAAAGCAGCTCGCCCTCCCACTTGGCCACCACCGCCGTGGCGATCGAGTTGCCCACCGCGTTGGTGGCCGAGCGGCCCATGTCGAGGAAGGTGTCCACGCCCAGGATCAGCAGCAGCCCGGCCTCGGGGATGTTGAACTGGTTCAGCGTGGCGGCGATCACCACCAGCGAGGCGCGCGGCACGCCGGCCATGCCCTTGGAGGTGAGCATCAGGATCAGCAGCATCGTGATCTGGGTGCCGAGCGACAGCTCGATGCCGTAGGCCTGGGCGATGAAGAGCACGGCGAAGGTGCAGTACATCATCGAGCCGTCGAGGTTGAAGGAATAGCCCATCGGCATCACGAAGCTGGAGATCTTGCGCTTGACGCCGAAGCGGTCGAGCGCGTCGAGGATCTTCGGATAGGCCGCCTCGGAGCTCGCCGTCGCGAAGGACAGCAGGAAGGCCTCCTTGATCAGCACCAGCAGCTTGAGCACGCGGGGGCCCAGGAAGACGAAGCCGGCAAAGGTCAGGATGCCCCACAGCAGGAACAGGCCGAGGTAGAAGTCGCCCATGAAGACTGCGAACTTGAGCAGGATCTCTAGCCCGTTCACCGCCACGGTGGCGGCCATGGCGCCCATCACGGCCAGCGGGGCCAGCTTCATGACGTAGCCGGTGATCTTGAGCATGGCGTGGGAGAGCTCGTCGATCGCGTGAACCAGGGTCTTGGCCTTGTCGCCGAGCGAGGCGAGCGCGACGCCGAAAAACATGGAGAACACCACGATCTGCAGGATCTCGTTGTTGGCCATGGCCTCCGCAAAGGACTTGGGCACCAGGTGGCTGACGAAATCCTTCAAGGTGAACTTGGAGGTGGCCAGGTTGGCCGAGGCGCCGATGTCGGGCAGCGGCAGGCCCAGGTTGAGGCCCGGCTGCAACAGGTTGGCCATGATCAGGCCCAGCACGAGCGAGACCAGGGAGGCGGTGATGAACCAGCCCAGCGCCTTGCCGAACACGCGCCCCACCGAGGCCGCGTCGCCCATGTGGGCGATGCCCACCACCAGGGTGGAGAACACCAGCGGTCCGATCAGCATCTTGATCAGCCGCAGGAACACGTCCGAGATGATCGAGATGTAGCCTGCGATCTGCGCGGCCACCTTCTTGTCGGGAAAGTTGATGAAGATCATGTAGCCGATCACGATGCCGATCACCATCGCGATCAGGATCCAGGCTGCCGGCGGCAATTTCCTTTTCATGTGTGAGCCCCTTCTTGTCGAACAAGTGATGTGGATGACGTCCCTCACCGCCAATCCGCACGCCGCGGCCGCCGGCTGTCGCGATTTCATGCCAAAACCATGCTGGCTGCAATGCGAATTCGGCCTGCGGTCATGCCGGTGCGGCCTGGGGTGACACGGGCCAAACCTAGAATCGGGCCATGTCCATCAAAGAGATCGTCTTCCGCGGCCAGCCTGCACTGCACCTCGGCCTGCCGGATGGCAGCGCCTGCACCGTGACGAGGCACGGCGCCCACCTGCTGTCGTGGACCACGGCCGACGGCGTCGAGCGCCTTTACCTGAGCCCCGAGGCGCGCTTCGACGGCCAGAGCGCGATCCGCGGCGGCGTGCCGATCTGCTGGCCGCAGTTCAACCAGCGCGGGCCGCTGCCCAAGCACGGTTTCGTGCGCAATGTCGCGTGGCAGGCCGAGGCGGGCGCCGCCGGCGGCAAGAGCGACACGCTCGTTCTCTCGCTGCATGACGACGAGGCCACCCGCGCCATCTGGCCGCACGCCTTCCACGCACGGCTCACGGTCACGCTGGCGCCGCACTCGCTGCGCATCGCGCTTTCGATCGACAACACCGGCCGCGCGCCCTGGTCCTTTGCGGCCGCGCTGCACAGCTACCTGCGCGTGGACGACATTGCCGACGCCTCGCTGGAAGGCCTGCAGGGCGCCAACCGCTGGGATGCGGTGCGCGACGACCGGCATGTCGATCTGGCGCCCGCGCTGCGCTTCGGCACCGAATTCGACAGCGTCTACACGGCGCCGGCGCGGCCGCTGCGGCTGGTGCAGCCCGCCGGCACGCTCGAGATCGCGCAGAGCGCGAGCTGCACCGAAACGGTGGTGTGGAACCCCGGCCCGGCGCTCAGCGCCCAGCTGGCCGATCTGCCCGACGACGGCTGGCGGCACATGCTCTGCGTCGAGGCCGCTCGCATCGACGAGCCGGTGCTGCTCGCGCCGGGCGCCGTCTGGCAGGGCTGGCAGCAGCTCACCGTCCTTTGAATCTCACAAGCTCCGAATCCGCCATGCTCGCCAAACGCATCATTCCCTGCCTCGACGTCACCGGCGGCCGCGTCGTCAAGGGCGTCAACTTCGTCGAGCTGCGCGACGCCGGCGATCCCGTCGAGATCGCGGCGCGCTACAACGCGCAGGGCGCCGATGAGCTGACCTTTCTCGACATCACGGCCACTAGCGACGGCCGCGACCTGATCCTGCCGATCATCGAGGCGGTGGCCTCGCAGGTGTTCATTCCGCTGACCGTCGGCGGCGGCGTGCGCACCGTCGAGGACGTGCGCCGCCTGCTCAACGCGGGCGCGGACAAGACCAGTTTCAACTCGGCGGCCATCGCGAATCCGCAGGTGATCGACGACGCCTCGAGCAAGTACGGCGCCCAGTGCATCGTGGTCGCGATCGACGCCAAGCGGCGCTCGGCCGAGGATGCGGCCCTGCGGGGGCCCGGCTGGGACGTCTACAGCCATGGCGGCCGCAGGAACACGGGACTCGACGCTGTGCGATGGGCCGTCGAAATGACGCGCCGCGGCGCCGGCGAGATCCTCCTGACCAGCATGGACCGGGACGGCACCAAGAGCGGTTTCGACCTCGCACTCACGCGCGCCGTCAGCGATGCGGTCAGCGTGCCGGTGATCGCCTCCGGCGGCGTAGGCAATCTCGAGCACCTGGCCGACGGCATCCAGACCGGCGGCGCCGATGCCGTGCTGGCGGCCAGCATCTTCCATTACGGCGAATACACCGTCGGCGAGGCCAAGGCCTGCATGGCGGCGCGCGGCATCCCGGTGCGCCTCTGACCGACAATACCCCGATGAACTGGCTCGATGAAGTGAAGTGGGATGCGAACGGCCTGGTGCCCGTGATCGCGCAGGAACAGGGCAGCAAGGACGTGCTGATGTTCGCTTGGATGAACCGCGAGGCGCTGGCCCAGACGGCCGAGCTGGGCCGCGCGGTGTATTTCAGCCGCTCGCGCGGCAAGCTCTGGTTCAAGGGCGAGGAATCGGGCCACGTGCAGACCGTGCACGAGATCAGGCTCGACTGCGACAACGACGTGGTGCTACTCCAGGTCACGCAGCTGGGCCACGAGCCCGGCATCGCCTGCCATACCGGGCGCCACAGCTGCTTCTTCAGCAAGTACGAGAACGGCCGCTGGACCGTGACCGAGCCGGTCTTGAAAGACCCCGAATCGATCTACACATCGTCTCCAAGATGAGCGCCGACGCCCCCGAACGCAATGCCGTAGACGCGCTCGCGCGACTGGCCGCCGTGATCGAAAGCCGGCTGCCCGCGCGCGGCGGCGACCCGGACAAGAGCTACGTGGCGCGCCTGCTGCACCGCGGCCCGGACGCCTTTCTCAAGAAGATCGGCGAGGAAGCCACCGAGGTGGTGATGGCCGCGAAGGATGCCGACCATGGCGGCGAGCGCACGAAAATAGTGAACGAAGTGGCCGATCTCTGGTTCCACAGCATGGTGGCGCTGGCCCACTACGGCTTTTCGCCGCGCGACGTGGTGGCCGAGCTCGAGCGCCGCGAAGGCCTGAGCGGGATCGAGGAAAAGGCCCTGCGCAAGGCGCAGGATCGCGAAGCTTCCAACGACTGAGAGGACGCATGCCCAACGACATCGTGACGGTGGAACCCGACAGCTCGCTCAAGACCTGGGGCTGGATCAGTTACATCCTGCATCTGGTGGTGGCGGTCGGCGCCGTGCTGCCCGGCATGCAGGCTTCCATCGCGCTGCTCCTGATCGCGCTGGTGGTCGATCTGGTCAAGCGCGATGATGCCGCCGGCACCTGGCAGGCGACTCACTTCAGCTGGCGCATCCGCTCGGTGCTGTGGGCCGGCGTGCTGTACGTGCTGACCTCCTGGCTCTGGCTGCTGCTGCTCCTGCCGGGCTGGATCGCCTGGGCGCTGATTTCCCTCTGGTTCCTCTATCGCATCGTCAAGGGGATGGTGCGCATGAATGCGGGCCGTGCCATGGAGTCGGCATGAGCACCGCCGGGCCGCCCCAAGGTGCGAAGGCCCCCTCGGGGGGCAGCGAGGACACGTCAGTGCCGAGCGTGGGGGCGCACGCCTCCTCTGACCCGAACTGCATCTTCTGCAAGATCATCGAGGGCAAGATCCCCTCGCGAAAGATGTACGAGGACGACGATCTCTTCGGCTTCCACGACATCGCGCCCTGGGCGCCGGTGCACTTCATGCTGGTGCCCAAGCGCCACATCCCTTCGATGGCGCAGGTCACGCCGGACGACGCGGCACTCCTGGGAAAAATCATGACGCTGGCGCCCAGGCTGGCGATCGAGCAGGGCTGCCGGCCCTATCCGCAGGGCGGCTTCCGCATCGTCGTCAACACCGGCGCGGAGGGCGGGCAGGAGGTTCACCATCTCCATGTCCACGTCATGGGCGGCCCGCGTCCCTGGCTCAAAGGTTGATATTCGCCATTGCCGCAGGTTGTGACATCTGCGCCGACTAAAATCAAAGACATTCTTCAGGAGTAATCCATGGGTTCACTTTCCATCTGGCACTGGCTGATCGTGCTGCTCGTCGTCGTGATGATCTTCGGCACCAAGAAGCTCCGCAACATGGGCTCCGACCTCGGCGGCGCCGTCAAGGGCTTCAAGGACGGCATGAAGGACGGTTCGGCGACCGCCGAATCGCCCGCCGCCCCGAATCCGCAGGTGACCGGCAACACCACCGCCGTCGACAAGTCGACGATCGACGTCGAAGCGCGTCAAAAGTCTTGAGCCGCATCCGTCCGTGATCGACCTCGGCATCTCGAAAATCGCGCTGATCGGCGCGGTGGCGCTGATCGTCATCGGGCCCGAGAAGCTGCCGCGCGTGGCGCGCACCGTCGGCACCCTGCTGGGCAAGGCGCAGCGTTATGTGAACGACGTCAAGGCCGAGGTCAACCGCTCGATGGACCTGGACGAGCTGCGCAAGATGAAGGACACGGTGCAGGACGCCGCCCGCGACGTCGAGCACAGCATCCAGACCGGCGCGAGCGAGTTCGAGAAGCAGTTCTCCGAGAGCGGCCAGACCCTGTCGGAATTGGCCGAGCCCACGCCGTCGTACCCCGAGTACAAGCATCCCCGCAAGAAATGGCGCCTGAAGCAGGGCGCCACGCCGCAGTGGTACAAGGCGCGCAACGGCGTGCGCACCCGGGCGCTTTCGGGCGCAGCGCGTGTGGCCCGCTACCGTCCCCACAAAATCAACTAGCCGCAACGCCGATCCGGCCGCGCGCAGCGCGTGCCGGACGCCCGCCCGCAGCGCCCCCACATGGCCGATTCCCCCGACAAGAACAAAGAAGACGAACTGGCCGGCACCGAGCAGCCTTTCGTGCAGCACCTGATGGAGCTGCGCGACCGCCTGCTCTATTGCGTTTACGGGCTGGCGATCGCGGGCATCCTGCTCGCGATCTGGCCCGGCCCGAGCGGGTTGATCGACCTGATCGCGGTGCCGATCCGCGCGCACATGCCGCCCGACGCGAAGCTGATCGCGGTGGGCGTGTTCTCGCCTTTCTTCGTGCCGCTGAAGGCGCTGATGATGGCCTCCGTGCTGCTGACCCTGCCGTGGCTCATGTATCAGTGCTGGATGTTCGTCGCGCCCGGCCTCTACAGCCACGAGAAGAAGTTCGCGCTGCCGCTCATCATCTTCGGCAGCTTCCTGGCCTACGCGGGCATCGCTTTCGTGCAGTTCTTCGTGCTCGACAAGATGTTCGGCTTCATCCAGAAGTTCACGCCCGAAGCGGTGGCGGCGACGCCCGACATCGCGTCTTACGTCGAAGCGATCCTCTCGCTCTACCTGGCCTTCGGCGTCGCCTTCCAGGTGCCGATCGTCGTGATGCTGCTGGTGCGCTTCGAGATGGTCACGATCGAGAAGCTGAAGAGCTTCCGCGGCTACTTCATCGTGCTGGCCTTCGTCGTGGCGGCGGTGCTGACCCCGCCCGACGTGGTCTCGCAGCTCGCGCTGGCGATACCGATGTGCGTGCTCTACGAAGTCGGCATCGTGGCCGCGCGCTATTTCGTGAAGCACAGCAAGGCGCCCGAGGAAAACGAGAGCGCCGATTCCGCACAGCCCTGAGCGGGCCGCGCGCGAGCAACTCGCCTACTCGGGCTCGCCCGGGACGCGGCGGATCGGACTCCGCGGCCGGGGGCCCGGCGTGACGTCGAGCTCCATCTTGTCCTTGCCGCGCTGAAGCGCAAATCGCGCCGCATTGCCGGGCTTGAGCCCCGCCACGGCGGTCAGCAGTTCCTGCACGTTGTCGATGCTCTTCTCGCCGACGCCGGTGATCACGTCGCCGGGGCGGACACCGGCCCTGGCGGCTGGGCCGTTCTGCAGCACGCCCGTGATGATGACGCCCTTGTTCGCCTTGACGCCGAAGGTTTCCGCCAGCTCGGGCGAGAGGTTGTTGGGTTCCACGCCGATCCAGCCGCGCGTGACCTTGCCTTCCTTGACGATGTCTTCCAGCACCTGCTTGGCGGTCGAAACCGGGATCGCGAAGCCGATGCCCAGGCTGCCGCCGGAGCGCGAATAGATCGCGGTGTTGATGCCTTCGAGGTTGCCATTGACGTCGACCAGCGCGCCGCCCGAATTGCCGGGGTTGATGGCCGCATCGGTCTGGATGAAGTTCTCGAAGGTGTTGATGCCGAGCTGGTTGCGCCCCAGCGCCGAGACGATGCCGCTGGTGACGGTCTGGCCGACGCCGAAGGGGTTGCCGATGGCGAGCACCTGGTCGCCGACCTGCAGATTGTCGGAGTTGCCCAGCACGACCACCGGCAGCTTGTCGAGCTCGATCTTGAGCACGGCGAGATCGGTGTCGGGGTCGGTGCCGATCACCTTGCCGCGCGCGTGACGGCTGTCGTTGAGCGTGACGTCGATTTCGTCCGCGCCCTCCACTACGTGGTTGTTGGTGAGGATGTAGCCGTCCGTGCTGACGATGACGCCGCTGCCCAGGCCGACCTGGGGCTGGTCGGCGCCCTGGTCGCCGAAGAAGAAGCGGAACCACGGGTCGTCGCTACGCGGACTGCGCCGCGCCGCCTTGCTGGTGTTGATGCTCACCACCGCCGGCGAGGCCTTCTTGGCGGCGGCGCTCAGGCTGCCGGGCGCGATCGCCGTCGGATTGGCGGCCGGCGCCTCGATCACCGAGACCACGCCGCCGAGCGAGGTGGCGCGCCGGCCGACCCACTCGGGCTTGAGCGTCGCGACGACGAAATAGGCCGCGAGCATGACGGTCACGGCTTGGGCGAACAGCAGCCAGGTGCGTTTCATGAAAAAAACAAGAAAAAGAAGGACGTTGAAAGGGGGGCGCAGCGCGGCTGGCGCCGAAGACTGCATTGTCCCTCAATGGATCTGCTGCCTCGTTCCGCAGACTCGCGCATCAGTGAATCGGACTGTTTCCATCTGCATAGTGAAAACCCTGAGGCATGCGGCCTTGACCGGGTTCTCCGGGCGCAGCTGCGCGAGACGACCTGCGCCGCGCGGGTCCACAATGGCGCGATGAGTACGACCCGCCACGAACTCCTGCATGCCTTCGACCTTCTGCTCGCGCCCGAGCGTTTCAAGGACTACGGCCCCAACGGCTTGCAGGTCGAAGGCCGCACGACGGTGCGCAAGATCGTCTCGGGCGTCACCGCGAGCCGCGCGCTGATCGAGGCCGCGATCCACGCCGAGGCCGATGCGATCTTCGTGCACCATGGCCTGTTCTGGCGCGGCCAGGACGGCCGCGTGACCGGCTGGATGAAGCAGCGGCTCGGCCTCCTGCTCGGCGACGATGTGAGCCTTTTTGCCTATCACCTGCCGCTCGATGCGCATCCCGAACTCGGCAACAACGCGCAGCTCGGCCTCAAGCTGGGCCTGGTGGCGCACGCGGGCTCGACCGGGCGCTTCGGCGAGCAGGAGATCGGCTTCCTGGGCGCGCGCGACAACGGCGAAAGCTTCCCGAGCGCGAAAGCGCTGGCCACCCACGTTGAGACGGCGCTCGGCAAGCCGGTCACCCTGCTCGACACGGCGCATCGTCCGATCCGCAACATCGCCTGGTGTACGGGCGGCGCGCAGGGCTATTTCGAGGCGGCCATCGCGGCCGGCGCCGATGCCTTCATCACCGGCGAAATCTCGGAGCCGCAAGCGCACTACGCGAGGGAAATGGGCGTTGCCTTCCTTGCCTGCGGCCACCATGCCACCGAACGCTACGGCGCACCCGCGGTGGCGGCGCATGTGGCCGCGCAGCTCGGCCTCGCGCATCAGTTCATCGACATCGACAATCCGGCGTGAAGCGCGACACCGCCCCGATCGCGATCACGCTCGGCGATCCCGCGGGCATCGGACCCGAGATCATCGTCAAGTCTTTCCGCGATGCACCCGGCATCACGCAGGGCTGCTTTGTCGCCGGCGACGTGGACACCGTGCGCCGCGCAGCGCAGGCGCTCGCAGCACCGGGCCGCGTGCCGTTTCCCGTGGCGCTGATCGATGCGCCGGCCGACCTGGCCACGGTGCCGCCGCGCTGCATCCCCGTGCTGCAGGCTGCGAGCCCGCCGCCGTCGCCCATCGCGATCGGCGAAATCAGCGCCGCCGCCGGCCACATCGCCGGCGACTGCGTGGTGTGGGCCGCACGCGCAGCGCTGCGCGGCGAGCTGGCGGCCATCGTCACGGCGCCTTTGCACAAGGAGGCGCTGGCCGCGGCAGGCTTTGGCTTTCCCGGCCACACCGAACTGCTGCAGGCCGAAGCCGCGGCCCACCTGGGCCGGCCGGTCGCCGAAGTGCCGGTACGCATGATGCTGGCCAACGACGAGTTGCGCACCGTGCTCGTGAGCATCCACATGTCGCTGCGCGATGCCATCGAGGCGGTGACGGTCGACGGCGTGCTGCAGACACTGCGCATCGCGCACCACGCACTGGCGGCGGTGCTGGGGCGTGCGCCGAAGATCGGCGTCGCGGGGCTCAATCCGCATGCGGGGGAGGGCGGCCTGTTCGGCTCGGAAGAACGCGACTTCATCGCACCGGCCATCGCGGCCGCGCGCGCGGAGGGCATCGATGCCGACGGGCCGCATGCGCCCGACACCGTCTTCATGCGCGCCCGCGCCAAGCGCCAAGGGGCGGGCGAGTTCGACGTGGTGATCGCGATGTACCACGACCAGGGCCTGATCCCGGTCAAGTATCTGGGCGTGGAGAAGGGGGTGAACGTGACGCTGGGCCTGCCGCTGGTGCGCACCAGTCCAGATCACGGCACGGCGTTCGACATCGCTGGCCAGGGCGTGGCCGACGCCTCCAGCCTGATCGAGGCGATCCGGATGGCGCGCGCGCTGGCCTTCAGGAGCGCTTGAGGCTGTCGCGGATCTCGCGCAGGAGCGCGATGTCTTCCGGCGGCGTGACTTCGGCCGGCGCCTCTTCCTGCTTTTTGCGCAGCTTGTTGATCTGCTTGACCATCATGAAGATGATGAAGGCCAGGATCACGAAGTTGACCGCGATGGTGATGAAGTTGCCGTAGGCCAGCACCGGCGCGCCGGCCTTCTTCAGATCCGCCAGGTTGTTCGCGACGCCGGCCGGCGCGGTGCCCAGCACGATGTAGAGGTTCGAGAAGTCGAGCTTGCCGAACACGATGCCGACCAGCGGCATGATGATGTCGCTGACCAGCGAGTCGACGATCTTGCCGAAGGCCGCGCCGATGATCACGCCGACCGCGAGGTCGATCACGTTGCCCTTGACCGCGAACTCGCGAAATTCCTTCAGAACGCTCATGTCGCTTACCTCGCGTCTTTGTTGTTGGACCGCGGCAGTATAGAGGCCGCATCGCAGCGCCTGCGGGGCCCGCGCTCGCGTTGAATTCGCTTGTGACGCTCCGCTACAATCGTCGGTTGACTCCAAGCCCCCAGCGAAGAAGATTTGAGGACCCCCATGAGTGACATCTCCGTCGGCCAACAACGGATCGACAGCAGCAAGAGGACGTGGTTGATCGCATCCGGCTGTGCCGGCGCAGTGGGAGGCGTGGCAACCGCCATCCCGTTCGTGAGCACTTTCCAGCCCTCGGAGAAAGCCAAGGCGGCCGGTGCGCCGGTCGAGGTCGATATCGGTGCCCTGCAGCCCGGCGAGAAGATGACTGTCGAATGGCGCGGCAAGCCGGTCTGGATCCTCAAGCGCACGCCGGCCCAGATCGCCGAGCTGCCCAAGCTCGACGGCCAGCTCGCCGATCCGCAGTCCAAGCGCAATCCCGACGAGTTCACCCCCGAATACGCGCTCAACGAAGGCCGCTCGATCAAGCCCGAAGTGCTGGTGGTCGTCGGCATCTGCACCCATCTCGGCTGCTCGCCGATCGACAAGCTCCAGGCCGGCCCACAGCCCTCGCTGCCCGACAACTGGGAAGGCGGCTTCCTCTGCCCCTGCCACGGCTCGACCTTCGACCTGGCCGGCCGCGTCTTCAAGAATAAGCCCGCGCCCGACAACCTTCCGGTGCCGCCGCACATGTACCTCTCCGACACGCGCCTCCTGATCGGCGAAGACAAGAAGAAGGCCTGAGAGGAACAAAAACATGGCTGAATTCAACGAAATCTCGCCCAACGCGCCGGCCGGCGAGAAGCTGCTCAACTGGGTCGACAACCGCTTCCCGCTGACCAAGCTCTGGAACGACCAGTGGGGCAAGTACTACGCGCCGAAGAACTTCAACTTCTGGTACATCTTCGGCTCGCTCGCGATGCTGGTGCTCGTGATCCAGATCGTGACCGGCATCTTCCTGGTGATGCACTACAAGCCCGATGCGGCGCAGGCCTTCGCATCGGTCGAGTACATCATGCGCGACGTGCCCTGGGGCTGGCTGATCCGCTACATGCACTCCACGGGCGCCTCGGCCTTCTTCATCGTGGTGTACCTGCACATGTTCCGCGGCCTCATCTACGGCAGCTACCGCAAGCCGCGCGAGCTGATCTGGATCTTCGGCTGCGCGATCTTCCTGTGCCTGATGGCCGAAGCCTTCATGGGCTACCTGCTGCCCTGGGGCCAGATGAGCTACTGGGGCGCCCAGGTGATCGTGAACCTGTTCTCCGCGATTCCCTTCGTCGGCCCTGATCTCGCACTCCTGATCCGCGGCGATTACGTGGTGAGCGACGCCACGCTCAACCGCTTCTTCAGCTTCCACGTGATCGCGGTGCCGCTGGTGCTGCTGGGCCTGGTGGTCGCCCACCTGATCGCGCTGCACGAAGTGGGTTCGAACAACCCCGACGGCATCGAGATCAAGGCCAAGCTCGACGCCGACGGCCATCCGCTGGACGGCATCCCGTCGCATCCGTACTACACGGTGCACGACATCTTCGGCGTGGTGGTGTTCCTCACGATCTTCTCGGCCGTGATCTTCTTCGCGCCCGAGGCCGGCGGCTACTTCCTCGAATACAACAACTTCATCCCGGCCGATTCGCTGAAGACGCCGAACCACATCGCACCGGTCTGGTACTTCACGCCCTACTACTCGATGCTGCGCGCGATCACCGGCGAGATGGTGTATGTGCTGATCGCCTGCGTGGTGGCGGGTGCCGTCTTCGGCGTCTGGAAGGCGCGCATCATCGCGCTGCTCAAGGGTCTGATCGTGATCGCCGCGGCCGTCGTCATTGCCATGATGCTCAACACCGACGCCAAGTTCTGGGGCGTTCTCGTGATGGGCGGCGCGGTCGTCATCCTGTTCTTCCTGCCCTGGCTGGACCACAGCCCGGTCAGGTCGATCCGCTATCGCCCGAGCTGGCACTGGTACCTGTACGGCCTGTTCGTCGTCAACTTCGTGGTCCTTGCCTACCTCGGCGTGCAGCCGCCGTCGCCGATCGGCGAGCGCGTGTCGCAGGTCGGAACGCTGTTCTATTTCGGGTTCTTCCTCCTGATGCCGTGGTGGAGCCGCCTCGGCGAATTCAAGCCGGTCCCCGAGCGCGTGACCTTCAGCGCCCACTGACCGGGAGCACACAAGAATGAAGAAACTGATCCTCACGTTGATTGCAGCGCTCGGCTTCGTGGCCGGCGCACATGCCGCCGAAGGCGGCATCGCCTGGGACAAGGCGCCGAACAAGACCAACGACCTGGCCGCGCTGCAGAACGGCGCCAAGCTGTTCGTCAACTACTGTCTCAACTGCCATTCGGCAGCGTTCATGCGCTACAACCGCCTGCAGGACATCGGCATCACCGAGCAGCAGATCAAGGACAACCTCCTGTTCGCGACCGACAAGGTCGGCGAGACGATGAAGGCCAACCTCGATCCGCGCCAGGCCAAGGAATGGTTCGGCGGCGTTCCGCCCGACCTCACGCTGGTCGCACGCTCGCGCGCCGGCCACGGCGGCACCGGCGCCGACTATCTCTACACCTACCTGCGCACCTTCTACCGCGACGACACCAAGGCGACCGGCTGGAACAACCTCGTGTTCCCGAGCGTCGGCATGCCGCATGCGATGTGGGAACTGCAGGGCGACCGCCGGCCGGTGTTCGACAAGGTCGAATCGCATGGCCACACCGCCGAGGTATTCAAGGGCTGGGAGCAGGTCTCGCCCGGGACCATGACGCCGCTGCAGTACGACCAGGCGGTGGGCGATCTCGTGAGCTACCTGCAATGGATGGCCGAACCCGCGCAGAACACCCGGATCCGGGTCGGCGTCTGGGTGATGCTGTTTCTCGTCATGGCGTTGGTCTTCGTATGGCGCTTGAACGCCTCGTACTGGAAAGACGTGAAGTAAACCAAGCTGAGAACGCGGCCTGGTATTTGCCGGCGCGCGTCCTTGTGGAGTGGGTTGCCATTGCGCATGCCCACTCTTTTTAATTTTTAGGAGTCTTTCGCCATGATGGTTTTGTATTCAGGAACGACCTGCCCCTTTTCCCATCGTTGCCGCTTCGTGCTGTTCGAAAAAGGCATGGATTTCGAGATCCGCGACGTCGATCTCTATAACAAGCCCGAAGACATCAGCGTGATGAACCCGTACGGCCAGGTGCCGATCCTGGTCGAGCGCGACCTGATCCTGTACGAGTCGAACATCATCAACGAGTACATCGACGAGCGCTTCCCGCATCCGCAGCTGATGCCCGGCGACCCGGTCGACCGCGCCCGCGTGCGCCTGTTCCTGCTCAATTTCGAGAAGGAACTGTTCGTGCACGTCTCCACGCTGGAAAACCGCACCGCCAAGGGCAACGAGAAGGCGCTCGAGAAGGCGCGCTCGCACATCCGCGACCGGCTCACGCAGCTCGCGCCCGTGTTTCTCAAGAACAAATACATGCTTGGCGACAATTTCTCGATGCTCGACGTCGCGATCGCGCCGCTGCTCTGGCGCCTGGACTACTATGGCATCGACCTCAGCAAGAACGCCGCGCCGCTTCTGAAGTACGCTGAACGCATCTTCTCGCGCCCGGCTTACATCGAAGCGCTGACGCCGTCCGAAAAGGTGATGCGCAAGTAGTACCTGCAGTTTCGTTCTCATGATCAACGCGCTCGAGTCTTCTTCCACCCGCCCCTACCTGATTCGGGCGCTGTACGAGTGGTGCACGGACAACGGCTTCACCCCCTATGTGGCGGTGCAGGTCGACGACACGGTGCAGGTGCCGCGCGAGTACGTGAAGAACGGTGAGATCGTGCTGAACATCAGCTTCGATGCGACCAGCTCGCTCAAGCTGGGCAACGATTTCATCGAGTTCAAGGCCCGCTTCGCCGGCACCGCGCGCGAGATCAGCGTGCCGGTGGGCCGCGTGATCGCGATCTATGCGCGCGAGAACGGGCAGGGCATGGCTTTTCCGGCGCCCGCACCCGCCGCGGTGCCGGCCATCGAGGACCACAGCCCGGTCACGGCGTCGCGCACGTCCTTGCGCGACGCCTCCCGCGGCACCGAAGGCGATGGGAGCAGGGTGGTCCATCTGGTCAGCGGCGAGGCTTCCGCGGATGACGCGGCGGCAACGACGACGGCGGGGGCCACGCCTTCGGACCCCGAAGACCCGCCGAGGCCGCCGACCAACGGCGGCGCCCGTCCCTCGCTCAAGCGCATCAAGTAGTCAGCCGCCCGGCATGCGCCGCGCCGCTAAAATTCACCCGTTCCCCCACGCCGCTTTAGCTCAGTTGGTAGAGCAACCGCCTTGTAAGCGGTAGGTCGTCAGTTCGATTCCGACAAGCGGCACCATCGGTTTTTCAGCGCCGCGCCTGTACCTTGATGCGCAGCGTCACCTCGTCCCATCCCCTGGATTTCAGCCGCGTCTGAAGCAGGGGCAGCAGTTGGCGCAGCTTCGCGGCGGCGGCGTTGCCCCGCACCAGCAGGCACCAGGTGCCGCCCTCCACCGGACCGGCCTGCACGGCAGGGCGCAAGTCGGGCGGAATCAGTTCCTGCACCGCCTGCAACCGCTCGCTCGCGTCGCGCGCGCGCGCGAAGAGGCTGGCCAGGGTGGGCGAATCCTGCGCGGCTTGCTCCAAAGTGACGGGATTGAAACGGCGGTTCATGGGGGAAGACTGTGAAGAGCCTAGGGTAGCAACGCGGCTAAAATGCCCGGTTTGCCGGCGTTCGCGCCGGCGGGGTCCGTTTGCCTTGGCGTGTTGATTTTGCGCCAGGCGCGCCCACCTGCTTTCACCTATCTTAGGAATTTCGGTCGCGGTGCCCGCATGCGTTGGGGTCCCTGTCGACCCTGCTCGCATGGCCACCAACTTCCTGACCCAGATTTTCGGCAGTCGCAACGATCGGCTCCTCAAGCAGTATCGCAAGACGGTCGAACGCATCAATGCGCTCGAACCCGCATTCGAGAAACTCAGCGACGATGCGCTGCGCGCGAAGACCCAGGAGTTCAAGGACCGGCTGGAGCGCGGCGAGACGCTGGACGACCTGCTGCCCGAGGCTTTTGCGACGGTGCGCGAAGGCTCCAAGCGCGTCATGAAGATGCGCCACTTCGACGTGCAGCTGCTCGGCGGCATGGCGCTTCACAACGGCAAGATCTCCGAAATGCGCACCGGGGAGGGCAAGACGCTTACCGCCACGCTGCCGGTGTATCTGAATGCGCTGACCGGCAAGGGCGTGCACGTGGTGACGGTGAACGACTACCTCGCCAATCGCGACGCCCGCTGGATGGGCCGCCTCTACAACTTCCTCGGGCTCACGGTCGGCATCAACCTGCCGCAGATGCCGCGCGAGGAGAAGCAGCAGGCCTACGGCAGCGACATCACCTACGGCACCAACAACGAGTACGGCTTCGACTACCTGCGCGACAACATGGTCTACGAGACGCAGGACCGGGTGCAGCGCGGGCTGAACTACGCCATCGTCGACGAGGTGGACTCGATCCTGATCGACGAGGCACGCACGCCGCTCATCATCAGCGGCCAGGCCGAGGACCACACCGAGCTGTATCTCGCGATCAACAAGGTCGTGCCGCTCTTGACCAAGCAAGAGGGTGAAGCCGATCCGCGCACCGGCGAGGGCGTCACGAAGCCGGGCGACTTCACGGTCGACGAGAAGACGCACCAGGTCTTCATGACCGAAGACGGCCACGAGAAGGCGGAGCAGATCCTCTCCGAATTCAAGCTGCTGCCCGAGGGCGCTTCGCTCTACGATCCGGCCAACATCACGCTGATGCATCACCTCAATGCCGCGTTGCGTGCGCGGCATCTCTATCACCGCGACCAGCACTATGTGGTGCAGCAAGGCGAGGTGGTGATCGTCGACGAGTTCACCGGCCGCCTGATGACCGGCCGGCGCTGGAGCGACGGCCTGCACCAGGCCGTCGAAGCCAAGGAAGGCGTCGAGATCCAGGCCGAGAACCAGACGCTCGCCTCGATCACCTTCCAGAACTATTTCCGCCTGTACGGCAAGCTGGCGGGCATGACGGGCACGGCCGACACCGAGGCCTACGAATTCCAGGAGATCTACGGCCTGGAGACCACGATCATTCCGCCGAACCGCCCGAGCCGGCGCGAAGACCAGCTGGATCGCGTCTACAAGACCACGCGCGAGAAGTACGACGCGGCCATCGAGGACATCCGCGAGTGCTACGAGCGCGGCCAGCCGGTGCTGGTGGGGACCTCCTCGATCGAGAACTCCGAAATCATCGACGGCCTGCTCGCCAAGGTCGACCTGCCGCACCAGGTGCTCAACGCCAAGCAGCATGCGCGCGAGGCCGAGATCGTCGCGCAGGCGGGCCGGACCAAGATGATCACGATCGCGACCAACATGGCGGGTCGCGGTACCGACATCGTGCTCGGCGGCAACGTCGAGAAGGCGATCGAGGCGGTGGAGGCCGACGAGGCGCTCGATCCTTCGGCTAAGGCGGCCGAGATCGCACGCCTGCGCACTGAGTGGGACAAGGACCATGAGTTCGTGAAGTCGGTCGGCGGCCTGCGCATCATCGCCACCGAGCGGCACGAGTCGCGGCGCATCGACAACCAGCTGCGCGGCCGCTCGGGCCGGCAGGGCGACCCGGGCTCTTCGCGCTTCTACCTGAGCCTGGACGATCCGCTGATGCGCATCTTCGCAGGCGACCGCGTCAAGGCGATCATGGACCGCCTCAAGATGCCGGACGGCGAGGCCATCGAAGCCGGCATCGTCACGCGAAGCATCGAGAGCGCGCAGCGCAAGGTCGAGGCCCGCAACTTCGACATCCGCAAGCAGCTGCTGGAGTACGACGACGTCTCCAACGACCAGCGCAAGGTGATCTACCAGCAGCGCAACGACATCCTCGACGCCGGCGATCTCACGGCGCAGATCGAGGCCTTGCGCGAAGGCTGCTTCACCGACCTGGTTCGCCAGTACGTGCCGGCCGAATCGGTCGAGGAGCAATGGGACCTGGCCGGCCTCGAGAAGGCGTTGAGCGACGAGTGGGGCATCGACATCCCGCTGCAGAAGGACGTGGAGGCCTCGAGTGCCGTGGGCGACGAGGACATCGTCGAGAAGGTGGTGGCCGCGGCCAACGAAGCGTTCAACGCCAAGGTGACGCTGATAGGCCAGGAGAACTTCACCCAATTCGAGCGCATGGTGCTGCTGCAAAGCATCGACACCCACTGGCGCGAGCACCTGGCTTCGCTGGACTACCTGCGCCAGGGCATCCACCTGCGCGGCTACGCTCAGAAGCAACCCAAGCAGGAATACAAGCGCGAGGCTTTCGAGCTCTTCGGCCAGCTGCTCGATTCGGTGAAGAACGAGGTCACGCGCCAGCTCATGACGGTGCGCGTGCAGTCGAGCGAGCAGCTGGAGCAGGCCGCCGACGCGATGGAAAGCCGCGGCGAGAACTTGGCCAACATCACCTACACCGCGCCGACCGAGACGGGCGACGTCGAGATCCGCGTCGACGAGGAAAGCCAGCGCCGCCTGGCGGCGATCGCCACTGGCCTTCCCGCCGGCGCCGCCGCCTTCGCGCGCGTCGGCCGCAACGATCCCTGCCCCTGCGGCAGCGGAAAGAAATTCAAGCACTGCCACGGCAAACTCAGCTGATACCGACCAGGACGCCGTCATGCCCGTGAATCTCTCCGCTCCCGACCCCGCCGCCCTGCATGCGGTGCCCGGCATTCGCATCGGCGTGGCCGAAGCGGGCGTGCGCAAGGCCAACCGCAAGGACCTGACGGTGGTGCTGATCGACGAAGGTGCCGCCGTCGGCGGCGTGTTCACGCAGAACCGCTTCTGCGCAGCGCCCGTGCAGGTGTGCCGCGAACACCTGGCCCGGGACTTCGGCATTCGCGCGATGCTGATCAACACCGGCAATGCGAATGCCGGCACCGGCGAGGACGGCCTGGCGCGCACGCGCGCGACCTGTATCGCGTTGGCCCGCAAGCTGAACCTGGCACCCGAGCAGATCCTGCCCTTCTCCACCGGCGTGATCATGGAGCCGCTGCCGATCGACCGCATCGAGGCCGGCCTGCCTGCCGCGCTGGCCGACGCGGCGCCCGACCACTGGGCGCGCGCGGCCGAGGGCATCATGACCACCGACACCGTGCCCAAGGCCTTCAGCCGGCAGGTGCAGATCGGCGGCGCAACGGTCACCGTCACCGGCATCAGCAAGGGCGCCGGCATGATCCGGCCGAACATGGCGACCATGCTCGGCTTCATGGCGACCGATGCGAAGATCGCTCCGTCGCTGATCCAGCCGCTGGCCAAGGCATTGGCCGACGCTTCGTTCAATCGCGTGACCATCGACGGCGACACCTCGACCAACGATTCCTTCGTGGTGATCGCCACGCAGAAGGCTGCGCACGGCACCATCTCCTCACTCGATTCCGTGGAAGGCCGTGCGTTGGCGGAAGCGATGCAGATCGTCGCGCGACAGCTGGCCCAGGCCATCGTGCGCGACGGCGAGGGCGCGACCAAGTTCATCACCATCCGCGTGGAAGGCGGGCGCGATGCCGCCGAATGCAGGCAGGTGGCCTATGCGGTAGCGCATTCGCCGCTGGTCAAGACCGCGTTCTACGCGAGCGACCCCAACCTCGGGCGCATCCTCGCGGCGGTCGGCTATGCGGGCATCGCCGACCTCGATCAGACCGGCATCGATCTCCACCTCGACGACGTGCATGTCGCCGTCAATGGCGGACGCAATCCGAGCTATCGCGAAGAAGACGGCCAGCGGGTGATGAAGCAGAGCGAGATCACCGTGCGCATCGGCCTCGGCCGCGGCGACGCCGCCGATACCGTGTGGACCTGCGACCTGAGCCACGACTACGTTTCCATCAATGCCGACTACAGGTCATGAATGAGAAGTTCGAACGCCTGATCGAGCGCGCCGAACAGCTGATCGGCCGCATCGAGTCAATCCTTCCGCAGCCGCTGGCGGCGCCCGCCGACTGGAACGCCTCGATCGCCTGGCGCTACCGCCGCCGCAGCTCGGGACACGGCACGCTGGAACCGGTGCGCCACCTGGCTTCGATACCCTTGGATGCGCTCAAGGAAATCGACGCCCAGAAGGAAAAGATCGAACGCAACACGCGTCAGTTCGTCGAGGGCAAGCCGGCCAACAATGTGCTGTTGACCGGGGCCCGCGGCACCGGCAAGTCTTCGCTGATCCGCGCCTGCCTGCAGGCCTATGCGTCGCAGGGATTGCGCTTGATCGAAGTCGACAAGGCCGAGCTGACGGACCTGCCGGACATCGTCGAGGTGGTTTCGCAGCGGCCCGAGAAGTTCATCGTGTTCAGCGACGACCTGAGTTTCGACGAGGGCGAGCCCGGCTACAAGGCGCTCAAGTCGATCCTCGACGGTTCGATCGCCGCGGCCACGCCCAATGTGCTGATCTACGCGACCAGCAACCGGCGCCACCTGCTGCCCGAATACATGAAGGACAACCTGAGCTACACCCACACCGAAGACGGCGAGGTGCATCCCGGCGAGGTGATCGAGGAAAAGATCTCGCTGTCGGAGCGCTTCGGCCTCTGGGTCAGCTTCTATCCCTTCAGCCAGAACGAATACCTGACGATCGTCGCGCAGTGGCTGTCGTCCTTCGGCGTCGATGCGAAGGCGATCGAGGCGGCTCGGGCCGAGGCCCTGGTCTGGGCGCTCGAACGCGGTTCGCGCAGCGGTCGCGTGGCCTACCAGTTCGCGCGCGACTACGCGGGCCGCAGCTGACCCGGCCATGACGGACACGCGCAAACACACCGAGGTGGCGGTCGGCATCCTCATCCGCGAGGACGACGCGCTGCTTCTTTCGACCCGGCCCGAGGGCAAGCCTTACGCGGGCTACTGGGAGTTTCCGGGCGGCAAGATCGAGACGGGCGAGACGGTGGAAGAGGCGCTACGGCGCGAACTGCACGAGGAGCTCGGCATCACGATCGCCGGCGCCGAGGTCTGGAAGACCACTGAACACGACTATCCGCACGCGCTGGTGCGCCTGCACTGGTGCAAGGTCCGGGCGTGGCGGGGCGAGTTCGAGATGCGCGAAGGCCAGGCGATGCGCTGGCAGCAGTTGCCGCTCGATGTGGCGCCGGTGCTGCCGGGTGCGCTGCCAGTGCTTGGCTGGCTCGCGCAGGAGCGCGGCCTCGCCAACGATCACTGCTGAACCTTGGGGTCGCCGAAAGACTCGTCGTCGGGCGGCGCCTCGGCCGGCATCCTGAATTCTTCGCTCGCCCAGGCGCCGAGGTCGATGCCCTTGCAGCGCGCGCTGCAGAAGGGCCGGTACGGATTGCTGGGCGCGTAGACGCTGTCCTTCCCGCACGCCGGGCACCGGACGATGCGCTCGCCAGATGAATTGACCTTGGCCATCATGCGCAGAGAGTCAGCTCGAAGGGGGTGTCGTCCGTGCTCTGGTGCAGGCGATCGTCGGCTTCGTGTCGCATCAACCGCACCGACACCATGAGCCGGTTGCCGCTGATCTCGGGAATGAGTCCGAGTTTCGGGTCGATGCGCAGGCGCAGCAGCTGGAAGCTGCGGCCCTGAGGCAGGTTCTGCTGGAACTGGCCGCCAGCGGCCATGACCTTGTAGGGCACGTCGGCGTCGCGCAAGAGCTTCAGCAGCAGGTAGATCGATTCGGCCAGCGGCGCGAGCGTGGAGGACCAGCGTTCCAGGTCGGCGCGCCGGTCGGGGGCCCTGCCGTTCTGCCAGGCGTAGTAGGCCGGCAGGTCGAACTCGCAGGTGCCGCCGGGAATGCCCGCGCGGCTGCGGATGCTCATCAGCCACTCGTTCTCGGTCAATGCCTGTCCGGCCTTGCCGGGCACCGTGTTGAGCGTGGTGAAGTTGCTTTCGAGCTTGCCGACGACCTGGTCCAGCACCGCTTCGGAGATGGCCGGGTTGCCGCGGTAGCTGTTGAAGACGTTCTTGTGCTTGTCGAGGTCCCGCAGCACGTCGGCCTTGAGATCGGCGCGCGCCGCCACGTCCATGATCTCGAAGATCGTGACGAGGGCGTAGTGATGGGAGAGCGCCGAATCGGCAGGCACCAATTCGCCGAGGCGGCGAAACAGGTGCTCCAGCCGCAGGTAGGTCCGGATGCGCTCGTTGAAGGGGTACTCGTACAGAATCACGCGTCGGCTTCCAGTCGCACGATGATAGCCCGAAGACTCGCTGCCGCACCGCAGTGAAGGGGAACTGGCATTCGTCCTACGGCGCGTTCTGCCGGACCGGAGAGAGGAGCTCGCGCACCTCCTTGAGCATCAGCTCGCCGACCCACAGCTGACCATGCATGGACAGGTGCGTGTCGTTGGGGAAATAGAGGTCGCGCACGGTCGTACGGGCCTCCCTCGCCGCGGTGAACAGGTCGGGACCGAGTTTGGTCTTGTTGAGGGCGGCGACGAAAGCGGCGGAGTGCTGGGGTTCCACATAAGTTGTGGTCTTGTCCGGAATCACCATCCACAGGACCGGCGGCGACGGATGCGCCTGACTGATCGCTTCCATTTGCCTGACCGTGCGTTCGGAAAGCTCGGCTGCGGTGGTGTCATCGGGAAAGAACAGCGCCTTGTCGCACAGCCTGTTGCTGAAATAGGTGCAGCCGTCGGGCACGGTGCGCACCCGCGCGCGCTCTCCGAACTGGACGTCGGGCGATGCGATGGCGCGTTTCGTGTTGCGATAGGTGTTCAGGCCGGTGGTCAGCTTGGCGCTGGTATTGAGTTCGAAGCCCGGAACCTCGGTGATGGGTTGCGCGAAGGGCTCCTTCTTGATCGACAGGGGCTTCTTCGACATCGCGCCGCACTTCTCGCTGTCGTCGAGGCGCTCGGCGAGCAGGCGCTCGATGCTCTCGATCACGATCAGCTTGCCGCGGAAACCGTTGTCCTCGACCCATTGGCTGAAATTCTTGCAGATGAAGGGAAGTTGTCCCCAGTAGATCGTCGTGACGCGGTAGCCGGCCTTCACCAGTGTGCTCTGCCATGTCAAGGTCATCGAGAAACTGTCGCCGATGACGAGGATGTCGGCCTGGTCCATCGAGACGGCGCGCATGGACTCGAACGGAAGAGGAGGCGGCGGTTTGCGCCACCCGAATTCATGATCGGATACGCGCCCGATGCGCGACAGGTCGCCGTAGGGAACCGGCGTGAACAGCGTGACCAGCAGCAGGGCCACGATCACCGCAAAGCCCGCGAAAAAGATCCGCAGCCAGAGTTTCGCTGGGGTCATGTCAGAACTGGAAATAAAGGAAGGGGCTGTAGACACCCAGTTGGGACACGCACATGCCGAACAGCACGACCACGAAAGCGGCGATCAGTGCCGTGACCATCCGCATCGAGCGCGGACGCCCTGCCAGCGCGATCGGACCAGGCACCCAGCGCTCCAGCGCGATCGTAGGAGGCAATGCCAGGCAGATGAACAGGCCGAGCAGCAAGGTCTGGAAGAACTCGGGCTTGCGGTATGGAACCGCGAACTCGCCGAATGCGCTCGGCGGCATCCCGTGCATGCCGAGCATGCCCTTGTAGATTTCGAGCGCCGTGGCGACGCTCTCGGCGCGGAACACGACCCAGGCGATCATCACGCACAGGAAGGTCAGCAGCCAGCCGGCCACGCGCCCCACGCGGCTCGGCGTGGCGCTGCGCTGCACCTTGGCGTTCCACAGATGATTGATCATCAGGAATGCGCCGTGCAACGCGCCCCAGATCACGAAGGTCCACGCCGCGCCATGCCAGAGGCCGCCGAGCAGCATGGTGAGAAACAGATTGAGGTAGCGGCGCGCCTCGCCCTTGCGGTTGCCGCCCAGCGGCACATACAGATAGTCGCGCAGGAAAGTCGACAGCGAAATGTGCCAGCGCCGCCAGAACTCGATGATGTTGGTCGATTTGTAGGGCGATCGGAAATTGAGCGGCAACTGCACGCCCAGGCACAAGGACAGCCCGACCGCCATGTCCGAATAGCCCGAGAAGTCGAAGTAGATCTGCAGCGTGTAGGCCAGCACACCGAACCATGCCGTGTAGAGCGAGGGCGCGATGCCGTTGTGCACGCCGTTGAACATCAGGTCGGCGTACTGCCCCATCTTGTCGCCGATCAGCAGCTTCTTCGCGAGACCGAAGCTGAAGATCGCAATGCCGAGTGCGAGCTTGTTTGCATCGATCCGGTAGATGGCCGGGTTGGCGAACTGCGGCATCATCTGCGCGTGATGCAGCACAGGACCCGCGATCAGATGCGGGAAGTAGGTGACGAACAGCAAATAGTGAATGAAGCTGCGCTCGTGAACCTTGCCCTGCCAGCAGTCGACCAGGAAGGCAATTTGCGTGAAGGTATAGAACGAAATCCCGATCGGCAGTGCGATATGGAGCAGCGGAATCGGCGCCAGTTCTGCGGCAGCCAGCCCCTCGTTCACGTTCGAAACGAAGAAGTTGGCGTACTTGAAGACCGCCAGCACGCCGAGGTTGACGACGAGCGCAGCGATCAGCATGCGCTTGCGCTGACGGTCGTCGCGTTCGGGGCTCGGCGTGAGGCGCAGCCCAAACCAGTAGTTGACGCAGATCGAGCCCACCAGCAGCGGCAAGGCCTTGACGCTCCACCAGCCATAGAAGAACAGCGATGCGAGCGCAAGAAAGCCGGCGGCCGCACGCGCGTTGCGCTTTCCGATCAGGAAGAACCCGACAAGAACTATCGGGAAATAGAGAAAGATGAATGCGTACGAATTGAAAAGCATCTTGGGGAGGGCTGCGTCGCATGGCCCATTCGAGCGCGCCGCCTTGTTGTTGTCTCGCGCGTGTGGCGGCAGTCAGCCCGGGATTATCGCGTGCCTGCGCCGGTCCACCGTTCCCACAGATTTCGGACGTCGGCGGAGAGTTCCGCCAGCGACATTTTCTCGTTGAAGATCACCGCGTCCGCCGCGGCGCGGCGCTCCACGCGGTCGGTCTGCTGAGCGATCACGGCGCGAACGGCTTCGGGCGTCCAGCGCGAACGCGCCACCACGCGCTGCACCTGGGTTTCTTCGGTCGCGTCGACGACCAGCACGCGATCGACGAGGGCGCGCCAACGCTTCGATTCGACCAGCAGCGGCACATCGAAGACGATCAGTTGCCCGCCCGCGGCCGCCGCCTGACGCTCGCATTCCACGCCAATCAGGGGATGCAGGATCGCTTCGAGCCGTTTTCTGGCGTCCGCGTCGGCAAACACCAACTCCCGCATGCGTGCCCGGTCCAGGCCGCCATCCATGGCGATGACCGCACGGCCGAATTCGGCTTCGATCGCAGGCATGGCCGCCCCTTGCGGCTGGGCGATCGCGCGTGCAATGGCGTCGGTGTCGATCAGCGTGGCGCCGGCGATGACCAGCATGGACGCGACGGTGCTCTTTCCGCTGCCGATGCCGCCGGTCAGTCCGATGCGCATGGCACGCGCGCCTTTGCTTGTCAGAGGCCGGCCACGCGAAGGATCGCGTCCGGACCGAAGAGCATGGCTGTGAAGCCCGCGCCTGCGAGGAAAGGGCCGAAGGGCACGTAGCCGCCTTCGCGCAGCCCGCTGTTGAGCTTGAGCGCAACGCCGACGATCACGCCGATCACCGATGCCATCAGGATGATGGGCACCAGCGCCTGCCACCCGAACCACGCGCCGAAGGCGGCGAACAGCTTGAAATCGCCGTAACCCATGCCTTCCTTGCCGGTGCTCAGCTTGAACAGCCAGTAGACCGCCCATAGCGAGACATAGCCCGCCACGGCGCCCCAGACGGCATTGACCAGGCTGACGCCCGTGAAACCCGCGAGGGCTGCGAGCAGGCCGGCCCAGAGCAAGGGCAGCGTGATGTCGTCGGGCAAGAGGGTGGTGTCCCAGTCGATCAGCGCGAGCGCGATCAGCGCTGCGGCGAAGCCGCACCAGGCCAGGCCGCCGAACTGGCCGGGCATGCGCCACACGCACCAGGCGAACAGGGTGCCGGTCGCCAGCTCGACCAGCGGATAGCGCAGGCTGATCGCTGCCTTGCACGCCGAGCATTTGCCGCGAAGAAACAGGTAGCTCAGCACGGGCACATTCTCGTACCAGCGGATCGCATGGCCGCACTGCTGGCAGCGCGAATGCGGCACCATCAGATTGAAGGACTCTGCAGCAGCGGGTTCCGCGCCGTTGAGGCTCGCACATTCGGCGGCCCATTGGCGTTCCAGCATTTTCGGCAGGCGATAAATCACGACGTTGAGGAAGCTACCGATCAACAACCCCAGCACGCCGGCCAATGCGGCGTCCACCCCCTGCGAAACCAGCATCAGACGACCTGGCCGAGCTTGAAGATGGGCAGATACATCGAGACCACGATGCCGCCGATGATCACGCCGAGGAACACGATGATGATGGGCTCCATCAGGCTCGAGAGGCCGGCCACCATGTCGTCGACTTCCGATTCGTAGAAATCGGCAGCCTTGCCCAGCATGTGGTCGATCGACCCGGACTCCTCGCCGATCGCGGTCATCTGCAGGACCATGGAGGGGAACAAGTTGGCGTTGGTCATGGCCGACGTCAGGCTGGTGCCGGTCGAGACCTCCTGCTGGATCTTGGCCGTGGCGTCGGCGTACACCGTATTGCCGGACGCGCCGCCGACAGAGTCGAGCGCCTCGACCAATGGCACGCCGGCGGCGAACATGGTGGCCAAGGTGCGGGTCCAGCGCGCGACGCAGGACTTGTCGATCAGGCTGCCGAAGATCGGCAGGCGCAGCAGCAGCCGGTCCATGACCCGTTGAACGCGCTCGTTGCGCTTCCAGGCCTGCATGAAGAAGTAGAGGCCGCCGCCGATCACGCCGAAGATCAGCCACCAGTACGCGACGAAGAATTCGCTGATGGCCATGACGATCAGCGTCGGGGCCGGCAGGTCGGCGCCGAAGGAGCTGAACACCTGCTTGAAGGCCGGAATCACGAAGATCATGATGATCGCCACCACGACGAACGCGACGACGACCACGGAGGTCGGGTACATCAGCGCCGACTTGATCTTCGACTTGATCGCCTCGGTCTTTTCCATGTAGGTGGCCAGGCGATCGAGCAGTTCTTCCAGGATACCCGCGGCTTCGCCGGCTTCGACCAGGTTGCAGTAGAGATTGTCGAAATACTTCGGAAACTTGCGGAAGGCAGCGGACAGCGAGGTACCCGTCTCCACGTCGCTGCGAACGTCGTTGAGCAGTTTGGCCACGCTCGGATTCGCGTTGCCGCGGCCCACGATGTCGAAGGCCTGCAACAGGGGAACGCCGGCCTTCATCATCGTCGCCAGCTGGCGCGTGAAGATGGCGATGTCCTTCGGCTTGATGGCCTTGCCGGAGCGCATGCGCCGCTTCTTGATCTTCGTCGCGAGCACGCCCTGGCGCCGCAGCGCGGCCTGGACCTGGTTTTCGCCGGCAGCGCGGACCTCGCCGCGTACCACCTTGCCGTTGCGATCCTTGCCTTCCCACTCGAAGACGAATTCCTTGAGGGTTCGGGTTGATGCTGCTGCTGCCGTTGCCATTCGAGCTCCGCTTCTCAATGCTATTCGTTGGTGACCGCGAGCACTTCTTCAAGTGAGGTCAGGCCCTGCATGACCTTCTTCAGTCCCGATTGACGTAGCGAGCGCACGCCTTCGGCTTCAGATTGCTTCGCGATATCGAGTGCGCTGCCATCGCGCAGAATGATCTTCTGGATCTCTTCGGAGATCGGCATCACCTGGTAGATGCCAACGCGCCCCTTGTAGCCACCATTGCAGGCCGAGCAGCCGACCGGGCGGTAGGGCTTCCAGGTACCGTCCACATCGCTTTCCTTGAAGCCGGCATCGAGCAGCGCTTCTTTCGGCACATCCATGGCAGGCACCTTGCAAACCGTGCAGAGGCGGCGCGCAAGCCGTTGCGCGGTGATCAGGATGACGCTCGATGCGATGTTGAAGGGCGCGATGCCCATGTTGCGCATGCGCGTGAGCGTCGTGGGCGCGTCGTTGGTGTGCAGGGTCGACAGGACCAGGTGGCCCGTCTGCGCAGCCTTGATCGAGATGTCGGCGGTTTCGAGGTCGCGAATTTCGCCGACCATGATGATGTCCGGATCCTGGCGCAGGAAGGCGCGCAGCGCAGTCGCAAAGGTCAGCCCCGCCTTTTCGTTGACGTTGACCTGGTTCACGCCGGGCAGGTTGATTTCCGACGGGTCCTCCGCCGTGGCGATGTTGACGCCGGCCTTGTTGAGCAGGTTCAGGCAGGTGTAGAGCGACACCGTCTTGCCGGAGCCGGTCGGGCCCGTGACCAGCACCATGCCGTAGGGACGCCCGATGGCAGTGAGCAATCGTTCCTTTTCGTCTGCGTCGTAACCCAGCGCGTCGATGCCCAGGCGTGCACTGCTCGGATCGAGGATACGAATGACGATCTTTTCGCCGAACAGGGTAGGCAAGGTGCTCACGCGGAAATCGATCACGCGGTCGGGACCGATCTTGAGCTTCATGCGGCCGTCCTGCGGCACCCGCTTTTCGGAGATGTCCAGCCGCGAAATCACCTTGATGCGCGACGCCAGCTTGTCCTTGATGACCGTGGGCGGACTTGCGATTTCGCGCAGTTCGCCGTCGACGCGGAAGCGCACGCGATATTGATGCTCGTAGGGTTCGAAGTGGATGTCCGACGCGCGCATGCTGAATGCATCGAGCAGCATCTTGTGCAGAAAGCGAACGACCGGCGCGTCTTCGACCTCGGCCACCGCCGGGTCGTTGTTGTCGCTCGAGGTATCCGCCGAAACTTCGTCGAATTCGAACTCGGCGCCGACGATGCTGTCGATGGTTTCGGAGGCGCTCACTGCAGCCGCCTCGATCATGCGCGAGAGCTTGTCGTACTCCGCGATGACCCAGTCCACGCCCATCTGGGACGCGAACTTGATTTTTTCGGCCGCCTGCTGGTCCGAAGGGTCGGCTGTTGCAACAATGAGACGATTGTTGCGCTTGCTCAGGACGACAACCCGATAGGCTTGGCACAGCTTGGGGTCGAGCAGGTCCTTGGGAAGGCGCTGCGGATCGATCGCATCGAGGTCGAGCAGAGGCGCACCGAAGGCGCTCGACAAGGTGTGCGCGAGGTCGGCGGCCGAGACGGCGCCCGTGCCGGTCAGCTCCGCGATGAAGCTGGTCCGCCCACTGAGCGACTTCTGATAGATGTCTTCTGCTGTTTTTGCCGGCAGTTTGCCGGCCGATATCAAGGCCCGCGCGAGTCCCGGCAGGGCGATCGACGAGTTTTCTTTGACGAGGGGTTCAGCAGCGGCCATTCAACGAATGTAACAAGACGTGAAAAATTGCTTCACGATCATCGCTGATCCCCCAAGGGCTGTAAATCGCTTCGCAGCAACAGACCGCGGAGCATTTTGCATTTACAGCCGAAAAGGCTGGTCGGGGTGAGAGGATTCGAACCTCCGGCCTCTACGTCCCGAACGTAGCGCTCTACCAGGCTAAGCTACACCCCGATGGTTGCAAGAAAAAGAATCGTCCCGGGTGCCCACTGTCGTGAGGTGTCTAGGCGCGTCGCTCAAGCAACTGAGCCGCCAATTGTAGCAAACCGGCAGAGTGCGAATTCGCGGGAAAGCCGGCAAGCGCATCCATCGCGCGTTGCGCTTCGGCCGCTGCTGCTGCCCGCGTAGCGTCCAACGCACCCGTCTCTCGCACGATGGCGACGATCTGCGGCAGTTGCGCCGTATCGCCCGCCTCGATGGCAGTGCGAATGAGCTCGCGCTGCGCCGGGGTGCCGCGCTGCATGGCCAGAATCAGCGGCAGGGTCGTCTTGCCTTCGCGCAAATCGTCGCCGACGTTCTTGCCGGTCTCGTTCGCATCGCCTGCGTAGTCGAGCACGTCGTCGATCACCTGGAAGGCGGTGCCCAGCGCCTGCCCGTAGGCGGCACATGCTTCTTCCACCTCCGGCGTCGCGTCCGCCAATACCGCGGCGAGCCGGGTGCTGGCTTCGAACAGCTTGGCCGTTTTCGAACGGATCACCCGAAGGTAGGCCTCCTCATCGAGCGAGGCGTCGTGCATGTTCATGAGCTGCAGCACCTCCCCCTCGGCAATCACGTTGGTCGCCTCGGCCAGGATTTCCATGACCCGGACGTTGTTGGCATCCAACATCATCTGGAATGCGCGAGAGTAGAGGAAGTCGCCGACCAGCACGCTGGCGGGATTGCCGAAGGACTCGTTGGCTGTCGGGCGGCCGCGCCGAAGCGTCGATTCGTCGACGACGTCGTCGTGCAGCAAGGTCGCGGTGTGGATGAATTCGACCACGGCGGCCAGGTTGAAGCGCTGTTCTCCGCGATAGCCCAAAGCGCCGGCCATGAGCAGCAGCAGCGCGGGGCGCAGCCTCTTGCCGCCGGCCGAGATGATGTACTTGGAGACTTGACGCACCAGCGGGACGCCGGTATTGAGGCGGCGGGCGATCACGAGATCGACCCCAGCCATGTCCTCTGCAATCAGGCTGAGTACGGCGGCAGCGGGGGAGGAGTCGGCGGGGGGGACTGACAAGGCAGGGGCGCTTTGTGCGCTGCGTGAGGGACGACGATGGCGCAGGGCCGGAAGGCGCAGATTATAGGGAGCCGGGTACCCGGACGATGCGGCGCGGCGTCGCTCTATGCCGGCAGGTGCCCTCCATGCTAGAATCTTGGGCTCTGCGGAATTCGCCGTAGAACCATCTTATTCCAAGAGGTCCACATGTACGCGGTCATAAAAACCGGTGGCAAGCAATATCGCGTTGCTTCCGGCGAGAAAATTAAAGTAGAACAGATTGCTGCGGACGTAGGCCAGGAAATCGTGATCGACCAAGTGCTCGCAGTCGGCGACGGCAGCGCAATCAAGGTCGGTACGCCCCTGGTGTCCGGCGCATCTGTGACAGCCACTGTGCTGTCGCACGGCAAGCACGACAAGGTTCGCATCTTCAAGATGCGCCGTCGCAAGCACTATCAGAAACGTCAAGGCCATCGCCAGCAGTTCACCGAGCTGCAAATCGGTGCGATCGCCGGCTAAGGAGCGAACACCATGGCACAGAAAAAAGGCGGCGGCTCAACGCGAAACGGGCGCGATTCCAAGCCCAAAATGCTCGGCGTGAAGGCCTTTGGCGGCGAACTGATCAGCGCCGGTTCGATCATCGTGCGCCAGCGCGGCACCCAGTTCCACCCCGGCGTCAACGTCGGCGTGGGCAAGGACCACACGCTGTTCGCCCTGGTCGACGGCCATGTGTCCTTCGGCACCAAGGGCGCGCTCAACAAGCACACGGTCAACGTGACCCCGGCGTAAGCCAGTCACTTCGATCTGCTCGAAGCCCCGCTTTGCCGGGGCTTCTTCATTTGTAAACTGGACATCTCATGAAGTTCGTGGACGAAGCCTTCATCGACATCGCCGCCGGCGATGGCGGCAACGGCTGCGTGTCGTTCCGGCATGAGAAGTACAAGGAGTTCGGCGGCCCGAACGGCGGCGACGGCGGGCGCGGCGGCCATGTGTTCGCCGTGGCCGATCCGAGCCTGAACACCCTGGTGGATTTCCGCTTTTCGCGCCGCCACGATGCCAAGCGCGGGCAGCACGGCATGGGCTCCGACATGTTCGGCGCCGCCGGCGACGACATCACGCTCAAGATGCCGGTTGGCACCATCATCACCGACGCCGAAACTGGCGAGGTGCTGTACGAACTGCTGACGCCGGGCGAGGTGATTACGATCGCCAAGGGTGGCGATGGCGGTTTCGGCAACATGCGCTTCAAGAGCGCCATCAACCGTGCACCGCGCCAGAAGACACCCGGCTGGCCCGGCGAGAAGAAGAGTCTCAAGCTCGAACTGAAGGTACTGGCCGACGTGGGCCTGCTGGGCATGCCGAACGCCGGCAAGTCCACGCTCATCAGCGCGATTTCCAATGCGCGCCCGCGCATCGCCGACTACCCCTTCACCACGCTGCATCCGAACCTCGGCGTGGTGCGCGTCGGTCCGGAGCAGAGTTTTGTCGTCGCCGATCTCCCGGGCCTCATCGAGGGCGCCTCCGAGGGGGCCGGCCTCGGCCATCTGTTCCTGCGCCACCTGCAGCGCACCCGGCTGCTGCTGCACGTGGTCGACATCGCGCCCTTCGACGACGCCGATCCGGTCGTGCAGGCCAAGTCGATCGTCGGCGAGCTCAAGAAATACGACGCGGCGTTGTACGAAAAGCCGCGCTGGCTGGTGCTGAACAAGCTCGACATGGTGCCGGACGACGAGCGTGCCGCGCGAGTGAAAGACTTCGTCAAGCGGCTGCGCTTCAAGGGTCCGGTCTTCGAGATCTCCGCGCTCACGCGCGAAGGCTGCGAGCCATTGGTGCAGGCGATCTACCAGCACGTCAAGGCGCAGCAGGTGGCCGAGCAGCCGCCGACGGAGATCGATCCGCGCTTTGCCTGACATGACTTCAAGCTCGACCACCGGTTCCACCGCCCTGCGCGACGCGCGCCGCATCGTCGTCAAGGTGGGCTCCAGCCTTGTCACCAACGAGGGCCGGGGCCTGGATGAAAACGCCATCGGCGAATGGTGCCGGCAGCTCGCGACACTGGTGCGCGACGGCCGCGAGGTCGTGATGGTGTCGAGCGGCGCCATCGCCGAAGGCATGAAGCGGCTCGGCTGGCGCACGCGCCCGCACGAGATCCACGAACTGCAGGCTGCCGCAGCGGTCGGGCAGATGGGCCTGGCGCAGATCTACGAGACCAAGCTGCGCGAGAACGGCATGGGCAGCGCACAGGTGCTGCTGACGCACGCCGACCTGGCCGACCGCGAACGCTACCTGAATGCGCGCTCGACGCTGGTGACCCTGCTCGCTCTCGGCGTGGTGCCGGTCATCAACGAGAACGACACGGTGGTTAACGACGAGATCAAGTTCGGCGACAACGACACGCTGGGGGCGCTGGTCGCCAACCTTGTGGAAGCCGACGCGCTGGTGATCCTGACCGACCAGAAGGGCCTCTACACCGCCGATCCGCGCAAGGACCCCGACGCCCGCTTCGTGCACGAGGCGGCGGCCGGCGATCCCGCGCTCGAAGCCATGGCCGGCGGCGCGGGCAGCAGCATCGGCCGCGGCGGCATGATCACGAAGATCCTGGCGGCCAAGCGCGCCGCGGGCTCCGGCGCCTCGACGGTGATCGCTTGGGGCCGCGAGCCAGATGCATTGCTGCGCCTTGCGCGCGGCGAACCGATCGGCACGCTGCTGCTGGCGCAGACCGCCAAGCACCAGGCGCGCAAGCGCTGGATGGCCGACCACCTGCAGTTGCGCGGCGCGGTCACGGTGGATGCCGGTGCCGCCGCCAAGGTACGAGGCGAGGGCAAGAGCCTGCTGCCGATCGGCATGACCAGCGTCGAGGGCGAGTTCTCACGCGGCGACGTGATCGCCGTGCGGGACGCGCAAGGCGTCGAACTCGCTCGCGGGCTGGCGAACTACTCAAGCGCCGAGGCCAGGCTGCTGTGCCGCAAGCCTTCCGCCGAATTCGAGCGACTGCTGGGCTATGTCGCGGAGCCGGAAATGGTGCACCGGGACAACATGGTCCTGATGCCCGGCGGCCGCTGAGGCTTCACCGGAGCTCGCGCAGCGGATTCTTCATCTGCTGGACCATCTCGCCCACGGATGCGCGCGGCGCGTGGCCGCGGCACAGGCCCTGCGCAGACAGTTCCTTGGCATAGCGCGAGTTGCGTTCGTCGATGCGCCTCCACTCCGGATTGGTCACGTGATGCCAGGCACCCTGGTTGAAGCGGGCGTATTGCTTCACTTCCTCGGTCGCGCAGCGCACGCCTTCGTAGAAGGCGTTGGTGGCACCGCCGGCCTTGTTGCTGGCCACGATCACATAACGCACCGTGCCGTCGCTCCCCAGCGTGATGGTGCCGGGATCGACGCCGTACTTGAGGCTCAGGTACGGCGGCATCTCGATCGGGAGCAGCCGCCTCTCGTCGAAAGCGGGAGGCGGCGGCACTTCGCCTTCCTTCCATTCGTCCGCCTGGGCCGTCACTTTCGGCAGCGGCGGCATGCCGGCTTGCGCCCAGTCCGGATTGTCGGTATCCCGTGGGCCCGAGCCGCATGCGGCGAGCACGCAGGCGAAGGTGAAGGCAAGAACGTGCCTAGCGCGGCACATGAAGAGGATCGGTTGGGTCGGGCGCTGGATGAGGGGCATTGGGATTCGGGTCGAAACTCGCCCCGGGAGGCAGTTCGAAGATGGGTTCATGGCCTGCAGCGGGCGGGTGGCGCTCGAATTCACGAGCGCGCACATTGCTGCGCAGGAAGCGGTTGCGGAAATCCTGACGAGGCAGGTAGCGTGCGAGTTCGGTCAGCGCCATTTCATAGACGCCGCGCTTGAATTCGACCACCACGTCCAGCGGGACCCAGTAGTCATGCCAGCGCCAGGCGTCGAACTCCGGATGGTCGGTGGCGCGAAGGTTGAGATCCCAGTCGTGGCCGATCAGCTGCAGCAAATACCAGATCTGCTTCTGGCCCTTGTAGTGGCCCCGTGCGTCACGGCGGATGAACCGATCCGGCACCTCGTAGCGCAACCAGTCGCGGGTACGGGCCACGATGCGCACATGCTCCGGCTGGAGACCCACCTCCTCGTGCAGTTCCCGGAACATGGCCTGTTCGGGGCTCTCGCCGCGATCGATGCCGCCTTGCGGGAACTGCCAGGAATGGGTGCGGATGCGTTTGCCCCAGAAAACCTGGTTTCTCTGGTTGAGCAAGATGATGCCGACGTTGGGCCTGAAGCCGTCCCGGTCGAGCATAATCAAACCCCAATTTTTTGAACTGAGTCGATTATGCATGCCGGGTTGCACTCGGCAAGCGACCGGTTCCGAGCCCTCTCGTGGCTCGCCCTTGCCCCTGTACCTGGAACCCTCTCTCGCGACCGATGAAAGCTTCCCGATTCTTTATTTCCACCCTCAAGGAAGCGCCGGCCGATGCCGAGGTCGCGAGCCACCGACTCATGATGCGCGCCGGCATGATCAAGAAGCTCGGCACGGGCATCTACACCTACATGCCGATGGGCCTGCGCGTGATCCGCAAGGTCGAGGCGATCGTTCGCGAGGAGATGAACCGCGCCGGTGCCGTCGAACTCGCGATGCCGGTGGTGCAGCCGGCTGAGCTCTGGGAAGAGAGCGGCCGCTTCCAGGGCTACGGGCCTGAGCTGCTGCGCATCAAGGACCGCCATGAGCGCGGCTTCGTCGTGCAGCCGACCAGCGAAGAGGTCGTGACCGACATTGCGCGGCAGGAGATCCGCAGCTACAAACAGCTGCCGAAAAACTTCTACCAGATCCAGACCAAGTTCCGCGACGAGCGCCGGCCGCGCTTCGGACTGATGCGCGGGCGCGAGTTCGTCATGAAGGATGCCTACAGCTTCGACCGCGACCTCGAGGGCGCGAAGGCCAGCTACCAGATGATGGCCGACGCCTACCGCAAGATATTCGACCGCTTCGGCCTGCGCTACCGTGCCGTCGCTGCCGACAGCGGCGCGATCGGCGGCGACGTGAGCCAGGAGTTCCAGGTCATCGCGGCGACCGGCGAGGACGCGATCGTCTATTGCCCCGACAGCGACTACGCGGCCAACATGGAGAAGGCCGAGGCGCTCGCGCCCACCGTGCCGCGCGGTCCGGCGACCGAGCCGCTTGCCAAGACGCCCACGCCGGGCAAGAGCACCTGCGAGGACGTGGCCCTGCTGCTGGGTGTGCCGCTTGCGACCACCGTCAAGTCGCTGGTGCTCGCCACCGACACCGTCGATGCCGACGGCAATCCCAAGGGCTCCCAGGTCTGGCTGCTGCTGGTGCGCGGCGACCACGACATGAACGAGATCAAGGTGAGCAAGGTGCCGGGCCTGGACAAGGGCTTCCGCTTTGCGACGAACGCCGAGATCGAAGACCACTTCGGCTGCAAGCCGGGCTACCTCGGCCCGCTCGCGCTGAAGCAGCCGGTGAAGATCGTCGCCGACCGCGACGTTGCGGTCATGGCCGACTGGATCACCGGCGCCAACGAGGTCGACTTCCACATGACCGGCGTCAACTGGGGCCGCGACCTGCCCGAGCCCGACGTGGTGGCCGACATCCGCAACGTGGTCGCCGGCGACGCCTCGCCCGACGGCAAAGGCGTGCTCGCGATCGAGCGCGGCATCGAGGTCGGCCACGTGTTCGTGCTCGGCACCAAGTACAGCAAGCCGATGAACGCCACCTTCCTCGACGAGGCCGGCAAGCCGCAGTACCTCGAGATGGGCTGCTACGGCATCGGCATCACGCGCCTTCCTGCGGCGGCCATCGAGCAGAACAACGATGAGCGCGGGATCATCTGGCCCGACGCCATCGCCCCCTTCACCGTGGTGGTCTGCCCGATCGGCATGGATCGCAGCGCGGAGGTCAAGACGGCGGCCGAAGCGCTCTACGAGCAACTGCTCGCGGCCGGCGTCGACGTTCTGCTCGACGACCGCGGCGAGCGCCCCGGCGCGATGTTCGCCGACTGGGAGCTGATCGGTGTGCCGCACCGCGTGGTCATTTCCGACCGCGGCTTGAAAGAAGGCCAGCTCGAATACCAGCACCGCCGCGATACCGCCGCGACCAAGGTGCCCGTGGCCGGCATTGCGGAATTCATCAAAGGCAAGCTCGCAGCATGAGCTTGTCGCGCCGCGCGTACCTGAGCGGCGCCGCCGCCGGAACCCTGTCGCTGGTGCTGCCGCGCCCCGCGCTGGCGGGTGCGCAGATCGAAGAACCCCTGATCGACTCGGTGCGCACCGCGCTCAGTTCGGCCATCCACAACAAGGCGCCGCCGATCCCCGAGTTCAGCAACACCGAGGCGCGGCTCGCCTACCTGCGCTGGCTCGGCGCCATGAGCGAGCGCCTCAAGAAGAAGCTGGTCGACTGGCCGACGCGCAAGGAGTTTCTGCAGACCGTCTGGTACGAATCGCGCCGCGCCGGCCTCGACGTCAGCCTGGTGCTGGGCCTGGTCCAGGTCGAGAGCAATTTCCGCAAGTACGCGGTCTCCAGCGCCGGCGCGCGCGGCTACATGCAGGTCATGCCCTTCTGGACCCGCGTGATCGGCGACAGCGACCCGGCCAAGCTGTTCCACATGCAGACCAATCTGCGCTTCGGCTGCGTGATCCTGCGCCATTACCTCGACCGCGAAGCCGGCGACCTGTTCATGACGCTCGGCCGCTACAACGGCAGCCGGGGCAGGGCGCCGTACCCGAATGCGGTGTTCGCCAACCAGCGGCTCTGGGCCTTCGACGACCGTCGTTCGGACTCGGCCTCAGCCTGAGGCCGTCGCGCCGGCACCGGCGCGGGTGACCATCACCTGGTCGATGCGGTGGCTGTCGACGTCCATCACCTCGAAGGTGTAGCCGCTCCAGCTCACGCTGTCGGTGCGCTTGGGCACGCGGCGCAGCATCACCATCAGGAAACCCGCCAGCGTTTCGTACTCGTCGGCGTGCGGCAGCGCGTCGATGTCGAGCGCGCGCTGCACGTCCTGGATCGGCGTCACGCCGTCGATCAGCCACGAGTTCTCGTCGCGCTTGACGATCTGCTGCTCTTCGTCCTGCGGCCCGACCAGGTCGCCCATCACCGTGCTCATCACATCGTTGAGCGTGATCACGCCGACCACCAGGCTGTATTCGTTGACGATGATCGCGAAGTCCTCGTGGGCCTGCTGGAACTGCTCGAGCACCTCGGTCAGCGACAGCCGGTCGGGGATGACCAGCGCCTTGTGCAGCGGCAGACCCTGGTCGAAGGAGAGCGGTTGGCCGCTCAGCACGCGCTGGAACATGTCCTTCGCGTCGACATAGCCCAGCACGTGGTCGATGTCGCTCTCGCACACCGGATAGGCCGAGAAAGGCTCGGCCACGATGCGCGCGCGCAGCACCGCCTCGGGGTCGTCCTTCAAAAACCAGGCGATGCGGTCGCGCGAGGTCATCACGCTGCTGACCAGCCGCGTGTCGAGCTCGAACACGTTGGCGATCACCTGCTGCTCGCGCACCGCGAGCACGCCGGCGCGCGCCCCGGCCTCGGTCATCGCAAGGATGTCGGCTGAGGTAATCTTGTCGTCGCGCTGCATCGGCATGCGCAGGAGCTTGAAGAGCAGGTCGGTGCAGTGCGTGAACAGCCAGACCAGCGGCTTGAAGGTGGTGATGAGCACCTGCATCGGCCCGACCATGCGCACCGCGAGCCGTTCCGGATCGCTCATGCCCAGCCGCTTGGGAAACAGGTCGGCGAACACCAGGAACACCGCGATGATCGTGACGAAGGAGGCCAGGAAGGCCGCGGTCCGCGCAGCCTCGGCGCCGAGCCACAGCTCGAACAGCCGCGCGAAGTACGGGCTCAGCGAGCCTTCGCCAACCACGCCGCCGAGGATCGCGACCGCGTTGAGCCCGATCTGGACCACGGTGAAGTAGTGACCGGGCTGCTCCTGGATGCGCATCACCCGCTCGGCGCGCACGTCGCCGTCGTCGGCCATCTGGCGCAGGCGCAAGCGGCGCGAGGCGGCCAGCGAGATCTCGGCCAGGGAAAAGAAAGCGCTTGTCGCAATCAGTGCGACGATGACGAGCAGGCTTTGGGTCAGTGTCACAGGATCATGGTTCGGTCGACGAGGACCGCCATGGTGCCATGACCCGAGGGCCTATTGGACGAAGCCGATCCGGCTGCGGCCCGTGCTGGCGCGCGGCAAGTCGTCGATATGCACCTCGTCGCGGCCGGCCAGGCGCGCATTGCCGAAGCCGGTCATGAGTGCGCGGCGCATCTCGCGCGGTGCGAGCGCGGCCAGGTGGTCGAGCACGTCGCCCGAAGGCTCGTCGGCCACGAGCCGGCCCCAGTCGTGCTCCTTGCGGATCGAGGCATAGAGCTGGCGCGCGATCTGCCGCGCCGCCTCGGGCGAGGGTGCATCGACCTCGAACACGTTCATGCGGTTGAGGATGGGCTCGGGGATGCCGCGCACGTCGTTCGCCGTCGTGATCCAGATCACCTGGCTGGCGTCGATCGGCACTTCTGCGAACTCGTCGACGAAGGCATGGGCCGTGTCGTGCTCGAGCAGGTTGTAGAGCGCGCCCAGCGGGTCGTACTGGGCGTCGGCGCCGGCCTTGTCGATCTCGTCGACCACCATCACCGGGTTGGCGTACTGCCCGTCGACCAGTGCCTCGAACACCTTGCCCGGCTTTGAGCCCTTCCACTGGGACGACGCGCCGGAGAGCAGCCAGCCGGCGGTCATGGAGCTCATCGGCACCAGCGACATGCCGGTGCCCAGCAGTTCGGCCAGCTTCTTCGCGAAGTGGGTCTTGCCGATGCCGGGCGGCCCGAGCAGCAGCATCGGCGTGACTTCGAGCCCGTCGCGGCTGTCCTGGGCGAGCGCGACATGGCGGCGCACGTCGTCGAGCACTTCGGTGAAGTTGGGCAACTGGGCGTAGAGCGCGGCCATCTCGGGGATGCCGCTGGGCTTGACCTGGAAGCGTTCGGGGCCGCGTTCGAGCATGCGCTCGTAAGTGGTTCGAAGATGCTCGTGGTCGCGTTCAGGGAGCTTGGCGAGCTTGCGCTCGACGTCGTGCGTGCGGAACACGCTGCGCAGCCGGGCCACCGGCAGCTGGAAGGACGAGCACGCGGGAACCAGATCGCGGGACATGCGGGAATCCATGGGACACCTCCAACTTCGAACACTCGGATACAGCATAAGCCGTGCCCGATGTCCGTGCGTGTCTACGTTTTCTCGCTTTGTGGCTTTTGTCGTGCGGCCGCCGCCGGGCCGCCCCAAGGTGGGCCGCGCCTCCCTCTCGGGGGGTGGCGAACTACACGCCGCGAAGCGAAGTGAGAAGCCGGGGGGCCTTGATCAGACGCCGCCGTGCGGGTGGGTCGGGTCGACCCACAGCACCGACTCGGGCTTCTCAGCCGGTTCGATGTCGAGATTGACCGCCACCGCCTCGCCATCGCTGCGGCAGAGCACGCATTCGAGCGCCTCGGTCGTGCTGGCATTGATCTCCTGGTGCGGCACGTACGGCGGCACGTAGATGAAATCGCCCGGCCCCGCCTCGGCGGTGAATTCGAGGTGCTCGCCCCAGCGCATGCGTGCGCGCCCGCGCACGACGTAGATCACCGATTCGAGGTGCCCGTGGTGGTGGGCGCCGGTCTTCGCATTGGCATGGATGGTCACCGTGCCGGCCCAGAGCTTCTGGGCGCCGACGCGCGCGAAGTTGATCGCCGCGGCCCGGTTCATGCCGGGCGTCTGTGCCGTATTGGTATCGAGCTGGTTGCCGGGAATCACGCGCACGCCGTCGTGCTTCCAGGCGGGATCACCGTGATCTTGGCTCATGGCCCGGCCGAGAAAAGCTCAGGCCGGACTGCCGTTGAGCATCTGCTGCAGTTCGCCCGACTCGTACATCTCCATCAGGATGTCCGAGCCGCCGACGAATTCGCCCTTCACGTAGAGCTGCGGGATCGTCGGCCAGTTGCTGTATTCCTTGATGCCCTGGCGGATGGCGTCGTCCTCGAGCACATTGACGGTCTTGAGCGTGCGCGTGTCGACGCCCACGGCCTTGAGGATCTGGATCGCGCGGCCCGAGAAGCCGCACATCGGGAAGCTGGCATTGCCCTTCATGAAGAGCACAAGATCGTTGGTCTTGACGAGATCGTCGATACGTTGCTGGGCGTCGGTCATGGGGGACTCCAAAAAGTAAGCTGGGCGGATTATTTCACCGTGCGCCAGATCCCGCCGGAGCAGCGTGCGATGCCGGCGAGGTCGTCGCGGCTTTGGACTTCGGCGAAACCGCGGGCTGCCAGCAGTTCCCGCACCGAGGCGGCCTGGTCGTAGCCGTGCTCGAGCAGCAGCCAGCCGCCGTCGCGCAGGTGCTGCGGCGCGGCCTGGACGATGCGCCGGATGTCGTCGAGACCGTCCGGCCCCGAGACCAGGGCGCCCCGCGGTTCGTGGCGCAGGGCGGCCAGATGGGCATCATCGGCCGCGACGTAAGGCGGGTTCGAAACTACCAGGTCGTAGCTGGGGCCGGCGCCGTCCAGCCAGTCGGCTTCGACGAAGCGGACGGCCAAGCCGAGCCGCTGCGCGTTGGCGCGGGCAACGGCCAGGGCATCCGCGCTGGCGTCGACCGCCGTCACCTGCGCATCGGGGCGGGCGTGCCGGATGGCCAGCGCGATCGCGCCGCTGCCCGTGCCGAGGTCGATCACCGACGGCGCTGCGCGGCCTTCCAGGCATTGAAGCGCCCAGTCGACCAGGGTTTCGGTGTCCGGCCGCGGCACCAGGACGCGCGCGTCGACCCGCAGGCCGAGCCCGTGGAACTCCTTCTCGCCGACCAGGTAGGCGACCGGTTCGCCGGCCACGCGGCGGGCACAGAGTTCGGCGAAGCGCAGCCAGGCGCTTTCCGCCAGCGCATCCGTGTCGTGCGCCAGCAGCCAGGCGCGGTCGTTCGAGGGGCGGCCCAGCACCTGCAGCAGCAGCAGCTGGGCGTCGAGCCGCTCCACGCCCAGCGCCGCGGCCGCGGCGAGCATCTCTGCCGCGGTGGAGGGCGAATTCGGAACCGGCGGCATCACGCGGGCAGGCTCGCTTCCAGCTCCGCCAGCTGTTCGGCCTCGCGCGCCGACTGCAGCGCCGCCAGCACGTCGCCCAGGTCGCCTTCCATGATCGCCTGCAGCTTGTAGAGCGTGAGGTTGATGCGGTGGTCGGTGAGCCGGCCCTGCGGGAAGTTGTAGGTGCGGATGCGGTCGGAGCGGTCGCCGCTGCCGATCAGGCCCTTGCGCAGTGCGGCGTCCTTGGCCGCGCGCTCGCTGCGGTCTTTTTCCTGGATGCGCGCCGACAGCACCTGCAGCGCCTTGGCCTTGTTGCGGTGCTGGCTGCGGTCGTCCTGGCACTCGGCGACGATGCCGGTGGGGATGTGCGTGATGCGCACCGCCGAATCGGTCTTGTTGATGTGCTGGCCGCCGGCGCCGCTGGCACGGTAGGTGTCGATGCGCAGGTCGGCCGGGTTGATCTGCACGGCCTGCGTCTCGTCGGGCTCGGCCAATACGGCCACGGTGCAGGCGCTGGTGTGGATGCGGCCCTGGGTCTCGGTGGCCGGCACGCGCTGCACGCGATGGCCGCCGGACTCGAAGCGCAGCTTGCCGAAGACCTCGTCGCCCGCAATGCGCACCACCACTTCCTTGTAGCCGCCGAGCTCGCTCTCGCTTTCGCTCACGATCTCGCAGCGCCAGCCGGCGCGCTCGGCATAGCGCGTGTACATGCGCAGCAGATCGCCGGCGAACAGCGCCGACTCGTCGCCGCCGGTGCCGGCGCGGATCTCGAGGAAGGCGTTGCGTGCATCGTCCGGGTCCTTGGGCAGCAGCAGGCGCTGCAGCTCGTCCTCGAGCTGCAGCAACTCGGCTTCCGCGCTCGCGATCTCTTCCTGCGCCATTTCGGCCATGTCGGGGTCGCCGAGCATCTCGCGCGCACCGGCCAGGTCCGATTCGCGCTGCAGGTAGCGCGCGTAGCGGCCCGCGATCTGCGTCACCTCGGCATGTTCGCGCGAGATGGTCCGGTACTGCGCCATGTCGGACATGATGTCCTCGCGCGAAAGCAGGAAGTCGAGTTCGCCGAGGCGTTGCGCGTAGCGCTCGAGTTGGTGGCGGAGAAAGGGTTTCACGGGAGGCGGGCGGAAAGCGGGAAGAACAGGCCGCGCGATGCGCGCGGCGGAGGGCATGGTTGCGGCGCGCGCAACCGGGCGCGGCGGCGTCGCTAACGCTCTTTGCGCAGGAACAGCCGCGAGATGGCCTGCGCCGTGTGCTCGCGCGCGCTGGCGTCGCCGGCATGCAGCTCGGCCATCGCGCCGTGCAGCATCTTCTGCGTGAGGCCGCGCGACAGCGCCTCCAGCACAGCCTCGACCGGCTCGCCCTTGGCCAGCAGCTTGCGCGCGCGGGCCAGTTCCATGGCGCGCCATTCGTCGGTCTGGGCATTGAGCTGCTGAATCAGCGGGACGGTGCCGCGCTGATCGAGCCAGTGCATGAAGCTGCGCACGCCGGCGTCGATGATGACTTCGGCCTCCGCCACCGCGGCCAGACGGCTGGCGTGGCCCTGCTGCACCACCTGCGCCAGGTCGTCGACCGTGTAGAGGTAGATGTCTTCGAGCGCCTTGACTTCGGGCTCGATATCGCGCGGCACGGCCAAGTCGACCATGAACATCGGCCGGTGCTTGCGCAGCTTCAGCGCGCGTTCGACGGCGCCGAGCCCGATCAGCGGCAGGGTGCTCGCCGTGCAGCTCACGACGATGTCGAATTCGGCCAGGCGCTGAGGCAGGTCGGCCAGCCGCATCGCTTCGCCGCCGAAGCGTGAGGCCAGCTTTTCGCCGCGTTCCAGCGTGCGGTTGGCGATGACGATCGAAGTCGGCTCCTTGGCCGCGAAATGCGTCACCGCCAGGTCGATCATTTCGCCGGCGCCCACGAACAGCACACGCGTCTGCTTCAGATCCTCGAACAGCTGCGCGGCCAGCCGGACGGCCGCCGCGGCCATGCTGATCGAATGGGCGCCGATCTCGGTGGCGGTGCGCACTTCCTTGGCGACGGCGAAGGAGCGCTGGAACAGCTGGTTCAGCGTGCTGCCCAGCGCGCCGGCGGTTTCGGCGGCGCGCACGGCGTCCTTCATCTGGCCGAGGATCTGGGCCTCGCCCAGCACCATCGAATCGAGGCCGGCAGCGACGCGGAAGGCGTGGCGCGCAGCCTGGTCGTCGTGCAGCGTGTAGGCATGCGAGCGCAGCAGGGCCGGCGCGACGCCGCCGCTCTCGGCCAGCCACTCGACCGTGTGGTCGAGCGCCAGGTGCTCGGCGGCGCAGTAGATCTCGGTGCGGTTGCAGGTCGAGATGATGGCGGCCTCGACGTCGGGATGCCGGTGGGAGCCGAAGGAACGCCGCAGGCTCTGCAGCGTGGGGGCTATCTGGTCGATCGCGAACGCGAACCGACCGCGCAGGTCGAGCGGCGCGGTCGTGTGGTTCAAGCCGAGAGCCCAGACTGACATAACCGGTGATTATAAAATCCGCCGCCGCCATAGGCCGCCGCATCCGCGGATGACCCGAAAACCCGCGGCCCCTTTGCCTTCCATGTCCGCGCTCGACCTGCTGTTCCATTTGCTCAACTTCTCGGCGCCGGCCTTCTTCGTCGCGCTCCTGCTCGCGCTGCTGTTTCGGCTTGCCATGCACAAGCGCAGCGCCGCGACCGGGTTGTGGACGCAGCTCGCCGTCAACTTCGCTGCCGGCCTGGCCGTGTTGATCGGCGGCTTGGTCTTCTTCGGCCGCGACGGGCAGATCGCGACCTATGCGGCGCTGGTGGCGATCTGCGGCACCGTCCAGTGGTGGCTCCTGCGCGGCTGGCGCGGCTGAACCGGCCCTCGGCTCAAACCGGCAAGGGCGGCGTCGGCGCGGGCGGCGCCGGCGGCTCCGTCGGCGACATCACCATGGTGGGCACCGCCAGCGGCAGCCCGGCCGCCTTCAGCAGGTCGAGAATGGCGAAGAGCAGGTCGCTGCGCACCCCGCCGGCCAGGCGCGGGCTCTGCACGTAGGCGATCGCCTGGAAGATCAGCATGCCGTTCTCGATGCCTTCGAGCGTGACCGTGGGCGCGGGCGAGGGCAGCACGCCGGCATGATCGGCGCAGGCCGCCAGCATCAGGTCGCGCGTGCGCTGGGCGTCGGTGTTGAGCGGCATCGGCAGCCGGATCAGCACGCGGCCCTCGGCGTTGGCCAGCGTCATGTTGCGCACGGTCTTGGTGATGAACTCCGAGTTCGGCACGATCAGCGTGGAGCGGTCGCCCAGCTGGATTTCGGTGGCGCGCACGTTGATGCGTCGCACATCTCCTTCGGCATTTCCCAGCACCACCCAGTCGCCGACCTTGACTGGGCGTTCCGCCAGCAGGATCAGCCCGGAGATGAAGTTCTGGACGATCGCCTGCAGCCCGAAGCCGATGCCGACCGACAGCGCGCTCGCCACCCACGCGATGCGCTCTATGCCGATGCCCAGCGCCGACAACGCGACAGCGACCACCAGGATGCCGCCCACATAGCCGAGCAGCGTCGTGATTGAGCTCTGCATGCCGGGCTCGAGCGCGGTCTGCGGCAGGTAGTGCGCCTCCAGCCACTTCTTGATCACGCGCAGCGCGACGAAGCCGACGGCCAGCACCGCGACCGCGCTGAAGATCGCGCCCGGCACCAGCTGGAACTCGCCGACCTTGAAGCCGGTGCCGAACTGGCCGCTACGCTGAAACACCTCGCCCGGCCCGGTGCCCAGCGGCGTGGCCAGTGCGATCAGCATGTAGAAGAAAAGCGCGACGCGGGCCAGCCCCGAAAGCACCACGGCCGCCTGGTCCAGCGTGCGCGGCGCGAAACCGAAGCTCTTCTGCAGCTTCTGGCCGAAGCTGCTGCGCGAGGCCACGGTGGCCATGAACAGGTCGTCGGCGAACTTGAAGAGCAGGTAGAAGGCCGAGGCGACGATGCCGGTCCAGGTCAGCTGGTTGGCCAGGAAGCTGGCCAGCGCCACGTAGCCCAAGGCCACCAGCACCCAGATCACGACCACCGCCAGCGCCACGGCGCTCAGCAGGAAGCTGATCCACATCGGCCGCTCCGGCTCGGCGGGCGGCGCTTCGGCCTGCGGCTTGCCCCCCTCCGCGGCGGCCGCGGCATGCGTCGGCACGCCGCGGGGTTCGTGCAGGCGCAGCAGCATCGTGCCGATCAGCGCGGTCAGCGCGAGCGCCGTGACGACATGCGTCGCGACCGCGGCCGCGAAGCTGGCGTCCACCACGGCATTGACCTGGCTGGGCACCCAGACCAGCACCGCGATCAAGGCCGTGAGCCAGGGGAAGGGCGCGAGGCGCCTGGCCATGGAATCGGGGATGGGCGGCAGTCGCCACGAGGGCCGGCCGTTGGACAAGAGTGCGCGGCCGAGCCCGACCACGAAGGCGATGAAGATGATGGACTGCACCACTGCCTGGGCCAGCTTGCGGATCTGCGGCCCCCAAACGCCGTGGCGGTCCAACGTGGCGAAGACGCCCTGCGCCGCCAGCGCGATCAGCAGCACGTTGACGCCGACCACCGCGATCACAAGCAGCGAGCGGCGCAGCCGCCCAGCCGGCAGCACGCGCACGGCCAGCCGCATCAGTCCGCGCTCCGCCGCCCAGTTGCCCAGCAGTGCCAGCAGCAGCGCGACGCCCAGGCTCGCCAGCACTCCCATGCGGTGCTCTGGCGCCCGCGCGGTGTCGAAGCCGGCCAGCAGCTCGTCGCGAAGGCTGGCCAGGCGCTCCACGTCGGCGGGCCAGGCGTCGGCGATGTCGAACCAGAACTGGCGGCCCAGCGGCGAGGACGCGCGCTCGGTGAGCTGGGCTTCGAAGAGCTTGCGCCGCTTGGCGATGAGCTCGCTGCCGCGCTGCTGTGCATCGACCGTGATCAGCCGCGCCAGGCGGATGTCGGCATCGAGCGCGTTGCGTTCCTTCAGCAGCGCGGCGCGCTGGCGGGTGATGTCGGGGTCCTCGGGCGGGGCGCCCGCGGCTGGCGGGTCCCCCAATTCGCCCAACCGCGCATTGAGGTCGCTGAGCTGCCCGGTGCGCGAGGCGACGAACTTGTCGGCCTGGGCGCCGATGGCGTTGATGCGGGCGATGAGCTCGCGCACCTCGGCGTTGCTCTCGACGGCATTGGGAATGCGGTCGAGCTGGGCCCGCAGATCGGCCACCGTGGCTTCCGGCGGGGCGGTGGTGCTCTGTGCAAAGGCGCCGCCGCAGAGGACGGCGGCCAGCAGCAGGGCCGCGAGGCGGTGCATCCAACTCATGGCTTCATCATAGAAGGGCTTCGCACCTGCCCTGCGCGCGGACTCAGGCCGCAGGACTGAAGCGGTCGACGCGGTCGGTGATGACGCCGTCGGTGCCGAGGGCGATCAGCCGCTTCGCCAACCACTCGTCGTTGACGGTATAGCTCAGCGCGCGCAGGCCGGCGGCATGCACCTGCGCCACGGCGGCGGCATCCCACAGCGCGTAGTTGCAGACGATCGCCGCGCAATCGAGCCGGCGCGCGGTATCGAGCCAGCCGTCCCACAGCTTGTCGAGCAGCAGGCCGCGCGGCAATTCGGGCTGGGCCGACCGTGCACCCTCCAGGGATTCGGGCGCGAAGGAGGTCAGGAAGGGCGGCGCGACCGTCGAGCCGGCCCACAGCCGAGCGGCGAGTTGCGCGACGCGTCCGCCGGTGTTCAGTTCGACGCCCGGCGTCGGCTTGATCTCGATGTTGAGCGCATAGCCGTTGGCGAGGCAGAAGCGGATCAGGGCCTCGAGGCTGGGCAGCGGCTCGCCGGCATAGCGGCGCGAATGCCAGGCGCCGGCGTCGAGCTGCGCCAGCTCCGACCAAGGCCGGTCGCCGGCGACGCCATGGCCGTTGCTGGTGCGCTCCAGCGTGCTGTCGTGCAGCAGGAAGGGCACGCCGTCGGCGCTGAGCTTGGCGTCGCACTCGAACATGCGGTAGCCGTGCTCGGCGCCGAGGCGAAAGGCGGCGAGGGTGTTCTCGGGGGCCAGCTTGCCGGCGCCGCGGTGGGCGATCCAGCGGGGATAGGGCCAATCCTGCATGCTCATTCGGCGCGCTTGCCGGAACCGGCGTCGAACCAGTGGAGTTTGTCCTGGCGCGCGGCGATCTTCACGGTGTCTCCGGTGTTCGGCGGGGTGTTGCCCTCGTCGACGCGCATGATCAATTGCTCCTCGCCGATGCGGCCGTAGATCAGCCGCTCGGCGCCCAACAGTTCCACATGCTCGACCTGCACCGACCAGCCCTTCGCATCGAGGACCAGGTGCTCGGGCCGAATGCCGAGGATGGTGCCAGGCCGCACGCCCGGCGCCTGCTTCAGCAGATTCATCGGCGGCGAGCCGATGAAGCTCGCGACGAAGGTGGTGGCCGGGCGCGAATAGACCTCTTCGGGCGTGGCGAACTGGTCCATCACGCCGGCATTCATCACGATGATGCGTTGTGCGAGCGTCATTGCCTCGACCTGGTCGTGCGTGACGAACAGCGAGGTAATGCCGAGCTCGCGGTGCAACTTCTGGATCTCGATGCGGGTTTGCGCGCGCAGCTTGGCGTCGAGGTTGGACAGCGGCTCGTCGAACAGGAAGACCTGCGGCTGCCGCACGATCGCGCGGCCCATGGCCACGCGCTGGCGCTGGCCGCCGGAGAGTTCGCGCGGCTTGCGTGCGAGCAGGTGGCCGAGCTCGAGGATCTTGGCCGCCTTGTCGACCCGCGTCTTGATCTCGGGCACCGGCACCTTGGCGATCTTCAGGCCGTAGGCCATGTTGTCGAACACCGACATGTGCGGGTAGAGCGCGTAGTTCTGGAACACCATCGCGATGTCGCGCTCGGCCGGCTCGAGGTTGTTGACCACGCGGTTGCCGATGAAGATCTCGCCGGCGCTGATCTCCTCCAGCCCGGCGACCATGCGCAGCAGCGTGGACTTGCCGCAGCCCGAGGGCCCGACGATGACGATGAATTCGTGGTCGCCGATCTCGGCACTGACGCCGTGGATGACCTGGTTCGACTTCGGCCCGTGGCCGTAGCGCTTGATGACGTTGCGAAGGGATAGAGCTGCCATGTCTTGTTTCTTTATTTCTCGGTGTCCACGAGGCCCTTGACGAACCACTTCTGCATCAGCACCACGACGATGGCAGGCGGCAGCATGGCGAGGATGGCCGTGGCCATCACGACGTTCCATTCGTTGGCGGCATCGCCGCCGGCGATCATTCGCTTGATGCCGATTACGACCGGGTACATGTCCTCGCTGGTGGTCGCGAGCAAGGGCCACAAATACTGGTTCCATCCGTAGATGAACTGGATCACGAACAGCGCCGCGATCGAGGTCTTCGACAGCGGCACCAGCACGTCCTTGAAGAAGCGCATGGGCCCGGCGCCGTCCATGCGTGCGGCTTCGATCAGTTCATCGGGCACCGTCAGGAAGAACTGGCGAAACAGGAAGGTGGCGGTTGCCGAGGCGATCAGCGGCACCGTGAGGCCCGCATAGCTGTTGAGCATGCCGAGGTCCGACACCACCTGGTAGGTCGGGCCGATCCGCACTTCCACGGGCAGCATCAGCGTGACGAAGATCGCCCAGAAGCACAGGCCCTTGAAGGGGAAGCGGAAGTACACCACCGCGAAGGCCGAGAGCAGCGAGATCGCGATCTTGCCGAAGGTGATGACCAGCGCCGAGACCAGGCTCACCCACATCATGCGGGCCACCGGCGCAGTGGAGCCGGCGCCGGCCTCGCGGCCGAACAAGGCGGCCTTGTAGGTTTCCCACAGGTGCGAGCCGGGCAGGAGCGGCATCGGCGCCTGCACGATCTCCTGCGCGGTGTGGCTGGATGCCACGAATGCGAGGTAGAGCGGAAAGGCGACGATCAGGACGCCGAAGATCATCACGGCGTGCGCCAGGATGCCGAGGGTGGGGCTTCTTTCAACCATGTCAGTAGTTCACTTTTTTCTCGACGTAGCGGAACTGAATGACGGTCAACGCAATGACGATCACCATCAGCACCACCGACTGCGCGGCCGAGCCGCCGAGGTCCATGGCCTTGAATCCGTCGTAGTACACCTTGTAGACCAGGATCGCGGTGTCCTTGCCGGGGCCTCCCTGGGTCGCCGCATCGACGATCGCGAAGGTGTCGAAGAAGGCATAGACCACGTTGATTACCAGCAGGAAGAAGGTGGTGGGCGAGAGCAACGGGAACTGCACCGTCCAGAAGCGGCGCCAGGGCCGTGCGCCGTCGATCGCCGCCGCCTCGATCAGCGACTTCGGTATCGATTGCAGGCCGGCCAGGAAGAACAGGAAGTTGTAGGAGATCTGCTTCCAGACCGAGGCCATCACGATCAGCGTCATCGCATGAGTCGAGTTGAGCAGGTGGTTCCAGTCGATGCCGACTTTTTCGAGCGCGTAGGCGACCACGCCCAGCGAGGGCGAGAACATGAAGACCCACAGCACCGCGGCCACTGCCGGCGCCACGGCGTAGGGCAGGATCAGCAGCGTCTTGTAGAGCATCGCGCCGCGCACGATGCGATCTGCGAACACCGCCAGCAGCAGCGAGAGGCTGATGCCGATCACGGCCACCAGCACCGAGAAGATCGCCGTGGTCTTGAACGATTCCACGTAGCCGGGATCGTCGAACAGCTGCCTGAAGTTCTGCAGGCCGACCCATTCGGTCGAGCTGCCGAAGGCGTCCTGCACTTGCAGCGACTGCATCAGCGCCTGGCTGGCCGGCCAGAAGAAAAACACGGTGATGACGATCAGCTGCGGCGCGAGCAGCGCCCACGGCAGCCAGCCAGAGCGAAAGACGACGCGTTTTTCCATGAATTCCTCGACAAGAAAAAACCCGCCAACTTTGAAGATGGCGGGCGTGCGAGTCTACTGCGGCCGCACAGGCCGCAGGCTCAACTCTTGTTCGCTTTCTGGAAGCGCTCGAGCAACTCGTCGCCGCGCTTGACGATCGAATCCAGCGCTTCCTTCGGTGCCTTCTTGCCGGACCAGACCTGTTCGAGCTCCTCGTCCTCGATCGCGCGGATCTGCACATAGTTGCCCAGGCGGATGCCGCGGCTCTTGTCGGTCACCTTGCGGATCATCTGGGTCACGGCCACGTCGGTGCCGGGGTTCTGCTTGTAGAAGCCCGACTTCTCGGTCAGCTGGTAGGCCGCGGTGGTCACCGGCAGGTAGCCGGTGCGCTTGTGGCTGGCGGACTGGACTTCAGGCGTCGAAACGAATTTGAAGAACTCGGCCACGCCTTTGTACTCGGCCGGCTTCTTGCCCGACATCACCCAGAGGCTGGCGCCGCCGATCACCGTGTTCTGCGGCGCGCCCTGTACGTCAGGGTAGTAGGGCAGCGGTGCCAGACCGTAGCTGAACTTGGCGTTCTTGGCCACGTTGCCGTAGAAGCCCGAGGAGGTGTTGATCATCGCGCACTCGCCGGAGACGAAGCTCGCTTCGGGCACGTTGCCGCGGCCCTTGTAGATGAACAGGCCCTGCTTGGCCATGTTCGAGAGGTTCTCGATGTGGCGCACGTGCAGCGGCGAGTTGATCTTCATGCGCGCGTCCAGGCCCGACAGGCCGTTGTTCTTGGTCGCGAACTCGACGTTGTGCCAGGCCGAGAAGCTCTCGAGCTGGGTCCAGCCCTGCCAGGCGGTCGTGAACGGACACTTGTGGCCGGCCGCCTTCAGCTTGGCGGCGGCGGCGACCACCTCGGGCCAGGTGCTCGGCGCCTTCTCGGTGTCGAGGCCGGCGGCCTTGAAGGCGTCCTTGTTGAAGTAGAAGATGGTGGTCGAGCTGTTGAAGGGGAAGCTCAGCATCTGGCCGTTCGGCGCCGTGTAGTAGCCGGCCACGGCAGAGATGTAGGCGCTCGGGTCGAACTTGGCGCCCGCGTCCTTCATGACCTGGGCCACCGGGATGATCGCGCCCTTGCTGGCCATCATGGTGGCGGTGCCCACTTCGAACACCTGCAGGATGTGCGGCGCGTTGCCGGCGCGGAAGGCCGCGATGGACGCCGTCATCGATTCGTCGTAGGTGCCCTTGTAGGTGGGCACCACCTTGTATTCCTTCTGGCTCTCGTTGAACTGTTTGGCCAGGTCGTTGACCCATTCGCCGTTGACGGCGGTCATGGAATGCCACCACTGGATCTCGGTCTGTGCCATCGCCGGTGTGAAGAGCGTTGCGGCAAGGGCCGAGGCCAAGGCGAGCGTTTTGAATCGCATGAAGACTCCTGAGGGGAAAGAAAAGCGCGGATGCTAGGCGGCGCGTATGACACGGCTGCGTCACATTTGTCGCACGGCGAGGGGGCTCGTCCAACCGGGGAAACCCTTTTGGTGCATGTCCGCACTGGCTGCTTGCTGCGCTGCACCATGCTAGCATCGCCCTCCGTTTTTCTGGCCCGTCGCCGGGGCTTCCATGAGCAAGACCTCCCTCGACAAAAGCAAGATCAAGTTCCTTCTGCTCGAAGGCATTCATCCCTCGGCCGTCGAGGTGCTGCGGGCCGCGGGCTATAAGAGTATCGAGACGCTTGCCGGCGCGCTGCCGGAGGCCGAACTCAAGGCCCGCGTCGCCGACGTGCACTTTCTGGGCATCCGCTCGCGCACTCAGCTGACAGCCGAAGTGTTTGCCGCCGCGCAGAAGCTGGTCGCGGTCGGCGCCTTCTGCATCGGCACCAACCAGATCGATCTGGATGCGGCGCGCGAGCACGGCGTGGCGGTCTTCAACGCGCCTTACTCCAACACGCGCTCGGTGGCCGAACTGGTGCTGGCCGAGGCCATCCTGCTCTTGCGCGGCGTGCCCGAGAAGAGCGCGGTGGCGCATCGCGGCGGCTGGCTCAAGTCGGCCGAGAACGCCTTCGAGATCCGCGGCAAGACGCTGGGCATCGTCGGCTACGGCTCCATCGGCGCGCAGCTGTCGGTGCTGGCCGAGGCGCTCGGCATGCAAGTCGCCTTCTATGACGTGGTCACCAAGCTGCCGCTGGGCAATGCGCGCCAGGTGCGCGAACTGCACGACCTGCTGGCGCAAAGCGACATCGTGACCCTGCACGTGCCCGAAACCCAGGCCACGCAATGGATGATCGGCGCGGCCGAACTCGCGGCCATGAAACCCGGCGCGATTCTGATCAATGCCTCGCGCGGCACCGTGGTCGAGATCGAGGCGCTGGCCGAGGCGCTGAAGCAAAGGAAGCTGCTGGGCGCCGCGATCGACGTGTTCCCGGTCGAGCCGCGCAGCAACAAGGACGAGTTCCAGTCGCCGCTGCGCGGCCTGGACAATGTGATCCTCACGCCGCACATCGGCGGCTCGACGATGGAGGCGCAGGCCAACATCGGCCTCGAGGTGGCCGAGAAACTGGTGAAGTACAGCGACAACGGCACCTCGACCTCCTCGGTCAATTTTCCCGAGGTGGCGCTGCCGGCGCACCCGGGCAAGCATCGGCTGCTGCACGTCCATCGCAACGTGCCGGGCGTGCTGTCCGATATCAACCGCGTGTTCGCCGAGAACAAGATCAACATCGCCTCGCAGTTCCTGCAGACCAACGAGAAGGTGGGCTACGTGGTGACCGACATCGATGCCGCCTATTCCGACCTGGCACTCGAAAAGCTGGCGAAGGTGCCAGGCACCATTCGCAGCCGGGTTCTCTTCTAGGGCCGACAGGCCCTGGCCCCCGGCAAGGTGCGCGGGGCTGACTTAAAATTCACGCCCCTGGTTCATGGGCGCGCAGCGCCCGACCGAGGCCACTCCCCGATGAATGCTCCGACCGCGTTGACGGCGTTGTTGTCGCAGGCCGAAGAGCCCGCGCGATTGCGTGAGATCCCTTACAACTACACGAGTTTTTCCGATCGCGAGATCGTGATCCGCCTCCTGGGCGAGCGCGGCTGGGAACTGCTGCAGACGCTGCGCGCCGAGCGCCGCACCGGCCGTTCGGCGCGCATGCTCTACGAGGTGCTGGGCGACATCTGGGTGGTGCAGCGCAATCCCTACCTGGTCGACGACCTGCTGGACAACCCGCGCCGGCGCGGCCAGCTGGTCGATGCGCTCAACCACCGCCTGTCCGAGGTGCAGAAGCGCCGCACGCCGGACGCGGCCGCGCAGCGCGACGCGCTGGTCGGCGAACTCACCGCCCTGGTGGCCCAGGCGGTGCAGGCCTTCGACACCATGTTCCGCGACGTCGCGGCGCTCCGGCGCAAGGCCACGCGCGCGCTGGGCCGGCTCACGGCCAAGGACAACATCAAGTTCGACGGCCTCTCGCGCGTGTCGCACGTGACCGATGCGACCGACTGGCGGGTCGAATATCCCTTCGTCGTGCTCACGCCCGACACCGAGGCCGAGATGGCCCGGCTGGTCAAGGGCTGCATCGAGCTGGGGCTCACCATCATTCCGCGCGGCGGCGGCACCGGCTACACCGGCGGCGCGATCCCGCTGACCTGGAACAGCGCCGTCATCAACACCGAAAAGCTCGAGGCCATGACCGAGGTCGAGATGATCTCGCTGCCCGGGCTCGAGGCCCCGGTGCCCACCGTCTGGACCGAAGCCGGCGTGGTCACCCAGCGCGTGGCCGATGCGGCCGAGCGCGCGGGCTTCGTGTTCGCGGTCGACCCGACCTCGGCCGAAGCCTCCTGCGTCGGCGGCAACGTCGCGATGAATGCGGGCGGCAAGAAGGCGGTGCTCTGGGGCACGGCGCTCGACAACCTCGCCTCCTGGCGCATGGTGACGCCCGAGGCCGAATGGCTCGAAGTCACGCGCATCGGCCACAACCTCGGCAAGATCCACGACGCCGACAGTGCGGTCTTCGATCTGCAGTACTTCGCGGCCGATGGCAAGACCCGGCTGCGCAGCGAGCGGCTCGAGATCGCCGGCAAGACCTTCCGCAAGGAAGGCCTGGGCAAGGACGTGACCGACAAGTTCCTCTCGGGCCTGCCCGGCATCCAGAAGGAAGGCTGCGACGGTCTCATCACCAGCGCGCGCTGGGTGGTGCATCGCATGCCGGCGCACACGCGCACGGTCTGCCTGGAGTTCTTCGGCAACGCCAAGGACGCGGTGCCCAGCATCGTCGAGATCAAGGATTTCATGTTCGCCGAGCAGAAGCGTTCGGGTGTGCTGCTGGCCGGCCTGGAGCATCTGGACGACCGCTACCTCAAGGCGGTCGGCTACGCGACCAAGTCCAAGAAGCACGGTGGCCTGCCGAAGATGGTGCTGTTCGGCGACATCGCCGGCGACGACGCCGATGCGGTCGCGCGCATCACCTCTGAGGTGGTGCGCATCGCCAACTCGCGCAGCGGCGAGGGCTTCATCGCGATCAGCCCCGAAGCGCGCAAGAAGTTTTGGCTCGACCGCAAGCGCACGGCTGCGATCAGCAAGCACACCAACGCCTTCAAGATCAACGAGGACGTGGTGATCCCGCTGCCGCGCATGGCCGAGTACACCGACGGCATCGAGCGCATCAACATCGAGCTCTCGCTTCAGAACAAGCTCGCGCTCGCCGACGAGCTCGAGGCCTTCTTCACGCGCGGCAACCTGCCGCTGGGCAGGAGCGACGATGCCAACGAGATCTCGTCGGCCGAGCTGCTCGAAGACCGCGTCGCGCAGGCGCTGGCGCTGGTGCGCGAGGTGCGCGCGCTCTGGCGCGGCTGGCTGGAGCAGGTGGACACGCTGTTCCCGCAGCTGCAGGACCATTCCCTGCGCGCGAGCTGGAGAACGCAGATCCGCGCGCCGCTCGCGGCCATCTTCAGCGGGGCCGAGTTCGCGCCGATCCTGGCGGAGTGCAATGCCATCCACCAGCGCGTGCTCAAGGGCCGCGTCTGGATCGCGCTGCACATGCACGCCGGAGACGGCAACGTGCACACCAATATCCCGGTCAACAGCGACAACTACGAGATGCTGCAGACCGCGCATGCCGCGGTGGCCCGCATCATGGTGCTGGCGCGCGGCCTCGACGGTGTGATCTCGGGCGAGCACGGCATCGGCATCACCAAGCTCGAATTCCTTTCCGACGAAGAGCTGCAGCCCTTCACCGACTACAAGAAGCGGGTCGATCCCGAAGGCCGCTTCAACAAGGGCAAGCTGCTGCGTCCCGTGCTCGGCGATGGCGGCCCGCTGCATGCCGACCTGACCAACGCCTACACGCCGAGCTTCGGCCTCATGGGCCACGAGTCGCTGATCATGCAGCAGAGCGACATCGGCGCCATTGCCGACAGCGTGAAGGACTGCCTGCGCTGCGGCAAGTGCAAGCCGGTGTGCGCGACGCACGTGCCGCGTGCCAACCTGCTCTACTCGCCGCGCAACAAGATCCTCGCGACCTCGCTCCTGGTCGAGGCTTTCCTGTACGAAGAGCAGACCCGGCGCGGCGTCAGCATCAAGCACTGGGAAGAGTTCGAGGACGTCGCCGACCACTGCACGGTGTGCCACAAGTGCCTGACACCGTGCCCGGTCGACATCGACTTCGGCGACGTGTCCATGAACATGCGCAACCTGCTGCGCAAGATGGGCCAGAAGTCCTTCCGGCCCGGCAATGCGGCGGCGATGTTCTTCCTCAACGCCACCAATCCGCAGACCATCAAGATGATGCGCACCGGCATGGTCGACCTCGGCTTCAAGGCCCAGCGCCTGGCCAACGACCTGCTGCGCGGCCTGGCGAAGAAGCAGACCGCGGCCCCGCCGGCCACGCTGGGCCCGGCGCCGGTCAAGGAGCAGGTGATCCACTTCATCAACAAGAAGATGCCGGGCGGACTGCCCAAGCAGACCGCGCGTGCGCTGCTCGACATCGAGGATGCCGACTACGTGCCGATCATCCGCAATCCGAAGGCGACCACCTCCGAGACCGAGGCCGTGTTCTATTTCCCGGGTTGCGGCTCGGAGCGTCTCTTTTCGCAGGTTGGCCTGGCCACGCAGGCGATGCTGTGGCATGCCGGCGTGCAGACCGTGCTGCCGCCCGGTTACCTCTGCTGCGGCTACCCGCAGCGCGGCAGCGGCCAGTACGACAAGGCCGAGAAGATGATCACCGACAACCGCGTGCTCTTCCACCGCGTGGCCAACACGCTGAACTACCTCGACATCAAGACCGTGGTGGTGAGCTGCGGCACCTGCTACGACCAGCTGCAGGGCTATCAGTTCGACAAGATCTTCCCGGGTTGCCGGATCATCGATATCCACGAGTACCTGCTCGAGAAGGGCATCACGCTCGGTGATGCGGGCGGTGGCGGCTACCTGTACCACGACCCCTGCCACAGCCCGATGAAGCTGCAGGACCCGATGAAGACCGTCAAGGCGCTGGTCGGCGACAAGGTCCTCAAGAACGACCGCTGCTGCGGCGAGTCCGGCACGCTGGGCGTGACGCGCCCGGACATCTCGACGCAGATCCGCTTCCGCAAGGAAGAGGAGCTGAAGAAGGGCGAGGCTGCGCTGCGCGACAGCGGCATGGTGGGGCCCAAGGCCAACGTCAAGATCCTCACCAGCTGCCCGAGCTGCCTGCAGGGCTTGAGCCGCTACGGCAACGACCTGAACAACGGCCTGCTCGAAGCCGACTACATCGTGGTCGAGATGGCGAACAAGATCCTCGGCGACGACTGGATGCCCGAGTACGTGGCCGCGGCCAATCAGGGCGGCATCGAACGCGTGCTGGTATGAGCGCGGTCGCGGGCTGTCCTTTGTGCGACGCCGCCGGCGGTCGCCTGGTTTTCGAGGCTGCGAAGTTTCGCGTCATCCATGCGGCGGAAGCGGGCTTTCCCGCGTTCTATCGCGTCGTCTGGAAAGACCACGTGGCCGAGTGGTCCGACCTGAGCCCCGAAGACCGCGCGCTGTGCATGGAAGCCGTGACCGTGGTCGAGCAAAGTCTGCGCGATGCGCTGGCGCCGGCCAAGATCAATCTCGCGGCCCTGGGCAACATGGTGCCGCACCTGCACTGGCACGTGATCGCGCGCTTCGATTGGGACCCGCGATTCCCGGGCTCGGTCTGGGCCGAGGTGCAGCGCGAGCGCGATCCGGAACGCGAGGCCGGAATCGAGGTCAAACTACCGGCGCTGGAACGCGAGATGATCCAGCGCCTGGCGACAAGGAGCTTCTGATGGCAGGTTTGCAAGCCGGCGCACCGATGCCGCAATCGATCACCGTGCACAACCAGTCGCGCGTGCTGGAAGTCGGCTTTTCCGACGGCGCCACCTTCCGCATCCCCTTCGAGCTGATGCGCATCTATTCGCCTTCGGCGGAAGTGCAGGGGCACGGGCCGGGCCAGGAAGTGCTGCAGACCGGCAAGCGCAACGTCGGCCTGCTGGACCTGCAGCCGGTCGGCAACTACGCGGTGCAGCCGAGCTTTTCCGACGGCCACGACACCGGCATCTTCTCGTGGGACCTGCTGTACGAGCTGGGCGCCAAGCAGGACGAACTCTGGGCCGAGTACGAGCGGCGTCTGGCCGCAGCGGGCGTCGACCGCGACGCGCCGATGGCCGACAAGGGCGGCCACGCCTGCGGCAGCCACTGAGCGATCGAGCGCGCCGTCCTTCGGCCGAAAGCAACGAATGACCGCCGTCTTCGCGGGGTCGTCGGCTTGATGTGAACGCTTCCGGCCTAACATCGGGTGCATGAGCAGTACCCACTTCGGTTTCGAGACGGTCGAGGAAAGCGACAAGGCACACCGCGTGCGCGGCGTGTTCGACTCGGTCGCGACGCGCTACGACCTCATGAACGACCTGATGTCGGCGGGCCTGCACCGTGCCTGGAAGGCCTATACGGTCATGGTCGCCAATGTGGGCGAGGGCTCGAAGGTGCTCGACATCGCGGGCGGGACCGGCGACCTCGCGCTGGCCTTCGCGAAGAAGGTGGGCGCCAGCGGCGAGGTGGTGCACACCGACATCAACGAAGCCATGCTGCGCACCGGTCGCGACCGGCTCCTCGATGCCGGCGTCGCGCTGCCCACGCTGGTGTGCGATGCCGAGAAGCTGCCCTTTCCGGACGATCACTTCGATGTCGTGAGCGTCGCCTTCGGCCTGCGCAACATGACGCACAAGGATCTTGCGCTGAAGGAAATGAACCGCGTGCTCAAGCCGCACGGCAAGCTGCTGGTGCTCGAGTTCTCCAAGGTCGCCAAGCCTCTTTCCAAGGTCTACGACTGGTATTCGTTCAAGGTGCTGCCGCTGCTCGGCAAGGTGGTGGCGGGCGACGATGCGAGCTATCGCTACCTGGCCGAGTCGATCCGGATGCATCCCTCGCAGGAGGAGCTCAAGACCCTCATGAAAGAGGGCGGTTTCGGACATGTGGACTATCACAACATGACTGGTGGCGTCGTTGCCCTGCATGTTGGAATCAAGTGCTGATGAAGAAATTTTTTGCCGAAAGAGGAGACCTCATGAAAAGTTTTTGGTCCGTTTTGCTGGTGTGTGCGCTGGCGGCCGTGAGCATCGATGCCGACGCACGCCGCCTTGGCGGCGGAAAGTCGATCGGCAAGCAGTCGGGCAACGTGACGCAGCGCGAAGCCACGCCCACAGCGCCGGCCACGCCCGGCACCCCTGCACAGAACGTGAACAGCGCCGCAGCCAAGCCGGCCGCAGCCGCGCCCGCTGCGGCGGCACCCAAGCGTCCTTGGGCCGGCATGCTCGGCGGTCTGGCCGCGGGCCTCGGCCTGGCTTGGCTTGCGCACTCGCTCGGCCTGGGCGCAGCCTTCGGGAACATCCTGCTGATCCTCCTGCTGGTGGTCGCGGCGGTGGTCGTGTGGCGCATCTTCGCGGCGCGATCGCGAGCCAACGGCGCATCGCGCAGCGGCGGTTTCGCCTTCCAGGGCGCGGGCCATCCCGCCAATGCGACCGCGCCTTCGCAGTACAGCCCGAACAACGTCGGCAACGACGCTTCCGCCCGTCCGTGGGAGCACAACACGACGGCCTTCGATGCCAGCCCGGCGCAGCAGCCCGATCATCCGGCAGAGCGCAGCACCGGCGGCTCGTCGATGGCGGGCGCGGCAGCGGCCGGCGGCAGCCTGATCGGTTCCGCCTTGGGCGGTACGCAGTCCTGGGGCATTCCGGCCGGCTTCGATGTCGACGGCTTCCTCGCCGCCGCCAAGCGCAACTTCGTGACCCTGCAGGACGCCTGGGACCGGGCCGACATCGGTACCCTGCGTTCGATGATGACCGACGGCATGGTCGGCGAGATCCGCCAGCAGCTGGCCGAGCGCGAGAACCACACCGGCGGCCAGCCGAACAAGACCGAGGTCGTGATGCTGGACGCCAAGCTGCTGGGCATCGAGGAACTGCCGGATGCCTACCTGGCCAGCGTCGAGTTCTCCGGCATGATCCGCGAGGACGTGTCCTCCGGCCCGAGCCCCTTCCGCGAAGTCTGGAACATGACCAAGCCGACCAGCGGCACGAGCGGCTGGCTGGTGGCGGGCGTGCAGGCTCTCCAGTAGAGAGACCCATCCGGCGGCCGCCGCCGGGCCGCCCCAAGGCGTGCCGCGCCTCACCCTCGGGGGGTGGAGTTACACGGAGCGAAGTGCAGTGAAAAGCCGGGGGGCAAATAGTTCATCGGGAATAATGGGGACATGGTCACACCATCGTCCCCATTTTCTTTTCTCGACGACTTCGTCAACCGCGTCGGCAGCCGCCTGCAGCCGCCGGATTGGGTCGTCCATGAGGTTCAGCACCGCGCCGTGCTGTTTATCAACCACGTGCTGCAGCAGGAACCTGAGGCCCAGCAGCGGCTGATGCGCCAGCAGGGGCGGGTGGTCCAGTTCGAATGGCGCTTCGTCACGATGAAGTTCGTGGCCACGCCGGCCGGCCTCCTCGACCTTGCGCCAGCGGACGCCGTCTCCGAGCTCACGCTCGCTGTGACCGAGGAATCCCCTTTCGGCCTCGCGCGGGCCGCGTTCCGCGGCGACAAGCCGCCCGTGCGCATCGAGGGCGATGTGCAACTGGCAGCCGAGGTCAACTGGCTGGTCGACCACGTGCGTTGGGACGTGGAGGACGACCTGGCGCGTCTGATCGGCGACGTTCCCGCGCACACCATCGCCACCGGCGCCCGGCGCGTGGTGGCGGCGCTGCGGCAGTTCGTCGGTGAGCGCGGCGGCAAGGCCGCCGGGCCCGCAGGCCCCGAATGAGGCGTTTCTACCGCGGCATCGTCATCGTCCTGGTCGCGCTGCGCTACGGCCTCGACGAGCTCGTGCTCACGAGCTTCCAGAAACCCTGGCTGCGCGTGGTCGCGCGTATCGTCTCGACCGGCCGCAACCTCGACGCGCCGCGCGGCCAGCGCCTGCGCGAGGCGCTGGAGAGCCTGGGGCCGATCTTCGTGAAGTTCGGGCAGGTTCTGTCGACGCGGCGCGACCTGCTGCCGTCCGACATCGCGGACGAGCTGGCCTGGCTGCAGGACCGCGTGCCGCCCTTCGATTCGAAGGTCGCGATCGCGACCATCGAGCGCGCCTTTCGCCGGCCGGTCGGCGAGATCTTCGTGCAGTTCGACGAGACGCCGGTGGCCAGCGCCTCGATCGCGCAGGTGCATTTCGCGACCATCCGCGATTCCGGCGGTGCCGTGCGCGAGGTCGCGGTCAAGGTGCTGCGGCCCGGCATGCGCAGCGTGATCGAGAAGGACCTGGAGCTCATGGCCATGATGGCCGCCTGGGTGGAGGGATTGTCGACCGATGCCAAGCGGCTCAAGCCGCGCGAGGTGGTCGCAGAGTTCGACAAGTACCTGCACGACGAGCTCGACCTGGTGCGGGAAGCGGCCAACGCCGCCCAGTTGCGGCGCAACATGAGCAAGCTCGAACTGGTGATGATTCCCGAGATGCTCTGGGACTTCTGCCATCCCGAGGTGATCGTGATGGAGCGCATGAAGGGCGTGCCCATTGCGCAGCTCGACCGCCTGCGGGCGGCCGGGGTCGACATCCCGAAGCTGGCGCGCGACGGCGTCACCATCTTCTTCACGCAGGTGTTCCGCGACGGCTTCTTCCATGCCGACATGCATCCGGGCAACATCCAGGTCAGCCTGGATCCGGCCACTTTCGGGCGCTACATTTCGCTGGACTTCGGCATCATCGGCACGCTGACCGAGTCCGACAAGGAGTACCTCGCGCAGAACTTCGCCGCCTTCTTCAGGCGCGACTACAAGCGCGTGGCCGAGCTGCACCTCGAAAGCGGCTGGGTGCCCGAAGGCACACGCATCGACGAGCTCGAGGGCGCGATCCGTACCGTATGCGAGCCTTACTTCGATCGCCCTCTGAAGGAAATCTCGCTCGGCATGGTCCTGATGCGCTTGTTCCAGACCTCGCGCCGCTTCCATGTCGAGATCCAGCCGCAGCTGGTGCTGCTGCAGAAGACCCTGCTGAACATCGAGGGCCTGGGCCGCCAGCTCGATCCCGAGCTCGACCTCTGGCACACGGCCAAGCCCTTCCTCGAGAAGTGGATGAGCGACCAGATCGGCCCGCGCAAGCTGTTCGAGCAGCTGCGTTCCGAGGCACCGCGCTATGCCAAGCTGCTGCCCCAGCTGCCTCGGCTTCTGCACGATTTCCTCGAAAATCGGCCGGCCGACCACCGGCGCGAACTGATGGAACTGCTGGCCGCTCAAAAGCGGACCAACCGGCTCCTGCAGGCCATCATCTACGGTGGCATAGGTTTTGTATTGGGGTTGATCGCGATGCAGGTGCTGGTGCGCGTGCGTCTTTTCTGAAAGGAGATTTCGTCGTGCTGCTGACCCTGGTCATCATCTACCTGCTGTTCACGATCGCCATCGGCCTGTATGCGGCCAAGCGCGTGAAGAACACCACCGACTTCGCGATCGCCGGGCGCCATCTGCCGCTCTACATGATCGTCACGACGACCTTCGCCACCTGGTTCGGCTCCGAAACGGTGCTCGGCATCCCGGCCAAGTTCATCGAAGGCGGCCTGAACGGCGTGATCGAGGATCCCTTCGGCGCCGGCACCTGCCTGATCCTGGTCGGGCTCTTCTTCGCCGGCAAGCTCTACCGCATGACGCTGCTCACCATCAGCGACTACTACCGCGAGCGCTTCGGCCGCACGATCGAGATCGCCTGCTCGCTGATCATCATGCTGAGCTACCTCGGCTGGGTGTCGGCGCAGGTCACGGCGCTGGGGTTGGTGTTCAGCCTGCTGTCGGGCGGCGTCATCAGCATCCCGATCGGCATGGTGATCGGCGTGGTCTCGATCCTGGCCTACACGCTCTTCGGCGGCATGTGGTCGGTGGCGGTGACCGACTTCATCCAGATGATCATCCTGGTGCTGGGCCTGGCGGTGATCGCCATGTTCGCCGGCAACATGGCCGGCGGCGCTGACAAGGTCATCGCCTTCGCTTCCAGCAAGGACCTGTTCCGGTTCTGGCCGGAGCCGAACTTCAAGGACATCATCTTCTTCTTCGCGGCCGCGATCACCATGATGCTGGGCTCGATCCCGCAGCAGGACGTGTTCCAGCGCGTCATGTCGGCCAACAGCGTGAAGGCCTCGACGCGCGGGCCCGTGATCGGCGGTGTCGCGTACATCCTGTTCGCCGCCGTGCCGATGTTCCTGGTCGCGAGCGCGCTCCTGATCATGCCGGAGCAGACCGCGACGCTGCTGAAGGAAGACCCGCAAAAGGTGCTGCCCACGCTGGTGCTCGAGAAGATGCCCTTCGTGATGCAGGTGTTCTTCTTCGGCGCGCTGCTGTCGGCCATCAAGTCGACGGCCTCGGCGACCCTGCTGGCGCCGAGCGTGACCTTTACCGAGAACATCTGGCGCCAGTTCCGCCCGGCGGGCAGCGACAAATCCAACCTGATGACGATGCGCATCACGGTGCTGCTCTTCAGCGCCGCGGTGCTCGCCTACGCAATCCGCATGCAGGGCACGCCGATCTACGAGCTGGTCTCCGGTGCCTACCAGGTGCCGCTGGTGGGCGCCTTCGTGCCGCTGGTCTGCGGCTTGTACTGGCAGCGCGCGACGACCCAGGGTGCGATCGCGGCGGTCGTGCTGGGCATCGGGGTCTGGCTGCTGTTCCTGGCCATGCCCTGGGGCGAGCAGTTCCCGGCGCAGCTCGCCGGTGTGCTGGCAGCCTTCGCCGGCATGTTCGCCGGCTCGCTGGCGCCGCAGTGGGTCTCCAACACCCGCACGCCGCACCGGCCGCTGGCTGTCGACCTCGCCTGAGCGTGGGAGGGGCGGCGCTTATAATCGAGAGCTTTGCGAGCGGCCGCCGGCCGCTGATGCGCCCCCCAACCCATGCCTATCTACGCCTACAAGTGCAGCGCCTGCGGCTTTGCCAAGGACGTGCTGCAGAAACTGTCCGATGCGCCCTTGACGGAGTGCCCGAACTGCCACGCCAGCGCGTTCAGCAAGCAGCTCACCGCCGCCGGCTTCCAGCTCAAGGGATCGGGCTGGTATGTGACCGATTTCCGCGACGGCGCAGGCAACAAGAAGGGCGCTGACAAGGGCGCCGGCGACGCGGGCGCACCGGCCGACGGGGCTGCCGCCAAGCCGGCCGAGACCGCGGGCGCGCCGGCAGCGGCTGCTGCCCCTGCCGCATCTCCCGCACCGGCCCCGGCGCCCGCCGCCAAGAGCGATTGACTTGAGCCGATACACCATGCTCGCGCTGCGCAAATGGCTGCTTTCCGGCTTGCTGGTCATCGTGCCGCTGGTCATCACGCTGGGCGTGCTGAACTGGATCATCGGCACCCTCGACCAGACGCTGTGGCTGCTGCCGGAAGCGTGGCAGAAGTGGCTGTACGACCACAAGGTGCGCGGCCTGGGCGTGCTCTTGACGCTGGCGATCCTGCTGGCGGTCGGCGCGATCGCCAGCAATTTCGTCGGCAAGCGCCTCCTGGGATGGGGCGACGCCGTGGTGCGCCGCATTCCGGTGGTCCGCTCGATCTACTCCAGCGTCAAGCAGGTATCGGACACGCTGTTCTCCGAGAACGGCAATGCCTTCCGCACCGCGGTGATGGTGCAATGGCCGCGCGAAGGCGTGTGGACCATCGCGTTCGTGACCGGTGCGCCCGGCAGCGACGTGGTGGAGCACCTCGGCGGCGGCGACTACCTCAGCGTCTACGTGCCGACCACGCCCAACCCGACGGGCGGCTATTTCGTGATGCTCAAGCGCAGCGACTGCATCGAACTCAAGATGAGCGTGGACGACGCGCTCAAGTACATCGTGTCGATGGGCGTGGTCGTTCCCGGCGGCCCCGCAACCATCGCGATCAAATAAAACGCGCCACTGTCGGCGCCGGAATCCATCTATGGCCATGCGTTCTCACTACTGCGGTCTCGTGACCGAAGCCCTGCTGGGCCAAACCGTCACACTGTGCGGCTGGATCAACCGTCGCCGCGATCATGGCGGCGTGATCTTCATCGACCTGCGCGACCGCGAAGGCTACGTGCAGGTGGTGTGCGATCCTGATCGCGCCTCCACCTTCGCCACGGCCGAAGGCCTGCGCAACGAGTTCTGCGTCCAGGTCACGGGCCTGGTGCGCGCGCGGCCCGAAGGCACGGTCAACGAGAACCTGAAGAGCGGCGAGATCGAAGTGCTGTGCCAGGAGATGAGGGTGCTCAATCCTTCCGTCACGCCGCCCTTCCTGCTGGACGACGACAACCTCTCGGAAACCACCCGCCTCACACACCGTGTGCTGGACCTGCGCCGCCCGGCGATGCAGCGCAACATGATGCTGCGCTACAAGGTCACGATGGAGGCGCGCAAGTTCCTCGACGCCAACGGCTTCATCGACATCGAAACGCCGATGCTCGGCAAGTCCACGCCCGAGGGCGCACGCGACTACCTGGTGCCGAGCCGCGTGCACGACGGCAGCTTCTTCGCGCTGCCGCAGTCGCCCCAGCTCTTCAAGCAACTGCTGATGGTGGCCGGCTACGACCGCTACTACCAGATCGTCAAGTGCTTCCGCGACGAGGACCTGCGCGCCGACCGCCAGCCCGAGTTCACGCAGATCGACATCGAAACCTCGTTCATGGCCGAGGAAGAGATCCGCGAGATGTTCGAAGGCATGATCCGCAAGGTGTTCCGCGCGGCGGCCGCGGTCGAACTGCCGCCGTTCCCGGTCATGAGCTATGCCGACGCGATGTTCAAGTACGGCTCCGACAAGCCCGACCTGCGCGTCAAGCTCGAGTTCACCGAGCTGACCGACGTGATGCGCAACGTCGAATTCAAGGTCTTCGCGCAGGCGGCCAGCACGCCCGGCGGCCGCGTGGTGGCGCTGCGCGTGCCCGGCGGCGGCGCCGAAGGCGGCCTGTCGCGCGGCGACATCGATGCCTACACCGAGTTCGTCAAGATCTACGGCGCCAAGGGCCTGGCCTACATCAAGGTCAACGACGCGGAGCAGGGGCGCGAGGGCCTGCAGAGCCCGATCGTCAAGAACCTCAACGATGCTTCGCTGGCGGAAATCATCGCGCGCACCGGTGCGCGCAACGGCGACATCCTGTTCTTCGGCGCCGACAAGGAAAAGATCGTCAACGACGCCATCGGCGCGCTGCGCGTGAAGATCGGCCACAGCGCCTTCGGCCGCAAGAACGGCCTGTTCGAGGACCGCTGGGCGCCGCTGTGGGTGGTCGACTTCCCGATGTTCGAGTTCGACGAGGAAGGCCAGCGCTGGTCGGCCGTGCACCATCCCTTCACCGCGCCCAAGGACGGCCATGAAGACCTGATGGACACCGCGCCCGACAAGTGCATCTCCAAGGCCTACGACATGGTGCTCAACGGCATCGAGATGGGCGGCGGCTCGGTCCGTATCCACCGGGAGGACGTGCAGAGCAAGGTGTTCCGCGCGCTCAAGATCAGCGCAGAGGACGCCCAGAACAAGTTCGGCTTCCTGCTCGATGCGCTGCAGTACGGCGCACCGCCGCACGGTGGCATCGCGATCGGCCTGGACCGGCTGGTGATGCTCTTGAGCGGCGCTGAGTCGATTCGCGACGTGATCGCCTTCCCCAAGACCCAGCGCGCGCAGGACCTGTTGACGCAGGCGCCGAGCCCGGTCGACGAGAAGCAGCTGCGCGAGCTGCACATCCGGTTGCGCAACGTCCACAACGTTCTCTGAGAGGGCCGGGGCGCAAGCATGAGCCGCCGGGCCGCCCCCAAGGCGAATACCGAAGCGCGCAGCGCGAAGGTTGGTTAATGAGCGGGCGGCCCTGGAAGATTCCCGAGTCGGTGCTGGTCGTGATCCACACGCCGGCGCTCGACGTGCTGCTGATCCAGCGTGCCGACGCGGATGACTTCTGGCAGTCGGTCACCGGCAGCAAGGACCAGGCCGAGGAGCCGCTCGCGCTGACCGCGGCGCGCGAGGTGGCCGAGGAGACCGGCATCGATTGCGGCGAAGGCAGCGCGCTCGCCTCGAAGCTTCGCGACTGGCGGCTGCAGAACATCTACGAGATCTACCCCCGCTGGCGCGCCCGCTACGCGCCGGACGTCACCCACAACACCGAGCACCTGTTCGGCCTCTGCGTGCCCGAGCGCGTGACGCCGCGCCTGGACCCGCGCGAACACACGGCCTGGCGCTGGCTGCCCTACCGCGAGGCGGCCGATGCCTGCTTTTCCCCTTCGAACGCCGAAGCGATCCTGCTGCTGCCACAATTTGCGCAATGAACGCGCCGACCAACAGCATCCGGGTGGCGACCTACAACATCCACAAGGGTGTGCAAGGCATCGGCCCCACGCGGCGCCTCGAAATCCACAACCTGGGCCATGCCATCGAGCAGCTCGATGCCGACATCGTCTGCCTGCAGGAAGTGCGCAAGATGAACCGCCAGGCCGCCGCCCGCTTCAGGCACTGGCCCGAGTTGCCGCAAGCCGACTTCCTCGCGCCCGAGGGCTACACGGCGGTCTACGAAACCAACGCCATCACGCGGCACGGCGAGCACGGCAACGCGCTGCTCACGCGCTGGCCGGTGCTGCGCAAGACCCACCAGGACATCTCCGACCATCGCTTCGAACAGCGGGGGCTGCTGCACGTGGCGATCGACGTCGAGGGCCGGCCGGTGCATGCCATCGTGGTGCACCTGGGCCTCATCAAGGGCAGCCGTGTGCGCCAGGTGGCGCTGCTGCGGGAATTCATCGAGCGCGAGATTCCGCCCGGCGAGCCGCTGGTCGTGGCTGGCGATTTCAACGACTGGGGTGCGCGCATGCGCTACGCGATGAACGCCATGGGCCTGCGCGATACCGGCGACCTGCGCGGAGCGCGCACGCTGACCTATCCCTCGCGCCTGCCGGTGACCCAGCTCGACTTCATCTACGGCCGCCAGGTCGAGGCGGTCGCCACCACGGTGCCGCGCGGGCCGATCTGGGCGCGCATGTCCGATCACCTGCCGCTGGTGACGGATTTCGTGCTATCAAAACAATAGCTTTGTGCGCAGGCGGGAAGCGCGCTGCAGGGTCATTCGCCCTGAATACATTCACTGTTAGGATGCTTCCATGCTAAGGAAAACCGACGCCGTAGAGCGCCCCGACGAGGGGGGCGATGACGAGGGCACGCCCGTATCCGTGAAGATACGCGAGCGCCTTCTGGCCGCCCGCAAGCGCTTCCATGCCAACGACAACATCGCCGAGTTCATCGAGCCCGGCGAACTCGAGCGCCTGCTCGACGAGGTCGAAGTCAAGATGAAGCATGTGCTCGAAAGCCTGGTGATCGACCTGGACAACGACCACAACACCGACAACACGGCCCGTCGCGTCGCGAAGATGTACGTCAACGAGGTGTTCAAGGGCCGCTACGTGGCCCAGCCCTCGCTCACCGAGTTTCCGAATGCCGAGCACCTCAACGAGCTCATGATCGTCGGCCCGATCACGGTGCGCAGCGCCTGCTCGCACCATTTCTGCCCGATCATCGGCAAGCTCTGGATCGGCGTCATGCCCAACGAGCAGACCAACGTGATCGGCCTGTCGAAGTACGCGCGGCTGGCCGAGTGGGTGATGAGCCGGCCCCAGATCCAGGAAGAAGCCGTGGTTCAGCTGGCCGACCTGATCCAGGAGCGCACGCAGCCCGATGGCCTGGCGCTGGTGGTCGAGGCCGAGCACTTCTGCATGCAGTGGCGCGGCGTCAAGGAGATGGACAGCAAGATGATCAATTCGGTGATGCGCGGCGCGTTCCTGAAAGACTCCAACCTGCGGCGCGAATTCCTTTCCCTTCTTCCCCGCCGGAGTTGAACGCCATGCTCGTACGACTTCTCTATGCGAGCCGCGCCGTCGATACCAGCCCCGGCGCCATCGAAGCGATCCTCGCGCAATCGCGCTCGCACAACACTGCGTGCGGCATCACCGGCATCCTTTGCTATGGCGCAGGCGTGTTCCTGCAGGCCATCGAAGGCGGCCGCACGGCGATCAGCGAGCTGTACGGCCACATCCAGCGGGATTCCCGCCACAAGGATGTGGTGCTGCTGCACTACGAAGAAATCTCCGAGCGCCGCTTCGGCGGCTGGACGATGGGGCAGGTCAATCTGTCCAAGCTCAATGTCTCGACCTTGCTCAAGTACTCGGAAAAGCCGGAGCTCGATCCCTATTCGGTCTCGGGCAAGGTATCGCTTGCACTGCTCGAGGAACTGATGGCCACCGCCGCCATCGTCGGCCGGCACTGAGTCGCGCGCGCGGCCGAGGCTGATCGGCCATGCTGCTGCTGGGCTGCGATTTCTCGAGCGCACCGACTTCGCGCAAGCCCATCGTGCTCGCGCTCGGGGTCGCGCAGGAAGGCAGCGTCCGGCTCTCGCGGCTCGAACGCTTCGCGTCGCTCGACGCCTGGCGCCAATGGCTGGCGGACACGCCCGAATGGGTCGGCGCCTTCGACTTTCCCTTCGGCCTGCCGCGCGAACTGGTCGCGCAGCTCGGATGGCCGCCGCAATGGCCGGCGCTCATCGCGCACTACGCCGGCCTGAGCCGCGCCGGGATTCGCGAGACCTTCGCTGCGTTCTGCGCGGCGCGCCCCGTCGGCGGGAAGTTCGCGCACCGCGCAACAGACGGCCCGGCGGGCTCCAGTCCCTCGATGAAATGGATCAATCCGCCGGTCGCCTTCATGCTGCACGCCGGCGTGCCGCGGCTGCTCGCGGCAGGTGCCGCATTGCCCGGACTGCACACGCCGGCCGGCAGTGGCATGGCGCGTATTGCGCTGGAGGGCTATCCGGGGCTTCTCGCGCGCGAGCTGATCGGGCGGCGCAGCTACAAGAGCGACGATGCCGCTGCCCAAAGCGCAGAGCGGCGCATGGCGAGGATCGATCTGCTTGCCGCGCTCGAAGGAGGTTCCGCGCGCCTCGGCCTGCGTCTCTTCCTCGGCGATGTCGAGCGCGATCAGCTGCTGGCCGATGCCAAGGGCGATTGCATCGACGCGGTGCTCTGCCTCCTGCAAGCCGCCTGGGGGGCGGCTCGCAAGTCGAGTGCCGGCCCGGGCTACGGCCTGCCGGCGGCGATGGACCCGCTGGAAGGCTGGATTCTCACCGCCTGAAGTCCTACAGCAGATCGAGCCGGCTTCGGCGCGCGGTGCTCTTTCCTCATCGCTAGATTGGGTTTCAGTGGTTCGGTCGAGCCACCGATTCATACACACCTCGTGAAGGAAGCGATATATGAACAAGGATCAAGTTGCAGGCCGCGTCGACGAGGCCAAGGGCAAGCTCAAGGAAGCAGCCGGCAAGGTCACCGGCAGCGAGCAGCTGCAGAGCGAAGGCGTGGTCGAGCAGGCCGGCGGCAAGGTGCAAAGCACCTACGGCGATGCCAAGGAGAAGGCCAAGGACGCCATCAAGCGCGGCGCGGACAAGCTCTGACGCCTATTCATTCGATCGACAGGAGTTTTCAGATGATCCAATCCAATCCGACTTTCAAACGCGCTCCGACCTGGCTGGCGGCGCTGATGCTGGCGGGCGGCGCTCTTGCGCTCGGGGGTTGCAACAAGGGCAGCAACGAGACGGCGGGTGAGAAACTGGATTCCGCCGTCGCGAAGACCGAGCGGGCCGGTGCAGACGCCAAGGCCAAGACCGAGTCTTCCGCTGCGGGGGCGAAGGAAGCCGCGAAGGACGCGGGAGCCGCTGTGGCGACCAGCGTCGACGACGCGTCGATCACGGCCGCTGTCTCGGCCGGCCTCGCGAAGGATCCCGACCTGAGCGCGATCAAGATCGACGTCGACACCAAGGGCGGCACCGTCATGCTCAAGGGACCGGCGCCGAACGCAGCGGCCAAGTCGCGTGCCGAAGAGATCGCCAAGAACGTGAAGGGCGTCAACTCGGTCGACAACCAGCTGGAAGTGAAGTCGTAGACGGGTCGCCTCGTCTCGCTCGCAACCCAAGAAAAAGCCCGGTCGACCGGGCTTTTTCTTGGGTTGCTTGCGCTGGCTGCGCTCAATGGCCGAGCCAATCCTTCAGCTCGTCGGCGTGCTCTTCTTCGTCGGTGAGAATTTCTTCGAGCATGCGGCGCGTCGTCGGGTCCTTGTCGCCGATGAGCGAGATCATCTGCCGGTAGGTCTCGATGGCAATGCGTTCGGCCACCAGATTGGCGCGCACCATGGCCTGAAGATCCAGGGCTTCGTCGTAGTCCGCGTGGCTGCGGTCGAGCAATGTCCTGGGATTGAAGTCGGGCTCGCCCCCGAGCTGCACGATGCGCTCCGCGATCTTGTCGGAATGGGCAGACTCTTCGTTTGCATGCACGAGAAACTCTTCGGCGATCGCCGGCGAGGCCACGCCGTTGGCGGTGAAGTAGTGGCGCTTGTAGCGCAGCACGCAGACCAGCTCGGTAGCCAGCGCGTCATTGAGCAGCTTGACGATGTCGTCGCGCCACGGCCCGTAGCTGGGCGTCACGGCGCCGTCGTCGAGGTGCTGGGACGCCGCGTCGATGGCGGTCTGGTCGAGCGTCAGATGTTGCGGGCGCTCCTTGACTGCGGTATTCATGAGGGATCCTTTCGTGGGGGGCTGGGGTTCTTGTGCATCAGCGTGGTCACGAGATCGGCCACATCCGATGTCTTGAGGGCCGCGGCGAGCACCGCCGTGATCGACAGCAATCGCCAGGGCTTGACCAGCACGACCAGCGCACCCGCCGCCGCTGCTGCCGCCATCAGCGTGGCGGGCTGCTCGCGCGCGTAGCGGTCGAGCAGCGGTCGCGCCAATTGGCCGACGGCATTGGCGGGGTGCCGGCGCCACCAGCGCTGCGCCACATTGCGCGCGACCGATGTCCAGGGCACCTGGTCGAGAACGTTTTCGCGCCGCGGCCGCGGATGCCGCGCGGACGCGGACGGCGATGCATCGGCGGCTGCTTCGCTCCCTCGCAACTGCTGGATCAGCGCCCGCCGGGAGATCACAAGCCGTTGCTGCGGCGTCAGGTCCTGGCGCTCAATGGCCACGACCTTCTCCCGCCAGATGCAGCGCCTGGACATCCGCGTCGAACTGGGCGCGGAGATCGCTGAACGCGTGAAATTCGCTCGGGCGTGAAGCCACATAGGTCGAGACGAGCGCGACCAGTACCGCGATGCCCGGAACGACGACCAGCACCCAGTGAAAGCTTCCGTGCAGCGCGCCGAGCATGGCGGCGACGCCGATCAGCCCCAGGGCGAGCATCGCACTGGCGGCTGCAAGTGCGCCTGCCACAACCCGCGTAATCAGGCCCCGGCTCGCCTGCGCCGTTTCCAGCCTGGCCAGCGCAGCGTAGTTGGCGACATGATCTGCGATCAGCTCCGGATGCCCTAGCACCGTGGAGAAAATGGGATGAAGCATGGTGCAGCAGGCAGCGGTGGAGGCGGAACTTCAGATCAATAGTCGTCCCGGCTGCGGCGGCTGGCGAGGACGATCAGCGCTGTGATGGCGGCACCGGCCGCGGCGGCGACGAGCACGGAGCGAACCGGCTGGTCGGCGATGTACTTGCCGGTGACGTCGGCAGCCTGCTCGAAGCGGCGTTGCGCACGCGCGCTGGTCGTCGAAGCGGCATCCAGGCCGCGCTGTACCGCCTGCTGCACACGCGCCGCGATCTGCTCGACGGCGGGCTCCGCGTCGCGGCGCAGGTCACGAACCTTCTCTCCGGCGGCGTTCACTGCGTTCTGTGCGTAGGCGCGCGTGGTGTCGATGGCGTCAGCGGCGGTCTGGCGCGCCTCCTCGGCGATCTGCGAAGGGGTCTTGGTGGTCGTGTTCATGAAAATAGTCCTTCCGGAGATTGTTGTAAGAACCTGCTCATCGTAACGACGCTGTCATCGTCGCATCAAGCCCGCGATGAAGCTGGCGAGGGCCAGGACGATGAAGATCACGAAAAGAATTTTCGCGATGCCGACGGCGCTGGCCGCGATGCCGCCAAAGCCGAACAGCGCGGCGATCAGGGCGATGACCAGGAATACGACTGCGTAGTACAACATGCTGAACTCCTTTGGAGGATCGTCTCGTCGTTGTGAATGGCACCCAATGGCGGCCGGTTCAGGGGTTGAAGCGGTGTGGGGATTCACGTTAAGTGGGGGGGCGCCGGAGCCCTGTCAGCAGCAGCGGCCTGGGGGCGTAGGAGAGGGTCGAATCACGGCCGGCCGCTCCCGAGCAGCGTATTCAGGCTGCTTGGGAGGAAGCAGCCGGGGAGGCGGGGAGCATTGCGCTCAGGCGCGTTCCCTGGCCGGGCGCCGACGAAACGGTGAGCTTGCCCTTGGCGGCCTCGACGCGATGCCGCATGCCTGCCAGGCCGTGGGACGCAGGCCGGGTGCTGCGGACGTCGAAGCCCTTGCCGTTGTCGGCGACTTCCACGATCACGTGGTTGCCGTAGTTCTTCATGACGATGCTGGCTTCGGTCGCCTGGGCGTACTTGCTGATGTTGGTCAGGCTCTCCTGGACCATGCGATAGATGGTGAGCTGATCGGCTTCGTTGAGCGCCACCGGCTCGAGCACCATCTCGATTTCCATTCCCGAGCGCTCGGCGAATTCGCGGCCGAGGATTTCGAGCGAAGCGATGAGCCCGAGGTTGGCCAGCGACGAGGGCCTCAGGTCTTCGATGATGCGGCGCTTGAGCGCGATGCCGCTGTTGAGGAGCTCGTTCAGATGCTGCAGCCGCTGGGTCGCGTCCGGCGAATCGACGAGTCGGGACTTCAGGCGCGCCACGTCGAGCTTGGCCGCGGTCAGCAGGGAGCCCAACTCGTCGTGCAGCTCGCGCGCCAAGAAGCCGCGCTCGCTTTCCCGCACCTGCTGCAGGTGGGTGGCGAGCTCGGCCAGCGTCGCGGTGCGTTCGCGCACCTCGTCCTCCAGGGCATTGCGTTCGCGCTGCAGCGCCTCCTGCTGCCGCTCGCCGGCCGAGCGCAGCGCATGGGTCTGGCGCAAGTACAGGTAGAAGGCCGCCAGCCCAGCCAACGCCACCAGCCCGATGCCGATGCGCGCGAAGCGCAGCGACTTCGCGATCTGGACCTGCCCCAGCATCAGCGCCTCGTTGCTGATCGAGATCAGTTCGCCGGCCTGCTGGCGGATGGCCTCCATCTCCTCGCGGCCGACGTCGGTCGTGATGACGAACTTCCAGGCGTCGTCGTTGCCCTCGCGTCGCAGCCGCACGCTCATGTCCATCTCCGCGAGCTTGCGCGCGACGTGCTTCGAGAGCTGGGTCAGGCGCGCTGTCTCGGCGGGCTTCCCGGCATAGAGCACCTGCAGGGCGGCCAGTTGACCATCCACCTGCTTGACGGAGACGTCATACGGCTCGCGGTAGCGCGCCTCGCCCGTCAACAGATAGCCACGCTGGCCCGTTTCGGCATCGATGATGTTCTGCAGCAGCTGATTGAGCACCAGACGTACGCGCTGCGCCTCGCCGACGTCGGTCAGGGCCCGGGTGGACTGGCGGTAGCCGGCCTCGTTGATGCCCACGAGCACGAGCGCGGCGAGCGTCGCGAGCGTGAGGCCGAGGGCCATCTTCGGGAAAGCTAACCAGCGCATGGGGTCTCCGCGAGATGCGGGCGGTTCAAATTCGGGAATAATCGACGTGGATCAGGGGGCGGCATGCCGCGACGCAAGAAGCCGCGAAACGATAAAGAAGGTACCAGATGATCAAGATCGGAATTGTGGACGACCACGCCATCGTGCGCTCCGGCTTGCGCCAGTTCTTCTCGGAGCACGTCGACCTGCGCGTGGCGGGGGAGGCGGCCAGCGGACGCGAAGCGATCGAACTCGTGCGCACCACGGAGCTGGATGTGCTCGTGATGGATCTCTCGATGCCTGGACAGAGCGGGATCGATGCTCTGGCGATGATCCGCGCCAAGGCGCCGGACGTCGGCATCCTCATCCTGAGCGGCTACCCCGAGGAGCACTACGCGATGAACCTGATCCGTCAGGGCGCGAGCGGCTATCTCAACAAGGAGTGCGACCCGATGGAGATCGTGAACGCGATCCGCACCATCTCGCTGGGTCGCCGCTACATCACGCCGGCCGTGGCCGAGTTGCTGGCGCGCCAGCTCGACCGCAAGGACGACGCGGCACCGCACGAGCAGCTGTCGGAACGCGAGTTTCAGGTGTTTCTGAAGCTGGCCAAGGGCGAAACGGCGGGGGACATTGCCAAGACGCTCTCGCTTTCCGTCAAGACCGTCAGTACGTACCGCACGCGCCTGATGGAGAAGATGAATCTCTCCTCCAACAGCGACCTGACGTACTACGCGCTGAAGAACAAGTTGATCGATTGAGATTCCGGCGGCGGCTCCGTCCCTGCGGGGCTGCCGCATGCTGGAAAAGACCATCGTTCGCGATGCGCGGCGTCAGCTCGAGCTGGACGGCTGGCGAAGCGCGGAGGACTGCTCGATGCAGAAGTCGATCAGCGCGTCGATCTCGTTCGACTTGTCGAACACGGCGTCGACACCGAACTGGGCGCAGCGTTTGCGTACGTCGGGGGTGGCGTAATTGCTGAGCACCACCACTTTCTGGTCGGGCCGGCGCGACACGCAAGCCTGCAGCACGCCCAGACCGCTGCCTTGCTTCAGGAACAGATCGACGATGGCCAGCTCCCACTGGTCGTTGTTCTCGGTCAGCCAGCGGACGGCTTCCGTCTCGGTTTCGGCGAAACCAACGGCTGAGATGCAGGTGAGTTCCTCCAGAGTACCGACGAGATTCTCGCGGATCGTGACGTTGTCTTCGACGATATAGGTTTTCAATCTGGGGTCCATTGGAGAACCGGTGCGTCTCTCTGGCGATCGAGCTCCGTGGGATCATGGTGGTCCACGCGCAGGCCGATTCGCAAAATGCTACAAATCAACAGCCCCGCATCATGCAGCGTTCGGCGCCCTGCGGCTGTAGGCTTGTTCTTACGGGACCGAATGATTCCCGGCCGTAGGCCTTGCCGCACAGCGGCTGCGGTCTAGCGCCGACCCCGGTGCCGGAAGCGCCCGGCTACCGTTGATCCCGATGCGGATCGCTCCCTGGCTCCGCATCTTTCTCCAACGGAAGGCGCCGAGATGAACATCGTGTGGAACTACGTGGCCGTCGGCCTCCTGACGCTGGCGGCCGCCGCAGTCGTGGTGATCGGCGAGACCGCGAACGCCGAATTGAAGCTCGCCGAAGCGGCGAAAAGCGCGGCCGCGGTCGGCGTCACCGCCATCTGCTTCCTCGCATCCCCCGCATCCATTACTTCGACGCCGGACAAGTAGAAGATGCCAGCGCCGTGACCTCGACCCCCGCCCCCACGTCGCGCCGCTCGATCTGGATCAAGCTTGGCGCGGTACTGCTGGGGCTGTTCGTGGCCTTCCTGCTGGTGCTGGCTTTCTTTCCCTGGGACGCGTTGCGGGAGCCGATCAACCGCTACGTCAGCGACAAGACCGGCCGCAAGTTCGAGATCACGCGGCGGCTGGATGTGGATCTCGGCTGGCGCGGCGCCACCGTCAAGCTCGACGGCATCGAATTCGCCAATCCTTCCTGGGCCCGCGACCCCTACCTCGTGCGCGCGCAGAGCGCCGAATTGGAGCTCAGGCTGTGGCCGCTCCTGGCGCGCAAGGTCGTGATTCCGCGCCTGGCACTGGTTTCGCCTTCGCTGGGCCTTCAGATGGAAGAGGACGGGCGGCGCACCTGGGCGCTGGGCAAGGACACCGCGGATGAAGCAACGGTGCCGACGATCGGGCTCCTGCAGATCGACGGCGGCGGGCTCGACTTCCTTGCGGAGCATTGGGGCGTGGACCTGCATGCCGATTTCACCTTCGATACCAGCCGTGGCGACATGCCGCTCAGCTACCGCATCAAGGGCCGCTACCAGCGCCAGCCGCTCACGGCGGAAGGCCGTACCGGCAACGTGCTGCAGCTCAACGCGGCGGGCCAGCCGCCGTTCCCGCTCGAGATCAGCGCGGCCGCGGGCCAGACCCGGCTGAAGGCGCAAGGCACCGTGGCCGAACTCGCCAGCCTGGACGGCGTCGACGCCCGCTTCGAACTCAAGGGCCAGAATCTTGGCGATCTGTACGGCCTGCTCGGCATCGCGCTGCCCCAGACCTCTCCTTATGCCCTCAGCGGCGACTTGAAAAAGCGTGCGAAGCTGTGGGAGGTGCAAGGCCTCAAGGGCAAGCTGGGCCTTTCCGATATCGGCGGCGACATGCAGTTCGACCAGGCACAGAAGCCGCCCTACCTGTCGGGCAGCCTGCGCTCGCGCGTGATGGACATGGACGACCTCGGCCCGCTGATCGGCCTGCCGCCGACCGAGCGTTCGGCCAAGGCGATCGACGGCGTGGCGCCACCGCCCACCGTCGCCCAAGTCAAGCGCGCACGCCGCGATCCCGGGCGCAAGGTGCTGCCCACCGCCACGCTGGACATCGAGCGCCTGCGCGCCATGAATGCCGACGTGAAGTACGCGGCCGACCGCATCCAGAACGTGCGCCAGCTGCCGCTCGACAAGGGCAGCGCGCAGGTGAAGCTGAAGGATGGCGTGCTGACGCTCGACCCGCTCGATCTGGGCGTCGCCAACGGCAGGCTGGCCGGCGCGATCCGCATCGATGCCATGCAGAATCCAGCCGACATCCGTGCGGCGCTGAATGTGCGCGGGATGCAGCTCAACCGTCTGATCCCCAAGGTCGAGACCCTGCGCACCAGCTTTGGAAGGCTTGACGGGCGGGTCAACCTGTCGGGGCGCGGGAATTCGGTCGCGAGCTGGCTGGGCAGTTCCTCCGGGGACGTGGCCGCCCTCACGGGCCGCGGGCAGTTCAGCAACCTGCTGCTGGAATTCATGGGCCTGGATGGCGGCGAGATCATCAAGTTCCTGCTGCGTGGTGACAGGAACGTCGTTTTGCGCTGCGCCGCGCTCGCCTTCGATGTCGACAAGGGCACGATGAACGGCCGCAGCCTGGTGTTCGATACCGAAGACACGGTCTTCAATGTGAGCGGCCGTGCCAGCCTCGCGAACGAGACCCTGGACTTCGTGGTCCGGCCGGAGCCCAAGGACAGAAGCATTCTTTCGCTGCGCTCGCCGCTGCTCATCGGCGGCACCTTCGCTTCGCCCACGGCCGCGGTCGAAGCGGGCCCTCTGGTGACGCGCGGCATCGCTGCGCTGGCGCTTGGCGCGATCAACCCCTTGCTCGCGCTCGCCGCGACCGTCGAAACCGGCCCCGGCGTCGATGCCGATTGCCAGGAGGTGCTGGCCCAGGCGAAGAAGCCGGTATCCCGGGAGGCGGCCGCCGGCGCGGCCAAGGCAAAGAAGCAGTAGCTCTTCTTCATCCGGCGCTCGGCCGGTGCCCGCACACGCTGCAGCCCGGATCGCGGGCGACACGCAGGGTGTCGAAGGCCGTCCGGCGCCCGTCGAACATCAGCAGGCTGCCGGCCAGCGAAGGGGTTATGCCGGCCAAGAGCTTCAGGGCCTCGCCGGCCTGCAGGGTGCCGATGGCGCCGACCACCGGCGCGAACACGCCGAGCACGGCGCAGCGCGTTTCCTCGAAGTGGGCATCCGGCGGGAACAGGCAGGCGTAGCAGGGCGAGGCCGGATCGCGCGTGTCGTACACGCTCAGCTGGCCGTCGAAGCGGATCGCCGCGCCGGCCACCAGCGGCTTGGCATGGGCGACGCAGGCCCGGTTCACCGCATGCCGGGTGCCGAAGTTGTCGCTGCAGTCGACCACCACGTCGGCCTCGGCGACCAGCCGGGCGAGCAGCGCATCGTCGGCGCGCAGCCGATGCGTTTCGATGCGAATGTCCGGATTGATGCGGCGCATCGCCTCGGCCGCCGATTCGACTTTGGCCATGCCCACCCGCGCCGTGTCGTGGGCGATCTGGCGCTGCAGGTTCGTGAGATCGACCTCGTCGTCATCGACCAGCGTGATGCGGCCGACCCCGGCCGCGGCGAGATAGAGCAGCACCGGCGACCCGAGCCCGCCGGCACCGATCACCAGCGCATGGCCCGCGCTGACGCGGGCCTGGCCGTCGATGCCGAACTCTTCGAGCAGGATGTGGCGCGAATAGCGCAGCAGGTCTTGGTCTTCCATGCGCTGCGCGGTCGATCGCCGGGTTGAGGGCTCCCGCGGGAGCCCGCCCCGGGATCAGTTTTCCTTCTTCTCTTCCTTGTTCTCGACGATCACCTGCGTCTTGCTCACCAGCACGGGCTGGCCCTTGAGCCGGTTGAAGGCCTGCATGAGCGGGAAGTCCTTGTCGGTGCCGAACTCGGGCACCTTGCGGTCCTGCGGCGGCTTCTTGGCTTCTTCCTCGAGCCGCTTGCGGGCTTCGTCGCGGGCCTTTTCGCGCTCGGGGTCTTTGTTCTCCGGTCCCTGGCCGCTTGCCAGGTGCTTTTCGAGGTCGGCCTCGCGCATGCGCAGCGCGGCGAAGGGGCTGCCTTCGGCGCTTTCGTCGATCAGCACGTTGGGCACGATGCCCTTGGCCTGGATCGAGGTGCCGCTCGGCGTGTAGTAGCGCGCCGTCGTGATCTTGAGGCCGGTGTCGGGGCCGAGCGGGCGCACCGTCTGCACCGAACCCTTGCCGAAGGTCTGGCTGCCCATCACGATGGCGCGCTTGTGGTCCTGCAGGGCGCCGGCCACGATTTCGCTGGCGGAAGCCGAGCCTTCGTTCACGAGCACCACCAGCGGCACCGTCTTGAGCGCAGCTGGCAGGTTGCGCAGCGGATCGCTGCCCGCGCGCCGCTGGTAGAACTCGGGCGCGGCCTTGTAGACCGACTTGCTCTCGGCCAGCTGGCCGTCGGTGGACACGACGGTGACGTTCTCGGGCAAGAAGGCGGCCGAGATGGCCACCGCTGCGTCGAGCAGGCCGCCTGGATCGTTGCGCAGGTCGAGCACCATGCCCTTGAGATTGGGGTCCTGCTTGTAGATCTCGTCGACCTTCTTGACGAAGTCGTCGACCGTGCGTTCCTGGAATTGCGACAGGCGGATCCAGCCGTAGCCCGGCTCCATCACCTTGCCGCGCACCGACTGCGTGCGGATCTCTTCGCGCGTGATGGTCACCGGGAAGGTGCGGTTCTCGTCCTTGCGGAAGATCGTGAGCAGCACCTTGGTGTTGGCCTCGCCGCGCATGCGCTTGACCGCCTCGTTGAGCGAGAGCCCGCGCACGGCGGTGTCGTCGATCTTCGTGATCAGGTCGTTCGGCTTGAGGCCGGCGCGGAAGGCCGGCGAGCCCTCGATCGGCGACACCACCTTGATCAGGTTGTCCTCCTGCGAGATCTCGATGCCCACGCCGACGAAGCGGCCGGTGGTGCCTTCGCGAAATTCCTTGAAGGACTTCTTGTCGAAATACTGCGAATGCGGATCGAGCCCGGCGACCATGCCCGAAATCGCATCCGAGATGAGCTTTTTCTCGTCGACCGGCTCGACATAGTCGCTCTTCACCATCCCGAACACCGCAGCGAGCTGCTGCAGTTCTTCGAGAGGGAGAGGGGCCAGTGAGCCTCGTGCAACAGTTTGCAACGAGACGGTGGTCAGCACGCCGGCCACGGCGCCGGCTGCAACCCAGCCGGTGATTTTCAATTTCTGGCCCATGTGTAAATGTCCTTGTCGCCTGTCAAACCAATATACACAGCTTGGAAGCAAGTTGTCTGCCGGGGTTCCGTGTATCCGTCGAAGCTGGAGCGGTTTTCGTTACGCCTTGCCTTGCGCAGCCACCGCGGCCACGGCCTTTTCGGCCGCCGCGGCGTCGCCGAGGTAGTAGTGCCGCAGCGGCTTGAGCTCGTCGTCCAGTTCGTAGACCAGCGGAATGCCGTTCGGGATATTGAGACCCACGATGTTGTCGTCGGAGATGCCGTCGAGGTATTTCACCAGCGCCCGGATCGAATTCCCGTGCGCCGACACCACCAGCCGGCGCCCGGCGCGGATCGCCGGCGCCATCGATTCGTTCCAGAAGGGCAGCACGCGCGCCACCGTGTCCTTGAGACATTCGGTCAGCGGCACTTGCTCCGGCGCCAGCTTGGCGTAGCGCACATCGCTGCGTTCGCAGCGCGGATCGTTCGGCTCCAGCGGCGGCGGTGGGGTGTTGTAGCTGCGGCGCCAGACCAGCACCTGCTCGTCGCCGTACTTCTTGGCGGTTTCGGCCTTGTTTAGGCCCTGCAGCGCGCCATAGTGGCGCTCGTTCAGGCGCCACGAGTGCACCACCGGCAGCCAGGTGCGGTCGAGTTCGTCGAGCGTGTGCCAGAGCGTGCGGGTGGCGCGCTTGAGCACGCTGGTGTAGGCGATGTCGAAGTCATAACCCTCGGCCTTCAGGAGCCGCCCGGCCTGCTTGGCCTGGTCGATGCCGGTGGCCGTCAGGTCGACGTCGGTCCAGCCGGTGAAGCGGTTTTCGAGATTCCAGGTCGATTCGCCGTGGCGGATCAGTACCAGTTTGTGCATGGGGGAAGGCCTTTGGAACGCGAGCGAAAAGTCGACATTCTAAAATCCGGGGTTTGCTACTCAAGGAACACCGTGAAATTCATCGTCGACAACTGGATGCTGATCCTGATCGCGCTCAGCTCGGGCGGCATGCTGGCCTGGCCGCTGCTGCGCGGGGCCACCGCCGGATCGCTCACGGCCCAGGGGGCGGTGCAGCTCATCAACCGTGAGCGGGCGGTGGTGGTCGACGTGCGCGAACCCGAGGAGTATGCCGCGGGCCACGTGACCGGTTCGAAGAACGTGCCGCTCAACCAGCTCGAGGAAAAACTCGGCGCCGCCGTCAAGAACAAATCGGTGCCGCTGCTTCTGGTGTGCGCCACCGGGGCGCGGGCCCAGCGTGCGGTGGCCATGGCCAAGAAACTCGGCTACGAGCAGGCCCAAGCCGTGGCCGGCGGGCTCAAATCCTGGAAAGAAGCTAACCTGCCGGTTGAAAAGGCCTGAACTTCCCCCGACATGAGCACGATGCAAGCCGTCAAGATGTACACCACCGCCGTTTGCCCCTATTGCATTCGAGCCAAGCAAATCCTCAAGTCCAAGGGTGTCGAGCAGATCGAGGAGGTTCGCATCGACAGCGATCCACAGGCGCGCATCACGATGATGAACGCCACCCAGCGGCGCACAGTGCCGCAGATCTTCATCGGTGACACCCATGTCGGCGGCTGCGACGACCTGATCGCGCTCGACGGCCGCGGCGGCCTCATGCCGTTGCTGCAAGGCGCCTGAGGCCACGGGGCGATAATCGTCCCTTTCATCCCATTCTCCAGCCCGCTCTCGGGACCTTCTCCCCGGCGGGCATTGTTTTGACCCTCGAAAGTTCAGCCATGGCCGACCAGCAAGCCCAAGATCCCGTCTTCCAGATCCAGCGCGTCTATCTGAAAGACCTGTCGCTCGAGCAGCCCAATTCGCCCGCCATCCTGCTGGAGCAGGAGCAGCCGACCGTCGACATCCAGCTCGGCGTCGATGCCCAGCCCGTGACCGACGGCATCTTCGAGATCACCGTCTCGGCCACCGTGCAGACCAAGATCCAGGACAAGACCGTGTTCCTGGTCGAGGCCAAGCAGGCCGGCATCTTCGAGATCCGCAACCTGCCCGAAGACCAGATGGGCCCGATCCTCGGCATCGCCTGCCCGCAGATCGTCTATCCCTACCTGCGCGGCAACGTGGCCGACGTGATCCAGCGCGGCGGTTTCCCGCCGGTGCACCTGGCCGAAATCAACTTCCAGGCCATGTTCGAACAGCAGCAGGCCCAGGCGGCGGGCCAGCCCTCGCCGATCGTCACGCAGTAAGCGCAACGCAATTGCGCCGCCGCCGATGAAGATCTGCGTGCTCGGCGCCGGTGCCTGGGGCACGGCGCTGGCGGTCAATGCGGCCGGCCGCCATCCGGTCACCCTGTGGGCGCGCGATGCGGCCCAGGCCCAGGCCATGTCGGCGGCGCGCGAGAACCGGCGCTATCTGCCCGGCATTGCGCTGCCTCCCTCGCTCGCCATCCGCTCCGGCGATGCGCTCGCCGCGCTCGAGGGCGCCGATCTCGCCATCGTCGCGACGCCGATGGCGGCCTTGCGCGAACAGCTCGTGCTCCTGCGCGACGCTGCCTGTCCGGTGGCCTGGCTTTGCAAGGGCGTCGAGCCGGCGCGCGCAGACCCGGGCGCCGTGGGCCTGCTGGGTCACGAGATCCAGGCCGCCGTCGCGCCCCATCTGATGGCCGGCGTGCTGAGCGGCCCCAGCTTTGCGCAGGAAGTTGCACAGGGTCGTCCCACGGCGCTCGTCGCCGCCAGTTTCCACCCGCAGCTGCGCGATGCGCTGGTCGCGGCCTTCCACGGCCCGACCCTGCGCGTCTATGCCAACGACGACATCGTGGGCGTCGAGGTCGGCGGCGCCGTCAAGAACGTGCTGGCGATCGCGACCGGCCTGGCCGATGGCCTGGCGCTGGGCCTCAATGCGCGCGCCGCGCTGATCACGCGCGGCCTGGCCGAAATGACGCGCTTCGGCGTCGCGCTCGGCGCGCGCGCCGATACCTTCATGGGGCTCTCCGGCCTCGGCGACTTGGTGCTCACGGCCACCGGCGATCTCTCGCGCAACCGCAAGGTCGGCCTGCTGCTCGCCCAGGGCAGGACGCTGGCGCAGGCGGTGGACTCGCTGGGCCACGTGGCCGAGGGTGTCTATTGCGCGCGCACCGTGGTGCAGCGCGCGCGCCATCTGGGGGTCGAGATGCCGATCGCCGACAGCGTGGTGGCACTGCTCGATGGCCGCGTGCGGCCGGCGGAAGCGGTCGCGGAACTGATGGGGCGCGAGCCCGGCGTCGAATCAATCTGAACAATGGACGACATCTTCGATTTTTCTCCGACCCGCGTGACCGAGCTCGCGCAGGCCGATGCCGCGCGGGCGCTGCGCGAAGACGCCGGCGACGGCGATCTCACGGCCGGCCTGGTGCCCGCCGGCGGTCGCGCGACGGCGCGGGTGCTGCTGCGCGAGGCCGCCGTGCTGTGCGGCGCACCGTGGGTGGAGGCAGTCGTGCGGCAGCTCGACCCGCAGGCCCGCATCGTGTGGCACGGCGCAGAAGGCGCGCAGTGCGCCGCCGACCAGACCGTGCTCGAAATTTCTGGCGATGCGCGGGCCCTACTCACTGCCGAACGCACCGCGCTCAATTTCCTCCAGCTCCTGAGCGCCGTCGCGACGCGCACCGCCACCTACGTCGAAGCGGTCCGCGGCACGCGCGCCGCCATCGTCGACACCCGCAAGACACTGCCGGGCCTGCGACTCGCGCAGAAATACGCGGTGCGCGTCGGCGGCGGAGCCAACCACCGCATCGGCTTGTACGACGCCATCCTGATCAAGGAGAACCACATCGCCGCAGCGGGCGGCGTCAGCGCTGCGCTGCAGGCCGCCGCGCGCGTGGCGGGCCGGGCGAAGTTCGTCGAGATCGAGGTCGAGACGCTGGAACAGCTCGACGAGGCGCTGGCCCAAGGCGCGCGCATGGTGCTGCTGGACAACATGGACCTGCCCACCCTGCGCGAAGCCGTGCGCCGCAACGAGGCGGCCGGAAAGACCCGCGCCGTCCTGGAGATCTCCGGCGGCGTCACACTCGAAAGCGTGCGTGCCTTGGCCGAGACCGGCGTCGATCGCATCTCGGTCGGCGCGCTCACGAAAGACATCAAAGCGATTGATTTCTCGATGCGCTTCCAGGAGGGCTGAGCCGTGACGACTTCCGTCATCAGCGTCGACTACGAACAGCCGGTGGCCCTGCAGAGCGGCGCTGCCGCCTGCGACACGCGCCAAGCCTGGGCCCGCGTCCCGCCCGAGCCGGCGCCGGCCGAACGCGAAGCGCTGAAAGAGCGCATCCGCCGCCTGCTGCGCGAGCGCGATGCGGTGATGGTCTCGCACTACTACGTGCATCCAGATCTGCAGGACCTGGCCGAGGAAACCGGCGGCCTGGTGAGCGATTCGCTCGAGATGGCGCGCTTCGGCCGCGACCATGCGGCGCGGACGCTGGTGGTTTCGGGCGTGCGCTTCATGGGCGAGACGGCCAAGATCCTCTCGCCCGAGAAGCGCGTGCTGATGCCCGACCTCGACGCCACCTGTTCGCTCGATCTGGGCTGCCCGGCCGATGCCTTCGGCGCCTTCTGCGACCAGCACCCCGATCGCACCGTGGTGGTCTATGCCAACACCAGCGCGGCCGTGAAGGCGCGCGCCGACTGGCTGGTCACCTCCAGCTGCGCACTCGACGTGGTGCGCGCGCTAGCGGCCGAGGGGCGCAAGATCCTCTGGGCGCCCGACCGGCACCTGGGCGACTACATCCGGCGCGAAACCGGCGCCGACATGGTGAGCTGGGACGGCGCCTGCATCGTGCACGACGAATTCAAGGCGCTCGAGCTGGAACTGCTGAAGGAAGCCCATCCTGGGGCCAAGGTACTGGTGCACCCGGAAGCGCCGGCCGACGTGATCGCGCTGGCCGATGCGGTGGGCTCGACCTCCGGCATCCTGGGCGCGGCGCAGCGCATGGACGCTGCCGAGTTCATCGTCGCCACCGACAGCGGCATGCTGCACAAGCTGCGCACGCTCAATCCCGGCAAGGTCTTCATCGAGGCGCCCACGGCCGGCAATGGCGCCACCTGCAAGAGCTGCGCGCACTGCCCGTGGATGGCGATGAACGGCCTGGCCGACCTGGCGCGCGTACTCGAAACGGGTGCCGACGAGATCCACGTCGACCCGGCGCTGGGCCGGCGCGCTCGCGTGCCGATCGACCGCATGCTGGCTTTCACGGCCGGGCTCAAGAACGGCCAGCCGGCCGGCAGCCTGATTGCCGGCATCGGCGCTGCCTGAGCCTCAGGCGCCGAGCTCCAGCGTGCACTCGTCGCCCAGCGCATCGCGCCAGACGCGTACCCGCGTGGGTGGCGGCCGCATGTCAACCAGCGCATGTGCAATGAACAGGCAAAGGTTTTCCAGCGTGGGGATGCCCAGGCCAGGCACGTCGTCGAGCAGGTGATGGTCGAGCCGTTCGCGCACCGCTTGCAGGTGTTCGCGCAAGAGGCCGAGGTCGATGACCATGCCGGTGGCTGCATCGAGCGGGCCGCGGACGGCGACCTCCGCGTGGTAGGTGTGGCCGTGGATGCGGCGGCTGCCTTCGGCGTCGATCTCGCGCCGCAGGGTGTGGGCGGCGTCGAAAAAGAAGCGCTGGCTGATGGTGAGTTGCTGGGTGGACATCGGTTGTGGGGTGCGGGCCTCAGCGGATCCCGGTCAATTTGTGGGTCTGCAGGCTCAGCCGCCAGCCGGGACGACGCATGCAGGTATCGATGCACAGGATTGTGTTCTCGGCCTGTGCCGGGCCGTCCATCGGCTGCAGGAAGCGGTGCGCGAAGCGGCTGCCGGCCTGCAGCGCGTCCAGGTCGAGACCGGGCTGCGGCCACACCACCTTGAGCTCCTGCCCCGTGCGCTGGATCCAGGGCGCGCCGGCCTTCGGGCTGATGCAAAGCCAGTCGATGCCTTCGGGCGCAAGCACGGTGCCGTTGCTTTCCACCGCGATCCGGAAGCGGCGCGCGTGCAGGGCGGCGATCAGCGCAGCGTCCACCTGAAGCAGCGGTTCGCCTCCGGTGAGCACGACCAGCCGGTGCTCGGCGTCGCCGGCCGGCCATTGCGCGGCGACGGTGTCGGCGAGCAGCTCGGCGCTCGCGAACTTGCCGCCCAGGGTGCCGTCGGTGCCGACGAAATCGGTGTCGCAGAAGCGGCAGACGGCGCCGGCGCGGTCGCTTTCACGGCCGCTCCACAGGTTGCAGCCGGCGAAGCGGCAGAACACGGCGGACATGCCGGCCTGGGCGCCTTCGCCCTGCAGGGTGTAGAAGATTTCCTTGACGCTGTAGCTCATGCAGACTCAGAGGTCGATTTCCAGGTTGTCGATCAGCCGCGTGGCACCCAGGCGTGCCGCGGCCAACGCAACCAGCGGCTCGCCGGATGCCGGCGCCTGCAGGTCGGCGCGGCGGCGCAGGACCAGGTAGTCGGGCTGCCAGCCGCGCTCCTTCAGGGACTGCATCGCGCGCGCTTCGATCGCTGCGAGCTCGCGCTCGCCCGAACG
>NZ_JAGGNV010000013.1 GCF_018614955.1 Variovorax paradoxus
TTGACCCAGGATGTCTCATTGGCGGAGCGACCGAACTTCGGCCTCTCCTATGCCATGCTGGCTTCGATCGACGCCCTTCATGGACGCAACGAGCAAGCTGCCAAGAACATGGCCGAGCATCGCAAGCTCATGCCGCACAGCACGGTCGCACGCTACGTCACCAACAACCCCTCAGGCGCGGACAACTACCTTGCCAGTCGAGACAGGATGTGCGAAGGCTTGCGAGGGGCGGGCCTCCCGGATTGATTGGCTCACCGCGTACCGCAGGCGTCGCAACGCCACCCCATGCGCCGGCGTCGGATCTGCCGCCGACCGTAAAAGGGATGCGCAGAGGAATCGCCTCGACCTGCCGAATTTTCATATCGAGCTTTCGATCGAAGCGCAGGTTACGCCTGCCATGGAGTGCCTCGAATCTTCTAGCCCGGCGCCGAACCCTGCGTGGCCGTATAGACGGCGTACAACGACTGGCTGGCCGCCATGAACAGGCGGTTGCGCTTGGGACCGCCGAAGCAGACGTTGCCGCAGACCTCGGGCAGCCGGATGCGCCCGATGAGCCGCCCTTGCGGCGTCCACACGGTAACGCCGCTGTAGCCCACGCTGCGACCCGCATTGCTGGAGCACCACAGGTTGCCGTCCACATCGGTCCGCACGCCGTCGGGCCCGCACTTCACGCCGTCGACCATGAAGCTGCTGAACAGCCGGCCGTTGCCGAGCCTGTTGTCCGACCCGACATCGAACACATACATGTCGCCCTTGCCGCCGGCGATGGTGTCGCCCGGTCCCTGCCCGGTGCTGACGACATAGAGCTTCTTGAAATCGGGCGAGAAGCAGAGCCCGTTCGGGTCCGGCACGAGATCTTCACCGGCCACTTGAGTGAGCGTTCCGCTCTTGTCCAGGCGGTAGACCGCGGTCGGCAGCTCGCGCTTGTACGCGCCGATCTCCGGCGGCTGCCCGAGCTTCGGGTTCAGCCGCCCGGATTTGTTCGCGGGTCCGCCCGCGGCGTCGACCGTGCCCTCGTAGAGCTGGGCGCCGTAGGGCGGATCGGTGAACCAGTAGCTGCCATCGGGATGAGGGACGATGTCGTTGGGCGAGTTGAGTCGCTTGCCGTTGAAGCTCGAGGCGAGGATGGTCACCGACCCGTCGAGCTCGTAGCGCACGACGCGCCGCGTGAGATGCTCGCAGGACAGCTGCCTTCCCTGGTAGTCGAACGAGTTGCCGTTGCTGTTGTTGGAAGGCGCGCGGAACACGCTGACGTGGCCGTCGTCCTCGCTCCAGCGCAGCTGGCGGTTGTTCGGAATGTCGCTCCAGACCAGGAAACGGCCGACGGAATTCCATGCCGGTCCTTCGGCCCACAACGCGCCGGTCCAGAGCCGCTGGATCGGCGCGTTGGGCTGGCGCAACCCATCGAAGGCCGGGTCGACCGTGAGCACGTCGGGGTCGGTGAAGTAGGTGGTCGGTGCCCCGCGCCGGCTGAAGTCGCGCGGCGGCTGGGTGATGGTGCTCGGCGGCGCAGCCGGTCCGCCCGAAGCGGCAGCTTGCGCCTGTGCCCAGCGCGGCACGACGATGGCGGCGCCTACCGCGGCTCCCACGCCGCGAAGAAGCCTGCGACGTAGTACCGAACCATTCAATTTCGAATCGAACTCTTCTTGCGCCATGACTTACCCCCGCAAACAACGATGAAGAAGCTGGAGAACGCGAGGTCGACGAGACCGCTCGGCATGCTACGCGCTTCTCATGGCCTGCACCAGCTTGGCGAGGTCTTCCTGGGTGTCGTATGAACGACAACGATCCACGCGACGGCGCGAGACTTTCGTCACGCCCGGGCCAGGTTTCGGCAATCGGGAGCGCATCGGAGCGCAGTTTTCAGCGACGCTTAAGGATCGACGGAGAGACTGGTTTCACTGCAAAGGAACAGTCCCGAGCCCCACCGAAAAGGATCGCATGCCATGAAGCCTTCTGTCGCCCCCGAGCCCCTCACCCCGTCGCAGATCGAGCTGGTGCTCGAGTTGCTCGAGCTGCGCCAGCTGGCGCCGCGGGAGACGGCTGCGAAGTTCAACCGCTTGACCCAGGTCGGCGCCTTCTCCGAAGCCCAGCAGGAGGCCATCGAGATTCTCTTCGCGCTCGATGAGGACGAGATCCCTGATGCACTCTTCGAATTCGCGGACGACGATGGCCGAAACCTCGTTCGCGACGGGCTGGCGCACGAGGCGCGGCTCACCTTCGTGACACGCTAGGCGGCGAGCAAACGCCGACGACGACCTTGCACGGCTCGGTCGGCAGATGACTCTCGCACTGGCCGGCAGCCGACTTGCCCGCTGCGCCCGCGGTGGCAGCGGTGGCCGTGCCCCATTCCCCGTGGTTGCCGATCGCGAGCGCACCGCAGGAGCGATCGAAGTAGGCGCGCACCGCACACGTGCCGGAGCGGCCCGCCGCGCGATCGCATTGGGCGCGTGCCGCAAGCTCCGCCGCGTCGCGGGACGGGTGGTTGAACGAGTAGCCGTACCACCTGTGCATCGACGCGATCGCGCCCCAGCTCGGGCCGTCGCCAGGGCCGGCATGGGCCGGACGCACGCCGATGCCCGCCAGGCCGCAGCACAACAGCAGCGCAGGCCAGCCGATCGCCCGGACCTTCGTTCTCTCCATCGATATCTCCTGTATGGCTGAATATTGTGAGAGAGTCATGGGCTTGAGACCCTCCCTTGCATCATTGGTTGCTGTCGTCGCGCTCATCGGCGCCGGCCTTCTCTATGTATGGACGTCCGAGCCGGCCCCGGCCATCGCGGCGCCGGGCGTATCGATCGACCCGGGCAGGAATGCGATCGAACGAACCGCCGCTCTCCCGCCCCTGAACCTGCCGGCCGACGACGCTCCTCATGGCAGCGGCATGGAATGGTGGTACTACAACTGCATCCTCGACGCGAAGACAGGCGCTCGCTATGCATTCCACGTCGTGGTCTTCGTCGCCAACGGGCTGGTCAAGCACACGGTCATGCACGCGGCGCTGACCGACCTCCAGACCGGGCAGCGTTATTCCAGTCAAACGCGCACCGGCGGCGTTCCCGCGAAGAGCGTCGCCAACGGCCTGGACTTGAGGCAGGACCGCTGGCAGGTTGCTGCTTCGGGTCCATCCCATCTCGTGCAAGCCTCCCTGGACGGAGCTTCCATTGCGCTCAACCTGAGCGATTCGCACCCGCCAGTCGCCCATCGGGCTGCCGGTTCGCAAACGCCGGGTCTGCTCGATTTCGGCCAGAGCGGAATCAGCTACTACTATTCGCGCCCCCGCATTGCCGCGCAGGGCGAAGTCTCCATCGGAGGCAAGGCCGTCCGGGTCAGCGGCGACGTGTGGTTCGATCACCAATGGGGCGATTTCGATGTGCTGACCCTCGGCTGGAACTGGTTCGCCTTGCATCTGGCGGATGGCTCCGACCTGATGCTCTACGAGCTTTTCGACATGGCCGGCCGGAAGGTCGTGACGGCCGGAACGGTCTCGAACGCGAGCGGCTCCGTGCCGCTGAAGCCGGACGATATCGAGTTGGTGCCCGTCCAGAGGTGGACCAGCCCGGGCAAGAAGATCGGCTACCCCGTCGAATGGAACATCAGGCTTCCATCCGGCGTGCTGAACATCAAGCCATTCTTTGCCGACAGCGAATTCGATTCGCGAGAGACGACCGCGAACATCTACTGGGAGGGCCCTGTCAAGGTGACGGGGAGCGCCACCGGCCAGGGATTCCTCGAGCTGAGCGGATATGACCGCCTGGACGCGACGCAGGCCGCTCGCAAATGAGCGCGATCGCTTCTACAGCACGCGCCGCCCTTCGCGCCAGACGCCGCGCACCACCGCATGGCGCGACCCGTCGGGCAGCTCGGCCATGCGCACCTGCACCAGGTCGGCACGCAGGCCGGCCTCGATCGCGCCGCGGTCGTGCAGGCCGGTGGCCCGCGCCGGTGCGCGCGTGACAGTGTTCACCGCTTGCGGCAGCGTGAGGATCTCGTCCTCCACCAGCCGCATCACGGCACCGAGCAGGCTGCTCGGCACGTAGTCGGAGGAGAGGATGTCGAGCAGGCCGCGGCGCGCCAGCTCGGCCGCCGCGACGTTGCCCGAGTGCGAGCCGCCGCGCACGACGTTGGGCCCGCCCATCACGGTGGAGAGCCCGCGCTCGCGCGCCGCGCCCGCGGCGGCCAGCGTGGTCGGGAACTCGGACATGCTCGCGCCTTCCGCATGGGCCTGCTCGACGTGCGCCACGGTGGTGTCGTCGTGGCTCGCGAGCGCGATGCCGTGCGTTGCGCAGTAGTCGACGAAGTGGCGCCGGTGCGGCTCGGCGTACTTCGCCTGCAGCGTGGCGGCATGCGCGACCTGGCGCTCGAACTTCTCCTGGCTCCAGCCCTTCTTGCCGGTGTAGTAGATGCGCGCGACCTCCAGGTTTTCCCACTGGCGCTGGCCCGGCGTGTGGTCCATCAGCGAGATCAGCGACACGCGCGGATGGCCGTGGAAAGGCTCGAAGAGCTCGATGGTGTTGGGTGCCGGCAGCTCGCAGCGCACGTGCAGGTGGTGGTCGGCGCGCAGCAGGTCGCGCGCGGTGCAGTTGTCGAGCGTGGCCAGCGTCTGGGTCCAGGTGCTGCCGCGCAGGCTGTCGGTATCGGCTTCGCCGACGCCCAGCGCATCGAACACGGTGGTGATGCCGGCGGCGGCCACTTCGGCGTCGTGCGCCAGGAGCGCCGGCAGCTCGGCCCACTGCACCTTCGGCCGCGGCATCAGGTGGCGCTCGAAGTTGTCGGTGTGGACCTCGACCAGGCCGGGCAGCAGGTAGTCGCCCTCGAGGTCGATGGTGGCCGCGCCCGTATGGCCGTTGTGCAGCGCCGCGATGCGGCCGTCGGCGACCGAGAGGCTGCCGCGCACCACCTCGCCGGGCAGCACCATGCGGGCGTTCTGGAAGACGCTGTTCATGCAGGGCTCCTGAAGTCGGCGACGTTGACGCGGCGCGTGGCGACCGCGGCACCGACCTCCGCGTCGTGGAAGATGCCGACCATCGCCGCGCCGCGCGCCGCGGCCTCGCGAATCAGTTCGATCACGGTGCGCGTGTTGGCCGCATCGAGCGAAGCGGTCGGCTCGTCCAGCAGCAGCAGCGGCTTGGGCTTGATCATGTTGCGTGCGATGTTGATGCGCTGCTGCTCGCCGCCCGAGAAGGTGGCGGGCGGCAGATGCCACAGACGTTCGGGGATGGCAAGGCGCGTGAGCCACTTGCGTGCCTCCCCGCGCGCCGCTTCGAGGGCGGCGGGGTCATCGCCCGCGTCCTCGGCCAGCGGCTCGGCCACGACGTCGAGCGCCGGCACGCGCGGGATCACGCGCAGGAACTGGCTCACGTAGCCGATGACGTCGCGGCGCAGGCGCACCAGCTCGCGCGGATCGGCCTCGGTCACTTCGACCGGTGCACCGCCCGGCGGCTGAACCGTGATGCGGCCCGCGCTGGCGCGGTAGTTGGCATGGATGAGCTTGAGCAGCGTGCTCTTGCCCAGGCCCGAGGCGCCGTCGAGCACCACGCATTCGCCGGCCGAGACGCTGAGCTCGAGGCCCTCGAACACCGAGAGCTCGAGATGGTTCTGTTGATGGAGGGTGAAGCGCTTGGCCACCCCTCGGATCTGGAGCAGCGGAACGTTCATTTGAATCACCTTCGTGCTGAGCACTGCGGTGCGAGCCCCTTCGGGCGGCCGGGCGGGGCTCATGGTTGCAGTACCGAGGAAACGAGAAGCTGGGTGTAGGGATGCTGCGGGTCGTCGAGCACCTGGTCGGTGAGGCCGGCTTCCACCACGCGGCCTTTCTGCATCACCATCATGCGGTGCGCAAGCAGGCGCGCCACCGCGAGGTCGTGCGTGACCACGATGGCGGCGAGCTGCATCTGGCGCGTGAGCTGGCGCAGCAGGTCGAGCAGGCGGGCCTGCACCGAAACGTCGAGGCCGGAGGTCGGCTCGTCCATGAAGACCAGGCGCGGGCGCGTCACCAGGTTGCGCGCGATCTGCAGGCGCTGGCGCATGCCGCCGGAGAAGGTGCGCGGCGCGTCGTCGATGCGCTGCGGATCGATCTCCACGCGCTGCAGCCATTCCGAGGCGGTGGCGCGCAGCCGCCCGTAGTGCCGTTCGCCGAGGCCCATCAGGCGCTCGCCGACGTTGGCGCCGGCCGAGACATCCATGCGCAGGCCGTCGGCGGCGTTCTGGTGCACGAAGCCCCAGTCGGTGCGCGCCAGCAGGCGCTGCTCGGCCTCGCTCATCGCAAAGACTTCCTGCAGGCCGCCGCCGCGGGTGTGGAACTGCACGCTGCCCTCGTCGGGCCGGCTGCGGGCCGCGACCGCATCGAGCAGCGTGGTCTTGCCGGAGCCCGACTCGCCGACCACGGCCAGGACCTCGCCGGGCCAGAGGTCGAAGGAGGCGTCGTGCAGCGCGACGCGATCGCCGTAGCGCTTGCCGATGCCGCGCACGCGCAGCAGGGGGAGGTTGGCGCTCGTCATTCGACCTCCGCGAGCTGGGGCGTCGGCGTCGCCGCGCCCTGCTGCCGCGACTGGCAGTAATCCGAGTCGGAGCACACATGCATGCGCGTGCCGCTGTCGTCGGTGATCACCTCGTCGAGGAAGCTGTCGGTCGCGCCACAGAGCGCGCAGGCCGCGTCCCAGCGCTGCACTTCGAAGGGATGGTCCTCGAAGCCCAGGCTTTCGACGGCGGTGTAGGGCGGTACGGCATAGATGCGCTTCTCGCGGCCGGCGCCGAAGAGCTGCAGCGCGGGGTTCATGTGCATCTTGGGATTGTCGAACTTGGGGATGGGCGATGGCGACATCACGTAGCGCTCGTTGACCAGCACCGGGTAGTCGTAGGTGGTCGCGATGTGGCCGTAGCGGGCGATGTCCTCGTAGAGCTTGACGTGCATCAGGCCGTACTCGGCCAGCCCGTGCAGCGTGCGCGTCGCGGCCTCGCGCGGCTCCAGGCGCTGCATGGGCTCGGGCACCGGCACCTGGTAGACCAGCACCTGGCCTTCGGCCAGGGGCGCCTCGGGAATGCGGTGGCGGGTCTGGATCAGCGTGGCCTCTCGCGTGCGCGTGGTGGTCGCCACGCCGGTGGTGCGCTCGAAGAAGCGCCGGATGTTGACCGCGTTGACGGTGTCGTCGGAGCCCTGGTCGATGACCTTGAGCACGTCCTGCGGCCCGATCACCGAGGCCGTGACCTGGATGCCACCGGTGCCCCAGCCGTAGGGCAGCGGCATCTCGCGCGAGCCGAAGGGCACCTGGTAGCCGGGGATGGCCACGGCCTTGAGGATGGCGCGGCGGATCATGCGCTTGGTGCGCTCGTCGAGGTAGGCGAAGTTGATGTGCATCTCGGTCATTCATCGTCTCCCCGGGCCGGAGCGCTGCGCATCCGGCGCACCAGCTCCAGCTCAGACTGGAAGTCCACATAGTGCGGCAGCTTCAGGTGCTGCACGAAGCCGGAGGCTTCGAGGCTGTCGCTGTGCGAGAGCACGAACTCCTGCATCTGCGCCGGCGATTCGACGGCTTCGCCGAGCTCGTCGGCGCGCAGCGCGCGCTCGACCAGGCTCATTGCCATCGCCTTGCGCTCGCTGTGGCCGAAGGCCAGGCCGTAGCCGCGCGTGAATTGCGGCGGCTCGGTCTTGCTGCCGGCGAACTGGTTGACCATCTCGCACTCGGTGATCTCCATGTCGCCGATCGAGACCGGGAAGCCCAGCTCCTCGGGTTCGATCTCGAGCGCGACGCTGCCGAAGCGGATCTCGCCGACGAAGGGATGGCTGTGCGAATAGCCGCGCTGGGTGGAGTAGGCCATCGCGAGCAGAAAGCCCTCGTCGCCGCGCGCCAGGTTCTGCAGCCGCGTCGCGCGCGCGGCCGGAAAGCGCAGCGGCTCGCGCGTCAGGTCCACCGGGGCCGGGTCGCCGGGCGGCACGGGGCGGGTTTCGATCAGGCTTTCGTGGTTGAGAAGATCCACCACACGCGGCGTAGCGGCGGGTGTGTCGCCGGGCGCCGCGGGTGCGGCCGCCTGGCGCGCGGCGCCATCGCCGCTCGCGAGCAGCGTGAAGTCGAGCAGGCGCTGCGTGTAGTCGTAGGTCGGCCCCAGCACCTGCCCGCCGGGCAGATCCTTGAAGGTGGCGGAGATGCGGCGGTCGAGCTGCATGCGCGCGGTATCCAGCGGCACGCTGGTGCCCAGGCGCGGCAGCGTGGCGCGGTAGGCGCGCAAGAGGAAGATGGCTTCGACCAGGTCGCCCGAGGCCTGCTTGATCGCGAGCGCGGCGAGCTCGGGGTCGTAGACCGAGCCTTCGGTCATCACGCGATCGACCGCGAGCTTGAGCTGCTCGCGGATCTGCTGCACCGAGAGCTCGGGCGTGGCCGGATCGCCGCGGCGCTGCTCGGCCAGCAAGCGGTAGCTGTGGAGGATGGCGGCTTCGCCACCCTTGACGGCAACATACATGCTCAGTGTTCCAGTTCGATTCGAGTGGTGCGCGGCAGGCCGACGATCTGGTGCTCGGTGGCGAGGAACAGGTCGACGCCGCGCGGGAAGGCCGCCTGCTGCGCGGCGCGCTGGGCGATCAGCTTTTCGGCGCGCTCGGGCGTCAGGCCGTCGACGCACAGGCGCGTCTCGGTACGGATGCCCGGGCCGCGCAGGGTCCAGCCTTCCGTGTCGTCACCGGCGGCCAGCGAGGGCACGTCCACCACGCAGGTGGCCGACTGGTCGGGATAGGTGTCGCTGCCCTGGGCGAAGCGCTCGAGCGCGGGCGCCTCGTCGCCGCCGGCAATCCAGGCGAACTGGGCCTGAGACGGGTCCTCGACGATCACGCAGCCGCAATGGAAGCGCAGCCAGGCCGCGGCATCGCTGTTCGCCAGCGTTGGCGAGAGCCAGAGCTTGCAGTCCGGATCGAGCAGCGCGAGCAGCAGCGCGGCCGAGGCCGCGTGCCCGTGCCGAGGCACTTCGGCATCGTGCGGCAGGTCGACGATGCGGCCCGGATGCGAGAGGGCTTCCAATGCGGCGCGGAACACGGCCTGGCTGCCGAGCGCGAGATCCGAGAAGCCTGCGCCCACGGCGGAGAGATCGGTGGTGTTCATGCGTTGTCCTCTTCGTCGCCATCGGCACCGCCCGCTTCGCGCGCAACGGTGAAGAACTCGACCTTGCTGCCTTGCGCACGCGCATGGCGCAGCGCACGTTCGCGGGCCAGGTGCTTGCGCACCGGCGCGAGCAGCTGCGCATCGAGCGCATCCTGCTGCGCCGGGTCCTGCAGCAGCGCATCGGCCACCGCCGCGAGCTGCGCCTGCCGGTGCGAACGGCCCAGTACGTAGGCGACGCCGACGGCGGCGCCTTCGTGCGCGATGCCGTGCAGGCGCAGCGCGCAGCGCGTGACCGTGACCTCGCCGAGATTGAAGCGCTCGCCCGTGCCGCCGGCACGGCCCTGGACCATCATGAGGCCCGTCTCGGGCGCGCGCAGCCATTGGGGCGTGCGCTGGGCGTGCTCGCCCAGCGCCGGCTCCAGCATCGAAAGCGGCGCCCGCGCGAGCACGGCCATCCACTGCGCGCGGCTCGGCGGCCGGCTCGCAGGGTGGTTGTCAAAGGCATGAAACATGGGGGTGTTAATCTGAGAAAGTTGTATAGACAAATCGAACAACTGGCGCCAGCTTAGGGCGCACGCATGTAGCTTTCATGACAGCCATCACGACTTCTCCCGACCCGCTTCCGGCGCGCGCAGCGCGCGACAGTTTCTGGACCCGCATCGCGGCCGAGCTGGCCGAATCGATCGCCCGCGGCATCTACCCGCCCGGCGAGCGCCTGCCGTCGGAGCACGCGCTGGCCGAGCAGTTCGGCGTCAACCGCCACACCATCCGCCGCTCGCTCGCCAGCCTCAGCAGCCAGGGCTTGCTGCGCGTGACGCAGGGCAGCGGCACCTACGTGGAGGAGTTCGCGGTCGACCTGGTGCTGGCCAAGCGCACGCGGCACCACCAGAGCATGGCGCTGGCGGGGATGCGCGGCGCCCTGCGCGTGCTGGCATCGAGCACGGTGCGCGCCACGGCCGCGCAGGCGCGCGCGCTGCAGGTGCCCGCGCGCAGCACGCTGCTGCGGCTGCAGGTGCTGGGCGAGGCCGAGCAGCAGCCGCTGCACATCAGCGAGCGCTTCTTTCCGCTGCCGCGTTTTGAGCAGCTCGAAGCGGTGGTGCGCGAGACCGGCTCCATCACCGCGGCCTTTGCCGCGCACGGCGTGAACGACTACACGCGGCACGAGAGCCGCATCACGGCGCAGATGCCCGAGGCCGAGGTGGCGGCGCAGCTGCGGCAGCCGGCCGCGCGGCCGGTGCTCTTCGTCGAGAGCGTCAACGTGGACACCGAAGATGTGCCGATCGAGTTCGCGCGCACCTGGTTTGCAGGCGATCGCGTGACGCTCACGGTGACGCATGACGAGTGATCCCGTGCATCGCTACGCCGTCTACTTCGCGCCCCGTGTCGACAGCGCCTGGTGGCGCGCCGGCAGCCGCTGGCTCGGACGCTGCGCCTCGCGGCTCGAGCCGCTGCCGCAGGCGCCGCTGCCCGGCGTGCCCGCGCCCGAGCTGCATCGGCTGACGAAGGCGCCGCGGCGCTACGGCTGGCATGCGACGCTCAAGGCGCCTTTCGCGCTGGCGCCGGGCGTCGATGCCGAGCAGCTGCGCGCCGGCCTGCGCAGCATCTGCGAGGACTTCGAGCCCTTCACGATGCCCGCGTTGAAGGTCGCGATGCTCGACGATTTTCTGGCGCTGGTGCCCGAGGTCGGCAGCCGCGCGATCGAGGACATCGCTGCCGCCTGCGTGACGCGCCTGCATGCACTGGCCGCGCCGCTCGCGCCGGTCGAGATCGAACGCCGCCGCGCGGCCGGCCTCACGCAGGAGGAAGACGCGCTGCTGCTGCGCTGGGGCTATCCCTTCGTGCTGGAGCGCTTCCGCTTCCATCTCTCGCTCACGGGAACGCTGCGCGATGCGGCGCCGTCGGTCGTGCAGGCCATCGAGGATGCAGCGCGCGAGCGCTTCGCCGGCGTGCCCGCCTTCCGCTTCGACACGCTCTCCCTGTTCGCCGAACCCAGGCCCGGCGCGGACTTCTTGCTGCTGGAGCAGATGGAGCTCGGTGGATGAAAGGGAGGCTGGTCTACGTGATGGGGCCATCCGGCGCCGGCAAGGACAGCCTCTTGGCCTGGCTCAAGGACCATCTGCCGCCGCACATGCCGGTGCACCTGGCGCGCCGCACGATCACGCGGCCGCCTCGGTCCGGCGACGAGCAGCACCACAGCGTGAGCGCGCAGGCCTTCGAGCAGCTCAGCGACGCGCAGGCCTTCGCCTTCGACTGGCAGGCCAACGGCCTGCGCTACGGCGTGCGCCACGACGAGCTCTCGCCCCTGCACCTGGGCAAGTGGGTGATCGTGAACGGGTCGCGCGCCTACCTGCCGCAGGCTTTGACGAGGTTTCCGCATCTGACGGTGGTGCATGTGACGGCCAGCATCGACGTGCTGCGCCGGCGCCTGCTGGCGCGCGGGCGCGAGACGCCGGAAATGGTCGATGCCCGCGTGCGGCGCGCCCTCGCATTCAAGGCGCCGGCGCATGCCATCGAGGTGCGCAACGACGGCGCGCTGGCTGCGGCGGGCGCGCAGCTGCTGCAGGCCTTCGAGCGGCTGGCGCGCTGAGCTTCACTCAGAAGCGCGCCTTGACGAAGGCCGAGGGCCCCTTCAGCCTGACCTTCAGGCGCGCGGTGCTGCTGATGCTGTCGATGTCGCGCTTGAGATCGATCTCGCTCACGCCGTAGGACAAGACCAGGCCGACGTTCTTGATCGGGAACCACTCGACGCCGAGGGCCGCGTTGTAGATATGGCCGTGCAGCCCGCTGCCGCCCTTGCGCACGCCCGAGGCATCGGCGAACAGGCGCAGGTCCGGCGTGATGGCATGGCGCACGCCGATTTCGAGCAGCGGCGCGAAGGCGTCGTCGCTGTCGTGCTGGCTGAAGGTGGTGGTAGCCCCGTTCACGCCGGCGAAGGCACTGGTGTCCAGGGTCGCCTTGTAGTACGCCGCGCCGGCGCCGAGGCCCAGCACCGTGTTGCCCGAGCCGATCCACCACTTGTAGGCGATCTTGGCGAACTCCAGCTTGGTCGAGAAGTTGACGTTGGCCAAGGCGGTGATCGAGGTCGGCCCGAACGCGAAGCTGTCGGCGAAGCCGGTGCCGTAGTCGCGCTTGAAGCGGTAGTAGTCGAGGGACAGGCCCTGGCTGTCGCCCAGCAGGATGTCGGCCGTGATGCGCGGCATGGTCACGTCGCTGGCCTTGATGTCGCCCGGGTCCAGCCGGCCGTAGGGCGTGTTCAGCGAGGCGTTGAAGGTGGGGTCGGCATTGAAGGCGCCGACCGAGAGGCTGAAGCGGTCGAGGGCCGGCGAGGGTTCGGCCAGCGCCGGGGTGGCAGCGAGGAGGCCGGCGCCGGCCATGGCTGCTGCAAGGGCGCGCAAACGCGTCGAAGACATGAGGCAGGATCCTGAAGTGCGGCAGTCTTGGGCGTGCTTTCCGCTCTGGATCTGTCGGCCGCGATGCTCCCCTGGGTGCTCCCCTGGGCGCGAACGCGACTATCTATCCAGCGCCGGTGCGATGCCAATGCGCCGTTGCCGACGCCGCATGTAGGACTTGACGCAGGGCATCGGCGGCGAGCTGGGGCGCAACGGCCCGGTGCTGGCGCAGGCGCGCGAGGCCTTCGACGCGCGGCCGCACTGACGCCACGGGCGCTCCTGCTGCGGGATTTCACCAGGGATTTGCGCCGGCCAGTGCGGCGCATACTGACGACAGACCCGAGCCGGCTCCCTCCCCCCGGAGCCCCCGGGCGGCAGACAGGAGACACGCTTTGCAGCGAACCAACATTGCCAACCCGGCCTATTTCCACAAGGTCGTCGATTGCCAGTACGCCTGTCCGGCGCACACCCCGGTCCCCGAATACATCCGCATGATCGCGCAGGGCCGCTACGGCGATGCCTACATGATCAACTGGGTCTCCAACGTCTTCCCCGGCATCCTCGGGCGCACCTGCGATCGGCCTTGCGAGCCGGCCTGCCGGCGCGGGCGCGTGGAAGAAAGCAACTCCAGCAAGCCGGAGCCGGTGGCGATCTGCAGACTCAAGCGCGTCGCGGCGGACATGAAGGAGGATGTGCGCGCGCGCATGCCGGCGGTCGCGCCGAAGAACGGCAAGCGCGTCGCCTGCGTGGGCGCGGGGCCGGCCTCGCTCACCGTCGCGCGCGACCTGGCGCCGCTGGGCTATGAAGTGACGGTGTTCGACAGCGACGCCCGGGCCGGCGGTTTCATGCGCACGCAGATCCCGCACTTTCGCCTGCCCGAGTCGGTGATCGACGAAGAGACGGGTTACATCCTCGACCTGGGCGTGGCATTCCGCGGCGGCGAGCCCATCGATTCGATGAAGGCCCTGCTGGCGCAGGGATGGGACGCCATCTTCGTCGGCTGCGGCGCGCCGCGCGGGCGCGACCTCGATCTTCCCGGGCGCCGGGAAGCGGCGGCCGCCATCCACATCGGCATCGACTGGCTGAACTCCGTCTCCTTCGGCCACGTCACGAGCATCGGCCAGCGCGTGATCGTGCTGGGCGGCGGCAACACGGCGATGGACTGCTGCCGCTCGGCCCGCCGCCTCGGCGGCACCGACGTGAAGGTCATCGTGCGCAGCGGCTTCGAGGAAATGAAGGCCTCGCCCTGGGAAAAGGAGGATGCACAGCACGAGGGCATTCCGATCATCAACTTCCATGTGCCCAAGGCCTTCGTGCACGACAACGGCAAGCTGCTGGGCATGCGCTTCGAGATCGTCCGCGCGGAGTACGACGACAAGGGCCGCCGCACGCTGGTGCCCAGCGGCGAGCCGGATGCATTCTTCGAATGCGACGAGGTGCTGGTGGCGGTGGGGCAGGAGAACGCCTTCCCCTGGATCGAGCGCGATTGCGGCATCGACTTCGACAAGGGGGGATTGCCTGTGCTCGATGAAAGCACCTTCCAGTCCACGGTGCCACAGGTGTTCTTCGGCGGCGATGCGGCCTTCGGCCCCAAGAACATCATCTGGGCCGTGGCCCATGGGCACGAGGCCGCGGTGTCGATCGACCGGCTGCTGCATGGCCAGCCGGTCGGCGTCCGCCCGCCGCCCATGACCAACCTGGTGTCGCAGAAGATGGGCATCCACGAGTGGAGCTACGACAACGACACCTCGAACGACCTGCGCTACAAGGTCCCCTGGGCCAAGGCCGAGAAGGCGCTGGCCAGCATCCGGGTGGAGGTGGAGCTGGGCTTCGATGCCGCCACCGCCTTCAAGGAGGCCGAGCGCTGCCTGAACTGCGATGTGCAGACCGTATTCACCGAGGCCGCGTGCATCGAATGCGATGCCTGCGTGGACATCTGCCCGATGGACTGCATCAGCTTCACCGCCAACGGCGAGGAGAGCGACCTGCGGGCCCGGCTGAAGGCGCCTGCGCTCAACCTGGCGCAGGACCTGTATGTCTCCGGCGGGCTCAAGACAGGCAGGGTGATGGTCAAGGACGAAGACGTCTGCCTGCACTGCGGGCTGTGCGCCGAGCGCTGCCCGACAGGGGCCTGGGACATGCAGAAGTTCCTGCTGAAGATGACGCCCGCCGGGCAGGGAGTACCAGCATGAGACGCCGGGCCGCTCCCAAGTCGAATAGCACCGCAGCGCATAGCGCGGAGGTTAACCAATGAGCGCCATTCCCGCAGCACGGCCGCCCCAAGGCGGGAAAGCCCCCCCGGGGGCCATTCCGCAAATCGAGGCGGTCAACGATTTCGTCATCAAGTTCGCCAACGTCAACGGCTCGGGCTCGGCCTCGGCCAACGAGCTGTTCGCCAAGGCCATCCTGCGCATGGGCGTGCCGGTGAGCCCGCGCAACATCTTCCCGAGCAACATCCAGGGCCTGCCGACCTGGTACGAGGTGCGCGTGAGCGAGCGGGGCCACATGGGGCGGCGCGGCGGCACCGACATGATGGTGGCGATGAACCCGCAGACCTGGGATGCCGACGTGGCCGAACTGGAGCCCGGCGGCTATCTGTTCTACGACAGCACGCGGGCGTTGCCGCCATCGAAATTCCGCGACGACATCCGCGTGATCGGCATGCCGCTGACCGAGATCTGCAACGCCGTCTACCACGACCCGCGCCAGCGCCAGCTGTTCAAGAACATCGTCTACGTGGGAGCCCTCGCCATCCTGCTGGGCATCGAGCCGGAGGTGGTCGAGAAGCTGTTCGGCGAGCAGTACAAGGGCAAGGAAAAGCTATTGGCCTCCAATGTCCAGGCGCTGCACCTGGGCTGCGACTTCGCGCGGGAGCACCTGCGCGGCGAGCCCCTGGGGCTGCAGGTGCGGCGCGCCGACCGCGTGGGCGACCGGATCTTCGTGGACGGCAACAGCGCCGCGGCCCTGGGCTGCGTGTACGGCGGCGCCACGGTCGCGGCCTGGTATCCGATCACGCCTTCGTCTTCGGTGGCCGAGGCCTTCCAGAAGTACTGCATGAAGTTCCGCGTCGATCCGGCCAACGGCCAGAACCGCTTTGCCATCGTGCAGGCGGAAGACGAGCTGGCCTCGATCGGCATGGTGGTCGGTGCCGGCTGGAACGGCGCGCGCGCCTTCACGGCGACCTCGGGGCCGGGCATTTCGCTGATGGCGGAGTTCATCGGCCTGGCCTACTTCGCCGAGATTCCGGTCACCCTCATCAACGTGCAGCGCGGCGGGCCCTCCACCGGCATGCCCACGCGCACCCAGCAGGCCGACATCCTGTCCTGCGCCTACGCCTCGCACGGCGACACCAAGCACGTGCTGCTGTTTCCCGAGGATCCGCACGAGTGCTTCGAGCACGCGGCGGCGGCGCTGGACCTGGCCGACCGGCTGCAGACGCCGGTGTTCCTGATGACGGACCTGGACATCGGCATGAACCAGCGCCTGTGCGCGCCCTTCGAGTGGGACGACAGCCGGGCCTACGACCGCGGCAAGGTCATGAGCGCCGAAGAGCTGGAGGCGGGCCGGGACTTCGGCCGCTACAAGGACGTGGACGGCGACGGCATCCCCTGGCGCACGCTGCCGGGCACGCACCCCACCAAGGGCAGCTTCTTCACCCGCGGCACGACGCGCGACGCCTACGCGCGCTATTCCGAGCGCGGCCCCGACTACATCTACAACATGGAGCGGCTCTTGAAGAAGTTCGCGACCGCGGCCACCCTGGTGCCGCAGCCGGTGCTGCGGCCGGCCGCTCAGGAGACGGAGCTCGGCGTGATCTATTTCGGCTCGACCAGCCCCGCCATGCAGGAGGCGCTGGAGGAACTGGACGAACGCGGCATCCGCCTGGACGCGCTGCGGCTGCGGGCCTTTCCCTTCCCGGACAGCGTGGTGCAGTTCCTGGCGCAGCACGCCCGCGTGTTCGTGGTCGAGCAGAACCGCGACGGCCAGATGCGCAGCCTGCTGGTCAATGAGCTCGGCATCGATCCGGCCCGGCTGGTCCCCGTGCTGCATTTCGACGGCACACCCATCACGGCGCGTTTCGTGGTCCAGGCGATCAGCGCCCATCTCGCCAAGGAGCCCGCATGACCTACCTCGCCAAGCCCAAGCTGCGCCACCCGACGCTGGCCACCAACAAGGTCGGCTACACGCGGCGCGACTACGAGGGCAAGATCTCCACGCTGTGCGCCGGCTGCGGCCACGACTCGATCTCCGCCGCCATCATCGAGGCCTGCTGGGAGCTGGACATCGAGCCGCATCGCGTGGCGAAGCTCTCGGGCATCGGCTGCAGCTCCAAGACGCCCGACTACTTTCTGGGCGCCTCGCACGGCTTCAACACGGTGCATGGCCGCATGCCCAGCGTGCTGACCGGCGCCAACCTGGCCAACCGCGACCTGCTCTACCTGGGCGTTTCGGGGGACGGCGATTCGGCCTCCATCGGCCTGGGCCAGTTCGCCCACGCCATGCGGCGCGGCGTGCGCATGGCCTACATCGTGGAGAACAACGGGGTCTATGGCCTGACCAAGGGCCAGTTTTCGGCCACGGCCGACCAGGGCTCCAAGAGCAAGAAGGGCGTCATCAACAGCGACAGCCCGGTGGACCTGGTGGCCATGGCGCTGCAGCTGGGCGCCAGCTACGTGGGGCGCGGCTTCTCGGGCAACAAGGCGCAGCTGGTGCCGCTGATCAAGGGGGCGATCAGCCACGGCGGGGCCGCGTTCATCGATGTGATCAGCCCCTGCGTCGCCTTCAACAACCACCCCGGCAGCACCAAGAGCTACGACTACGTGCGCGAACACAACGAGACGGTGAGCCGCATCGACTTCATCAGCGGGCGGGAGGAGATCACCGTGGACATGGCGCCGGGCGAAGTGATGGACGTGCGCCAGCACGACGGCACGCTGCTGCGGCTGCGCAGCCTGCATCCCGACTACAACCCCGGCGACCGCTACGCCGCCATGGCCTACATGCAGCGGCACCAGGAAATGGGCGAAGTGGTGACGGGCCTGCTCTACGTCGATCCGCTGGCCACCGATCTGCACACGGCGCTCAACACCAGCGAGCGGCCGCTCAACACGCTGGGGCCCGCCGAGCTGTGCCCCGGCGCCGGTGCGCTGGAGCGGCTCAACGCCGCCTTGCGCTAAACCAAGGTCCGTCGCAACATAGCGCGTTCCGCAGGAGGGTGCCCCATGGACGAACGTACCGTTTTCCAGTCCATCTCGCGCAAGCATGTGACCAGCCTGGGCCCGCAGGCCAGCGTGCGCGAAGCTGCAGGCGTGATGACGCATGCCAACTGCGGCAGCGTGCTCATCATCGAGCCGCCGGAGACCCTGCTGGGCATCCTGACCGAGCGCGACCTGATGACGCGGGTGCTGGCCCGCGGGCTCGATCCCGAGCGCACCACGGCGCGCGAGGTCATGACGCCCAACCCGATCTGCGTGCCGCCGGAAACGCTGGTGTCCGACGCCGTCGTGCTGATGCTCGAGCGGGGTTTCCGCCACCTGCCGCTGGTGGCGGGGACGAAGATCCTCGGCGTGTTCTCGGTGCGCGATGCGCTGCCGCGGGAGATCGGCGCGGCGCTGAGCCAGGCCGAATTCAACGAGCAGGTGAACGACGTCCTGGGTTAGGGCTTCACCAGCCCGCCGCGCCGCCCAGCAGGGCACGCCGGGCGAGCAGGAAGGTCGCCGCATTCCAGCTCTGGCCGGCCATCCCCATCGGCGCCAGCGTCCGGCCGTGGAACCACTCGGTGAAACGCCAGTCGCCGAGCTCGTTCACGCGTGCCAGCCGCGCGAGCTCAGGCCAGGCCAGTGCGTGCAGGCCCAGCCGGGCGAGCGCCATCACCCAGAAGCCGCCGACGAAGGGCCAGATTCCGCCGTTGTGGTACTGGTGCACGACGTTCTGCTGATGGCGCGCCATGTACGGCCGCCACAGTGCGTGCTGGCGCGTCAGCGGGTGCAGCACGACGCGCACGGGGTAAGGCTCGCAGGCGTGCGCCGCGCCGATGGTCTTGACGATGCGGCGCGCCATGGAGGAATCGGCCAGCCCGCTCTGGATCGCCAGCACGTTGCCGAACACATCCCCCTCGTTGCCGACGAAGGAGAGATTGACGAAGCTGAGGTACAGGCCCGGATCGTCTCGGCCGCGCCGCGCATAGTGCCGCAGCAGCCGGGCCCGGTGGTATTCGGGCAGGTCGCGCTGGAACGGATTGAACAGGTGGTTGAAGTGGTACTGCGTCGCCTCGGCCTGGTCCAGCGCAAAGCGGCGCTTGACGTCGTACCAGAGCGCATTGCTGTACAGCACGTAACCCGAGCGCGGCATGATGTCGGCCCAGTCGCTGGCCTCGTTCTGCTGCAGCAGCCGAAAGTGCTGGTGCTCCTGCGCCAGCAGCCAGGCGAGCGCGCGCTCCACCTCGCGGCTCCAGTGCGACGGACCGACGCGGCCATGGCGGCGCACATGGTCCACCGCGATCAGCCACCACAAGGTGGCGTCGATGCAGCCCAGGTACCAGAAGTCGGCATCGCGGCCTTCCGGGTCGACGTACTTGGGGATCTGTCCGTTGGTCGCCTGCTGCGCCGCGAGCGCGTCGAGGCTGGCCACCGCGCCCTGCTCCAGCGCGGGCACGCCGCTGCCGCACATCGCCATCACGCAGATCGCGGCGTCGCGCCCGAAGATGCGCGTGTAGCGCCGCGCCTCGGCCGCTTCGGTACGGCTGGCCGCCAGGATGCCGTGCGGCGTCAGGTTGCGTTGCAGAAGTTCGAGCGAGGCCTGGGAGCATGCGTCGATCAGCGCGAGCGTGGGGGCGTCAAGGTTCTTCATGGGTGGGTTTCGTGCATCGTCGCCTGGGAGTGGCGCCATCGGGAATTCTCGCGGCACATCGGATACCCGATTGGCCTGGCGGGTGTCGGCGCCCGGCCGGGCCTCGAATACTCGGGTTCGCACGAATGAAATGCCTATCCGCCGCCCAGGACGCGGGGCTAGACTTTCCATGCTCGCGCACTGCGAGCGGCACGGGACGCTGGAAGGAGGTTGTGGTTATGGCTCTCTATTTGACGCGCTTCAGCTACACGCCCGAAACCTGGGCGCGATTGACGAAGAAACCCGAAGACCGCCGCGAAGCGGCACGCAAGTACATCGAGTCGGTCGGCGGGAAGCTGCACGGCTTCTGGTACGCGTTCGGCAGCTACGACGGCTACAACCTCTGGGAGGCGCCTGACAACGTCTCGATGGCCGCGGTCGCGATTGCGCTGGGTGCGGGTGGTGCGCTGTCGAAAGTCGAGACGACGCCGCTGCTCACCGTCGAGGAGACCCTGGACGCTCTCGGCCGTGCGCAGGCGGTCGGCTACCGGCCACCCGGCGCGTAGTCGCGCAGCTTCGTCTGCCCTTTCTGCAGCGCGTCGAGCAGCGCCTTCGTTTCGCGAAGGTCGCTGAACTGGAAGCCTTCGGTGAACCAGCCGTAGAGCGGCTGCAACATCCGGCGAGCCTCGGTGTTGTTTCCCCGACGCTGCCAGAGCCCCGCCAGGTCGCGCGCCGCGCGCAATGAAAAAAGCTTGAGGCCGCGTTCCTCGGCCAGGGCGATGGCGTCCCGGTAGCGGGCTTCGGCGCCGGTGCCGTCGCCGTCGAGCTCCAGCAACCGGCCGCCAAGCCGCAGCAGTTCGGTCTCGTAGAAACGCTCGTCGGTCTCGCCCTGGATGGCCTGCGCTTCGCCGATGAAGCGCTGTGCTTCGTCGCTTCGCCCGGCCCGCAACAGCACGTCCGCCGCCTGCGCCCCGTATTGCGAGCCTTGTTGCTTTCCGCCGGCGGACCTCCAGAGGTCATAGCCCTTCCTGAGAAGAACGATCCCGGGCTCGACATCGCCCAGGGCAACGCTGGTCCGTCCGAGAAAAATCAAGGCGTTGGCAACCCGCGTCCGGATGCCGAAACGTTCGGACAGCTCCAGCATCTGCTTCGCTTCCGAAGCTGCCTGCGCATGCTCGCCTTTAGCCAGCAGGACCCTGATCCAGGTTTGCCTGGCCATTGCGATCGTTGGGGGATGAGCTCTGGCTTCGGCGATCTGCAACGCTTGCGCCGCGAGCGCTTCGGCCTGCTCCAGATAGCCCTGCATCCCGCGCACTCTCATGCTGATGGCGCGAATCATGATCGCCGGATCGGCCCCCGCGATGGGGTGTTCATGCGTGAGCTGCACGCTGTCGTCGAGCGCCCTGGCCTCTTCCAGGTGCGCCCACGCCTCGCCGATCTCGCCGCGCAGGTAGTGGGCGCTACCGAGGACGATCGATACGCTGACGCGCAACCGCGGTTGCAGCGACGCCAGCTGCACCTGTTCGATCTCGCGGATGCTTTCGATGATCTCGCTGTTGCTGACCGAGTTCATCGTCGGCGCCGAGCCGACCCACGCGCTCACGTAGTCCTCGACCCGTCCGAGTTCTCGCGCCAGTTCGCGCGCCCTTGCGTAGCTCTGGTACGTGGCGCTGGAGGCGTAGCCCTCCGAGAGCGTCAGCGCGTTGCCGAGTTTCAGTTGGAGAGCCAGCTCGAGCTCGCTGCGCGCCGGCCCGGCAGGCAAGCGGGACACGAGTGCGATGGCGGCGTTGTAGTGGCTCGCTGCTTCGCGGCTGGCGAATCGGCGCTGCGCCAGGTCGCCGGCCGCCGTCCAGTACCGGAGGGCTTCGCTGCCGTGGCCGGCTTCCTGATGGTGCTGGGCCAGCAGCTCGGGATGGGCGGCGACGGTCTGCGGCTCGCTGCGCTCCAGCGCGTGCGCGATCTGCGCATGCCGCAGCGCGCGCTGGCTCCTGACCATGCTGTTGTAGGCCGTGTCCCGGATCAGCGCATGCTTGAACGCATAGCCCGCATCCGTAGGCGTGCCGCGGCGAAACACCAGCTCGGCGCGAAGCAGCTCGTCGAGCGCCTGTTCGAGCTGCGCGGCCGGCATCTGCAGCACCTGTGCGAGCAGCGCGTGGCTGAAATCGCGCCCGATGACGGCTGCGACCTGCGCGATCTCCTTGGCGGGCGCCAGCCGGTCGAGCCGCGCCATCAGCGAGTCCTGCAGCGTCGATGGAATCGCCAGCGTCTGCAGGGGGCCGTGCAGCAGGTAGCCTGCCGGCGTGTCCTCGACCAGCGCGGAGGCCAGCACGGTCTTGGTCAGCTCCTCGACGAACAGCGGTACGCCGTCGGTCTTGCGGATGATCTCGTCGATCAGCTCGGGAGGCAGCGACTTGCCGGCGGTGACCGTTTCGATCAGCGCCGCCGACTGCCGGTGACTCAGCCGGTTCATCGTCAACCGGGTCGAGTTCACCGGATTGCCCCAGGACGGCAGGTATTGCGGCCGGCAGGTCAAGAGCATCAGGACGCGCGCGTCGCGCAGCCCATCGACGGCCAGGCCGATCCATTCCTCGGTCGTCGGATCGATCCAGTGCGCGTCCTCGATCAGCATGAGCAGCGGCGCCCGCAGCGAGACACCGCCGATGACGTCGATCACCGCCTGCAAGGTCGAGGTCTTCTGTTGCTGCGGCGTCTGGCCGGCCGGGGCCGGCCGGCCTCCATCGGGCAGCATCATCAGCCTGAGCAGGCAACCCAGTGCATCGGGCGCGAGCGACACCCCATGCTCGTTCAGATACCGTTCGAAGCCCGCGGCGCGCTGGACCGGTGAATCGGCCGGCGTCAGGTTCGCCGCGATTTCCAGACAGCGCACCAGCGGATAGAGGGCGCTGTTGCTGTGAGAGGGCGAGCATTGCAGCACCATCGTCTCGAATGCGCCGGCGGCTGCGCGTTCCCGCAGGGCCTGGGTGATGCGCGACTTGCCGATCCCCGCTTCGCCGGAGAGCAGCACGATCTGGCCCTCGCCCTCGCACGCGGTGTTCCAGCGCTCGAGCAGCAGCGCCAGTTCGCTGTCGCGTCCGATCAACTGGGACAGTTGTTGGGTGTGAACGGCTTCGAAGCGGCTGGCGGTGCGGCGCTCGCGCAGCACCTGCCACGCGTGCACCGGCGCTTCGAAGCCCTTGAGCTCCAGCATGCCCAGCGAGTCGAGCTCGAACTCTTCGCCGATGAGCCGCCGTGTCCGGTCTGCGATCACGATGCAGTCAGGCGCTGCGTGGGTCTGCAGCCTGGCCGCCAGGCTCGGCGTTTCGCCGCTGGCGCTCCACTCGGCCGCCGGCGTGCCGGATCCGATCCGGCCGACGACGACCAGGCCCGTCGCGATGCCGATCCGCGTGTGCAAGGCGTGCTGGCCAGCCGCTGAAAGCCGGCCGACTGCGGCGATCGCGTCCAGTGCCGCGTGGATCGCACGCGCCGCATCGTCCTCGTTGGCGTGCGGATAGCCGAAATACACGAGCACCCCGTCGCCGAGCAGCTGTGCAACGTAGCCGTCGTGCGCAGCCACCGCCGCCGTCACCGCGGCATGGTAGTCGCCGATGACGGCCCGCAGGTCTTCGGGATCGAGCAGGCCGGCCAACTGGGTCGAGCCGACCAGGTCGCAGAACATCACCGTCAGTTGCCGCCGCTCGGCGGCTTGCGCGGTCGCGGGCAAGCTTGCCGCCGCAGCTTGCGTGATGGGGCTCGCGGGCCGCTCCTGGATGCCCTGCGCAATCACCGACAGGATCCGCTTGCGGTCACCCAGCGCCGCGATGCCGATTTCCTTCAGGTCTGCGTCGGTGAGGCCGGCCAGGACGTCCAGTTCAATGCGCTGCGCCTCGAACATCGGCGCATAGCGCTCCATGCCGAGCGCGGCCAGCCACTGGACCATCGTTTCCATGATTCGCCACCTGTCGATGGGTCTTCGATCGGTGCTCGCAGCGATTGGGCTTGGTACGCATCGTCCAAGATGTCAGTCGCGTTTGGAGCGAACTTGCGAGGATACGCCTTCGGCTGCGGAGTGATTCATATGTAACCGGCCCTAAGAAGACGCCGCCGTCCTCACCGCCCGAAGAATCTCCTTGGACAGGGCATCGTCATCGAGAGCGCGGGCCAGCACGACCGCGCCCACCATGCTGGCCAACGTCACCGCTGCGCGCTGACGCTTCTCGGCCCTGGATTTCCCCGGCACCACGCCGACCAGGGTCTCCAACAGCGACTTTGCGCCCTCAGCGACTACGCGCCGCACCTTCGGACCCTCACGTACTGCCTCCGCGCCGAGTGCCGGCACGATACAGCCGCCTCCAGGCTCGTCGCGGTGCGAGGCGGACACGTAGGAAGCCACGAGTGCCGCCAAGGGGTCGTCCGGAGACCGGGCCGCGGCCTCGCGCCAACGCTTCAGCATCGTCTCGGAGGCTCGCGCGCACGCCTGCGCCATCAGGTCTTCCTTGGATTCGAATTGCCCATAGAAGCCTCCGTGGGTCAGGCCTGCGGCCTTCATCAGTTCGGCGACGCCGACACCGCCGAAGCCACGCTCCCGGAAGAGCTTGGCAGCAGTGTCGAGCACCCGCTCGCGGTTTTCTGAAGCTTGTTCGCGACTGACGCGCATGACGGCGATCTCCTGCCTGTGAAAAGGGTTGCTCCATTATAAATGATGACCGACATATAATTCATACATGATCACCGTCATCTAAACCAGGCGTCGTCCTTGAAGGGAAATCCCATGTCGCAGCTGCCCCCCATTCCCCGCGCACCAGGACGTCTGAGCCATGCCTGGGCGCTCTGGCTGAAGGGATCGATACTGCTCGCCTTCCTCGCCGCATCGAGCGCGCCTTCGCCGCTGTATGCCATCTACAGGGAGGCCTGGGGCTTTTCGGCGTTCACGCTCACCGTCGTGTTCTCCAGCTATGCGCTGGCCATGCTGGCGGCGCTGCTCGTTTTCGGCGCACTGTCCAACCACCGAGGCCGTCGCGAGGTCGTGCTTGCATCGATCGCGCTCGAACTGGTGGCCGTGCTGCTGTTCTGGAGTGCCGACTCCGTGGCCTGGCTGCTGGCAGCGCGTGTCCTGCAAGGGGTGGCGACGGGGATGGCCACCAGCGCGCTGGGCGCAGGGTTGCTCGACTTGCATCGCGAGCGCGGCGCGCTCGTCAATGCGGTGGCCCCCATGGTCGGCCTGGGCGTTGGCGCCCTGGGCACCAGCGCGCTGGTGCAGTTCGCGCCGGCACCGACGCAGCTGGTGTTCGACCTGCTGCTGATCGTGTTCGGGGTTCTGGCGGTGGCGGCTTTCTACCTGCCCGAGACCGTCGAGCGTCGAGCTGGCGCGTGGCGCTCCCTCAGGCCGAGCTTCACGATTCCGGCGCGGGCACGCACAACGATGTGGCAGATCCTGCCCATCAACACGGCTCAGTGGGCGCTCGGGGGCTTCTACCTGTCGCTCGGCCCGACGCTGGCCCGCGTGGCCACGGGAAGCTCCGTTCCGTTGATCGGCGGGGCACTGATCGCAGCGTTGGTGCTGAGCAGCGCCCTGACCATTGCGCTCATGCGCCAGAGCGCCCCGCGTTCGGCGCTGCTCACAGGTGCTGCAGGCCTGGTCGTCGGCGTGAGCCTCGCGATGGCCGGCGTGCAGCTGCATTCCACAGCCCCGTTGTTTGTGGGCACTGTCATTGCCGGGCTGGGGTTCGGAGCCGCTTTCAGTGGCTCGATTCGCAGCCTGGTGCCGCTGGCTGCGCCGCTAGAGCGCGCCGGGCTGATGTCCGGCTTCTTTGTCCTGAGCTATCTCGCGTTCAGCCTTCCGGCCATCGCCGCGGGACTGCTGGTGGGCCAGTTCGGCCTGCAATCCATTGCCCTGGGCTACGGCTTCGCACTGGTCTTGATGGCAGGGGCGGCAGGGCTCGCGATATGGCTTCGCGGTTCGGCAGCTGTCGCCGCCGCCACATGACACCGATCGAAATCTTCCGACCTCGACTTTCATTCTTCCAAGGAACTCCCCGTGAAAATTCATGACTCCATCGCCTTCGTCTCCGGCGCCAATCGCGGCCTCGGCCTCTCCATCGCGCGCGAACTGCTGGCCCGGGGGGCCCGGAAGGTCTATGCGGGCGCGCGAAGCATAGACAGCCTGGGCGCAGACGTGCCGGGGATCGTGCGGATCCAGCTCGACGTCGCGGACCCGGCTTCCGTGGCCGCCGCGGCAGCGCAATGTCCCGACGTCAATCTCCTGGTCAACAACGCCGGGATCGCCCGCGTGATGCAAAGCACCCTGGATCCCGCCTGGATCGAGACGGCTCGGGAGATCTTCGAGACCAACTTCTACGGGCTGGTCCTCAGCACGCAGGCATTCGCGCCCATCCTCGCGGCGAACGGCGGCGGGGCGATCATCAATGTCCTGTCCGATACCACCTGGTTTTCGCGGCCTCTGCTTTCGGCGTACTCCGCGACCAAGTCTGCCGCGTGGAGCTTCACCAACGCGGCGCGGATCGAACTGCGCGAGCAGGGCACCCAGGTCCTGGGACTGCATGTCGGATTCATGGACACCGACATGACCAAGGGCTACGACCTGAAGAAGACCAGCCCGCAGGACGTGGCGTCGCACGCCCTCTCCGCGCTCGAGAGCGGAAAGGAAGAAGTGCTCATCGACGAGAACACGCGCCTCATCAAGCAAAGCCTGTCGGCCGAGCGGCCCTACTACCTCGACGTGCCCGCACTGGCTTAAGGCGCATCCCAGCGCCCCCTAGTGGTTGTCCCGCGGGATGCCGAAGGTCGCGTGGATCCTCTGGTACTTGACCGCGGGCTTGAGCACCATGCCTTCGGAGAGCTCGTCGACGACGGCGCGCTGGATCTCCTGCCACGGCGTCTGGCTCGGCGGGTACGGATAGCCGCCGGCCGCCTCGAGCTTGGCCCGGCGCCTGGCAAGCTCCTCGTCCGGGACCAGCATGTTCGCCGTGCGCTTCTTCAGATCGATGCGGATGCGGTCGCCGGTCTTGAGCAGTGCCAGCCCGCCGCCCGTGGCCGCCTCCGGCGAGGCGTTGAGGATCGACGGCGAGCCCGAAGTGCCCGACTGCCGGCCGTCGCCGATGCAGGGCAGGGCGAGGATGCCTTTCTTGAGCAGGTAGTCGGGCGCGCGCATGTTGACCACCTCGGCCGCGCCGGGATAGCCGACCGGCCCCACGCCGCGCATGCAGAGAATGCTGTTCGCATCGAGCTTCATCTTCGGGTCGTCGATGCGGCGGTGATAGTCCTCCGGCCCGTCGAAGACGATGGCCGTGCCTTCGAAGGCCATCGGATCTTTCGGGTTCTCGAAGTAGCGCGCATGGAACTCCGGCGTGATCACGCTGGTCTTCATGATCGCGGAGTCGAACAGGTTGCCCTTGAGATTGAGGAAGCCGGCGTTCTTCTTCATCGGCTTGGCGTAGGCGAAGATTACCTTGCGGTCGCCGGTGAACTTGCCTTCGCAGTTCTCGGCCAGCGTCTTGCCGTTGGCGGTCAGCGCCGGCTGGATCTTGCCCTGCGCGATCAGCTCGGCGACCACCGCCGGCACGCCGCCGGCGCGGTAGTACTCCTCGCCGAGGTACTCGCCGGCCGGCTGCAGGTTCACGATCAGCGGAATCTTGTAGCCGTGCTTCTCCCAATCGGCCGTCGTCAGCTCGACGCCGATGTGGCGCGCGATGGCGTTCAGGTGGACCGGCGCGTTGGTCGAGCCGCCGAGCGCCGAGTTCACGACGATCGCGTTCTCGAAGGCGGCGCGCGTGAGGATGTCGGAAGGCTTCAGATCCTCGCGCACCATCTCGACGATGCGCCTGCCCGTCATGTAGGCCATCTCCTGGCGGTCGCGATACGGTGCCGGAATGGCCGCGCTGCCCGGCAGCGTCATGCCCAGCACCTCGGCCAGCGAGTTCATCGTCGATGCCGTGCCCATGGTGTTGCAGTGGCCGGTCGACGGGGCCGAGGAGGCCACGAGCTTCAGGAATTCCTGGTAGCCGATCTTTCCCGCGGCCATCAGCTCGCGCGCCTTCCAGACGATGGTGCCCGAGCCGGTGCGCTCGCCCTCGTACCAGCCGTTGAGCATCGGCCCGGTATTGAGCGCGATGGCGGGGATGTCCACCGTGGCGGCGGCCATGATCTGCGCCGGCGTGGTCTTGTCGCAGCCGGTGGTCAGCACCACGCCGTCGAGCGGATAGCCGTAGAGCACCTCGACCAGCGACAGGTACTGCAGGTTGCGGTCGAGCGCCGCCGTCGGGCGCTTGCAGGTTTCCTGGATCGGATGGATCGGGAACTCGAAGGCGATGCCACCGGCATCGCGGATGCCTTCGCGCACGCGCTCGGCCAGCACCAGGTGGTGGCGGTTGCAGGGCGCGATGTCGGAGCCGGTCTGCGCGATGCCGATGATCGGCCGCCCCGACTGCAGCTCGTCGAAGCCGAGGCCGAAGTTCATCGTGCGCTCGAGGTAGAGCGCCGTCATGTCGGCATTGGCCGGGTTGTCGAACCAGGCCTGGGAGCGCAGCTTGAGGGCCTGCTTCGGCTTCTTGTTGTTGTTCTTCGGTTTCATCAGGACATTCCCTTCAGGGTTTCGTTGGCGTTCGGAAGCGCGCGGCAATCGTCGATGTACTGCCGGATGATGTCCGCGAAGTTCTCGTGCGGCAGCAGGCCGAGCCGCGCAGCGCGCGCGGCCGTTGCGCCGCCGGGCCAATTGGCCACGATGCCGGCGATGCGCTCGTCGCGCTCGAAGCGCACGCGCGCGCGCACCGCCGGGCCGGCCACCTGTTCGAGCGCGTCGAGCATGTCGGCGACGCGCACGTTGAGGGCCGGCAGGTTGAGCGCGGTGCGGCCGCAGAAGGCCTCGCGGCTGGCTTCGTAGACGGCGATCAGGCCGTCGACCGTGCGCGACGGCGAGGACATCGGGTGCGACACCTCGGGCGAGACCGGACAGAGGGCCTCCACACCGGCCAGCGGCTCGCGGATGATGCCGCTGAAGAAGGATGAGGCCGCGGCGTTGGGCCGGCCGGGCCGCACGGTCACGGTCATGAGCCGTGCGGCGCGGCCGTCGATGTAGCCCTTGCGCGTGTAGTCAGCGACGAGGTGCTCGCAGATCAGCTTCTGCGTGCCGTAGGAGGTTTGCGGCGCGGGCAGCGTGTCGTCGGCGACGAGCTTCGGCAGCGGCACGGCCGGGTCGGGCCCGAACACCGCGACCGAGCTCGAGAACACCACGCGCGTGACCTTGCCGCCGGCGTTGACGTTGGCGCGCAGCGCATCGAGCAGCGCGCGCGTGCTGTCGAGGTTGGAACGCAGGCCGAGATCGAAGTCGAGCTCGCATTCGCCCGAGACGGCCGAGGCCAGGTGGAACACGCCGTCGAAGGCTTCGGTGCGCAGCGCGTCGGTTTGCGCGAGCAGCGGACCGGTGCGCGCCTCGACGCGCGCATCCGCCAGCAGGTCGGCCGGCGGCGGCGCGATGTCGGTGAGGACCATGCGGTCGATGCGCTCGCCGGCGAGCGTGCCGCGCGCGAGCAGGGTGCGGGCGAGGCGCGCGCCGACGAAGCCGCCGCCTCCGGTGATCAGCAGTTTCATTTCTTCTCCTTCAATCTTCGTTTGCGGCCGGCAATGATGCCGCCCTCGACGAGCCGTTCTTCGCCGAGGATCAGGTGTTGCGTCGCGTGGTGGCGGGCCGCTTCCGCGTCCCGCGCGGCGATCGCCTCGACGATGGCGCGGTGCTCATGCTGCACCGCCTCCATGAAATCCTTGCGGCGTGCCTCGTTGCCGCGCGTGATGCGCATGCCTTCGCGCAGGTACTGCTCCAGAAAGCCGAGCAGGAGGCGGAACTGCGGGTTGCCCGTGGACTCGCCGATGATGCAGTGGAAGGCCAGGTCCTCCGCGACGCCGTCGCGGCCTTCGGCGACCGCGGTGTCGATGGCCTTCAACGCACGGCGCAGCGCCGCGATGTGGGCGCGGGTGGCGCGCTCGGCCGCCAGCGCCGCGATCGCGCCTTCGAGCACCCGCCGCACCTCGACCACGTGCACCACGGCCTGCACCGAGCCCAGCACGGCCGGGTCGAAGGCCAGCGGCTGGTTCTGCGGCGTGGGCGCTACGAAGACGCCGGAGCCCTGGCGCGACACCACGAGCGCCCTGGACTTGAGCTGGTGCACCGCCTCGCGCACCACGGTGCGCGACACGCCGTGCGTGGCGGCAAGCTGCTGCTCCGTCGGCAGGCGGTCGCCCGGCGCGAGCTCGCCCGATTCGATGAGGGCTCCGAGGCGCAGCGCCAGCCGGTCGGACAGCCGATCGGCTGCCGACCGCAGGGGTTCGGAGGGGAGGCAAGCCTGCGCGGGCGTGGCGGAATGGAGCACGGTGATCAGGTCATCATACAAATTATTCGCGGGTTAATGCGTACCGGTTTGCCCTGATGCGCGGGGTGGCCGCAATTGCCAATACTGCGCGCTGCGACGGTGCGGGTTTCCGCGTCGGCGCAGCGCCGCTTGCGAACTTTCAGGACTCAGTGCATGGCCAGTGTCACGATCCAGGCAGTCAAGAAGAATTTTGGCGATGTCCCCATCCTCCATGGCGTGAGCATCGACATCCAGGACGGTTCGTTCACTGTGCTGGTGGGCCCGTCGGGCTGCGGCAAGTCGACGCTGCTGCGCATGATCGCGGGGCTGGAGCAGATCAACGGCGGCGAGATCCGCATCGGCGACCGGCGCGTCAACGACCTGCCGCCGAAGGAGCGCGACATCGCGATGGTGTTCCAGAACTACGCGCTCTATCCGCACATGACGGTGCGCGACAACATGGCCTTCGCGCTCGCGCTCGCCAAGCTGGACAAGGCCACGATCGAATCGAAGGTGAAGCGCGCGGCCGAGATCCTCGGGCTCATGCCGCTGCTCGACCGCTTCCCGCGCCAGCTCTCGGGCGGCCAGCGCCAGCGCGTGGCGATGGGCCGCGCGATCGTGCGCGACCCGCAGGTGTTCCTGTTCGACGAGCCGCTGTCCAACCTCGACGCCAAGCTGCGCGTGGCGATGCGCGGCGAGATCAAGGAGCTGCACCAGCGTTTGAAGACCACATCGATCTACGTCACGCACGACCAGATCGAGGCCATGACCATGGGCGACAAGATCGTGGTCATGCGCGACGGCCGCATCGAGCAGACCGGCAGCCCGCTGGAGCTCTACGACAACCCCGCCAACCAGTTCGTCGCTGGCTTCATCGGTTCGCCGGCCATGAACTTCCTGCCGGGCACGCTCAGGCGCAGCGCCGGCATGGCGCGCGTGGAGCTGCAGGACGGCACGCAGCTCGATGCACCCGTGCACGCCGGCGGCGTCGACGGCCAGCCGGTGGTCTACGGCACCCGGCCCGAGCACCTGACGCTCGCCGACGGCAGCGGTATCCCCGCGCGCGTGGCAGTGATGGAGCCGACCGGCATGGACACCTTCGTCTCGTGCCGCCACGAGGGCGCCGAGCTCTCCGCGGTGTTCCGCGAGCGCCACGACTTCGCGCCCGGCACCACGATCCACCTGCAGCCCGATCTGCAGCGCGCGCATCTTTTCGACGCAGGCACCGGCGAACGGCTGGTGACTTGATGTGTTCATCGGCAGTCCGTTCAAAACACGAAGGAGACATGAATGACTGAGTTCAATCGCCGCAAATTTCTGGAAGGCTCGGCCGGCGTCGCCGCCGCGGCCACGCTCGGCACCGGCACCGCGCTCTTCTCCACTGCCGCGCATGCGCAGGCGACGACCTTCAAGCCCGAGAAGGGCGCCCAGCTCCGCGTGCTGCGCTGGAGCCGCTTCGTGCAGGGCGACATCGATGCCTACATGGCCAACGTGAAGAAGTTCACCGAGGCGACCGGCGTGCAGGTGCGCGTGGACAACGAGACCTGGGAGGACGTGCGCCCGAAGGCCGCGGTCGCCGCCAACACCGGCGCGGGGCCGGACATCATCCTGTCGACCAACGACGACGCCAACCTCTACCCGGAGAAACTGCTCGACGTCACCGACCTGTGCACCTACCTCGGCCGCAAGTACGGCGGCTGGTACCCGGGGTGCGAAGCCTACCTGCGGCCCGACGGCAAGAAGTGGCTCGGCGTGCCGCTCGGCACCGCCGGCGCGATGCTGGTGTACCGCCAGAGCCACGTGAAGGCGGCCGGCTTCGACACCTTCCCGAAGGACACGACCGCCTTCCTCGAGCTGCTCAAGGCGTTGAAGGGGAAAGGCACGCCCGCCGGCTTCGCGCTCGGCAACGCCACCGGCGACGGGCTGTGGACCAACTGGCTGATCTGGTCGCACGGCGGCAAGCTCGTCGACAAGAGCAACAAGGTCGTCATCGACAGCCCGGAGACCATCAAGGCGCTCGAGTACGCCAAGGAGATGTACGCCAACTTCGCGCCCGGCACGCTGTCGTGGCTGGACCCGAACAACAACAAGGCCTTCCTCGACGGCCAGATCAGCCTGACCAACAACGGCATCTCGATCTACTACGCAACGAAGAACTCCAAGGACGACAAGCTCAAGGAGATGGCGCAGGACATCAACCACTCGCCCTACCCGATCGGGCCGGCGGGCGTGCCGACCGAGTCGCACCTGTTCTTCAACCAGATGGTCATGAAGTACACGAAGTACCCGCAGGCGGCCAAGGAGTACCTGCGCTTCATGATGGAACAGGAGCAGTTCGACCCGTGGCTGCAGGCCGCAGGCGGCTACATCTCGCAGCCGCTCGCAGCCTACGAGAAGAGCGCCGTCTGGACCGTCGACCCGAAGCACACGCCGTACCGCGACTGCACGAAGAACATGCGGCCGACCGGGTACGACGGCAAGCTGGGCTATGCGTCGGCCGGCGCGGGAGCGGACTTCATCGTGACCAACATGGTGGCCGAGGCGGCCAGCGGCTCCAAGTCGCCGAAGGAAGCCGCCGAACGGGCGCAAAAGCGTGCCGAGCGCTACTACAAGGTCTGAGCCCGCCACGGACGCGCCGGTGGCGGCGCGCCCGTGGACGGCGCGGCTGGCCGACAGCCGCAACTTCCTCGGCCTGCTGTTCATGCTGCCGGCGGCGGGGCTGCTGCTGCTGTTTCTCACCTATCCGCTCGGCCTGGGCGTCTGGCTCGGCTTCACCGACACCAAGGTCGGCCGCGGCGGGCAGTGGATCGGCTTCGAGAACTACGAGTTTCTCTGGGACGACGCGGTCACGCGGCTCGCGCTCTTCAACACGCTGCTCTACACGGTGGTGGCGAGCGTGTTCAAGTTCGTGCTGGGGCTGTGGCTGGCGCTGCTGCTCAACAAGAACATTCGGCTCAAGACCTTCTTCCGCGCCGTCATCCTCTTGCCCTACATCGTGCCGACGGCCCTCTCGGCCATCGCCTTCTGGTGGATCTACGACTCGCAGTTCTCGATCGTCAGCTGGGCGCTGATGAAGATGGGCCTGATCGACCGCTACATCGATTTCCTCGGCGACCCGTGGAACGCGCGCTGGTCCGTGATCGCGGCCAACGTGTGGCGCGGCATCCCCTTCGTCGCCATCACGCTGCTGGCCGGGCTGCAGACCATCTCGCCCTCGTACTACGAGGCCTCGGCCATCGACGGCGCATCACCCTGGCAGCAGTTCCGCCATGTCACGCTGCCGCTCTTGACGCCGATCATCGCGGTGGTGATGACCTTCTCGGTGCTCTTCACCTTCACCGACTTCCAGCTCATCTACGTGATCACGCGCGGCGGGCCGCTGAACGCGACGCACCTGATGGCCACGCTGTCCTTCCAGCGCGCGATCTCGGGCGGGGCGCTGGGCGAGGGCGCGGCCATCGCCATCGCGATGGTGCCGTTCCTGCTGGCCTGCGTGCTCTTCAGCTACTTCGGCCTGCAGCGCAGGAAGTGGCAGCAAGGAGGATCGGACAAATGAACACCAGCAAGGCCGCCGCGACCGACATGGTCGGCATGAGCTATCTCGATACGCTGCCGCGCAAGGTGGTGACGGTGTACCTGCCGCTCGTCGTCTTCCTGATCGTGCTGCTGTTCCCGTTCTACTGGATGGCGATCACCTCGGTGAAGCCCGATGCCGAGCTGCTGACGCGCGAGGGCAACCCCTTCTGGGTGGTGGCGCCGACGCTGGCGCATTTCCACAAGCTGCTGTTCGAGACCTCGTACCCGCAGTGGATCTGGAACACGCTGCTGGTGTCGGTGGTGTCGACCTTCTTCTCGCTCGCCTGCTCGGTGTTCGCGGCCTATGCGATCGAGCGGCTGCGCTTCAACGGCTCGCGGCAGGTGGGGCTCGCGATCTTCCTGGCCTACCTGGTGCCGCCGTCGATCCTGTTCATCCCGCTCGCGAACGTGGTGTTCGGCCTGGGCCTCTTCGACTCGCGCCTGGCGCTCATCCTCACCTACCCGACCTTCCTGATCCCCTTCTGCACCTGGCTGCTGATGGGCTACTTCCGCTCCATCCCCTTCGAGCTGGAGGAGTGCGCGCTGATCGACGGCGCGAACCGCTGGCAGATCCTGGTGAAGATCGTGCTGCCGCTCGCCGTGCCGGGCCTGATCTCGGCCGGCATCTTCGCCTTCACGCTGTCGTGGAACGAGTTCATCTACGCGCTGACCTTCGTCTCGTCGTCGGAAATCAAGACCGTGCCGGTGGGCGTGGTGACCGAGCTCGTGCAGGGCGACGTCTACCAGTGGGGGCCGCTGATGGCGGGGGCGCTGCTGGGCTCGCTGCCGGTGGCCTTCATCTACTCCTTCTTCGTGGAGTACTACGTGTCGGGGTTGACGGGGTCGGTGAAGGAGTGAGGGGCCTGGTCTGAACGTCGATCAGCGAGGCGATGGTCTCCCGGATCCAGCGTTGGCCGCTGTGCCCGTGGCTGCGCTCGTGCCACACCATCCCCACTGCGAAGCCTTCCACCGGGAACGGGCAGTCGATCAACTTCAGCTGGTCGGCACGGTCGCGCACCAGCCGTTCCGGGACCAGTGCCACGAAGTCCGACTGCGACACGATATCGGGGACGACCAGGAACGAAGCCGCCGACAGCACCACGTTGCGCTTGAGTCCGAAGGCAGCCAGGGCGTCGTCCACCGGCGTGACGAATCCGCCTCCGTGAAGGGACACGACGACATGCTCCAGCCCGACAAATTCCTCGACCGCGATCCCGGCCCGAAGCCGCGGATGCTTCCGCCGGCCGATGAGCACATAGCGCTCGTCGAACAGATGCCGGGTGCGAAGACTGGGCGGCGCAGCTTGCGGCGTCATGAGCGCCAGGTCGACATCGCCGCGCGCCATCTGCGCTTCCAGCTCGGGGATGTCCAGGTTGCGCTGCGCCACACGCACGCCGGGCGCCTTGGTCCTGAGTTCCACGACGAGCGGCTTGACCAACGCCGCGTGCAGGTAGTCCGTGCAGGCGATCGCGACGGTCAACCTGGCCTTGGCAGGGTTGAAGTTGCTGTGGGTGGCGACGGTGGCACGCACCTGATCGAGGGCCTGGCGCAAAGGGTCGAGCAGGTCGGCGGCCTTGGCGGTCGGCGTCATCCCGCGCTGTGCGGGAATGAGCAGCGGGTCGTCGAACACATCCCGCAGACGACTCAACTGCGCACTGACCGCCGGTTGGCTCAGGTGCAGGCGGGCGGCCGCCTTCGTCACGTTCTGCTCCACCAGCAAGGCCTCGAGCGTGACCAGCAGATTGAGGTCGAGGCGTTTGCTATCCATGCGATGGATGGTAGCCAAACATTCTTGCGATTTCACGGATGGCTGCGAGCGACCGAGACTTGGCCGCATGAAGAAAGTCTTGATCGTCCACGCCCACCCCGAGCCCACATCGCTGACCCGGCAGCTCGTCGAGGTCTCCCGGCAGACGCTTCGGCAGCAAGGGCATGAAGTGCTGCAGTCGGACCTGTACGGCATGCGCTGGAAGGCGGTGTTCGACGAACACGACTTCCCCGCCCGTGCCGACAAGGAGCGGCTGTCCTTCGTGGACGAGTCCGGCCATTCCTATGCCAGCGGGCGCCAGGCCCCCGATATCGCCGCTGAGCAGCAGAAGGTGCTTGCCGCGGACGCGCTCATCTTTCAGTTTCCGCTTTGGTGGTATGGCATGCCGGCCATCATGAAGGGGTGGCTGGACCGGGTGTGGGCCTACGGCCTCGCGTATGGCTACAAGAACGCCGGCAACACGTATCGCTACGGCGATGGCGCCTTCAAGGGCAAGCGGGCCATGCTGTGCGTCGCGGCCGGCGGGCCGGCGCAGGACTACTCGCCGCGAGGCATCAACGGGCCGCTCGAGCAGCTGCTCTTCCCCATCACGCACGGCTCGCTCTACTTCCCGGGCTTCGACGTGCTGCCAACATTCGCGGCCTATGGCGCCGGGCGGATGAGCGGGGAAGCGCTGAGCGCGACGAAGGAAGCCTGGCGCTCGCGCCTAGCGGGCCTCTTCGAGGACGCACCGATTCCCTTCCGGCAGCAGAACGGCGGGGACTATCCGGACGGGCATGTGCTGGCCAGCCATGTCGCCATCGGCCAGAGCGGGTTGCCGGCGCATGTCGAATCTAGGGCCTGTTAACGCTATTTGCGGGGTCGCAAATAGCGTTAACAGGCCCTAGCGAAGCGCGATCAACAGCACGCCGGTGAGGGCCAGCACCGCGGTCCAGGCCTGGCGCGGCGCAATGCCGCTCAGCAGGCGAGGGTGCATGGCGACGCCGCGGCATACGCCGGTGGCGATGACGCCGGTCACGACCAGCATCGCAGCCGTGTGCACGCCGACGGCCGCCAGTGCCAGGAGCAACGAGCCCGACGCGGTGATCTCGCGCGCCGGATTGTCGCCAAGGCACAGCGGCACGAGCGCCGGTACCAGCATCAGCCCGGCCCCGTGCGTGGTGGCCATCAGAAAGGACCAGAGCGCGATGCCGGCGTGGCCGGCCTGCGTGCTGATTGGCGCGCGCTGCCCGGCGCCGCGCAGCCAACGGCAGGCCGCCGCGCCGACGAGCAGTGCGCCGGCCAAGCCCTGGACCAGCGTGCGGTCCATCGACATGCCCTGTGCAAAGGCGCAGGCCACGATCGCAACCGACACGGCATGCCCAACGGCGATCGGCATCAGGGCCCGCAGCGCCTGCGCCCGGTCGCGCGAACGCAGGCCCCAGGCGGCGGCCCACATCCAGCCGGTGGCAGGGTTCAGCCCGTGAAGGGCGCCGACCCCCGCGACCGCCAGCCAGGGCCAAAGGCTTGCCATGACGCGTGCTCGATGTCAGTGGCAGCACGATCCGGCCGCACCCGCCGGCTTCGCGGCCGGCGCCGGCTCGTAGCGGTCGTGGTGGCGCACCCATGCCATGCCCTGGCCCGGGGCTTCGTCGCGGCCCTTGGGCGTGAGGTCCAGCATGTTGTAGGTGCCCATCATCACTTCCACGCCGCGCCCGTAGGTCGAGTAGGTGTGGAAGACCTCGCCCGCGTCGTCCTTGTAGAACACGCTGATGCCGGGCCACTCCTCCCCAACGAGGGGCCACTTGCCGTAGTTGTAGTCGATCTTTCCAGTGGCCACTTCCTCCGGCGTGAAGCTGACCTTGAAGTCGTAGTTGAAGTCGCTGCCATGCGAGGACACCCACTCGAACTGCCAGCCCATGCGCCGACGAAAGCGCTCGATCTCCGCCAGCGGCGCGCGCGAGATGGCCACGAACGTGACGTCGCGATGCGCCAGGTGCACGTTCATGCCGTCGGTGTGGTCGGCCATGTACGAGCAACTCGGGCAACCTTGCTCCGACCCCGGGGCGAGCATGAAGTGCTGCACCAGCAGCTGGCGGCGGCCCTCGAACAGATCGGCGAGCGTGCGGCGGCCTTCGGGCGCGTCGAAGACGTAGTCCTTCTGGACTCGCTCCCACGGCAGCGCGCGGCGCTCGCGGGCGATCTGGTCGCGCAGGTGCGTGAGTTCCTTTTCGCGCGCCAGCAGCGTCTTGCGCTCGGCAAGCCATTGCTCCTTCGACACGACGGGGTGGTTCACTGTGCTTGCTTCGGTGGTGTTCATGATTGCTCCTTGGCTCGAAGAGCCGTTCAAGAGGGGTGCTTCGGACGGCGCACGGCGCGGACCTTGCCGCTCGCGCCGCCGCCGCAATAGAAGAGGTCTGCGCCGTCGGATTCGAGCCCGCTGACGCCGATGCCGTGCGGCATCTCCAGCCGCTCGAGCACGGTGCCGCTCTTCGGGTCGATGCGGCGGAGTTCGCTTTCGTCGCCTTCCCAGGTTCCGTGCCACAGCTCGCCGTCGACCCAGGTCACGCCGGTGACGAAGCGGTTGGACTCGATGGTGCGAATGACGGCGCCGGTCGCCGGATCGATCTGGTGGATCTTGCGATCGCGGTACTGGCCCACCCACAGGCTGCCCTCGGCCCAGGTGAGCCCCGAGTCGCTCCCGTTGCCGGGCGCCGGGATCGACGCCACCACCTCGCCGGTGGCCGGATCGATCTTGTCGATGCGTGCCTCGGCGATCTGATAGAGGTGCTTGCCGTCGAAGGCGGTGCCGGCGTCGCCGGCGCATGCCAGCGTGCGCGCGGTCTCGCCGCTCTCGGGATCGAAGGCCACCAGCGAGGCCCCGGTGGCGGCCCAGACGCGCTGGCCGTCGTGGGTCACGCCGTGCACGGTGTCGGTGCCGGGGAAGGGGCCGTACTCGCGCACGATCTCGGCCGCACGCGGCGCGGGCTGGGATCTGTTCGTGCTTGTCTTGCTGCTCATCGTTGCTCCTTGTGGTGCGCCTCGGATCGGCGCCTGGAGACAACTCTATTCAATCGGGAGCGCAGCGGGGAGTAACAAGATCGTCGTGAATCCGGCGAGCGGCGGCGCCAGCCAGCGCTGCGCCCGGGCCCGCCCGATGGCGCGCACCCGTTCGGCGGCCTCGAGCTCGACCAGCGCGCGCTGGACGGTGCGCTGGCTGGCGCCCAGGGCCAGCGCCAGCGCCGAGGTCGACCAGGCCGCGCCGTCGGACAGCAGCGCCACCAGCGAGGCCTGGTCGCCGTCGATCGGCGGCGCCAGCACGACGACGTCGCGCGCGTCGCGCGGCCTGAGGACGAAGCCTCGCGCGGTGGCCTCGACCTGCGCCAGCGCTGCGACGAGCGCGCGCAGGCGGCCGATCTCGACCCGCAGGCGCGCTCGATGCGTCTCGTCGGGGCGGCGGATGCGGAACGCGCACGCGATCAAGGCTTCGCGATCGACATCGCCGGGCCAGGCCTCGGCGAGCGCGCGCGCCAATGCGAACAGCACCGGCCGGCGTGCCAGCGGCCGCCACGCGTCGCCGCTGCCCACCCCGCGACGGCAGGCATCGACCACCAGCGCGTTCGAGGCCAGGAGCGCTGCGACCTCGTCGAGGCGCAGCGCCTGCTCGCCGCCGTTGGAGAGGCGCCGGGCGGCGGGACGATCGAGCGCAGCCCGCGCCTCCGCCACTTCGGCCAGGAGCGCCGGCACGCGGGCGCGATCGGCCGCCTCGTGCGCGCGCGCGACCCC
>NZ_JAGGNV010000014.1 GCF_018614955.1 Variovorax paradoxus
GGCTCGCGAGGTCCAGTTCGCCATTGGCAGTGAACGGCGTCGGCACGACTGGGAAGATGCCGCGGTAGCGGGTGGGCTGGGTGATGGTCATGGTGTCGTGAAAGAAGTGCGCGTCAGGTGATCACGCTGATTTGCCAGGGAACGAACTCCTGCTGGCCGTAGCCGTGGCGTTCGCTGCGCGAAGGCTGGCCGGAGGCCGTGGCCAGAAGCATCTGGAACAGCCGCGCGCCGAGTTCCTCGATGCTTCGCGTGCCGTCGAGCACCTCGCCGCAGTTGAGGTCCATGTCGTCCGACTGCCGTTCCCAAAGTGCGGTGTGGGTGGCGAGCTTGAAGGACGGGGAGGGCGCGCAGCCATAGGCCGAGCCGCGTCCGGTGGTGAAGCAGATCAGGTTGGCGCCGCCCGCGACCTGGCCGGTGGCGGAGATCGGGTCGTAGCCGGGCGTGTCCATGAACACCAGGCCGCGCGCATTCACCGGCTGCGCGTACTCGTACACGTCGACCAGATTGGTCGAGCCGGCCTTGGCGATGCCGCCCAAGGACTTCTCGAGCACGGTGCTCAGCCCGCCGGCCTTGTTGCCGGCAGAGGGGTTGTTGTCCATCGCGGCGCCGTTGCGGGCGCAGTAGGCCTCCCACCAGCGGATGCGCTCGACCAGCTTGCGCCCGACCTCGGGCGTCTGCGCCCGGCGCGTGAGCAGGTGCTCGGCGCCATAGATCTCCGGCGTCTCCGAAAGGATCGCCGTGCCGCCGTGCGCGACCAGCAGGTCGACCGCCGCACCCAGCACCGGGTTGGCCGAGATGCCGGAATAGCCGTCGGAGCCGCCGCACTGCAGGCCGACGACCAGGTGGCTGGCCGGCACGGCCCGGCGCTGCACGGCATTGGCCTGCGGCAGCATGGCCTTGATCCGTTCGATGCCGTGCGCGATGGTGCGCGTGGTGCCGCCGGTGTCCTGGATCGTGAAGCTGTGCAGCCGCTCGCTGTGCTGCAGACCCTGGGTCGCGAGCAGCTTCGCGATCTGGTTGGTCTCGCATCCGAGGCCGATGACCAGCACACTCGCGAAGTTGGGATGACAGGCGTAGCCGCCCAAAGTGCGCTGCAGGATGGCGAGTCCCTCGCCGTCCGGGTCCACCGCGCAGCCGGCGCCGTGGGTGAGTGCCACCACACCGTCGACGTTCGAAAACGGCGCCAGCATCTCGGGGTGGATGTCGCGGCGGAAGTGGTCCGCGATGGCGCGCGCCACGGTGGCCGAGCAGTTCACCGAGGTGAGGATGCCGATGTAGTTGCGCGTGGCCACGCGGCCGTCATCGCGCACGATGCCTTCGAAAGTCGCGGGCGCTGCGGTGTATGCCGTCGGCCGCGCCTCGGCGCCCATCGCGTAGTCGCGCGTGAAGTCGCCCGTCGCGAGGTTGTGGGTGTGCACATGCTGTCCCGCACGGATCGGCTGGCTCGCGAAGCCGATGATCTGGCCGTAGCGGCGCACGGCAGCGCCCGGCGCGATCGCGTGCGTGGCCATCTTGTGGCCCGGCGGAATAAGGCCGGCCACCGCGATGCCTTCGCTTTCGATCTGCGTGCCCGAGACCAGCTGATCGAGCGAGATCACGACATCGTCTTCGGTGTGCAGGCGGATCACGCGTGCGTTCGGCTGGAATCTTGGGGACAACATGGCAGCGCCCGCCGTCACTCGACGATGTTGAAGTCCTTGAGGTACTCGGTCTTCAACGTGAGACCGAGGCCCGGCTTGTGGTCGTCGAGCTGCACGAAGCCGTTCTCGGCCACCGGCTCGCCGTCGAAGATGTAGTAGAACAACTCGTTGCCCACTTCCACGTCGTGCATCGGGAAGTACTCGCTCATTGGCGAGGCCAGCGTGCTCATGGTCAGGTGGTAGTTGTGCATCTGGCCCGCGTGCGGGATCACCGGAACGCTGTAGGCCTCGCACAGCGCGTTGATCTTGTGCGCGGCGGTGATGCCGCCGACGCGGTTGGTGTCGTACTGCACGACCGACACCGCCTTGCGGTCCAGCAGCTGCTTGAAGCCGTAGAGCGAGAACTCGTGCTCGCCGCCCGAGATCGGGATGCTGGTCAGCTGGTTCAGCTCGGCATAGCCGTCGATGTCGTCGGCGATCACCGGCTCCTCCAGCCAGCGCGGCTGGAACTTCTCGAGCTTGGGCAGCATGCGCTTGGCGTACTCGACGTTCCAGCCCATGTAGCACTCGAGCATGAGGTCGTTGTCGTAGCCGATGACTTCGCGCACGGCCTCGACCGACTTCAGGTTCTCCGTCACGCCCTTCTGCAGGTGCGCCGGCCCGTAGCCGAAGCGCATCTTGAAGGCGGTGAATCCCTGGTCCAGGAACTTCTGCGCCTCGGCCTGCATTTCCTTCAAGTCCGTGCGGTAGAGCTTGGAGTAGTAGCAGGGAATCTTCTCCTTGGTGCGGCCGCCGAGCAGCTTGAAGACCGGCTTGCTCACCGACTTGCCCAGGATGTCCCAGATCGCGAGGTCGACCGCCGAGATCGCGGCCATGGTCACGCCCTTGCGGCCCCAGGCATGGGTGGCGCGGTACATGCGCTGCCACAGGTACTCGTAGTCCCATGGGTCTTGGCCGATCACCAGCGGCGCGAGGTACTGGTCGATGATCGCCTTGGCGATGGCCGGCGCGAGCGCGACGTTGCCCAGCCCGACGATGCCGTCGTCGGTCTCGATCTCGACCACCGTCCATGAATGGAAGCGGAAGGTGCTCATGGTTTCCTGCGGCGCGTACAGCAGGTCCATCGCGTTGGAGCAGAAGTTGCCCTGCGGCGGAACGGTCTTGCCTTTCCACTCGTAAACACGGGCGCGTACGGATTTGATCTTCATGGTGTCTCTCTATTAACGGAGGGGTTCACGCGGGTGCGTGGGTTGCGAGGCGGTGTGCAGCGCCCATGCGGCTTGCGATGCGGAAGGCCTGCCAGGTGGCTTCGACGCTGGCTTTGCCCAGGCCGGCAATGTCGTAGGCGGTCCCGTGCGCGGGCGTGGTGATCGGGATCGGCAGGCCGCCCTGCACCGTGACGCCGCGGCTGAAGCCCATCAGCTTGATCGCGATCTGGCCCTGGTCGTGGTACATGGTCACGACGGCCTGGTAGTCGCCGGCTTGCGCCTTCAGGAAGATGGTGTCGGCCGGGAAGGGGCCATGGAAGGGTGACTCGGTCGGCCAGTCGCGCGCCTGCAGGCGCTGCACGGCCGGGACGATGATGTCGATCTCCTCGCGTCCGCAAAGGCCTCCATCGCCGCCGTGCGGATTGAAGGCCGCAACTGCAATCTTGGGTTGCGCCACGCCATTGGCCAAGAGCGAGTGATAGATCAGTTCGGCTGCTTGCTCGATGCGCTCCACGCTCAGATAGCTGGCCACGTCCTTCAGAGGCACGTGCGAGGAGATGCGCGAGGTCCAGAGCTCGCCGAGGGTGTTGAACTCGCAGAAGTAGCCGGTCACGCCCAGGTGCTCCGCGAAATGGTGCAGCTCGTCCTCGTGCCGCAGGCCGCCGATCTTCATGGCGTGCTTGTTGAGCGGCGCGAAGCAGATCGCGTCGACCTCGCCGGCAAGCGTCGCGTCCATGCACCGGTCGAGCACTTCGAGCACCGAGCGACCGCCAGGCGCCGCCGCCTGACCGCGTTGCACCAGCGCTGGGTCGATGCTGTGCACGGCGAGGAAGGCAGGGCGCGTCGCGCTGGCGCGGGCGCGCACTTCAGCCAACGAGTGCACCTCGTCGGTGGCGACGGAGGTGCCGGCGATGCGTTGGCCTTCGTCCCACAGCCAGCGGTCGCCGATCAGCACGATATTGGCCAGCGCGGCGGCCTCCGGTTTGGCCAACAGCTTGGCGATCAGTTCGGCGCCGATGCCGGCGGGGTCGCCAAGGGTGAGCGCGACGACGGGAAGGGAGGGTGTGTTCGTCATGTCAATCCAGGCGGATGCGGTTCTTCTTGATGACCTCGCCGAAGCGCTTGTATTCGGCGGCATGGAACTGCGCGAACTGCGCCTGCGTCATGGGCGCGATCTCGGCGCCGATGGCCTGGAGGCGGGTCTGGGTCTCCGGCATCGCAAGCACCTGATTGACCGCGTCATGCACCTTGTCTTGCACTGTCTTGGGCGCGCCGGCCGGCATGTAGATGCCGTACCAGGCGCTCATTTCGACGTGCGGCACGCCCGCCTCGGCCAGGGTCGGCACGTTGGGCAGTTGCGCATTGCGCTTGGTGGTGGTCACCGCGAGTGCACGAACCTTGCCGTTCTTGATCTGCCCGATCACCGAGGGCAGCGTGTCGAAGCTCAGTTGAACCTGCCCGCCGATCAGGTCGACCAGCGCCGGGCCGCTGCCCTTGTAGGGCACGTGCGCGATGTCGACACCCGTCGCGTCCTTGAACATCTCGGCCGCGATGTGCTGCGTGCTGCCCGAGCCGCTGGTGGCGTAGTTGAGCTTGCCCGGGTCCTGCTTGGCCAGCTTGACCAGCGCCTGCACCGAATCGGCCGGCACGCTGTTGCTCACCACCAGCACGTTGGGTACGGCGCCGACGAAAGCCACCGGCACCAGGTCGCGGTTGCTGTCGTAGTTGAGCTTGAGCAGGTGCGGCGCGATCGCGTGCGCAGTGACCACGCCCATCACCATGGTGTGGCCGTCGGTCGACTTGGCCGTGACATCGGCGGCAAGGGTGTTGGAAACGCCGGGCCGGTTCTCGACCACCACCGGCTGCTTGAGCAAGGGGCCGAGCCGGTCGGCCACCGCGCGGGCCATCGCGTCGGTGCCGCCGCCGGGCGCAGAGCCGACCATGATCCTGATCGGGCGGGTGGGCCAATCCTGGGCTTGCACGGCGCTCGCGGCGAGCGCCAGCAACCCTGCGGCCGTGGCCGCAAAGAGCTTCTTCATCTGCTTGTCTCCAGACTGTTTCGAGGAATCGTTGGCGGCAATCGTAGGCACGCGATTGATGCACGTAAACTGAAAGCTCTTGATCGATCAATATCCTGAGGTAATCAATCATGGGCTCCATCGACAGGCAGGATTCGACCCCTCAGCTGCTCAACCGCGTTCGGATGAGGCAGGTGGCATTGATGCTGGCGGTGGAGGAGAGGCGCACCCTGCGCGCGGCGGCCGATCAGCTTGGCCTCACGCAGCCGGCCGCCACCAAGATGCTGCATGAGCTCGAGAGCGCGCTGGGCCAGCCGATGTTCGAGCGGGCAGGGCGCGGACTGCGGCTCAATGCCGCGGGCGAGCGCGTGATGGGTTACTTCAGGGGTATCCGCGGCAGCATGGAGGCGCTCAATCGCGAACTGCACGAGCTCCAGCTCGGCAGCGTCGGCAAGTTCTCGCTCGGCAGCATCATGGCGGCCTCACCCGGCCGGCTGACCGATGCGCTCACCGAACTCAAGGCGGCCCATCCCTTGCTGGCCGTCGAGATTGCGGTGGACACCAGCGACAAGCTGCTCGCCCAATTGCACGAGGGCGTGCTCGAGGTCGTGGTGGGGCGCCCCGTCGGCCCCGAAGCGGCGGCCTGCACCTTCAGGGCCATTGCAGACGAGTCCTTGGCGGTGGTCGTCGGCAACGAGCATCCGCTGGCCGGGCAGTCACGCGTGGCCTTTGCCGATCTGCTGGACTACACGTGGATCCTGCAGCCGGCGCACAGTCCCATGCGCGACGTGATCGAGCGCGAGTTCCAGGCGCACCATGCGGTGATGCCGCGCGGCCTGGTCGAGACCGGCTCGATACTCACGACCATCAACCTGATTCGCAAGTCGCAGATGGTCGGCGTGATTCCGGCAACGGTCGCGCGGCGCGACGCCGAGCATGGCGTACTGAGCATCGTGCGCTACCCGATCCGACACAAGCTCTCCACTTACGGCAGCATCGTGCGCAGCGACCGGCCGCTTAGCGTTCCTGCAAGACAGTTCCTGGAACTGTTGCACAGGAAGCAGTAGGCCAGCCGTGCATGGACCCCATCTGGACAGCGAACGCCCACCTTGCCAAACTGCCCCGGATGGCACTCCCCCACGCATCATCCGGTCAGGTCGTGAACCTCGGCGCGCTCGACGTGCAGGCAGCGGAGACCTGTGCACTCCTGAAGGCCGGCGACATCGAGATCATGTGGCTGGTGCTGCCGGCCGGCAAGCAGGTCCCGTCGCACGCCGTCTCGACCTCGATGACCTTGCAGTGCATGCGCGGAAGGGTCGAGGTCCAGCTCGACGGCAACGTGAAGCTGCTCGAAGCCGATCAGGTCATGTACCTCGCCGGCGGCGTGCCGCACGGCTTGCACGCGCTGGAAGACACCAGGCTGCTGATGACCATCGTGCTGCCGGCCAGCCGCACCGACTGAGTCGGAGCGGGGCGCATCGCCGCGGCGTCGTCGGCAACTGACCGTCGGTAACACCTGGGCAGCGGATGTGGTTGGTTCGCAGACCGCGGTGTTCCACAATCGCAGGTTGATTAGTACGGAGTGCTTACATGAATGAATCCTCCGACAATGCGGCACTTGCACTGCTGAACGAGCGCCGCAGCCTGTTGCGCCGTATGTGGGCGCTTGCGACGGTCGGCGTGGCATCTGGAAGTGCAGCGCTCACGGCCTGCGGCGGAGGCTCTGGTGGAGGCTCCGGCGGCCAGGCAACACTGCCTGCAGCCGCTCCTGCTCCTGCCCCTGCCCCTGCTCCTCCACCAGCTCCTGCTCCTGCACCAGCTCCTGCTCCTGCTCCTGCACCAACGGCGCCAGCCCTCGGCGCCCACGCGCTCGACTTCAACCTTGACGGCGTGACCTCCTCATCGCTGTCCACTTCCGGCATGTCCACGCGCACCACCGGAAGCACCCTGTTGGTCTGCGTCGGGCGGGGTTTGCTTGCTGCCGACGCGCCGACGGACAACGTGGGCAATGCCTTCGTCCAGCTCGACGTGGCGCACACCTACACCCTGTGGCCAAGCTCTGGGACGGCCTTGTACGCCTGTGAGCAGGCCAGGGGCATGGCCGGCCACTTGGTCACCGTGCCGAAGCCCAAAGTCACCGACGAAACGACCCTGTGCGCTGTCGAGATCACCGGAGGCGGCTCCGTGCGCGATGTGCGGTGGCGCGAGGTGCTGTCTGGTCAGCCCTTGACCAGCGCCAGTGTCACCACGACCGGCCCTGCGCTGCTCGTCGCATGGTGGTGGGGCGATGCGGGTGTCGACCTCGACAAGACGGCCGTGCCCGACAACGGCTTCACGGTGATCGATTCGGTACTGGCTGCTGGTGCATTGGTGCAGTGCGCCGTTGCCGTCAGGCAGGTGAGCGCGGCCGATACCTACAACGTGACCTGGGCGTCGACGCCGCAGCAGGGAGCGCAGCTCTGGCTCGTTGCCGTGCAGGCGGCCTGAGCTTCCGGCATTGTCTTGGGTCGGCACGCCGAGGCCAACGTCGCCCGGCAGCCTGAGATGCTGTAGGAGCGCTGGCATCGTGGGAACGTGCGCTTGCATCGTGACGTCAAATGGATGCGCGGCGATCTGACCGAAGGAGACACGCCATGGATGTGCAGACGATGCTCAAGACGGCGGTGATCCTCCTCGCGTTGACGGCCGCAGGCGGGCTGTTGATGGCCGGTATGCGTTTCATGGGGCGCCCACAACCGCCCAGCTGGTTGGCGATGCTGCATGGTTTGATCGCGGGCAGCGGCCTGACCCTCGCTCTCTATGCCGGCATTGCTTCGGGTGCGCCCCAAGGCGCATGGGCCGGAGTGGGGCTGCTCGTGGTGGCGGCGCTCGGCGGACTGGTCCTCAACCTGCGCTATCACTTGAAGAGTCTCGCCCTGCCGATCTGGCTTGTTCTGGTTCATGCCGCCATCGCGGCCACTGGGCTTGTGCTTCTGGCAATCGCCGCCTGGACCTTGAAGTAGCCAGCGCCGCTCACGGATGCGCAGCACCGCCGATAGCGCCCGTCTCCCTCATCCCATCGTCCGCAAGCCGCAGCCCGCGGCGCTCCACGCTCGAAGCGATCTGCGCCACCGACCGGCGCCCCAGTCGCGTCATGACAAACAGCTTCCGGGGCGATATCCGCGTCACGTCGCGGACCGTGTGCAGGTCGTGGCGCCGCAGCACGTTGGAGGCTCGCAAGGAGAGGCCGAGGATCGCGATGTCGGCGTCGAGAAGGGTTTCGCTGGACGGTTCTGCTTGTGGCATGGGCGGTCAGGTGGCAACGGATGCCGCTTGACAGTGCACATGCCGTGCCTGCGCTCGTGCACCTTCCCTCCCGGGACGCTTGCGAGGGCATGGTCGCACCGTGTTGGAAACGCGGACAAATCAACTGTCTGAAACATCGACAACTGTCTTCTGAATGAGCAGGGTTGTCCCTGAGGCATGCGCGTGCGACCTCACCCCATGTGAACCGCGTCACATGCCACGCGTGCACTGCTTACTCGTGCCGAATCCCTAAATTAACGGCCATGGCGAACCCGATTGCGACCCGGGTTCCGATCAACGAAAGGCCGACATCATGCGCAGCTCCTTCTTCATCCGGTTCGCCTTCGCCGCCCTCGCGGCATTCGCCATCCTGCTGCCGGGCGCGGCCTTCGCCGAAGAGCGCACTTACCTCAGCAAGACCGAGATCGAGGCCAGCCTGCTCGGCAAGACGGTGGTGTCGAAGAACATTGCGAGCGGAAAGCTTTCCCAGTGGGAATTCCGCGCCGACGGAACGGTGGAAGCCGTGGGCGGGCTCGGCCGGGCCGCGGGCACCTGGAGCATCCGTGACGACGGGCAGACCTGCGTGAAGATGATGGGCCGCACCGGATGCCGCTACTGGTTCCGCCAGGGCGGCGCCTACGCCAACGCGGACACCAACCAATTCGATGCGCCGGTCGTGGCCGAGGTGCGCTACCTTTGATGCTCGCCCAGGCCTGGCTGATGCCAGCCACCGCCTGCGATGCCGCTAGGGCCTGTTAACAGACCCTACTTCCGCAGGTTCATGGCATGTGACGCAGAGCTTGTTTCCATCCGGGTCGCGGAAGTAGGCGCCGTAGTAGTGCGGGTGGTACTGCTCTCTGAGCCCGGGCGGTCCTTCGCAGCTTCCGCCATGTTCCAGCGCTGCCCGATGTGCAGCATGAACCTTGGCCCGGTCGGCGGCAGCGAAGGCAATCATTTGCCCGTTCCCGGCCTCATGCGGCTGACCGTCATAAGGCTTGCAGATCACGAAGAACGGCCGCGCGCGTCCTGCGCTGTGCCAGCCCGCCCATGGCTTCTCGCGCTCGCAGAACCGAAGCTCGATACCGAGGCTGTCCATGACAGCGTTGTAGAAGGTCAACGCGCGCTCGAAATCGGTCACGCTCACGAAGACATGTGAAAACACAGAGGCTCCTTGGGGCACTGGCGATGAGGAAGGGGAGCTGCATTCTGATGTGCTGAGCCTGCTAACAGCCCCTGGACATCGTCTCGGCCTCCTGCACGATCCAGGCTTCGAAGGCCTGCACGCGCTGGGGCAAGGGCGGCTCGCTGTTGTACGCGAGGTAGTAGGCGCCCGGCGTCTCCACGTGCAGCGCAAACGGCGCCACCAGCCGGCCCGAGGCCAGGTCGTCGCGCACGAAGGCGTGCAGCGCGACCATCACGCCCAGCTGGTCTGCCGCCGCCTGGTAGGCCAGCGCGGCGTTCTCGAACTTGAGGCCGCTGTTGCCGTCGATCTGCGGCGCGCCCGCGGCCGCCAGCCAGGCCGGCCAGTCCTTGGGCCGGTTCATCGAGCACAAGAGCACGTGGTGCGCGAGGTCGGCCGGCTGCGCCAGCGGCGGCCCGCGCTCCAGCAGGCCCGGCGCGCAGACCGGCAGCAGCGTCTCGCCGAACAGGCGCCGAACACCTGGCCCCGCGGGCGGGCTCGGCTCGGAATGGATGCTCACGTCCACCTCTTCGCGCGCGAAGTCGGCGCGCTGGTGCGAGGTGGTGATCTGCACGTCGATGCGTGGATGCAGCGCATGGAAGCGCGCGAGCCGCGGCACCAGCCAGCGGATCGCGAAGGTGGGCGGGAGCTTGATGCGCAGGCAGCGCTCGTCGGGGCTGGCCTGCAACTGGCGCGTGCCGTAGTCGATCTGGTCCAGCGCCGCGCGCACCGTGCCGAAGTAGGCCTGCCCCGGCGGCGTGAGCGCGATGCCGTGGCGGCCGCGCTCGAAGAGCTGCACCTTGAGCCAGCCTTCCAGCGTCGCAACATGCCGGCTCACCGCGCCCTGCGTGACGCACAGCTCCTCGGCCGCGCGCGTGAAATTGCCGCAGCGCGCCGCGGCTTCGAAGGCGCGCAAGGCATTCAGCGGGGGCAGGCGGCGTGACATGGGCGTTGGGTTTGAGGCATGAGCTTTGATCATGCCCTGCATGCCTTAATTGTGATTGCTGCGCCGGGCTGCGGCAAATAGCATGGCCTCCACTACAAAGACAGGAGACCACGCGATGATGAAGAAAGCGCATGTCTGCATGCTGGCGGCCCTGCTCGCCGCCGCAGGACTCGCAGCAGCCCAGCAGCAAGGCGCCGCCGGCTACCCGAACCAGCCGATCAAGCTGATGGTGCCCTGGCCCGCGGGCGGCGGCGTCGACACCACCGCGCGCATGATCTCGGAGCCGATCGCGCAGAAGCTGGGCCAGCCGATCGTGATCGACAACCGCGGCGGCGCAGGCGGCAACATCGGCACCGAGCTCGCGGCGCGCGCCAAGCCCGACGGCTACAACCTGCTGATGGGCTCGATCAGCCCGAACGCGGTCAACATCCATCTCTATTCGAAGCTGGGCTTCGATCCGATCAAGGATTTCGCGCCCGTCGTCTACGTCTCGGCGGTGCCCAACATCCTGGTGGTGCCGGCCTCCTCGCCCTTCAAGACGGTCAAGGACGTGATCGACGCGGCGAAGGCCAACCCGGGCAAGCTCAACTACGGCTCGGGCGGCGTCGGCTCCTCCCAGCATCTGGCGGCGGTGCAGTTCATGAGCGCAGCCAAGATCGACATCGTGCATGTGCCCTACAAGGGCACCGCGCCGGCCGAGGCCGACCTGGCGGCGGGCCACATCTCGCTGATGCTCGACACCACCACCTGCCTGCCCTTCATCGCCAGCGGCAGGATGCGCGCGCTCGCAGTGGCATCAAAGAAGCGCAATCCCGCGCTGCCCGACGTGCCCACCTTCGACGAGGTGGGCCTGCCCGGCGTCTATGCCTCCTCGTGGTACGGGCTCATGGCGCCGGCCGGCACGCCGCGGCCCGTCATCGACAAGCTCAACGCCGAGGCCAATCAGGTGCTGCGGTCGGCCGACATGAAGCGGCGCATGGCCGAGTTCGGCGCCGAGGTCGGCGGCGGCACGCCCGAGGAGTTCGGCCAGTTCATCGTCTCCGAGATCAAGCGCTACGAATCGATCGTGCGCCTGTCCGGGGCCAAGCTCGATTGATCCAGAACCGATGACATCGCCCCCTCCCCCACGCACCCTCTTCGACAAGATCTGGGCCGAGCACGTCGTGATGCAGCGCGACGACGGCCAGAGCCTGCTCTACGTCGACCGCCATCTGGTGCAGGACGGCTCGGCGCCGGCCTTCGAGATGCTGCGGCAGAAGGGCCTGAAAGTGCGCGCCCCGGAGCGCGCCTTCGCCACACCCGATCACTACGTGCCCACCGACGCGCGCACGCTCGGCCGCATCGCCGACCCCGAGAAGCGCGCGATGGCGCAGGCGCTCGAGGACGATTGCGCCGCCGCCGGCATCCGCTTCTTCGGCCTCGACGACGAGCGCCAGGGCATCGTGCACGTGGTCGGCCCCGAGCAGGGCCTGAGCCTGCCGGGCCTGCTGATCGTCTGCGGCGACAGCCACACCTCCACGCATGGCGCGCTCGGCGCATTGGCCTTCGGCATCGGCGCCTCGGAAGTGGCGCACGTGCTCGCCACGCAGACGCTGTGGCAGCGCAAGCCGCGCACGCTGCGCGTCAGCGTCGAGGGCCGCCTGGGCGCGGGCGTGACGGCCAAGGACATCATCCTCGCCGTCATCGGCCGCCTCGGCACCGCCGGCGCGACCGGCCACGTGATCGAGTACGCGGGCGAGGCGATCCGCGCGCTCTCGATGGAAGCGCGCATGACGGTCTGCAACATGTCCATCGAAGCCGGCGCGCGCGCCGGCATGATCGCGCCCGACGACACCACCTTCGCGTGGCTGGCCGGCCGGCCGCATGCACCGCAGGGCGCCGCCTGGGACGAGGCCGTGGCGCGCTGGCGCCGCCTGCCCGGGGATGCCGATGCGCGCTTCGACCGCGAGCTCTCGCTGCATGCGGACGACATCGCGCCCATGGTCACCTGGGGCACCAGCCCCGAGGACGTGCTGCCCATCTCGGGCCGCGTGCCCGACCCGGCGAGCGCGGGCAGTGCCGAAAAGCGCGAGGCGATGCGCCGCGCCCTCGCCTACATGGGCCTCGAGGCCGGCCAGGCCTTGACCGAGATCGCGGTGCAGCGCGTGTTCATCGGCTCCTGCACCAACGGCCGCATCGAAGACCTGCGCGGCGCCGCCGCCGTGGCGCGCGGGCGCCATGTGGCCGAGGGCGTCGAGGCTTGGGTGGTGCCCGGCTCGGGGCTGGTCAAGCGCCAGGCCGAGGCCGAGGGGCTGGACGTGGTGTTCCGCGCGGCCGGCTTCCAGTGGCGCTACGCGGGCTGCTCGATGTGCCTGGGCACCAACGGCGACCAGGTGGCAGCAGGCCAGCGCTGCGCCTCCACCTCCAACCGCAATTTCGTCGGCCGCCAGGGGCCGGGTGCGCGCACGCACCTGATGAGCCCGGCCATGGCCGCGGCGGCTGCCGTGACCGGCCGCCTCGCCGACGTGCGCGGCCTGATGCACGAGGAGCATTGAGCATGGAAGCCTTCACCCGGCTCGATGCGGTGGCCGCGCCGCTGCCTCGCATCAACATCGACACCGACCAGATCGTGCCGGCGCTCTACCTGCAGAAGCCGCGCTCGGCGAACTTCGGCGACTTCCTGTTTCGCGACGTGCGGCACGATGCAGAGGGCGCGCTGCGCCCCGACTTCCCGCTCAACCATCCCGCCTATGCAGAGGCCCGCATCCTCGTGGCCGGCCGCAACTTCGGCTGCGGCTCCTCGCGCGAGCACGCGGTGTGGGCGCTCGTCGACGGCGGCTTCCGCGCCGTGATCGCGCCCAGCTTCGGCGACATCTTTTTTTCCAACGCGCTCAAGAACGGCCTGCTGCCGGTGCGCCTGGCCGAAGAGCTGGTCGACGGCCTGCTGGCCACGCTGCAAGCCATGCCCGGCGCGCGGCTTGGCATCGATCTCGCGGCGCAAAGCGTGACGGCGCCGGACGGCAGCCGCGCTTCGTTCGAGATCGATCCCTTCGCGCGCCATTGCCTGCTCGAAGGTCTCGACGAGCTCGACTACACGCTGACCCAGTCCGCACGCATCGAGGCGTTCGAGCGCGCTCGCGCGGGCGCCTGATCCACTCTCCCTCTCAACGAAAGAAGTGTCCCCAAGATGAAGATCGCAGTGTTGCCCGGTGACGGCATCGGTCCCGAGGTCACGGCCCAGGCCGTCAAGGTGTTGAAGGCCGTGCTCGGCTCGGCGCAAGCCGTGGAACTGGTGGACGCGCCCATCGGCCAGGCCGGCATCGACAGCGCCGGCAACCCGCTGCCCGCCGCCACCAGCGAGATCGCGCGCAAAGCCGACGCCATCCTCTTCGGCTCGGCCGGCATGCCCGGCGACGAGGCCATTCCCTTTGCGATGCGGCCGGGCGCGAGCCTGCTGCGGCTGCGCAAGGAGCTCGGCCTGTTCGCCAACTTCCGTCCCGCCTTCCTGTTCCCCGAACTGATCGGCGCCTCGACGCTCAAGCCCGAGATCGTCGAAGGCCTGGACCTGATGATCCTGCGCGAGCTCACCGGCGACGTCTACTTCGGCGAGCCGCGCGGCAGCGGCACCAATGCCCGCGGCGAGCGCGAGGCCTTCAACACCATGCGCTATTCGGAGCCCGAGGTGGAGCGCATTGCGCATGTCGCCTTCCGCACCGCACGGGCGAGGCGGCGCAAGCTGTGCTCGGTCGACAAGGCCAACGTCCTCGAAGTGATGCAGCTCTGGCGCGAGGTGGTCACGCGCGTGGGCACCGAGTATCCGGATGTCGAGCTCACGCACCTGTTCGTCGACGCGGCGGCGATGCAGCTCATGCGCGCACCGAAGCAGTTCGACGTGATCGTCACCGGCAACATCTTCGGCGACATCCTCTCGGACGCAGCCGCCATGCTCACCGGCTCCATCGGCATGCTGCCCTCGGCCTCGATGGCGGCCGACACCAAAGGCCTCTACGAGCCGGTGCACGGCACCGCGCCCGACATCGCGGGGAAGGACCTCGCGAACCCGCTCGCGTCCATTCTCTCGATGGCGATGATGCTGCGCTATTCCTTCGGCCTCGCCGAGCAGGCCGACCGCGTCGAACGCGCGGTGCGCGCGGTGCTGGCCGAGGGCCTGCGCACCGGCGACATCTTCCAGCCGGGCTGCACGCGCGTCGGCACGCGCGACATGGGCGAGGCGGTGGTGGCGGCGCTGCGGCGCGCGGCAGGCTGACTACGGCAGCGTCGCCTTCAGCCGCTTGTAGGCGTTCGGATCCTCGCGCCTGAGCGCGTCGAGCTCCTTCTGCAGCCGCTCGACGCGCGGCAGCCGCGCGCTCTGCTTGATGCACTCGACCTCGTGCGCCAGCGTCTCGAAGTCGACGATGCGCTTGTCGGCCCGCGCGGTGGCCGGCAGGCGTTCGGCCAGGGCCGAGACCGCGTCCATCAGCCGGCCGATCTGGCGGCCATAGCTGTGCTGCTGGAGCACGTCGCGCTCGATGTCGGGCGCCGACGAGTTGTTGTAGTTCACGCTCACCAGCGACCAGCCGGAGTTGATCGGCTGGCTGAGCTGCTGCGGCGCGAGCGCCGGCCAGCTCCACTGCTGCATGGGCCATTTCCACCATGAGGCCGCCTCGGAGAGGGAGGCCGGGGTCTGCGTGTGGATGCTTGCGTCCGTCGCCATGGTCATCACCTCCTGCCGGCGCTTTGCCGGACGCGCGAATCGTAGCGCGCGCCGTATCATGCGCGCGAGGGGGTGCGTGCCCATGCCCGGCAAACAGGTAGCCCTTGCGAAGATCTCGCGGCCCCGGCTGCACGACGTGCTGGCGCGCACGCGCCTCTTCGGCCTGCTCGACAAGGCGATGCGGCGCCCCGTCGTCTGGCTCAGCGCACAGCCCGGCGCCGGCAAGACCACCCTGCTCGCCGGCCACCTCGAAGCGCGCAAGCGCGCCGGCATCTGGTACCAGGTCGATGCGGCCGATGCCGACCCCGCCTCCTTCATCTACCACCTGCGGCTTGCGGCCACTGCCGACGGCGCGGTCAAGGCGCCCGAGCGGCTGCCGCTGCTGACGCCCGAGTACCTGCAGGACCTGCGCGGATTCGCGCGGCGCTTCTTTCGCGAGCTCTTCGCCTGCCTGGGACCCGATGCGGTGCTGGTGCTGGACAACTTCCAGGAGGTGCCCGAAGCCTGCGCCTTCCACCACGTCATGGCGCAGGGCATGGAGCAGGTGCCTGAAGGCGTCAACATCGTCGTCATCAGCCGCGTCGAGCCGCCAGCGGACTATGCGCCGCTCCTGGCTGGCGACGCGATCGCCGTGCTCGACGGCGAGCAGTTGCGGCTGAGCTTGCCGGAGACGCGGGCCATCGCCCGCAAGCGCGGCGTCACCAGCGATGCCGCGATCGAGGCCCTGCACGAGCGCTCGCACGGCTGGGCCGCCGGCCTCACGCTGCTGCTGACGCGCACACGCGGCCATGCCTGGCAGGACGAGGACGACGAGTCCGAATCGCTGCAGCACGTCTTCGGCTACTTCGCGCAGCGGGTCTTCGACGGCACCGCGCCCGAGCATCGCCGCGCGCTGATGCAGCTGGCCTTTCTGCCGCTGATCACGGTCGACCTCGCCGAGCAGCTGACCGGCATGCCCGAAGTCGGCCGCCTGCTCGACCACCACTACAAGCGGCATCTGTTCACCGACCGCCGGCGCATCGCCGCGCCGGCCGGGGCCTACGTGTTCCAGTTCCATGCGCTCTTTCGCACCTTCCTGCAGCACCAGGCCCGCGCGAGCCTGGATGCCGGCGAGATCCGCGACATCGCCTGCCGCGCCGGCCGCTTGCTCGATGCCGCAGGCCACTGGGAGCAGGCGCAGGCGCTGTTCGCCGAGGCCGCCGACTGGGATGCCCATGCCGGGCTCGTCGTCGCGCACGCCGAGGGCCTGCTCGAACAGGGCCGGCGCCAGACCGTGCTCGGCTGGATCGGCCGCATGCCCGATGCCGTGCGCGAGCGCGATCCCTGGCTGGGCTACTGGGAAGGCCGTGCGCTGATGGCGACCGCGCCCGAGCGCGCGCTGCAGGTCTTCCAGGCGCGCCACCGGCGCTTCGCCGAGGAGGCCGACGTGGTCGGCCAGCTCGCCTGCGGCGCTGCGATCGTGCAGACGCTGTGGCATGCGCGCCTGGGCTGGTCGGAGATCACGCCCTGGGTCGACCGGCTCGAACCCTTGATGCGCGAAGACCTGCGCTTTCCCACCGCGGCGGTGGAACTGCTGAGCATGTCGGCGCTGCACGCCGCGCTCGCCTTCTGCCGGCCGGGGCATCCGGCGGTGCGGCGCCTGGGGCCGAAGCTGCTGGAGCTGATCGACGATGCCGCGATCGACTGGAATCAGCGGCTGACAACGGCCACGCACCTCATCACCTACTTCCACAGCGCGGCCGAGCATGAGCTCGCGATGCAGCTCGTCGCCAAGGTCGATGCTGCGGTCGAGGCGCTGCCCGCCAGCGCGCTCAACCGCGCCTTCTGGTTCGTCTTCAGGGCCATGCACGACCTGCGGCAGGCGGACTACGAAGCGGCAGCCGCGCGCTTCCAGCGCGCCGAGGACCTGGCGCGCGTCGAAGGGCTGGCCCATGCCGAGTTCGCCGCGTTGCAGTTCCGCGCCTATCTCGACCTCAGCTTCCGCCGCACCGGCGTGGCGCAGGCCCGGCTCGCGCGCATGGAGGCCCACGCGGCGCGCGGCAACCCCGACGCCGAGATGAACTTCTGCGTCGCGCGGACGATGCTCGCGCAGCTGAAGGGCGAGGTGCAGGCCGCACTCGACCACGCGCAGCAGGGCCTGAAGGCCGTGGACCGCGTCGGCGCGGCCTACTTCCAGGCGGTGTTTCCAGCGCTGTTCACGAGCGCCTTCGCCGATGCCGGCCAGTTCGAGCGCGCACACGACATCGTCGCGAGCGCGCGCCGCCTGTCGCGCGGCAGCTACCTGGAGGCGATGGACGCCCAGCTCCTGCTCGAGGAGGCCTACATTGCCCACGTGCAGGGCGATGCGGCGCTCGCCTTGTCGAAGCTGGCCGCGGGGCTCGCGTTGGGCGCCGCCGACCGCACGCGCGCGGCCTACGTGCATCGCATCGTGACGCGCAAGCCCGTGCTGCTGGAGTTGGCGCTGAAGGCCGGCATCGAGCCCGAGTTCGCGCGTCATCTCCTGCGCCGCTGGCGCATCGCGCCGCCGGTCGAGGAGATCGCGGGGTGGCCCTGGCCGATCCGGATCCGCACGCTGGGCGGCTTCGAGCTGCTGGTGGACGACCGGCCGATCGAGTTCGGCCGCAAGGCGCCGAAGAAGACCCTCGCGCTCCTGAAGGCCATCGTCGCGCGCGGCGGCAGCGCGCCGGAGAGCGCGCTCGTCGACACCTTCTGGCCCGACGAAACGGGCGACGCCGCCGCGCGCTCGCTCGGCGCCGCGGTCCGTCGCCTGCGCGATCTGCTGGGCGAAGGCGATGCGGTCGTGCAGCAGGGCGGCCAGCTGTCGCTGGACCGCGCCTGCGTGTGGGTCGATGCCTGGGCTTTCGAGCGCGCGCTTGCGGCAGCGCGCGAGGCTCCCGCCGCGGACGATGCCGCGATCGCGCAGGCCCTGGGCCTCTACCGCGGCGCCTTCCTGGCCGAGGACGAAGGCGAGAGCTGGCCGGTGGCCCTGCGCGAGCGCCTGCGCGGCAAGTTCATCCAGGCCGTCGCCGACCATGCCGGCCGGCTCGAAGCCGCGCACCGCGACGAGGAGGCCGTCGCCTGGTACCTGCGCGGGCTGGACGCCGACAGCGTGGTCGAGCCCTTCTACCAGGGGCTGATGCGCTGCTACCACCGGCTCGATCGCCTGCCCGAAGCGGTCAGCGCCTACCGCAGGCTGAAGCAGACGCTGTCGGTCACGCTCAGCCTGCCGCCGTCGGCCGGGACGGAGAAGCTGTACCGCAGTCTGCGCCTGGGCGCCGCCGATCCGCGAATAAGTAGCCAATAAGTAGCCGCCCTCTTTTTACGCTGACTCCCCATCGAGAAAGGAGTCACCGTGAGAGAGATACGCAGTTACCTGATCCGCGTCTACCGCCAGGACGCGGCCGTCGTGGCCGGCGTGGTCGAGGACGTCCGCAGCAGCCGGATCGCACCGTTCCAGTCGCTGGCCGAGTTGTGCGACGTGCTGAGCGGGCGCAAGCCCTTTGCGCGGCGCGCCGTCCGTCGCCGGAGCGCGCCATGAAGGCCGCCGAAACCATGGACCTCTCGCAGCCGGCGCCGGTCTCCAGCGATCCGGCCGAGGAATACAAGAGCGTCTGCGACTTCATGCGGCTCTACGCGACGCTGCGCTTCTACCAGCTCGCGCTGCTCCTGGGCACCACCGGCAGCATCATCACCGCGCTCTCGTCGAACGCGGTGCGCATGAGCTTCGCGCGTGCCGAGTTCCTGAAGACCGGCGGGCTCGTCGTGAGCCTGGTTTTCCTGGTGATGGAATTCCGCGCCACCTCGTACTGGCACGGCCTGCGCGACCGCGGCAACGAGCTGGCGCAGGCGCTTCGCTTCCGTCCCTTTCCCACCCCCTCGCGCTGGAACCCGCTGACCACCAGCGGCGCCGGCTTCTACCTGCACGCCTTCATCGCGACGCTGTGGCTCGCGAGCCTGGCGTTCCGGCTCCAGCTCGGGCTCTGAACCGCTTCCCTTCCCCCAACCACCTCGACAGAGAGACATCCCATGAGCAACACCATCGCCTCCTCCTCGTCCTTCGGCGCGCGCTTCGCGGTCCACGCGGCCTCGCTGGTCTTCCTTGCCGGCGGCCTTGCGCCGGCCTACGCAGCCGGCTCGGCCGCGCCGGTGATCTATCCCGCCAAGGGGCAGAGCGCCAAGCAGCAGGACCAGGACAAGTACGCCTGCTACGGCTGGGCCCGCGGCCAGACCGGCTTCGATCCGGCGCAGGCGCAGCAGGCCGCGGCGCCGAGTGCAGGCATGCGGCCCGGCGGGCTCCTGCGAGGTGCCGCCGGCGGCGCCACCATCGCCGCGGCCACCGACCACGACCCGGCGCATGGCGCAGCGGCGGGCATGGTCGGCATCGCGGTGCGCGAGCGCGTCAAGGCGGCGCAGGCCGCGCAGCAGCAGCAGGCCGCGCGCGCTCAGCAGCAGGCAGGGTACGACCGCGCTTTCAAGGCCTGCATGGAGGGGCGGGGCTATGTCCTTCGCTGAACGCATGAAACCGGGCGCCGCCCCGCTGCTGCTGGCCGGCGCGCTGCTGGTCGCCGGATGCGTCCGCAAGACCGAGCCGGCCCATGAAGAGATCCGCCCGGTGCGCAGCGTGGTGGCCGGCGAGAGCAGCGGCTCGGTCGGCGCCACCTATTCGGGCCAGGTCCATGCGCGCTACGAGAGCAAGCTGGGCTTCCAGGCCTCCGGCCGGATCGTGGCTCGCCTGGTCGAAGTCGGCAGCCATGTGAGGCGCGGGCAGCCGCTGATGCGCCTCGACCCGGCGCAGGAGGCGCTGCAGGTGGTCGCCGCGGTGGCCAGCACCGACGCGGCGAAGAGCCGGGTGGCGCAGAACCGCGTCGACCTGCAACGCACCGAGCAGCTGCTCGCGCGCAAGTTCGCCTCGCAGGCCGAGGTCGACCAGCAGCGCCTGGCGCTGGCCGAGGCCGAGTCGCAGCTCAAGTCGGCGCTGGCGCAGCAGCAGATCCGCGTCAACCAGCGCGGCTACACCGAGCTCTTCGCCGACCGCGATGGCGTGGTCGCCGCGATCCACGCCGAGGCCGGCCAGGTGGTCTCCGCCGGCCAGCAGCTCGTCACCGTGGCCGCGGACGGCGAGCGCGAGGTGCTGGTGAGCGTGCCGGAGTCGCGCGTCGACGAGCTGCGGAAGGCGAAGAGCCTGCAGGTGTCGGTCTGGGCCCGGCCGGCCAAGCGCTACCAGGGCGCGCTGCGCGAGCTGGCGCCCGACACCGACAGCGTGACGCGCACCTACTCGGCGCGCATCTCGGTCAAGGAGCCCGACAGCGCGTTGATGCTGGGCATGACGGCCTCGGTGTTCACGCCCGACGTCGAGGGCAAGTCGGCCATCCGCCTGCCGCTCGGCGCCATCCTCCACAAGGACGGGCAGGCCCAGGTCTGGGTGGTCGACGCCGGGACCTCGCAAGTCGCCGCGCGCGCCGTCGAACTCGGCAGCGCGCAGGACGACCATGTGCAGGTTGCCGCCGGGCTCGCGGGCGGCGAGACGGTGGTCACCGCGGGCGTGCACATGCTGCATGCCGGACAGAAGGTGAAGACGGCCGCCGCGCAGGGAGTGCAGCCATGAGCAAGATCAACCTCTCCGAATGGGCACTGCGCCACCCGCAGATGATCGCCTTCCTGCTCCTGATGTTTGGCCTCGGAGGCGTCCTCGCCTACGGCAAGCTCGGGCAGAAGGAAGACCCCGAGTTCACCGTCAAGACCATGGTCGTGCAGGCCTCCTGGCCGGGTAGCTCGGCGCAGCAGATGGCCGAGCAGGTGACCGACAAGCTCGAGAAGAAGCTGCAGGAAGTGGCCGAGATCGACTACATCAGCAGCTACGCCAAGCCCGGCGTGACGCAGATCAAGGTCAACTTGCGCGAGGCGACGCCGCCGGCCGCGGTGCCGCAGGTCTGGTACCAGGTGCGCAAGAAGCTCGGCGACATCCAGTACACGCTGCCGCAGGGCGTGCGCGGCCCCTTCTTTAACGACGAGTTCGGCGACACCTTCGGCAACCTCTATGCCATCACCGGCGACGGCTTCGGCTACGCGGACCTGCGCGACTTCGCCGATGCGGCGCGCAACGAGTTCCTGCGCGTCGCCGACGTCAACAAGGTCGAGCTCACGGGCGTGCAGGACCCGAAGATCCATGTCGAGGCCTCCAACGCCAAGCTGGCCTCGCTGGGCATCGACCCGGCGCTGATCGCCTCCACGCTGGCCGCGGCCAACACGGTCGAGGCGGCCGGCACGGTGTTGACGGCTTCCGAGCAGCTGCGGCTCACGGTCTCCGGCGAGTTCGACTCGGTCGAGAGCATCCGCAACATGGGCATCCGCGCCGGCGAGCGCATGTTCCGCCTCGGCGACATCGCCGAGGTGCGGCGCGGCCTGGTCGACCCGGCCACCTCGAAGATGCGCTTCAACGGACAGGAGGCCGTCGGCCTCGCGGTGAGCATGCGCAAGGGCGGCGACGTGATCCGGCTCGGAGAGGAACTCACGGCTACCGTGGCGCGCATCCAGGCCAGCCTGCCGGTGGGCGTGCAGATCCATGCCGTGTCCGACCAGCCGCGCGTGGTGGCGGAGTCGGTGCACGAGTTCAAGAAGAGCCTGCTGGAGGCCGTGGCCATCGTGCTGGTGGTGAGCTTCTTCTCGCTCGGCCTGCGCACCGGGCTGGTGGTGGCGCTCAGCATCCCGCTGGTGCTGGCGCTGACCTTCCTCGCCATGTACGTCATGGGCATCGAGCTGCAGCGCATCTCGCTGGGCGCGCTGATCATCGCGCTCGGCCTCTTGGTGGACGACGCGATCATCGCCGTCGAGATGATGGCGCTCAAGCTGGAGCAGGGCTGGGACAAGTTCCGTGCCGCCACCTACGCCTACACGGCCACCGCGTTTCCGATGCTCACGGGCACGCTGATCACCGCGGCGGGCTTCCTGCCGGTGGGCTTCGCCAAGTCGGGCGCGGGCGAGTACGTGTTCTCGTTGTTCCAGGTGGTCGGCATCTCGCTCATCCTCTCGTGGGTAGTGGCCGTGCTGTTCACGCCCTACATCGGCTTCAAGCTGCTGCGCGAGCACCATGGCGCGGTGCATGCCGACGAGGACGCGATCTACCGGCGTGGCTTCTACCTGCGCTTTCGGCGCCTCGTCGAGCTCTGCCTCGCGCGCCGCCGGTGGGTGATCAGCGTCACGGCGCTGCTCTTCGCCGGCTCGATCGCGCTCTTCGGCCTGGTGCCCAAGCAGTTCTTCCCGGCCTCCGACCGGCCCGAGCTGATGGTCGACCTGTGGCTGCCGCAGGCCGCCACCTTCGAGGCCAGCCAGCGCGAGGTCGAGGCGCTCGAAGAGCAGCTGCGGAACGACCCCGACGTGGTCGCGGTCACCAGCTATGTCGGCAACGGCAGCCCGCGCTTCTACCTGCCGCTGGACGTGCAGACGCCCAACCTCAACCTCGGCGAGCTGATGGTGATGACCAAGGGCGGTGAGGCGCGCGAGCGCGTGCTGGCGAAGATCCAGCAGCTCTTCGACACGGGCTTTCCGCTGGTGCGCGGCCGTGTCAACCGGCTGGAGAACGGGCCGCCGGTCGGCTATCCGCTGCAGTTCCGCGTGTTCGGGCAGGACCCGCAGCAGGTGCGCGCCATCGCCGAGCAGGTGGGCGCGATCCTGCGCGCCGAGCCGCACGTGCGCCGCGTCAACCAGGACTGGGGCGAGCGGCTCAAGCGTGTGCGCGTGGACGTCGACCAGGACAAGGCGCGCGCGCTCGGCATCAGCTCGCGGCAGATCAAGAGTGCGCTCCAGGGCTCGCTGTCGGGCACCAGCATCACGCAGTACCGCGAGGGCGACAAGGGCATCGACGTGGTCGCGCGCCTGATCGCGCCCGAGCGCACCGACCTCAACAACCTGAAGGACGCGAAGATCTACCTGCGCGAAGGCAAGTTCGTGCCGGTCTCGCAGGTGGCGCGGCTCTCGCTCGACAGCGAGGACAGCGTGCTGTGGCGGCGCAACCGCGTGCCCACGCTCACCGTGCGCGCCGACGTGGCCGGTGCCGAAGCGCCCGACGTGACCCTGGCGCTCAAACCCAAGCTCGACGAGCTGGCGAAAAGCCTGCCGCTGGGCTACGGCATCGATGTCGGCGGCGCCTTCGAATCGAGCGGCAAGTCGCAGGCCTCGATCTTCGCGGTGATGCCCTTGATGCTCGCGGCCGTGCTGCTGCTCCTGATGCTGCAGCTGCAGGACATCAAGAAGATGGCGCTGGTGCTCTTGACCGCGCCGCTCGGAATGATCGGCGTGTCGTTGATGCTCGCTGCGTTTCGCATTCCCTTCGGCTTCGTCGCGATGCTGGGCGTGATCGCGCTGGCCGGGATGATCATCCGCAACTCGGTGATCCTGGTGGTGCAGATCGACCACGACGTGCAGGCGGGCGTGCCGCTGTGGAACGCGATCGTCGAATCGGCGGTGCGCCGCATGCGGCCGATCGTCCTCACCGCGCTGGCGGCCATTCTCGCGATGGTGCCGCTCACGCACTCGGTGTTCTGGGGCCCGATGGCCTGGTCGATCATGGGCGGCCTGTTCGTCGCGACTCTGCTCACCCTTCTCTTCCTGCCCGCGCTCTATGCCAGCTGGTATGGCGCGAGGCGGCCGCTGGCTGCATGACCCCTCGGAGAATGACGATGAATAGGACCATCATGTCCATGAAGGCCGCCGTCGCCGCGAGCCTCGCATGCCTCGCGGGCGCCAGCTTCGCGCTCGACCTGATCGGCTCGTACGAGAAGGCGCTGACCGCCGACCCCGCCATCCGCGCCGCCGACCAGGCCGTGCTCGCCGGCCGCGAGAAGGCGGTGCAGGGCAGCGCACTCTTCAAGCCGCAGGTATCGCTCACGGCCGGTCTGACGCGCGTCAGCGAGAAGTCGACGGTCAGCACGGCCGCCGGCACGAGCCAGTCCGACACCTCGGGCAACGTGCGCCAGGTGGCGGTGCAGCTGGTGCAGCCGCTCTACAACGCCAAGGCCAAGGCCGACAGCAAGCAGCTGCACCAGCAGACCGAGCTGGCCGAGGTCAGCCATCGCGATGCGCAGCAGGAGCTGGTTCAGCGCGTCGCCGAAACGTATTTCAACGTGCTGCTGGCGCGCGAGTCGCTGCGCGTCGCGCAGGCCGAGAAGACCGCCGTCGAAATGCAGCGCGACCGCGCCCAGGCTCGCTTCGACGTCGGCCGCGGCAAGATCACCGACCTGCAGGAAGCGCAGGCGCGCTACGACAGCGTGCTGGCGCGCGAAGTCTCCGCGCAGAGCACGCTGGCGCTGCGCCAAGCGCAGTACCGCGAGCTGACCGGCGCGCCGGCCGAAGGACTGGCCGCGCTTCGCCCCGGCTTCGCGCCGGTGCCGCCGCAGCCCGACAGCCTGCAGGCCTGGCAGTCGAAGGGGTTGGACCGCAACACCCGCGTGCTGATCAAGCAGGGCGAGCTGGCCATCGCCGACGCGGAGATCGGCAAATACACGCTCAGCGCTCGCCCGACGGTGGACCTGGTGGCCAGCCTGAGCCGCCAGGGCCAGAACGGCAGCCTCTCGCCCGCGGTCTCGCCGGACAGCGCCCGCGGCGCGGCCATTGGCGTGCAGCTGAACATCCCGCTCTTCACGGGCGGCGCGATCACTTCCCGCCAGCGCGAGTCCATCGCCAGGAAGAACCAGGCCGAGCAGGAATTGAGCTCGGCGCAGCGCGACGCGCGGCTGCAGGTGCAGGACGCCTTCCTCGCGGTGAAGACCGGCGTGGCGCGCATCGCCGCGCTGGAGCAGTCGGTGCTGTCGGCGCGCACCGCGCTCGAAGCCACCACGCTGGGCCGCGACGTCGGCAGCCGCACCGAGGTGGACGTGCTCGACGCGCAGCAGCGCCTCTTCGCGGCCGAGCTCGACCTCGCGCAGGCCACCAACGACTATCTGCTGGGCCGCATCCGCCTCGCCTCGGCCGCCGGCGAGTTGCGCGATGACGACCTTCGGGTGCTCAATGGCTACCTCGCACGATGAACTTCGAACAAACGAGGAGACGGCCATGGATTGCGATGTCCTGATCGTCGGCGCCGGTCCCACCGGCCTGATGCTTGCCAACCAGCTCGGCCGGCGCGGCGTTCACACCCTGATCGTCGACCGGCATGCCGGGCCGTCGCGCGAGACGCGCGCGCTCGGCGTGCAGGCGCGCACGCTGGAGATCTACGCCCAGCTCGGCATCGCCCCGCGCGCGCTCGAACTCGGCAAGCGCGGTACCGGCGCCAACATGTGGGCCGAGGGCCGGAAGATGGCGCGCGTCCCCCTGGGCGATGCCGGCCGGCGCGTGACGCCCTACCCGTACATCCTGATCCTCGGCCAGGACGACAACGAACGGATCATGGGTGACCGGTTGCGCGACTGGGGCCTGGCGGTGCACTGGAACACCGAGATGATCGAGCTCGCGCAGGAGCCCGGCCATGTGACCGCGACGCTCCGAACTGCCGACGGCACGATCCGCCGCGTCGACGCCACGTGGGTGGCCGGCTGCGACGGTGCGCGCAGCGCGGTGCGCGAGATGAACCGCATCGGCTTCCCCGGCGCGCCCTACGAACACGTGTTCTTCGTCGCCGACGTGGAGATGACCGGCGGCATGGTCCCCGACGAGCTCAACGTGTACCTGTGGAAGAAAGGCTTCCACCTGCTCTTCCCCATGCGTGGCAAGGACCATTGGCGCATCGTCGGCATCCTGCCGCCCGAGCTGCGCGGCAAGGAGGACGCGCGCTTCGAGGACGTGATTCCTTCCTTGCACGCCGAGGCGGGCGCCGGCCTGTCCTTCAAGGCGTGCAGCTGGTTTTCTACCTACCGTATCCATCACCGCTGCGCGTCGCGCTTTCGAAAGGGCCGCTGCTTCCTGCTCGGCGACGCGGCCCACATCCACAGCCCGGTGGGCGCGCAGGGCATGAACACCGGCCTGCAGGATGCCTACAACCTGGCATGGAAGCTCGCGCTGGTGGCCGAGGGCGAGGCCGGCGAGACGCTGCTCGACTCCTACGAGGCCGAGCGCCTCCCCGTCGCGCGGCGCCTGCTCGAGACCACCGACCGCGGCTTCCGGTTGGTGGTTTCCGACGCCCCGTTTGCCGGCCTGCTGCGCACGCAGGTGCTGGCCCGGCTCGCCGCCTTCGCGATGGGCCGCGAGCGCGTGCAGAAGCTGGCGTTTCGCACCGTCTCGCAGACCGGCATCCATTACCGCGAAGGGCCGCTGGCGACATCGCTGGACGAGCTGCCGGCCGAGGCGCCGCAGGCCGGCGACCGCTTTCCGTGGCTGCAGCTGCGCCTCGATGCAGAGGGGCCCGTCGAGGACCTGTTCGAAAGGCTGGAAGACACGCACTTTCACCTGATCGCGTTCGGGCAGGCCCTGCCTTCGGAGCCGCTGCCGGCCTTCGGCAACCTGCTGCACATCCACGCGATGCCGGCGGGCGCCGCCAACGATGCGGAGCTGGAGCGCCACAAGATCCCGCTGCCCTCGTTCTATCTGGTGCGGCCCGACGGCTACGTCGGGCTCTGCGGCCGAAGCCTGCAGGCTGCCGCCCTGGCGCGCTACGCCGCGGAGCGGCTGCATCTCGGCTGACGGCCCTGTTCGGTGGCGAACCCGTAGCGCTCGCCTCAGAGCGCGAGACGATCGCCGTGCGCTGCGGCTCGCGCCTGGACGCGCACGCTGGAGCGCTCGACGGTCGAATCGACCCGCGTCACGCCTTGGCCGTAGCCTTCCGCGTAAGGGTTCGCGCTGCGCGCAGCGGCCACGCCTTGCGAGCGAACGGATGCACGGTCGACCGAATTGGCGACGCTGACGACGCCTTGCCCGGTGACTTCGCCGAACTGGTCGCCGCTGCGTGCGGCGGCCGCGCCTTCGACGCGCGCGGCATCGCGGCTCTTCGTCGAGCTGACCTTGGAAACGCCGTCGTACGTTTCTGCATTGACGCCGGCGGCAGCGAGGATCGCAAGCGCAAAACCGGAGAGGAGCTTGGAAGCGGTGTTCATTTGTCGGATTCCTTCAGAGGGGGTTGATCGGCGGGTCTGTGGGATGAAGTTTGCGTCTGCAGATGGCGTTGTGGATGTGCCTTTTCGCACCTCGGTGTTCATGTCGCAGAAACAATGGAACCTCTCGATGCGCTGGCGCACTGGTGAGAAGATCGGCCCCGCCCCTCAGCCAAAGGACGGTGCACATGGCTTACCTGCCCCTCACACGCTGGCTCGCCATCCTCCTGTTGGCGCTGCTCGAACTCGCCAGCCTGCCCGCCCAGGCCGGCACCACCAGCGCCTTCACGCTGAGCCCTCAAGGCTATTCGGGCTCGCGCGAGCGGCAGTACAAGGTCTACGTGCCCGACGGCCTCACGGCCGCGGCGCCGATGGTGATGGCGCTGCACGGCTGCCAGCAGACGCACGACGACGTGCTGCGCGACTGGGGCCTGGTGGCGGCGGCCGACCGCTACCGCTTCATCCTCGTCGCGCCCTTCATCACCAGCTACGACGGGCTGCGCAACACCAACTGCTGGGGCTTCTGGCTCGACCAGCACCGCCACCAGGGGCGCGGCGAGCCCGAAGACCTGCACCAGATCGCGCGGCAGGTCGAATCGCGCTTCAGCATCGACCCGAAGCGGCGCTACGTCACCGGCCTTTCGTCGGGCGGCGCGATGGCGGTGGTGCTCTCGGTCACGCACAACGAGTACTTCGCGGCCGCGGCCAGCGCCTCGGGCCTGCCCTACGGCGAGGATGCGGCCTCGGTCTCTTTCTCGGGCTGCCCGGGCAGCGCCACCTTCCATGCAGTGAGCCAGGTGGTCGCCGACATGCAGCGCGAGCGCAATGCGTCCTACGCGATCCCGCTGATGGTGCTGCAGAACAACCAGGACTGCACCGTGATCCAGCCGGCCGGCCGCAACCTGCGCGATGCGCAGCTGCTGCTCAATGGCGACGCGTTGCACAACAGCCCGCCCGAAGCGCAGGCGCAGCAGCGGGCCTGCACGCCGGCCAACGGCCCCGACTACAACTGCCAGCAGGTCTTCTACACCGTCGACGCCCAGCCGGGTAGCCGCTCGCTGGTCGAGACCGTGTTCTACAACGGCCCCACGGCCACGCCCGACCCCGGCGACACCGACCACGGCCACTACTGGATCGGCGGCCAGGGCGGCCGCGACGGCCGATGGGCCTTGCAGCGCGGGCCGAGCTATCCCGACATCGTCTGGGACTTCTTCTCGCGCCATGCGGCCGACACCAGCGGGCCGCCGCCCCCGCCACCGCCTCCACCGCCCTCGGGCTGCAACACGGTGAACGCCGCGCCCGGCGCCCACGTCTCGGCGGGCCGCGCGGTCGCGGGCGGGCTCTTCGGCCTGCGCGCGATCTCGACCGGCGACTTGCGCGACATCGGCTTCGCGTGGGACTTCTTCTTTATGCGCGTGGACCTGCACCAAGGCGCCGGCGGGCGCTGGTTCGTTCAGCCGCCGGCGGGCTGTTGACTAGGGCCTGTCAACAGGCCCTAAGACTCCAGCGGCTTCTCTTCGCGCCCGTCAGGATGCCGCGCAAAGCGCGCAGCCTGGCGCCCATGCACCGGCGCCATGTCGGGCCAGGGCCAGCCGCCGAACTGCGTGCGGCGGTAGTCGGCCATGGCCTGCGCGATCTCGGTCTGCGTGTTCATCACGAAGGGGCCGTACTGCGCCACCGGCTCGCCGATCGGGCGGCCTTGCAGCAGCAGGAACTCGCTCGGCTCGTCGCCGTTGACCAGCTCCACCCTGGCGTCGGCGCGCAGCTCGATGGCGGCATGGTTCTCGATCTTCCGGCCCGCCACGCTGACCGAAGCGCCCTTGAAGAAATACAGGCTGCGCCGGGTGTCCTCGCCGGCCGCGGCAGGCAGCATCCAGCAGGCATGGGGCTCCATGCGGATCGTCCAGATCGCGATGTCCGCATCGGGCTGCGCGGCCCATGAATCGGGCGGCGGCGCCAGCGGGCCGCCGGCGCCCGGCTCGCCGTCAACCGGCGCGACCCGCCCCGCGACGACCGAAACCTCGGTCGCATGGCCGTCGGCATCCATCGCGGTGAAGCGCGGAATGTCTTCGGCCCAGAACATCGTGAAATGCGGCTCGGCCATCTTGCTGCGCGCCGGCAGGTTGAGCCAGATCTGGAACAGCTCCAGCGGATTGGGCGCAGAAGCATCGAGCAGCGGGAACATCTCGGAATGCACGATGCCCTTGCCGGCCGTGAGCCACTGCACGTCGCCGCCGCCGAAGCGCGCGGTCGCGCCCAGCGAATCGGAGTGATCGATCAGCCCCTTGCGCACGATGGTCACCGTCTCGAAGCCGCGGTGCGGATGCCCCGGAAAGCCCGGCACGGGATTGCCGTGGTACATGCTCCAGCCGTCCTTGCGGCTGAAGTCCTGGCCCAGGTCGCGCCCGGCCAGCGGGGCATCGGGCCCCATCTGCCCGTTGGCCTTGGGGTAGGCGTCGTCGTGGTAGGCGCAGAAGAGAAACGGGTCGATCGTTTCCCAGGGGAAGCCCAGGGCCTTGATCTGGACGATGGGTGTGACAGTGGCGGTGGCGGTCATGGCGTGCGTGCTTTCTTGCGGGGCGCTCATTTTGTTCGGGTGCGAGAGGAGCGATCGATCCCTCACACATGGGGGCGGCGTCCTGTTCCTGAAGTGCGGCCGGTGCAACGCAGTCGCACCATCCGCGGAACAACAGAAGGGGAAAATCCCGGCTGTTCGTTGGATGGGCGCCACGCCGATCCGTTCACAATTCGCGCGACGGAGCCATCGATCCCACAACAACGACAACGTGCATGAACACCGAACAGCAACTGCAGCAGCTCCATTTCGAGATGCGCGAGCGGTCCGCAAAAGGGACCGCTGCCAAGCAGTATGCCGAAGTGCCGCTGCCGAGCTTGGCCGCCGTCCAGCGCAAGGCGCGCGGCCCGGTGATGGGCTTTGCTGTCCCCTTCCTCGCCGTGATGGGCTACTACGCCATCGGCATCTGCACCTTCGCGCTGATGGCTGCGTCCAGCGTGCCCGGCGGCGGCGAGGTGTCGCAGCTCGCCTGGTGTGCCGCCGAGAGCACCAGCCCCCTCGCCCTGGCCGCCGCGCTGGCAGCCGGGCGCTGGTGGGTCTGACAACTGCCGGTTTGCGTCCGGCTCCAAACTGTCGCGCGACGACATCCTGACCCTTGCCGACAACCGGCGAAGTGCGTCTGACGCCGGCTTTCACCTGATCTCCTAGCGCCCAGGCCGGCCCCTTGGGAGGCGCTCGCCTGGTTTCATTTCCTGGCCACTCTTGCCGCCCGTCCGAGAGGTGCGTGCCCCATCCTCCGTAATGTGAAAAATCTCACGAACGCTCGTGGGATGGGCCCTGGCTGCTATCCAAACCATAGCAATTTGACGCCAAGACACGGTTCTGTAACCGATTGTGTGAACTCCTTCCTTAGAAATTGAATACCTCGGTACTAAAGTCAAAAGTATTCAATTACCGCTTCGGCGGGGGATGGAGGAGTCGATATGAACCGCGTTTTCAGGATCATCTGGAATGCCGCCAAAGGTCTTTGGGCCGTGGCATCGGAGTTGGCGACAGGCCTTGGCAAGTCGGCGGCGACCGGCACCCCGGCTTCCGATTTGCCACTCCGAGCGCCCGAGTTTGCGCGGGCCAAGGGGCTGCAGGCTTGTGTGGCGGCGGCGCTTCTCGCCTTCGCAGGTACCGCGTCGGCGGCGAACTGCGGCAACGACAAGGACGTCGGCAAAGCCACGTGCTCGGCACCTGCACCCGCACCGGCACCGGCGCCTGCGCCTGCACCTGCACCTGCACCTGCACCTGCGCCTGCGCCTGCACCTGCGCCTGCACCTGCACCAGCACCAGCGCCAGCGCCAGCGCCAGCACCAGCGCCAGCACCAGCGCCAGCGCCAGCGCCTGCACCAGCACCAGCACCAGCACCAGCACCAGCGCCTGCACCAGCACCAGCACCAGCGCCTGCACCAGCAACAGCACCAGCACCAGCAACAGCACCAGCACCAGCACCAGCGCCTGCGCCTGCGCCTGCAACTTCACCAGCACCAGCAACAGCACCAGCACCAGCGCCTGCGCCTGCAACTTCAGCAGCAGCCCCAGCGGCGGCCGCCGAGGCAGAGGGGGTCAAGAGCCCCGAAACTGCAGCGGCCGAGGGCGAGCCGGCGGCCGCAGAGCCCGACAAGAAGGCAATCACGCCTGCCCCTGCCGCACTCGCTTATCGGAACGAAATGCCGCTCTTCTCCGCCCTCCCGGCGCAACTTCGCCAGGCGGATCTCGCGATGCTGGGCAACCTGAACCGCCGCGTCGGCGATTCGGGGCCCGACCGGCAAGCGTGGGTGCGTGCCGTCTACGCCGACCTCGACATTCGCCAGCACGGCAGCGTCGCCCCGCACAGCCGCGGCCAGGTGAGCGGCCTGCAGGCAGGCGCCGACCTCCTGGGCGGCAACAACTGGCGCGCCGGCCTCTACGTCGGCTCGCTGGATGGGAACGTCGATGTGAGCGGCAACGCGCGCGGCACCTTCGGCAGGGTCGGCCACACCGATCTGAAGTCGCACTACCTCGGCGGCTATGCCACCTGGAGGGATGCGAGCGGCTGGTATGTCGATGCCGTGCTGCAAGCGGGCAGCCACCGCTACAGCGTGCGGCCCGACGGCGGCCTCACGGTGTCGGGCAAGGCCTGCAGCTTCTCGGCATCGATAGAAGCCGGCAAGTCCTTTGCCCTGGCGGAGAACTGGAGCATCGAGCCGCAGGCACAGCTCATCCGCCAGAGAACACGTTTCGACGACGTGTCGATCGCCGGTGCGCAAGTCCATCAGGACACCAAAGCAGGCTGGATCGGCCGGCTGGGCGTGCGCATCAAGGGCGACATCCCCACCGGCGCGGGCCGGCTGCAGCCCTATGCGCGCTTCAGCGTCTACCGCGCCAGTTCAGGCACCGACGTGGCGACCTTCGTCGGCACCACCGGCAGCACCGTCCTCTCCGGTGCGAGCGGCTACACCGCGACCGAAGTGGCGGCCGGCCTGTCGCTGGCATTGACACCCGCCACCACCGTGTACGGCGAGCTCGGGCGCATGTCCAGCGCCGGCGGCGACGCGCGGATCAAGTCGTCGATCCAGGGCACCATCGGCCTGCGCGTGAGCTTCTAGAGCGACGCTGCCGTCCAGCGCACGCAGAAGGTGTGCTGGCAGCCCGGCGCTGGCGGGTCTGACACGAAGCCAGGACGGCCGCCCATGCTGGCCACGGCGGCTTCCTACAGGTCGCGCGCGGCCGAGGGCTACTTTGCAATCAGTAGTAGCTGCAAAGGAGTCACGCCATGCCCATCGCCATCCCACCCCCCGACATCGACCCCACAGTCATGCCGCCCGTGAGCACGCAGCCGACGGAGGCAGAAACGATGGAGAACGGCATTGCGGGAGCAGCCGAAGAGCCCGGGAGCGCCGCCTCGCCGTACAGCCGCGAAAGCGTGGCGGCGGGGTTGTCAAAGATCTGGGTCGATCCGAATCCGAGAGCGCGGTAGCGTCACTCAGTGATGGTGCCCATGCTCGCCATGCACATGGCGATGGGCAATCTCTTCCTCGGTCGCGGCGCGCACGCCGGTCACCGTCACGCTGAACTTGAGCGCCTTGCCCGCGAGCGGATGGTTGCCGTCGAGGATCACCTGCGGACCCTTGATCTTCATCACGGTGAAAACCTGCGGCTCGCCCTTGTCGTTGCGGCCCTCGAGCTGGCCGCCCACCTTGACGCCCGGCGGGAAGTCGGCCTTGGAGATCGTGCGCACCAATGATTCGTCGCGCACGCCGAACGCGTCTTCGGGCTGCAAATTCAGCGTGGTCTGGAAGCCGGCCTCCTTGCCCTCGAGCGCCGCCTCGACCTTGGGGAAGGTGTTGTTGTACCCGCCATGCAGATAGACCATGGGGTCGCGGCTCTCTTCGATGAGCTTGTTGGTGGCGGCGTCGGCCACTTTGTAGCGGAGGGTGACGACGGAGTCTTTTTGGATTTTCATGAGAAGTTGTGCCGCGAGCTGAATGCGGGCAGATTTTCGTTCACCTTGTTCGCTACCGCCCCCGGCCATTGCATGGCTTTCATCAGTACAACTAAAGTTAATTAATCGTTGCTTTTCACTGAAACCATATGTATCTTCCCGGTCGGCGCGGAGGGCCTATTCGGTCGCGCCAAAACCACAACGACACGAGGAACTACATGAGGCTTTTGATTTCGCTCGCCTGCGCGGCGACGCTGGCGGCTGGGTTGATCGGATGCGGGGGAGGCGGCGGCGGAGGGGGCGGGGGCGGTTTCAGTGCGCCGGCCGCCTTGACGGCGACGGTATCGATCAACGGCAGCGCTGCGGCAGCCGACGCGAACGGCCAGTTCGCCGTGAAGCCAGGCGACACCGTGGAGATCACGCCGAGCCAGAGCGCCGACTGGACGACGAGCGCCTCCACCGAAGCGGCGGTCAGCCTGCGCAATCCGAGCGTGTCGGGCAGCAAGTGGGCCGCGCAGATTCTCAACGGCACGGCCAGCGCCGTCATCTACACGGTCTCGGCCAAGGCGAGCGCCAACCAGTCGCTCACCAAGGCTACCGTGCTCAACGTTTCGGCCGGTGATGCGCGCAATGGCACCTACCGGGTCTATGCGACGAACGCGCAGCAGTACCAGCTCTCGCTGGACTTCAACGCGAACGTCTACACCTTCGTCAACCATGACGGCAGCGCGCCGGTGACGGACACCTTCAACACGGACAGCTCCGAACCCGGCACCTACTTCTTCAAGACCAGCCGGGTCATTTCGGTCGCCAACATGTCGCGCTTCCGCATGACGACGGATGCAGTGGTCGGCAACTTTCCGTTCGTCGATCCGTTCGGCACGGGCAGTACCTACGCGGTCAAGCCCTTCATCGGCGCGCGCAACCTGGTCACCGAGCAGGCGCAACTCGATGGCGTGTACAACCGCCTCGGCATCCAGCGGACAGCAGCCGCGGAAACGTCGCAGATCACGCAGACGGAGGTCTCGTCCGGCGGCACGGTCATGAAGCTTTGCTTCGACTCGACCATCTACAGCATCCCGAACTGCCCGCCGGCCTCGGTGGCGACCTACACGGTCAGCGCGACGGAGATTGCGGGCGTCTGGCACATCGTCAACAACGCCAATCCTGCCGAGAACGGCCGCTTCGCGATGGCCCGCATCGGCGACCAGAAGGTCTATCTGTCGGCGGGCGCGGCGCCCTCGACGCCCGGCATGCTCGTGTGGCGGCTTGGCGTGCAAGACACGCCGGTCTGGGCGGCGGCGACAGGCCACGGCGGATCGACCAAGGGAAGCTGGGCCAGCATCAACATGACGGCGACGGGCAACACCCGAAGCGTGATCAACGCCGACGGAACGACGGCCGCGCACGCCAACACCTATGGCGGCATGGGCGCCTTCGGTCCTGCCGGCATGCGCCAGTTCCCGGATGGCACGGGTTCCACCTACTTCGCGACCTACAACTCGAAGCTCTTCACGATCGTGGGAGCATCCAACGTGACCACTGGCGGATACCTGCAGCTGAACCTGCTCGACTGATCGGTTCTCCACAGGCGAAAGCCCCAGGTCCTTGCGGCCTGGGGCTTTTTTCCTTGATGCCGGCGAGAAGCTCAAAACTCCTGCGACACCGGCCGCAGCACCACCTCGTTGATGTCCACGTTGGCCGGCTGCTCGACGGCATAGACCACCGCGCGCGCCACCGAATCCGCAGGGATCTGGTTCGCGTCGTAGAAGGCCTTCACGCCCGCCGCGCTCTCGGGGTCGCTGCTGCCGTGCTTGAGTTCCGACTCGACGGCACCGGGCGACACGATGGTCACGCGCACGCCGCTGTTGCCGACCTCGACACGCAAGCCCTCGGAGATCGCCCGCACCGCATGCTTGGTCGCGCTGTACACGGTACCGATCGGCGTGAACACCTTCAGCCCGGCGATCGACGCGACGTTGACGATGTGGCCGCTGCCCTGCGCCTTCATGCGCGGCAGCACGGCGGCGATGCCGTAGAGCACACCCTTGATGTTGACGTCGATGGTGCGATCCCATTCGTCGACCTTGAGCTTGTCCAGCGGCGACAGCGGCATCACGCCGGCGTTGTTGACCAGCACGTCGATGCGGCCGAAGGCCTCGACGGTCTTGGCGGCCAGCTGCTCGAGGTCGGCGCGCTTGGCGACGTCGGTCGCCACCGCGATGGCCTCGCCGCCGGCTTCGCGGATCTCGGCGACGACCTGCTCGAGCCGGTCGGTGCGGCGCGCCGCGAGCACGACCTTGGCGCCGCGTGCGGCGAGGTGGCGCGCCGTCGATTCGCCGAGCCCGCTGCTCGCGCCGGTGACGATGGCGACCTTGCCTTGGATGTTGTCTTGAACGGATGTCATGGTGCTTTCCTTTCGGGGGTTGTTGAAGAGATGCCCTCAGTGTGGAAAATCCAGGCGTTCCCGTAAATGAAACTCTGGCGAGTTCAGAATTCGCCAATCCGGAATACTCCATGTCCAACCGCCTCGAAGCCCTGCGCGTGTTCTGCACCGCCGCCGATGCTGCCAACTTCCGCGATGCGGCGATCCGGCTGTCGGTCTCGCCGCAGGTCGTGACGCGCGCGGTGCGCGAGCTCGAAGAAGAGCTGGGCGAGCCGCTGTTCCACCGCAGCACGCGCGGCGTGCAGCTCACCGACTTCGGCCGGCAGCTGGCCGAGCGGGCACGCGTGGCGGTCGGCGGCGTCGACCAGCTCTTTCACCGCATCGATCGCCGCGCGCTCTCGCAGCACGCGGGCACGGTGCGGGTGGCGGCGCCCAGCGTGCTCGGCCGCCGGCTGATACCGCAGGCGCTGGCGCCGATGCTGGCAGCGCATCCGGGCCTCACGCTGGACCTGCGGCTCTCGGAGCAGCTGGCCGACGTGGTCGCCGAGCAGATCGACGTCGGCGTGCGCGCCGGTCCCTTGCGCGACAGCCGCTTCGTCGCCAAGCCCGTCGGCACGATGGCGCTGCGCGTGTTCGCGGCGCCGTCGCTCATCGCGCGCACGGGCGTGCCGCAAAGCATCGACGAACTCGCGCGCCTGCCGCTCACGGCGCTGATCGATCGCAACTCGGGCCGCCCGTGGCCCTGGCCCTTCAGCAAGGGGCGGCTGATGACGCTGTCCTCGCCCGTCTTCGTCACCGACGACACCGACGCCGAATGCGCGGCCGTGCTGGCCGGCCTGGGCTTCAGCCAGCTCGTCGCACCGCTGGCCGAGCCGGGGCTGCAGTCGGGCGCGCTGGTGCCGGTGCTCGATGCGGAGGCGCCGGAGCCCTGGCCGGTCTACGTTTACCGCGTGCAGCGTTCGCCGGTGCCGGCGCGGGTGCGGCTGGTGTACGACGAGCTGGTGCGGGTGCTGGGCGGCGTGTCGAAGCGCTAGGGCCTAACAGGCCCTAGCCGCGGCTGCGGCGCGGGGCGTGAGCCGCCGCCTACTCCAAGTCGCAAGCTTCGCGCATGGCGCATCGGCGCGCGGAGAAAGACATTGCGTCCACCACAACGTTCGCCCGCCATGAAAGCCAAGCAGCTCTTCGATCTGTGCCGCAAGGCCGTCATGGCCTGGGTCGACGACTACGCCCCGAGCATGGGCGCGGCCATCTCCTACTACACCATCTTCTCGCTGGCGCCGCTGCTGGTGATCGTCATCGCGATCGCCGGCGCGCTCTTCGGGCGCGAAGCGGCGCAGGGGCAGATCGTGGCGCAGATCTCGGGGCTGGTCGGGCGCGAGGGGGCGGTCGCGGTGGAGTCGATGCTGCGCAGCGTCGACGAGCCCGGCAAGGGGCTGGTGGCCGGCCTGATCAGCGTGGTGGTGCTGCTGATCGGCGCCACCACGGTCTTCGCCGAGCTGCAAAGCGCGCTGGACCGCATCTGGCACGTGCCCGAAAGAGAAAAGCCCTCGGGCGTGTGGGCCGTGCTGCGTGCGCGGCTGCTGTCCTTCGGCCTGATCCTGGGACTGGCCTTCCTGCTGATGGTGTCGCTGCTGGTGAGCGCGGCGCTGGCTGCCTTCGGCAGCTGGTTCGGCGGCCTGATGCCGGGTTGGGAGCTGATGCTGCAGGCGCTCAACATCCTCATCTCGCTGGGCATCATCACCGTGCTGTTCGCGATGATCTTCAAGCTCATGCCCACGGCGCGCATCGCGTGGCGCGACGTCTGGATCGGCGCCGCCGTCACGGCCGTGCTGTTCGAGCTCGGCAAGCTGGCGATCGGGCTTTACCTGGGCAAGAGCGGCGTCAACGAATCCTTCGCCGCGGCGGGTTCGCTGGTGGTGCTGGTGGCCTGGGTCTACTACGCGGCGCAGATCTTCCTGCTGGGCGCCGAGTTCACCAAGGTCTACGCCAACGAGCATGGTTCCGTCTCGGGCGCCAAGGCGGTGGCGGCCACCGAGGCGAGCGCGGCCGAGGACGCGGCCGGCACCGATCGGGTGGACGGCAGCGCGGCGGTGGCATCGGTCGAAACGCCGCCGCCGCCACCCGACTATTCGGGGTTGGGCCGCACGGCCGCCGCGCAGGCGGAGATCGGCCGCCGCGCAGGCGGAGATCGACCGCCGCGTGGAGCGCGCCACCGCCGGCCTGCTGCGCCAACTGCTGCTACTCGGCGCCGTGACGCTCGGCAACGTGCTGGCTTCGCACTGGTACCGGCGCCAGCGCCGCGCTAGACCGCGCCCACGCTCCCGGTGATCGGCAGCACGATGCCCGTGATGTAGCTCGCGCAGCACGGTGCCGCCAGGAACACGTAGGCCGGCGACATCTCTTCGGGCTGCGCGGGCCGCTTCATGTCGGTGTGCTTGCCGAAGTTCTGCACCTCCTCGGCGGGTCGATCGGAGGGGTTCAGCGGCGTCCACACCGGACCCGGCGCGACCGCGTTGACGCGGATGCCCTTGTCCAGCAGGTTGCTCGCGAGGGACTTGGTGAAGGCATGGATCGCGCCCTTGGTGGTGGCGTAGTCCAGCAGCTGCGGGCTGCCCTCCAGCCCGGTGACGGAGCCGGAGTTGATGATCGAGCCGCCCTTGCGCAGATGCGGCACCGCGGCGCGCGCCATCTGGAAGTAGCCGTAGATGTTGGTCTTGAAGGTGAGGTCGAGGCGCTCGTCGGTGATGTCCTCGATGCTGGCCGCGTGCAGCTGGAAGGCCGCGTTGTTGACCAGGATGTCGAGCTTGCCGAAGGCCTGCACGGTCTCCTCGACGGCGCGCTTGCAGAAGGCCGGGTCGCGCACGTCGCCGGGAATCAGCACGCAGTGCTGGCCCTCGGCCTCGACGCAGCGCTTGGTCTCCTCGGCATCGACCTGCTCTTCATCGAGGTAAACGATCGCGACCTCCGCGCCCTCGCGCGCATAGAGCAGCGCCACCGCGCGGCCGATGCCCGAGTCGCCGCCGGTCACCAGCGCCACCATGCCGTCGAGCTTGCCGCTGCCGAGGTAGCCCGAGGCCTTGAAGCGCGGCTGCAGATCCATCTCGGCTTCGAGCCCGGGCTTCTTGAGATGCTGCGCCGGCATCGGGTTCTCGGGCTCTGGGCGGTGGCCGGCCTGCACCGGCTTCTTGCTCTTGGGCTTGTCGGGCGCGGCGCGGTCCTTGGCGTCCTGTTCGCGTTGCACCTTGCGCTGCTGCACGGCGACGTCGTCGGAATCGGAAGAAGAAGTCATGGCTCTTTGCTCCTGCGGGTTGAGGGGGTCGATGCGATTCACCGTAGTCAGCAGGCGCTGCGCCCCTTGTCGTCCAAGACCGCGTCCACCGCCCAGACTCGACGAAGTCCCACAGCGCGGCGCGGCACCGGCCGATGAGCCGGCGCGCGCGGCCGGGCGAAGGTGCGGCGCTGCTGTTCCTTGGAGCCACCATGGGCACTCCCACTTCCACCGCGAATCCTGCGAGCGACGGCGCCAAAGAGAGCTGGTGGGCCAAGCTCGGGCCGGGCCTGATCACCGGCGCCGCGGACGACGACCCGAGCGGCATCGCGACCTACTCGCAGGCCGGCGCACAGCTCGGCTACGCCGCGGGTGCCCTGATGCTGTTCACCTATCCGCTGATGGTGGGCATCCAGCTCGCGAGCGCGCGCATCGGGCGCGTAACCGGGCACGGGCTGGTGGGGGCCTTCGAGCGCTTCTGCCCCAAATGGCTGGTGGCCGCGCTGGTGCTGCTGCTGCTCACCGCCAACGTCATCAACCTCGGCGCCGACCTCAACGCCATGGGCGACTCGGCCGCCATGGTGCTGCCGGGCCGGCCCGCGTGGTACGCGGTGGGCTTCGGCGTCGTGTCACTGCTGCTGCAGGTGTTCCTGCCCTACGAACGCTACGTGCGCGTGCTCAAGTGGCTGACGCTGTCGCTCTTTGCCTACGTGGGCGTCGTTTGCGTGGTCGGCGTGGACTGGGCCGCCGCGCTCAAGGAGCTCGCCGCGCCTTCCTTCAAGTGGAGCAAGGGACACGTCACGACCGTCGTCGCCATCCTCGGCACCACCATCAGTCCCTATCTGTTCTTCTGGCAGGCGGCGCAGGAATGCGAGGAGATCAAGCGCGTGCCCGAGGACCAGCCGCTGCGCAGCGCGCCCGAGCAGGCGCGCCGCCAGCTGCGGCGGCTGCGCATCGACACCGCGGTCGGCATGGGCTTCTCGAACCTGATCGCCCTGTTCATGATCTTCGCCACCGCGGCCACGCTGCATGCCAACGGCAAGACCGACATCGAGACCACGGCGCAGGCCGCCGCGGCGCTGCGCCCGATCGCGGGCGACGCGGCCTTCCTGCTGTTCGCGATGGGCATCATCGGCACCGGCATGCTGGCGCTGCCCGTGCTCGCCGGCTCGGCGGCGGATGCGGTGGCCAGCTACTTCCACCTGCGCAAGGGCCTGAACCTGCCGCCGGCCAAGGGCCGCGCCTTCTACGGCATCCTGGCCGCCGCCATGGCCGTCGGCGTGGGCATCAGCCTGTCGGGCGTGAATCCGATCTCGGCGCTCTACTGGTCGGCGGTGATCAACGCGGTGATCTCGGTGCCGGTGATGGTGGCCGTGATGATCGCGGCCTCCAGCCCCAAGGTGATGGGCAGCATCGTGCTGCCGCTCAAGTGGAAGCTGCTCGGCTGGCTGGCGACGGCCGCGATGGCGGCCGCCTCGCTCGCACTGCTGGTGGTTTCCGTCAGGACCTGAAGCGCCGGTGGTAGAGCGCGATGCGCTCCAGCGCGTAGTCGGCGGCGGCCTCGCGGATTTCGTTGCGGTTGCCGGTGAAGCGTTGCGTCTCGGTGAAGATCTGCGTGCGCTTGCCTTCGCGAAAGCCCCACGCGAAGCACTGGGTGCCGGGCTTGACCGCCGGGTCGGCATCGTCGGCCACGCCGGTGTTGGCGATGGCCAGGTTCGCGTCGCTGTGCCTGAGCGCGCCGCGGGCCATCTCGAGCGCGACGGGCTCGCTCGTGAGGTTGTAGCGATCGAGGGTCTCGGCACTCACGCCCAGGCAGCGCTGCTTGGCCTTGGGGACGTACACCACGAAGGCCGACTCCAGCACCTGGCCCGCACCGGGCACCTCGGCCAGGCGCGAGGCGATCAGGCCCGCGGTGCAGGACTCGGCCGTCACCAGCACCAGGCCGTGATTGCCGAGGTACTCGGCGGCGGCCTTGGCCGCCGCCGTGCCGTCACCGTTCGGCATGGCCGGCGCGCTCCGGTTCGCGTGCGCTTCCGGGTTGGGCCAGCTTGCGGTGCTGCTCGGCCAGCGTGTCGGACGGCGTCACATGGGCGAGTGCGGCCTGCATCTTGTTCTTCCAGCCTGCGATCACGTCGGCCTCGCCCTTCATCATGGCCTCGAAGCCCACCTTGGCCACCTCGGCCGGGTCGGCCTTGTCGTCCTGCTGGGCGAGCCTGGTGTCGAGCATGTGGGCGCGCGCGAAGAAGTGCGTGTCGGTCACGCCCGGCATCAGGCAGCTGACCGTGACGCCGGTGTCCTTGAGCTCGTTGCGCAGCGCGAAGGAGAAGGAATCGATGAAGGCCTTGGTGCCGTTGTAGACGGCCTGGAAGCTGCCGGGCTGGAAGCCGGCGATCGAGCCGGTGATGAGGATGCGGCCCTGGCCGCGCTCCTTCATGTGGCGCGCCACGCGCTGCAGCAGGTAGATGGTGCCGGTGATGTTGGTGTGGATCACGTGCTGGACCGCGGTGAAGTCCTGGTCGAGAAAGGCGCCGCCGAGGCCGTGCCCCGCGTTGGCGAAGAGCGCATCGATGTTGCGCTCGCCGGCGGCAAGCAGCAGCTTGTCGACGCCCTCGCGCATCGCCAAGTCCGCCTGCACGCTGGTCACCTCGGCGCCCATCATGCGCAGCTCGCCCTCGGCCTGCTCGAGCGGTTCGTCGGCGCCGATCACGAGGTCGAAGCCGTTCTGCGCAGCCTGCTTGGCCAGGTGGAGGCCGATGCCGGAGGACGCGCCCGTCACGAGCGCGAGAGGACGAAGGGCGGACGATTCCATGGTGCTTCCCTCGCATGAAGTGACGATGTCGTGGAAGCTACGTAGCGCTCCGCGCGGCCGGTGTCGGACGGCATCGGGTTCGGACGCGGCAATGACTGACATCGGCGCGTTTGCGAGCGCATTGGAATCGCCTTCCCCCACACGCGAAGGAATTTGACATGCCAACTTCCAGGAAGAAGAGCGCCGACAAGGCGGCTGCCCGCAACACATCCAGCGCGCCGGCGCGCGGCGTCGACGGCTCGAGCGGCGATGCGCTCGCCCTTCACGCGCAGCAGGTCGATGCGCTCGCCGCATCGATGCCCTACAACCCGAACAAGGCGCTCGACAAGGGCCGCGACGGCGCCGTCATGCCGCCCGAGGGCGCCACCGCCCAGCCCGCCTCGCCCTCGGTCACCGGCAGCACGCTGAGCGAGGCCAACGCCTCGACCAAGACCGGCCAGGGCGCGGCGCCGGGCGTGAACGCGACCGCCGGCTCGCTCGATCGCGTACGCGTGGATTCGAGCGGCCGGGTGCTCACCACCAACCAGGGCGTGCCGGTCGGCGACAACCAGAACTCGCTCAAGGCCGGCCTGCGCGGGCCCACGCTGCTGGAAGACTTCATCCTGCGCGAGAAGATCACCAACTTCGACCACGAGCGCATTCCCGAGCGCATCGTGCATGCGCGCGGCTCGGCTGCGCACGGCTTCTTCGAGGCCTACGAGGCGCTGACCGACCTGACGCGCGCGGCCCCGTTCCAGGAGAAGGGCAAGCTCACGCCGGTCTTCGTGCGCTTCTCCACCGTGGCCGGCGAGCGCGGCTCAGTCGACACCGCGCGCGACGTGCGCGGCTTCGCGGTCAAGTTCTATACCGACGAAGGCAACTGGGACCTGGTGGGCAACAACATCCCGGTCTTCTTCATCCAGGACGCGATGAAGTTCCCGGACATCATCCATTCGGTGAAGCCCGAGCCGCACCACGCGATGCCGCAGGCCGCGAGCGCGCACGACACCTTCTGGGACTTCATCTCGCTGAGCCCCGAGAGCACGCACATGATGATGTGGGTGATGAGCGACCGCGCCATCCCGCGCAGCTACCGGATGATGGAAGGCTTCGGCGTGCACAGCTTCCGGATGGTGAATGCCGAAGGCCGCAGCCGCTTCGTCAAGTTCCACTGGAAGCCCAAGCTCGGCACCCATTCGCTGGTGTGGGACGAGGCGGTCAAGATCCAGGGCGCGGACTGCGACTTCCATCGCCGCGACCTCTGGGAAGCGATCGAGGCCGGCGAGTACCCCGAGTGGGAGCTCGGGCTGCAGGTCTTCACCGAGGAAGAATCGGCCCACTGGAGCTTCGACATCCTCGATCCGACCAAGATCGTGCCCGAGGAACTGGTGCCCGTGCAGCGCGTGGGCCGCCTGGTGCTCAACCGCAACCCCGACAACTTCTTCGCCGAGACCGAGCAGGTCGCGTTCTGTACCGCGCACGTGGTGCCCGGCATCGACTTCAGCAACGACCCGCTCCTGGCCGGTCGCATCCACTCCTACAAGGACACGCAGATCCTGCGCCTGGGCGGGGCCAACTTCCACGAGATCCCGATCAACGCGCCCATCGTGCCGGTGCACAACAACCAGCGCGACGGCATCAAGCGCCAGGCGCTGCACCGCGGGCGCGTGGCCTACGAGCCCAACTCGCTCGCCGGCGGCTGCCCGTTCCAGGCCGGCGCCAAGGGCTTCGTCTCCTTCCCCGAGCCGGTCGAGGGCGACAAGCTGCGCGGCAAACCGGAGAAGTTCGCCGAGCACTACCAGCAGGCTACGCTGTTCTGGAACAGCCAGACCGAGTGGGAGAAGGCGCACATCGTCGGCGGCTTCCGCTTCGAGCTCTCCAAGCTCACCGTGCCGGCGATCCGCGAGCGCATGGTGTCCGGCCTGGTCCACGTGTCGCCGGAGCTGGCGGCACGCGTGGCGGAAGGCCTGGGCATCGCGGTCCCGCCGCCGATGCCCAAGGCGCTCGACAAGCCGCAGCCGCCCGAGATCGAGAAATCGCCGGCGCTCTCGCTCACCGCGCGCCCGGGCAACGGCGGCGTGCGTGCACGCAAGATCGCGCTGCTCGCCGCCGACGGCGTGGAAGGCGAATCGCTGGCCGCGCTGCAGGCCGCGCTGGTCGATGCCGGTGCCGTCGCGCGCATCGTCGCGCCGCGCCTGGGCAGCATCGCGACCGCCGACGGCGGCACGCTGGAAGCCGATGCCTCGCTCGAGAACACGCCGCCCGTGCTGTTCGACGCGGTGGTGCTGCCCGATGGGCAGGCGGGCGTCGATGCGCTGGCACGCATCGGCAACACCGCCGAATTCATCGTCAACACCTACCGGCACTGCAAGACGCTCTTGGTGCTCGGCGCGTCACACGCCTTGACCGAGAAGCTCGGCATGCCGACCACCCTGCCCTCGGGCGCGCCGGACCCCGGCATCCTCTACGCGGAGGGTCGCGATGCGTCGCGGGTGGCCGCGGACTTCATCGCGGCGGTGTCGAAGCACAAGCATCCGGAGCGCGACTCGGACCCGCCGCGGCTCTAGAGCTCAGGCGAAAGGACGTTCGGCAGCAGCGGCTCGAACGAGATGGTGCTCTCGTCGACCTTCATTCGGCCTTGAAGGCTTCGCGGATTTCCTCGAGTGCAGCCTGTGCCAGGCGCACCGCCGTCTCCAGATCCGGCGCGTCCTCTGCCGGTATGCCCGCCGGAGGATTCAAGGCGAAGGCCAGCCGCTCGCACGCGGCTTCCCACTTCAACTTCGCGCTGACCTGGGCGGTCTTCTTGTCCATGAGCTTCCTTGTGGTGTCGACATCATCCTACCGCCAAGGGTCCTGAGCGCCCACTGACCGAAGCGCATCGCGGGCTAGCCTGAACCGGGCAGAACAAGAAACGGACTCATTTCATGGCGCTCACGGTGTTCCTCGTCGAAGACAACCCCAGAATCAGGGAGAGCCTGATTCCGGCGCTGGCCGAACTCGGATCGGCCAGCGTGATGGCCACGGCCGAGTCGGAGAATGAAGCGATCGCGTGGCTTGGCAAGCACAAGGGCCAGTGGGATCTGGCCGTCGTCGACTTCTTCCTGAAACAGGGCACCGGCCTCGGTGTGGTGGCGTGGTGCGCGGGTCGCGAGGCCAGCCAGCGCGTCGTGATCCTGACAAACTATCCCGCGCCATCGACGCGATCAGCCTGCCTGGATGCCGGCGCCGACGCAGTCTTCGACAAGTCCACCGAGCTCGAGGCCTTCTTCGACTACTGCCTGCAAGCAGCGCCCGACTGATGCCGAACGCGTCGCGTCTGCGGCCTACGCGTGCGCAGGCTGCGCGCTCACGCGCGCGCGCAGCGCGCTGCTGCATCCTTCGAGCGGGCCGGCGGTCTGACTTCCCCGCCGCTGGAATAACCGTAAGGGGGACAACGAGTGATCAAGATCGGCATCGTCGACGACCACGCCATCGTGCGTAAGGGTTTGCGCGACTTCTTTTCGCAGCACGTGGATCTGCGCGTGGTCGGCGAAGCCGCCAGCGGGCGCGAGGCGATCGAGCTGGTGCGCACCACGGAGCTGGATGTGCTGGTCATGGATCTCTCCATGCCCGGGCAAAGCGGCATCGATGCCATCGCGATGATCCGTGCCAAGGCGCCGGAGGTCGGCATCCTCGTCCTGAGCGGCTACCCCGAGGAGCACTACGCGATGAACCTGATCCGCCAGGGCGCGAGCGGCTACCTCAACAAGGAATGCGAGCCGATGGAGATCGTGAACGCGATCCGCGTCGTCGCGCTGGGCCGCCGCTACATCACGCCCGGCGTGGCCGAACTGCTGGCGCGCCAGCTCGGCCGCAAGGACGACGCGGCGCCGCACGAGCAGTTGTCGGAGCGCGAGTTTCAGGTCTTTCTGAAGCTGGCCAAGGGCGAAACAGCGGGCCGCATCGCGGATCATCTGTCGCTGTCGGTGAAGACCGTGAGCACCTACCGCACCCGCATGATGGAGAAGATGAATCTCTCCTCCAACAGCGACCTCACGTACTACGCGCTGAAGAACAAGTTGATCGACTGAGCGCCCGGCGATCAGTGCGCCGGCAGCCGCGGATGCTCGAAGAAGAAGCGCAGCATCTCGGCGCTGGCGTCGGGGCCCCGGCCATCCGTATAGGAGCCCTTGGCGCTGCCCCCCGACCACGCGTGAGCCCCGCCGTGGACCACCCAGTGTTCGGCCACCACGCGCCCGTCGGCCGAGCGGTGCGAATGCCGGGTTGCGCCGCGGCCGCCGTTGCCCTGCACACGCTCGACTTCGACGGAGGTCGTTTTCCCCACACTCGCGGCCATGACCTGGGCGCCGTTGCTCGCATGGACGGTGGCGTCTGCATCGCCGTGGAAGACGATGGTCGGCACGCCGCTGGCTACATCGCCCTGGATCGCGCCGCCGGCCTTCATCGCCATCAAAGCGGCCGGCAGGTCGGATGCGACACCCGCTGCCAGGCCAGAGTGGACCCCGACCGCCGCGAACACGTCGGGATAGGCTTCACCCAGGATCGCGGCCATCGCGCCGCCCGCCGACAGTCCGGCGACGTAGACGCGCCGGGGGTCGATCGCGTGGCGCGCCATCACCTCGCGTGTCATGCCCGCCAAGAGCGCCGGCTCGCCGCGGCCGCGTTGCTGATGGCTGTGCTTGAACCAGTTCCAGCAACCTTGAGGATTCGCCTGGCGCGACTGCGCCGGATAGAGCACGAAGAAGCCCTGCGCCAGCGCAGCCTCGTTCATCGCCGTGCCCGCGGCGAAATCGTCGGGGTTCTGGGTGCAGCCATGAAGCATCACGACCAGTGGCAGCGCGCGCTCGCCGGCCTGCGGCGGGAGGAAGAGCTTGTAGTCGCGGCGGCCGGCTGCGTCGGCAAAGCTGCCGGCGACGAAACTGCCCGAAGCGGGTACATCGACGTACGCTGCCGGCGCCTCCGGATCGACGTCCGCCGGCCCGTGCTCAGGCAGTTGCCGGGCCTCGACGTCGATCACGCCCGGCATGTCGCTCGGCGTCGGCTGCGCGAGTCCCATGCGGCCCAGCGCGGCCTGGATCGCAGCGGTCGCCGCGTGAAGATCGCCCGCCCGGGTCAGTCGGCTCGCTTCCGCCATCAGATGCTTGAAGTCAGGGTTCATCTTGGTCTTTCAAAAAGGGGTTTGGGGTTCAGCCGATGCGCCCGGCGAGCGCGGCCTTCACGGCCGGGCTCGCATGCAGGGCTCCCAGCACGGTGATGGACTCGATGGCGGCCAGCGCCAGCGCCGGGGTGACGTCGAGTGCGATCGAAGCGAGCCCGAGCACGCGGATCTGCAAGGTCTCGCCGGCCGCTTGAACCGCTTGCAGGTCGGCAGCGGAGTAGTGCTGGATGCCGAGCACCAGGGCTTTGCGCGAGACGACCTGGCGCACCACGTCGATCTGCGTGGCCAGCTGGTTCCTGATCGCGGTGCGGATCAGGTCGGTGCGGTTGGCATAGAAGCCTTCCTGCACCAGCAGGTCGATTTGCCCGAGATCGACGCAGCCCACGTTGATCGTGATCTTTTCGTCGACCGGCTTTGCGGCGGAGGCCAGGGTGGCGCTTTTTCTTGGCATGGCGCCATCCTAGCACCATCCAAGTGGATGGTTTTTTTATCTCCTCTTCCGAGGGTCACTGTATATTCATACAGACTACGGCATGCGCACCGAACCTGCTTCTTCCACTGCCACTGAACCGACCTTCGAGGTCTCGGTGAAGTCGCTGTGCGCCTTCGCCGCCAAGGCCGGCGACCTCGATCTGCGCTTCATGCCCGCGCCGACGGCGTTGGAAGGCATCGCCGGCCATCGGCTGGTGCAAGGCCGGCGCGACGAGGACTACGAGCGCGAGGTGGCGCTCGCCGCGTGCTTCGGCCGGCTGCAGGTGCGCGGCCGTGCCGACGGCTATGACCCCGCGCGCCGGCGGCTGGAGGAGATCAAGACCTTTCGCGGCGAGTTCGCGGCCATCCGGGCGAACCATCGCGCGCTGCACTGGGCGCAGGCCAGGGTCTACGGCTGGATGCTGTGCGAAGAGCGCGCGCTGCCCGGCATCGAGGTCGCGCTGGTGTACCTCGAACTCGCGACCGGCGAGGAGTTCGCGCTGGCCGAGCCCTGGACGCGCGAGGCCCTGCGCGAAGACTTCGAGGCGCTGTGCGCGCGCTATCTCGCGTGGGCCGAACAGGAGGCGAGTCATCGCGCGGAACTCGACGAAGCGCTTGCCGGGCTGTCCTTTCCGCACGCCGAGTTCCGGCACGGCCAGCGCGAACTGGCGCAGGCCGTCTACCGCTCGGCCGCCTCGCGGCGCTGCTTGCTGGCGCAGGCGCCCACCGGCATCGGCAAGACGGTGGCCACCCTGTTCCCGCTGCTCAAGGCGCGCCCTTCGGAGCGCATCGACAAGATCTTCTTCCTCACGGCCAAGACGTCGGGCCGGGCGCTGGCGCTCGACAGCCTACGCCTGCTCGCGGGCGGGCGCGCGCCGCTGCGCGTGCTCGAACTCGCGGCGCGCGAGAAGGTCTGCGAGTACCCGGGCCGCGCCTGCCACGGCGAGGCCTGCCCGCTCGCGCGCGGCTTCTACGACCGCCTGCCCGCGGCACGCGCCGAAGCCGCGCAAGCGGGCTGGCTGGACCGCGAGGCCACGCGCCGCATCGCGCTGGCGCACCAGGTCTGTCCCTACTTTCTGGCGCAGGAGATGGCGCGCTGGAGCGAGGTGATCGTGGGCGACTACAACTACTACTTCGACAGCAGCGCCTTCCTGTATGCGCTGGCGAAGGAGGAGGAGTGGCGCGTGGCGCTCCTGGTCGACGAGGCGCACAACCTGCTGGGCCGCGCGCGCGGCATGTACAGCGCTGAGCTGGAAACTGGGGCCCTGTCGGAGGCGCGGCGCCATGCACCGGCCGGCCTCAAGCCGGTGCTGGGCAGGCTGCAGCGCGAGTGGACGCTGCAGCAGCGCGACCAGGCCGTCGCCTACCAGGCGCACGAGGCCATCGCCGAGCGCTTCGAGCGCGCCTTGCAGGAGGCGGTCTCGGCCATGGCCGAACACTTCGCCGCCCGTCCCGACGAAGCGCAAGGTCCGTTGCAGCGCTTCTTCTTCGATGCGCTGCACTTCCTGCGCCTGGCCGATGCCTTCGGCACGCATTCGGTCTTCGAATCCACCCTCGGCGAAGGCGGTGCCGCTGCACTGGCGATCCGCAACCTGGTGCCGGCGCCCTTCCTCGAACAGCGCTTCGCCGATTGCGCGTCGGCGGCCTGCTTCTCCGGCACGCTCGCGCCTTTTGCCTTCTACCGCGACACCCTGGGCCTGCCGGAGGACACGGCCACGCTGGACGTCGGCTCGCCCTTCCGCAGCGAGCAGTTGACGGTGCGCGTGGCGATGGACGTCTCGACGCGCTTTCGCGACCGCGGCCGCTCGCTCGCGTCGCTCGTCGGCATCATCGGTGGCCAGTTCGCCGAGCGTCCGGGCAACTACCTGGCTTTCTTCAGCAGCTTCGACTACCTGGACAGCGCCTTGCGGGCCTTCGCGGGGCGGCATCCCGAAGTGCCTGTGTGGACGCAGTCGCGCGGCATGCGGGAAGCCGAGCGCGAGGCCTTCCTCGCGCGCTTCGCGCCCGGCGGCCAGGGCATCGGCTTCGCGGTGCTCGGCGGCGCTTTCGGCGAGGGCATCGACCTGCCGGGCGACCGGCTGGTCGGCGCCTTCGTCGCCAGCCTGGGCATGCCGCAGCACAACGAGGCCAACGAGATCATGCGCGAGCGCATGCAGGCGCTGTTCGGCGACGGCTACGAGTACACCTATGTCTATCCGGGGCTGCAGAAGGTGGTGCAGGCCGCCGGGCGCGTGATCCGAAGCGAAGAGGACGCGGGCGTGCTGTACCTGCTCGACGACCGCTTCGCGCGGCAGGAGATCCGCGCGCTGCTGCCGGGCTGGTGGCATGTGCAGCCCTTGTTCGCGCGCGTCGAGCCCGGTGAGGCATCGCCTACGCAGAGGCGGTAAGCCGGCCTGCGCCGCCGGTGAATCGCGAAGCGCAGCCTTGCCGGATTCCAGTCTTAGGAAAGGAAACGCAATGGCTGACAAGACAGCACGCCCAGGCCCGCCCGGCCCCTTGGGCGAGAACGAGGCCCGGCTCGGCGACCGCGGCGACGCCTCCGGCCGCAACATCGACCAGAACCGCGCGATCGGACAGGACGATCCGATGGAAGGCAGCCGCATGGGGCGCAAGGCGCACGACAAGACCGGCTTCCCGGGAACGCCCGATATCGGGACCGACGCCGCGCAGCTGGAGGAAGCCGAACGCATGCGGCGCGACAAGCGCTAAGGCTTCCACTTCGAACAGGACGAATCCCATGCCGACCCTCAGCTCCCGCCTTCTGCCCTCGGTCACCAACATGATCCGGCTGGACCACACGCACGTGCTGTCCACCTTTCATCAATACAAGGCCGCCGCGCCCGCGCGGGTCAGAAAAGGCCTGGCCAGCACCATCTTCACCGCGCTGGAAATCCATGCCCAGCTCGAAGAGGAGATCTTCTATCCCGCGATGGGCGACATCGAAGGCGGCGATGCCATCCTGGGCGACAGCGTGTCGGAGCACGCCGAGATGCGGCGCCTGATCGACCTGCTTCGGCGCATGGAGCCGGAAGCGATCGACTACGACGCCACGCTGATGTCGCTGATGCGCAATGTGCTGCACCACGTCGCCGACGAGGAGACGCAGGTCCTTCCGCAAGCCGAGCGCCTGATCCCGGACCAGCTCGGCGAGCTCGGCCTGCGCATGACCAAGCGCCGCATGGAGCTGGTCGCGCCGCGCAGCGGCGAGATCGCGCTGAACATGGCGCGCGCGGCCTCCGGCAACAAGGTCGCGATCACCCTGGTGGTGGTCGCTGCGGCAGCCGGGTGCGTGCTGATGGGCTCGCGGCGTCGCACGCGGGCCTTCTCCGCGAGAAGGCTCTTGCGCCGCTGAGCACCGCATGGCGCGGGACAGCGCTGACGCGCAGGGTCTTGGCGGTCTTACCCTGCGCAGCGTCAACGCGTGGACCATTCGAGTCCCAAGCAATGGAAAGGAAACGCTATGCCAAGAGGTGACAAATCGTCCTATACGGGCAAGCAGAAGCGCAAGGCCGAGCACATCGAAGAAGGCTACGAGAAACGCGGCGTCGCGAAGGGCGAAGCCGAGCGGCGCGCCTGGGCCACCGTGAACGCGGAGACCGGCGGCGGCAAGAAGAGCGGCTCGGGCCGCGGCGAGGCCGAGAACCATGCGCCCTCGCGCAAGGGCGGCCACATCGGAGGCGCCGCCTCCGCCGGCCGCAGCGCCGCGGAGCGCTCGGCCTCGGCGAAGAAGGCCGCCGCCACGCGCAAGCGCAACGCCACCCGCCACTGAGCGCGGCGCTCAGGGCTCCGGCTGCGTCGGGGAGCCCCTGGCGAGCTGCAGCTCGATGGCGAACAGGCGCTCGTTGAGGATCGCGGTCTGAAGCCGCAGCGCCTCGATGATGGCGCGCGTCTGGGGGTCGGGCGCGTTGTTCGACAGCTCCTGCAGCTCGTGCAGCTTTCTGCGTAGCTCGTTGCTCATGGCGGGCCTTCATCGGATCGGTGATGCGCGATCGTAGGCCGGGACGCGCGCCGGGCCAAGCTGCGTCAGAATCCGGGGCTTCTTCCCCACGACCGCCGCCATGAACCTCGCCGATTCCTTTGCCGACGTCAGCCGCTTCGTCGACATCCGCCGCGACATCCACGCCCATCCCGAACTGGGCTTCGAAGAGCACCGCACTTCCGAGAAAGTGGCGAAGCTGCTCGCCGAATGGGGCATCGAGGTACACCGCGGCATCGCCGGCACCGGCCTGGTGGGCGTGCTGCGCCAGGGCACGAGCACGCGCAGCATCGGCCTGCGCGCCGACATGGATGCGCTGCCGCTCCACGAGGCCAACGAGTTCGCCCACAAGTCCACGCATGCGGGCCGCATGCATGCCTGCGGCCACGACGGCCACACCACGATGCTGCTGGCCGCGGCCTGGCACCTGGCGCAGAAAGGCAGCCGCTTCGACGGCACCGTGAACTTCATCTTCCACCCGGCCGAGGAGATGGGCAAGGCGGGCGCGAAGAAGATGATCCAGGACGGGCTCTTCGAGCGCTTCCCGTGCGACGCGGTGTTCGCGCTGCACAACTTTCCCGTGGGCGAGGTCGGCTGCTTCGCGCTCAACGAAGGCGCGCTGATGGCTTCGAGCAACACCTACAAGGTCACGATGCACGGCCGCGGCACGCATGCCTCGATGCCGCACACCGGCATCGACCCGGTGGCCGCGGTCGTCGCGCTGGCGCAGGCGCTGCAGACGCTGGTGCCGAAGACCATCGCCAGCACCGAGCGTGCGCTGCTGGCGGTCACGCAGCTGCAGGGCTCCGATGCGCCGAACGTGATTCCCGACGTGGCCACGCTCGGCGGCACGGTGCGCACCTTTTCGATTCCCGCGCTGGACCGCATCGAGGAGCGCCTGCGCACGCTGGCCCAGGGCATCGCGCAGGCGCACGAATGCACGGCCGAAGTGAGCTTCGTGCGCGCCTCGCCGCCGGTGGTCAACCACAAGGCGGAGGCGCAGTTCGCCGCCGCCGCGATGCGGGAGGTGGTGGGCGAGGACATGGTGACCGACGACTTGCCCGCAGTGATGGGCGCCGAGGACTTCGCCCACATGCTGCTCGCGCGGCCCGGCTGCTACGCCTTCCTCGGCAACGGCGACGGCGACCACCGGCTCGATGGCCACGGGCCCGGTCCTTGCATCATCCACAACACGTCTTTCGACTTCAACGACGAGATCATTCCGATCGGCGCCAGCTACTTCGTGAAGCTGGTGGAGCGCTGGCTTCCGGCCGGCGCCTGAACTTCCAAGACAACCATGACGAAAGCGGCCGCTGCGATGTCCCACCTGTTCACCCGACGTTCCCTTGCCGCCTTCGCGGCCGCCGGCCTGCTGGCCCTCGCGGCCGCGGCGCCTGCGCATGCGCAGCGCGTGATCCGCATCGTGGTGCCCTTCGGCACCGGCGCCGTGCAGGACACGGTGGCGCGCGCCTTCAACAACGAGCTGGGGACGGCGCTCAACGCCAGCGTGATCGTCGAGAACCGCGCCGGCGCGGGCGGCACGGTGGGCGCGGCGATCGTCGCCAAGGCACCGGCCGACGGCAACACGCTGGTGCTGGCGGCGGCCAGCCACCACATCGCCGGGCATCTCTACAGCAAGCTGCCCTACGACCCGCTCAAGGACTTCGTCGGCGTGGCCGACATCGGCAACGCGGGCTACGTGGTCGTGGCCTCGAGCGACATGAAGGTGTCGAACACGGCCGAGTTCATCCGCGAGGTGAAGGCGAATCCGGGCAAGTACAACTACGCCTCGGCCGGCAACGGCAGCGCCACGCATCTCGCGATGGCCTCCTTCCTCGCCAAGGCGGGCCTGCAGATGACGCACATCCCGATGAAGTCCACCGGCGAGGCGGTGAACGAGCTGCTGGCCGGCCGCGTGCAGGCGGTGACCTCGTCGAGCATCGGCGTGATCGGCCTGCAGAGCGATGCGCGCATCAAGCCGCTGGCCTCCACCGGCAAGGTCCGCAGCCCCTTCCTGCCCAACCTGCCGACCGCCGACGAAAGCGGCCTGCCGAGCTACCAGTTCGATTCTTGGATCGGGCTGCTAGCGCCGGCCGGCACGCCCAAGGCCGAGGTCGACAAGATCAACGCAGCGGTCGTCAAGGTGCTCGCCGATCCCGCCATGAAGGAGCGCTTGGCGCGCCTGGGCATCGAGCCCGCGCGCACCACCAGCCCGGCGGACTTCCAGAAGCTGCTGCGCGCCGACTGGGATGCGATGGGCGCCGTGGTCAAGGCCTCGGGCGCGAAAATCGACTGAGCGCCCTGCTCACCCGGCCGCGTCCTGCAGGCGCGGCGGGTCCTGTTGGATCGATGCTTCCATCTGCTTGAAGCGTTCGACCAGCTCCAGCAGGAAGTCGATGAAGATCCGCACCTTCGCCGACAGGTGGCGGCCCGGCAGGTACACGGCGTGCACGTCGGGCCCCTTGGCGACGTAGTCCGTCAGGATCCGCTTGAGCTGCCCGCGGCGCAGCGCGTCGGCCGCGATGAAGTTGCTGATCATCGTGATGCCGGCGCCCGCGACCGCGGCCTCGAGCAGCGATTCGGCGTTGTTCATGTTGAGCCCGCCGCTCACGATCTTCGCGAAGGTCCGGCCCTCCTTGCTGAACTGCCACGCGCGGTAGTTGCCGGTCATCGGGAAGATGTAGGCGAGGCAATGGTGGCGGTCGAGCTCGTCGGGCGTCGCCGGCTCGCCGTGACGCTCCAGGTAGGCCGGCGATGCGTAGGCGGCAAAGCTCAGGTTGCAGAGGTGGCGCGCCACCAGGCGCGTGTCGGCGATCGGGCCGATCTGGATCGCGAGGTCGAAGCCCTCGTAGGCCAGGTCCGCCGCCCGGTCGCTCAGCTCCACGTCCACGCTCAGGCCCGGGTTCTGCTCGGTGAAGCGCAGCAGCGCCGGCGCGACCACGCGGCGGCCGAAGCCCACCGGCATCTGCACGCGCAGCTTGCCTTGAGGAACGCTGTTGCTCAGCGTGAGGGCGCTTTTCGCGTCTTCGATCTCGGCCAGGATGTGCCGGCAGCGGTCGAAGAAGCTGGCGCCGTCGTTGGTCAGGCTGACCAGGCGCGTCGAGCGGTGCAGCAGCCGCACACCGAGCTCGGCCTCCAGCTTCGAAACCGACTTGCTGACCGCCGAAGGCGTGAGTCCGAGCCGCTCGGCGGCGAGGGTGAAGCTGCGGCTCTCGGCAACGCGCGCGAAGACTTGCAGGGCGTTGAGATTGTCCAAGGGAGCGTGCCTTTAGTGAATCAGATTCAACAGTGTTTGTAATTCTATGGGATTAATGTTTTCAAAGGCGCTAATTAACATCCAGCGATGCTTTTGCAAACCCCCGCTTCCCTGGGCTCGCTGCGCCTGAAAAACCGCGTGGTGATGGCGCCGATGGGCACCAACTACAGCACCACCGACGGACTCTCCACCGCACGCGACAAGGCTTATTACGCCGAGCGCGCACGCGGCGGCGTCGCGATGATCATGACCGAGGCAATGGTCGTGACCGAGCAGGCGCGGCCGCATCACAACTCGCTGTGCTGCTTTCACGACCGCTTCATCCCGGGGCTCGCGAGCATCGTCGAGGCGATCAAGGAACACGACTGCCACGTCTTCGGCCAGCTCAACCACCGCGGCGGGCTGCTGCGGCGCTCGGTGCTCAACATGGAGCCGGTCGGTCCGTCGGCATGGACCAATCCCAACACCGGCGATGCGGTGCGCGCGCTCGCGGTGCCGGAGATCCACGAGATCCAGAAGCTCTTCGTGGCGGCGGCGCGCCGGCTCGCGCTCGCGGGCTACGACGGCGTCGAGATCCATGCGGCCAACGGCTACCTGTTCCAGCAGTTCTTCACGCGGCGCATCAACCAGCGCACCGACCAGTACGGTGGCTCGATCGAGAACCGCATGCGCCTCCTGCTGGAGACCATCGACCGCGTGCGCCAGGCGCTGCCGGACCTGTGCCTGGTGGTGCGCCTGAGCGCGAGCGAGTTCACGGCCGACGGCTACACGGGCGAAGAAATCGTCGCGCTCGCGCAGGCCGTGGAGCGCGCGGGCGTCGCGGCCATCGATCTCTCGGGTGGAAGCAACGAGAGCCCGCAGCTGTCGAAGTACTGCATCCAGCCGCCGTCCTTCCCGCGCGGCTGCCTGGCGCCGCATGCCAAGCCGATCAAGGACGCGGTCTGCATCCCGGTGCTGGTCGCCGGCCGCATCGTGGCGCCGGCCGATGCCGAGCAGGTGCTGGCTTCGGGCAGCGCCGACTTCGTCTCGCTGGGCCGCGCGCTGTACGCCGATCCGCATTGGTGCTTGAAGGCTTTCGGCGAAGTGCAGGCGCCCATTCGCCAATGCATCGCCTGCAACGTGTGCTTCGAGCGCCTCACGCTCGAGAAGGACGTGGCCTGCGTGCAGAACCCGATGCTCGGCACCGAGTTCGAGGCGCTCGAACACGCCGAGCCGCAGCTCTTCGGCGCGCCGAAGGAAGGGCGCAGGCGCGTGCTGGTGCTCGGCGCCGGCGTCGCCGGCATCGAGGCGGCGCGCGTGGCGAGCGGTCGCGGCCACGAGGTCGAGGTGTGGGAGAAGGGCGCAAGCACCGGCGGCCAGATGCATCTGGCGGTCGCCGCGCCCGACAAGATGGAAGTTCAGCCAGTGTGGGACTACCGCTGGACCGAGCTGATGGCGCTCGGCGTGCCGGTGCGCACCGGCGTCGAGGCCGACGCGGCGCGTCTGCGCGCCTTCGCGCCCGACTTCGTGGTGGTCGCGACCGGTGCCGTGCCGCGCCCGGCGCCGCTCGATACGCGCGAGCTCGACGCCGGCATCCCGGTGCTGCACGCGTGGGACGTGTTCCGCGATCCGTCGCGCATCGCGCACGGCGCGGCGCTCACGATCGTCGGTGGCGGCATGGTCGGCGTCGAGCTGGCGGACCTGCTGCGCGAGAAGGCATGCAAGGTGCAGGTGCTGGAAATGCAGGCCGGCGCGGCCAACGGCATGGCGCGCAACAACCGCTTCGAGCTGCTGGAGCGGCTGGCGGCCGCCGGCATCCGCGTGATCACGAACTGCCGCATCGACGGCATCGCCGGGCGGCAGCTGAAGGCGCGCATCGGGCAGGGCGAGGCTTCGCTGCTGCCGATCGGCGAAGCGCTGGTCTTCGCGACCGGGCCTCGGCCCAGCCTCGACGTGCTCGATGTCGTGGAGGCCAGCGGCGTCCCCTACGCACGCGTCGGCGACTGCAACGTGCCCGGTGATTTCCTGAGCGGCTTGCGCGACGCATGGATGGTCGGACTGGCCATCGACGCGCAGCCCGCGCGCATCGCGCCCGCCGCTTCGCGCGACGCCGTCGAAACCCGCCTCGCCGGAGCCGTCGCATGATCCCCGAATACGAAGTCTTCGCCATCCGCTACGCCACACGCGACGGGCGCCGCAAGAACCATTTCATCGGCGGCGATCCGCACGATGCGCCGATGCCCATGGACTACTTCGTGTGGCTGGTGCGCGGCGCCGAGCGCTGCTTCGTGGTCGACACCGGTTTCGGCGCCGAGGTCGCGGCGCGCCGCGGCCGCACGCTGCTGCGCACGCCGGCCGAGGGGCTCGCGCTGCTCGACGTCGACGCGAGCGCGGTGCAGGACGTGGTCATCACGCACCTGCACTACGACCATGTCGGCACTTTCGAGAGCTTTCCGGCCGCGCGCTTCCATCTGCAGGACGACGAGATGGCCTACGCGACCGGCCGCCACATGCGGCACCGCCAGTTCAACCACGGCTACGAGGTCGACGAGGTCGTCGGCATGGTGCGCATGGTCTACAAGGACCGCGTCAGCTTCCACAACGGCAGCGCCGATCTCGCACCCGGCATCAGCCTGCACCGCATCGGCGGCCACACCCATGGCCTGCAATGCGTGCGCGTCAACACGCGCCGCGGCTGGGTGGTGCTGGCCTCGGATGCCAGCCACTTCTACGAGCACTTCGAGAAGCGCCGCGTGTTCACGACCATGTTCAACGTCGGCGAAGCGGTCGATGGCTACGCGACGCTGGAGCGCCTGGCCGATTCGCCCCGGCACATCGTGCCGGGCCACGACCCGCTGGTGATGCAGCGCTATCCGGCGCCGTCGCCCGCGCTCGAAGGCATCGCGGTGCGGCTCGACGCCGAGCCGCTGGATTGACGTTTCGACATCCATAACGACGCAGGAGACAAGACATGCAACGAATCCTCTCGAAGCTGTGGCTCGCCGCAGCCGCGATCGGCGCAGCGGGCCTCGCCGCGCCCGCGGTGGCGCAGGACTACCCCACGCGCCCGGTGCAGGTGATCGTGGCCTTCCCCGCCGGCGGCAGCGCCGACATCGTCGGCCGCCACGTGATGCAGAAGCTGAGCGAGACCACGGGCGGCTCCTTCGTGGTCGAGAACCGCACCGGTGCCGGCGGCAACATCGCCTTCGCCGCGACCGCGGCGGCCAAGCCCGACGGCTACACCATCCTCTTCAGCACGCCGGGCATCGCGATCAATCCCAGCCTCTACAAGAAGGCCAACTACAAGCTCGAGGACTTCACGCCGATCGCGCTGATCGGCGAGGCGCCGCTGGTGCTGCTGGCCAATCCGAAGCTGCCGATCAAGTCGGTCAACGACCTCGTCGAGGCCGGCAAGCGCAAGCCCGATGCGATCCGCTTCGCAAGCTCGGGCAACGGCAGTTCCTCGCACCTGGCGATGGACGTGCTGCGCTCGATGACGGGCATGCAGTACCTCCACGTTCCGTACCGCGGCGGCGGCCCGGCCATGCTCGACGTGATCGCGGGCCAGGTCGACGTGACGATGCTGCCGATCTCCGAAAGCATGCCCTACGTGCGCGACGGCCGGCTGGTGTCGCTGGGCCAGACCGGCGCCAAGCGTTCGCCCATCGCGCCCGACATGCCGACGATCGAAGAGGCGGGTGTGAAGGGGTACTCGTCGACCACCTGGTACATGGTGCTCGGACCGGCCGGCATGCCGCGCAACGTCGTCACCGCACTGCAGACGCAGCTGGACCGCGTGCTCAAGATGCCCGACTTGCAAGAAAAGCTCAAGGGCGCTGGCGTCAGCGTGATCAACGGCAACTCGGAGGAGGCCAGCGCCTTCCTGCAGTCCGAGTACAAGAAGTGGGCGGGGCTGATCAAGGCCTCCGGCACCATCATCGAGTGAGGCAGGCGTCATGAAGCGCAGGCTCTTTCAGACGGTGATGCTGCTGGCCGGCATTGCGGCTGCCGCGCCCGCGCTCGCGCAGGTGCCGGCCTGGCCCGCCAAGCCGATCCGGCTGGTCGTGCCCTACACGCCCGCGGGCGGCACCGACATCCTCGGCCGCATGATCGGCCGGCGGCTCGCCGACGCGCTCGGCGTGCCGGTGGTGATCGACAACCGCCCGGGCTCGGACGGCAGCATCGGCACCGACATCGTCGCCAAGTCGCCGCCGGACGGCTACACGCTGCTCATCGACGGCACCAGCCAGGCCTACAACGTGGCCTTCGGCAAGAAGCTGCCTTACGACGCGGCGCGTGATCTCGCGCCCATCGTGCAGACGGCCAACCAGCAGGTGCTCCTGCTGGTCAGCACCAAGCTGCCCGTGAAGACGGTGGCCGAGCTGATCGACAACGCCAAGGCCAACCCCGGCAAGCTCAGCTACGGCGCCAGCTCGAACGCGAATGCCTTGCCGATGGAGCTGCTCAAGAGCATGACGGGCACGAACATCGTGCACGTGCCCTACCGCGGATCGGGGCCGATGCTCAATGACCTGCTGGGCGGCCAGGTCGAGCTGGCGATGAGCGGGGCGGCGGCGCCGCTGCCGCACGTCAAGGCCGGCAAGCTGCGCGTGCTGGGCATCGGCGACGACCAGCGCTCGCCCTCGCTGCCGGAGTTCCCGACCCTCTCGGAAGCCGGTGTCCCCGGCTTCCAGACCCTGCAATGGAGCGGCATGTATGCGCCGCATGGCACGCCGCGGCCGGTCATCGACCGCATCAACCGCGAGGTGCTCGCGATCCTCGCGGACCCGGTGTTCAGGCAGCAGATGGTCGATGCCGGCTTCGACGTGGTCAACGGCCCCAACACGCCCGAGCACTGGGGCGCGCTGGTCGCCTCCGAGGTCACCAAGTGGAGCCGCATCGCGAAGATGGTCGGGCTCAAGGCCGACTGAACCGAATCCGAAAACCGCATGAGGAACATCATCCGATGAGCAGCAACACGCCCGCCCTGCTGGAAGGGGCCACCCGCACGCTGGCCGAATTCGCGTCGGCCGTTGCGTTCGACGACCTGCCCAAGCAGGTCGTCGCGCGCATGAAGACCAGCATGCTCGACAGCATCGGCTGCTGCCTCTTCGGCGCCACGCTGCCGTGGACGCAGCGTGTCCAGGCGATGGTCGAGGAGGAGGGCGCACGGCCGGTAGCGTCCATCTTCGGCAGCGGGCGCAAGACTTCCGTCGCCGGCGCCGTGCTGGTCAACGCCACCGCGGGCCATGCCTTCGAGCTCGACGACATCCACAAGGAATCGATCGTGCACGCAGGCTCGATCGCCGTGCCCGTGGTGCTCGCCTTCGCGGAGCAGCAGGGCCGCGTGCCGGGCCGCGCACTGCTCACCGCGATGGCCACCGGCTACGAGATCGGCGCGCGGGTCGGCAACGCGGCCACCATGGGACTGTTCTTTCGCGGCTTCCATCCGCAGGGCGCATCGGGCGTGTTCGTGGCCGCGGCCGCCGCCGCGCGCATGCTCGAGCTCGACGCCGCGCAGACGCAGCACGCGCTCGGCATCGTCGGCTCGCAGGCCGGCGGGCTGATGGCGGCGCAGGAGGGTGCGATGGTCAAGCGCTTCCATTCCGGCCGCGCGGGGCAGAGCGGCGTCTACTCGGCGCTGCTTGCGCAGCGCGGCTTCACCGGCATCGGCGACGTGCTGGAAGCGGGCTACGGCGGCTACCTGAGCTCGTACTCCGACAAGCCCAACGCGCCGCGCCTCACCGACGAGCTCGGCGCCGTTTGGGAGGCCGGCAAGGTCGGCTACAAGCCGCATGCCTGCGTGACGAGCATCCATTCGTCGCTCGATGCCTTCAAGCACCTGCTCGACGCGCACCGGCTCGCGCCCGGTGACATCGAGCGCGTCGACGTCGGCACGAGCCGCATGACCTACCAGCACTGCGCCTGGGACTACAAGGCGCAGGGCGTGACGGCCGCGCAGATGAACCTGTTCTACGGCATCGCCGTGATCGCCTACGACGGCGTGGCCTTCGTCGCGCAGTACGGCGAGGATCGGCTGGCCGAGCCGCGCCTGCTCGACTTCATCGGCCGCGTGCATGCGCATGTCGACGACGAGATCGAAAGCATGGGCGCGGCCTTCCGCCATGCGGCGCGCGTGCAGGTCACGACGCGCGACGGCCGCAGCTTCAGCCACGAGATCCTGAACCGGCGCGGCAGCCCCGAGAACCCGATGACGCCGGCGGACGTGGAATACAAGTTCCGCAACGTCGTCGCGTCATGCCTGTCGCCGGCGCACATCGACCGCGTGATCGCGCTGGTCGACCGGCTCGAACAACTGGACGACACCGGCGAGCTGATCGCGCTGCTCGCCGCACCTCGCTGATTTCCCTGATTTCCTCTTCCACCTCCATCGACCCATGAACCAGACCTCGACCTCCACCGCCACGCTCGCCGACCAACTGGGCGCGCACTTCAGCCGTTTCCGCTACGCCGACCTCACGGCCGAGAACCGCAAGGCCGTCAAGCGCCTGCTGCTCGACTATATCGGCGTGGCCGTCTCCGGCAGCCAGACCGAGAGCGGCAAGGTCGCGCGCGCCTTCGCGGCCGTCACCGGCGGCCACGCCGAAGCCACGCTGATCGGCGGCAGCGGCCGCGTGCCGGCCATGCAGGCCGCCTTTGCCAACGCGATCTCCTCGCACAGCGTGGAGCTCGACGACATCGACGTGCTGGCGCTGTTTCACTTCAGCCCGCCGGTGTATTCGGCCGCGCTCGCGACCGCCGAGCAGGCCGGCGCCGGCGGCAAGGACCTGCTGGTCGCGCTGGCCGCGGGCTGCGAGATGATGGAGCGGCTCAGCAAGGCCGCCAACAACTCGCTGCGCAACCGCGGCTTCCACACCACGCCGACCTGCGGCGTGTTCGGCGCCACCGTGGCGGCGGCTTCGCTGCAGAAGCTGCCCGCGGAGAAGATCGTCTCCGCGCTCGGCCTGGCCGGCGCGTCGTCGTCGGGCCTGATGGAGATGTACGGGCCCTCGATGCAGAAGCGCTTCAACCCCGGGCCGGCGGCGCGTAACGGCGTCACCGCCGCCACCATCGCGGGGCTGGGCTTCACGGGTGCCTCGACCATCTTCGACGGCGAGCGCGGCTTTCTCGCGGCCTTCACCGACAAGAACGACCCGGGCCAGCTGGTCGCCGGCCTCGGCCAGCCCTACCAGCTCGACATCGAGTTCAAGCCCTACTCGTGCGCGCGCCCGATCCACAACGCGATCGACTGCGCGCTCGAGATCCGGCGCAAGCATTCGCCCGACCTGAACCGCGTGCGCTCGATCGAGATGGCGCGCCATCCGGAGTGGGCGCACTACCACCAGAACAAGCGCCCGCAGACCTACCATGAAGCGCAGGTCAGCCTGCCGTACTCGGTGGCGGTGGCGCTGACCGACGGCCAGGCGCTCTTTGCGCAGTACAACAATGCGCGCCTGCCAGAGCCGATGCTGCTGCGCCTGTCGGACCTGGTGAACATCAAGCCCGACGCGTCGCTGCCGCGCGGCGTCTCGTGCCGCATGACGATGACGATGGAAGACGGCACCCAGCACGTATCGCAGGTCGACTACCCCAAGGGCTCGATCCAGAACCCGATGAACGACGACGAGCTGCGCGCCAAGTTCGACAGCCTCGTGCATCCGGTGCTGGGCGCGGGCCGCGCGACGGAGATTGCCGCGATGGTGCAGGGCATCGAGGACGTCGCCGACATCGGCCAGCTGATGCAGCTGGCTTCGATGCCCGCGGGACGCTGAGCGATGGCCGAAGCCACCGCGCTGCCGGACTACGAAGTGGTCGCGCTCAAGTACGCGACCCGGGCCGGCGCGCGGCCCGATCATTTCGTCGGCGGCGATCCGCACGAGGTGCCGATGCCGATGGACTACTACCTGTGGGTGGTGCGCGATGCCAAGCGCCTGTTCCTGGTCGACACCGGCTTCAACGCCGACATGGCGGTGAAGCGCCATCGCACGCTGCTGCGGACACCGGCCGAGGCGCTGGGCCTGCTGGGCATCGGGAGCCACGACGTCGAGCAGATCGTCATCACGCACCTGCACAACGACCACGTCGGCACCTTCGACGAATACCCGAACGCGCGCTTCCACCTGCAGGACGACGAGATGGCCTTCGCCACCGGCCGCTACATGTGCTGCGAGCGCTTCAACCGCGCCTACGAGGTCGAGCACGTGGCGGGCATGGTGCGGCTGGCCTACCAGGACCGCATCGACTTCCACCGCGGCGACGCGGAGATCGGACCCGGCATCAGCGTGCACCGCATCGGCGGCCACACCGCTGGGCTGCAGGCGGTGCGGGTGCACACGGCGCGCGGTTGGGTCGTGCTGGCCTCGGACGCGAGCCACTACTACGAGCACTTCGAGAAGAAGCGCTGCTTCCCGCTGGTGTTCCACGTGGGCGAGGTGCTCGAAGGGTACGCACGCCTGCTCGCACTGGCCGATTCGCCGCAGCACGTGATCCCGGGCCACGACCCGCTGGTCGTGCAACGCTATCCAGCGCTGTCGCCTCACCTCGCCGGCATCGCGGTGCGGCTGGATCCGGCGCCGCTTCCCACCGAGGCCCTCGCATCATGAATATGAAGACGACACTGAAGCTCATCGCCGCCGCCGCGCTCGCCGGGTGCACGCTGCTGGCCGCGGCGCAGAGCTATCCGAATCGCGCGGTGCGCCTGATCGTGCCGTTCCCGCCCGGCGGCGGCACCGACATCATCGCGCGTCCGATCGCGCAGAAGCTCGCCGAGAAATGGGCCCAGCCGGTGGTCATCGACAACCGCGGCGGCGCGGGCGGCAACGTCGGCACCAAGGCCGCGGCCGAGGCAGCGCCCGACGGCTACACGCTGATCCTCGGCGTGCAGGGCACGCACGCGGTCAACCAGAGCCTCTACGCCAACGCGGGCTTCGATTCGACGAAGGACTTCGCGGCCATCACGATGGTGGCCAACACGCCGAACATCCTGGTGGTGCATCCCTCGGTGCCTGCCCATTCCGTGGCGGAGCTGATCGCGCTGGCCAAGGCGAAGCCGGGCGCCCTCAACTATGCGACGCCGGGCAACGGCACGCCCTCGCATCTCGCCACCGAGGTGTTCAAGCGCATGGCCGGCATCGACCTGACGCACGTGCCCTACAAGGGCAGCGGCCCGGCCCTTGCCGACATGCTGGGCGGACAGACCCAGGTGTGGATCGCGAACGCACCCGTGGTGCTGCCGCACATCAAGGCCGGCAAGCTGCGTGCGCTGGCGACCACCAGCGCCAGGCGACCCGCAACGGCCGCAGACATCCCGACGCTGGCCGAAGCCGGCCTCAAGGGCTACGAGGCCGACACCTGGTATGGCCTCTTCGCGCCGGCGAAGACGCCGAAGCCGATCCTCGACAAGATCCACGCCGACGTGGTCGCCGTGCTGCAGTCGCCGGAGATCCGCGAGGCCTTCGCGCCGCAAGGCGCGGAGGTGGTCGCGAACAGCTCCGAGGAGTTCACCCGCCAGTTGAACGACGACGTCGCCAAGTGGAAGAAGGTGATCGCCGATCTCAAGCTGCGGATCGACTAGCCATGCTTGCCGCGCGCCTTGGAGATTTCACGGCCGGTGTCGAGACCGCTGCGCTGCCGCGCGACGTGGTCGACGCGGTCAAGCTGCGCGTGCTCGACACGCTCGGCGCCGGCCTGGCGGGCGTTGCGCTCGGCCATCATCGCGTGCTCGATCCGGTGCTGGAGTCGGCAGGAAGCGTCCGCATCTGGGGCGAGAGCGCCACGCGCTCGGCGCGCGATGCCGCGCTGGTCAACAGCTTCGCGGCGCACTCGACGTACCTGGAGGACGGCTCGCGCTTCACGGGCGGCCATCCTTCGTCGGTCGTCGTTCCGGCGGTACTCGCCGATGCCCAGGCGCGCGGCGCATCCGGCGCGGAGGTGATCGCGGCCGTGCTCGCCGGCTATGAAGTCTTCCTCCGATTGGGCCGTGCGATCTATCCGGCCTGCGTGCAGCGCGGCTTCCAGAGCACGGCGGTGCTCGGCGCGGTGTCTTCTGCGGCAGCCGTCGCGCGGCTGCGGCGACTTTCGCCCGCCGCGAGCGCCAATGCCATCGCGATCGGCGCCAACCTCGGCGTCGGGCTGAAGGAAGCGTTGAAGAGTTCGGCAACGCAGCCGATCCAGGTCGCGCGTGCTTGCGAAGGCGGCATGGTCGCCGCGGCCTTGGCACAGGTCGGGCATGAGGGCGCGCCGCTGGTGCTCGAGAACGGATTTCTTCCCGGCTTCGGCGCGGGCGCGGAGGCAGCGCCGATCATCGAGGGGCTGGGCCGCGACTTCCGCATCGGCGAGACCTATCTGAAGCGCCACGCAGGCTGCCGCGGCAACCATGCGCCGCTCGACGCCGCGCTGGAATTGATCGCGGCCGAGCGACTGCGCGCGGACGATGTGCGGCACGCGAGGGTCGCCGTCGACAGCGTGACCCGCGCCGCCGCCATCGAGCCGCCGCTGAACGGCGAGCAGGCCCAGTTCAGCATCGGGTTCTCGGTCGCGCTGGCCTTCGTGGATGGCGATGCATCGATCTTCAGCTACACGGACGCCAAGCTCGCCGACGACGCAATCCGCTCGATGATGGCGCGCATCGAAGTCGTCGTCGACACCGCGCTCGACGTGCGCTACCCGGTGGAGCGCGGCGCGTGGGTCGAAGTGGAATTCGCCTCGGGCCGCCGCGCCCGGCATGCCGTGACCCATGCGCGGGGCGAACCGGAATCGCCCCTGGACGCGCAGGACGTCGAGCGGAAGTTCCTCGCGCTCGCAGCGCCCTGCCTCGGCGCGCGTGCGCCTGCGCTGCGCGACGCCATCGTCCGCATGGAAGACATCGACGCCGCGCAGATCGCTGCGCTGCTCGCGCCCTAGCTTCGACAATTCAGATCAGGAGACAAAACATGACGACCACGACAACGAATCATCCACTGGCCGCCCGGCGCCTGCTGCTGCTCGGCGCGCCCGCGCTGGGTGCCCTGGTGCTGGCGACGGTCAGCGGCTTCGCGCACGCGCAAGCGGACTACCCGAACCGCCCCATCAACCTGATCGTCGGCTTCCCGCCCGGCGGATCGAACGACATCGTCGCGCGCATCCTGGCGCCGCGCCTGGGCGATGCGCTCGGCGTGCCGGTGGTGGTGGTCAACAAGCCGGGGAGCAACGCGCTGATCGGCACCGAGTTCGTCGCCCGCGCCGCGCCCGACGGCTACACGATCACGCTGGCGAGCGCGAGCCCGCTGGTCATCAGCCCGAGCACCTACGCCAAGATGCCCTTCGACGCGCTCAACGACCTGGTCGGCATCACGACGGTCGCGAACACGCCGGAACTGGTCGCGGTGCATCCGTCGGTGCAGGCGAAGACGCTGCAGGAATTGATCGCACTCTCGAAAACGCGCGAGGTCACGCTGTCGTCGTCGGGCAATGGCGGCCTGCCGCACCTGGCGATCGAGCTGCTGCGCACGGCGACCCACGGCAAGATCCTGCACGTGCCCTACAAGGGCGCGGGGCCGGCGGTCACCGACACCGTGGGCGGGCATGTCGACGGCGTCATCATGGACTTGCCGGCGCTGCAGACGATGGTGACCGACGGCCGCCTGCGCCCGATCGCGATCACCAACAAGGCACGGGCGCCGTCCTTGCCCAACACGCCGACATCGGTCGAGCAGGGTGTGCCGAGCCTTCTGGCCTTCAACTGGTTCGCGGTGATGGCGCCGGCCAAGACGCCCAAGCCGATCGTCGACAAGCTCTACGCCGCGCTCGTCAAGGTCGCGCATTCGCCGGAGGTGAAGGACGCGATGCTGAAGGTCGGCGTCGAGCCGCTGACGCATCCGTCGCCGGAGGCTTTCGCGGCGTTCATGCGCGAGGAGACCACGCGCTGGGGCAAGGTCGCGCGCGACTCCGGCGCCAAGGCAGATCAGTGAAACAAGGCCGCACATGGATGATCTGAACGCCTGGAAGACGCTGGCTCGCGCGCATCGCGGCGTCACGCTGGCCCTGGCCGGTTTCATCGCAACGCTCCGCGCAGAGGCGGTGCCGGCCGCCACGCAGCAGGTCCTCTCGAAGGCGGTGGTCGACGCGATCGGCTGCGGGCTCTACGGCCTCACGACGCCCTGGGGCCGCACGATGCGCGGCTTCGCTGCGGAGCAGGGTGGGCCGGCCGAGGCGGGCCTCTGGGGCACGGGGCAGCGCGTGAGCGTGGGCCATAGCGTGCTCTCGAGCGGCACCGCGATCCACAGCTTCGACTTCGACGACCACAGCCGCGCGAAGATCCATCCGGGCGCGATCGTCGTGCCTGTCGCGCTGGCGCTGGGCGAGCGCGAGAACGCGCCCGGCAGCGTCGTGATGGCGGCGATCGCGGCCGGCTACGAGACCATGAACCGCGTCAGCCAGGCAGCGAATCCGGGCCGCGCGCGCATGCGGGGCTGGCACCTGACCGGCACCTGCGGCACCTTTGCCGCGGCGGCGACCGCCAGCGTCATCCTCGGCCTCGACACCGAGACCACAGCGAGCGCGCTCGGCCTCGCGGGCACGCAATCGGCGGGCCTCTGGGCCTTCACGACCGACGGATCGATGAGCAAGCGCATGCACCCGGGCCGCGCCGCGCAGGACGGCGTGACGGCGGCACTGCTGGCCGCCCGCGGCTTCGAGGGACCGCGCTACATCCTCGAGGCGGAAGACGGCGGCTTCCTTTTCGCCATGTCCGACACCCCGCGGCCGGGCCGCATCATCGAAGGCCTGGGGAGCACCTGGCATGCCGATGCGACCTGCTTCAAGCCGCACGCCTGCTGCGGCAGCAATCATGCTTGCGTCGACGCCGCGATCGGCATCATGCGCGAGCATCGCCTGGGCATCGACGACATCGACCGCGTGATCGCGGGCATTCCGAGCGTCGTGCAGACGCAGACCGGCTTCGACTACCACGCCGATTCCGTGCTCAACGCGCAGATGAGCCTGCGCTACAACATCGCAGTCGCGATGTGCGACGGGCAGGCTTACCTGGAGCAGTTCACGCCCGAGCGCATCGTCGAGTCTCGCACCGTGGCCCTGGCGCAGCGCGTGGAGATCGAGATCGATCCCGAGATCGACCGTGCCTACCCCGAGATCTACGGCGGCCGCGTCAGCGTGGTGACGCGCGGCGGGCAGACGATCAGCCGGCGCGTCGACTACTCGCGCGGCATGCCGGAGAACCCGATGCCGCACGACGAGGTCGAGCGCAAGTTCATGTCGCTGGCGTCGGTCGCGGTCGGCCCGGACCGGGCGGTCGACATTCTCGCGCTCGCCAACGGCGTGTTCGACGCCGATTCGGTGGCGCCGCTCAACGCGCTGCTGACCGCGTCGCCGATCGCCGAGGTCGCGCAGGCGTGAGCGTCGCGCGGATCAGCTCTTCGGCGCCGGCGGCAGGCTCTTCAGGTAGAGGAAGAGGGCGCGCACGTCCGTGTCGTTCATCTGGCCGAGCGACTCGAAAGGCATGACCTTGATCGGCGTGCCGTCGGGGCGCTGGCCGGACTTGAACATGCGCACGAAGGCATCGGCGTCGGCATAGCGCGCCATGGACGTGCCTTCGCCCGGCGTCAGGTTGGCCGCGGCCGGCCAGTCGGGCGGGCCGCCGGGAATCTTGCCGCCGTTGAGCTTGGCGCCATGGCAGCCCAGGCACATGTTGGCCACGTAGGCGCCGTGCACCACGCTCACGCCGTCGGGCACCGGCTGCGCGGGCGGCAGCGCGTGATCGATCTTCGAGGCGGCGTCGTGCATCAGGCCGAAGCCGTAGAAGGCGCGCATCGGCAGCGGCAGGTCGAGCACCGCGGCGCCGCCCGCGGCGGGCGCCATCTTGCGGACGTAGGCGACGAGCGATGCGAGATCGTCATCGGTGAAGCGGTTGTAGTCCTCGCTCGGCATCACCATCAGCACGCGGCCGTTCGGGCCGACGCCGTGGCGGATGGAACGCACCCAGTCTTCCGGCGTGTAGCCGGCGACCACGCTGCCGGGGCCGGAGCTGATGTTGGGCCCGGCGATGCGCAGGCCCTTGCCGTCGTCGACGAAGGTCCTGCCGTTGCCTTGGGCGCCGTGGCAGTCGACGCAGCCGCGCGAGGCGTAGAGGTAACGGCCGCGTTCGAGCGCGGCGGCGTCTTCGCGGAAAGGCACGGCCTTCACCGCGACGTCGAGCTTGCGCTGCATCTTGCGGCGAGCCAGCTGGTCGCCGGCGAACAGGGCGGCGGCGGCGAGTGCGATCAGGACCACCAGCGCGAGCGCACCCCGCTTGAGCCACCGCCTGGACGTCGTCGTCATGCGAGCTCCTTCGCCTGGCGCGGTGCGCCGGTCGTCTTCTGCTTGATCAGCCCGGCAGCCATCTTCAGCTGCAGGCGCAGTTTCGGCTTGTGGCCCCAGGCGCTTGTGACATCGGTGTGCTGTGTCTTCCAGCCCGCGGGGTCGATGGTCTGCGTGCCGGCGCCGATCTCGAAGTCGAAGCCCGAGGGCGTGGCGCCGTAGAAGGAAAAGGTGCCGTCCGGATCGGGGTGCTGGCCGAGCTCCAGCGACAGCGGCACCTTGTGCCGGCGGGCCCGCTCGAAGGCGATGCCGATGTCGCTGAGCCGCGCGGCCTGCAGCATGAAGTGATGGATGCGCTTGGAAAGCGGCATGTCGAACAGCGCGATCGAGTGGTGCCTGCGGTTGCAATGCAGGAACACGCCGCGGATGTCCATCGGGCCGACGCGCGTCGCGAGCCGCTCCGTCACGCCGAAGCCCAGCAGGCCGGCGTAGAAGGCCTCCATCGCCGCCAGGTCGTGCGCCACCAGCACGGCATGGCCGAGGCCCAGCTCGCCGGTGCGGAACCCTTCGGGAAAGGCCGGCGAGGCGAAGGACTGTGCGGCCGGCGCGAGCCCCGTGTACAGCTCGACCGCGTTGCCGCAGGGGTCGCTGCAGCGATGAAGCCGCCGCACGCGGCGCGCACTGCGAAGCGCGGCGTCAGCTGCCGTCACTTCGATGCCGCCCTGGCGCAGGCGCTGCAGCAGGCTGTCCAGCACCTCGTCGTTCGCGCATTCGAGGCCCAGCGCGGCGAGATCGTCCGCCGGGCCCTCCTGGACGATCAGCCGTTGGCAGGCTTCGTCGATCTGCCAGCCGAGGCTGCCGTCGGCGTTGGCGCCGGGTGCGGAGAGGCCGAGCATGTGCTGGCAGAAGGCCGTCCATCGCGCGGGACGGCGCGCTTCAAAGACCAGATAGCCGAGGCGGAGATCGGGAGGCATGGCACACTCTCTATAAATGAAGGTTGGGAGCAAAAATGATTGATACGTCTAAAAATGAATGATGGCGTAAATTTCGGCGACCCGTCAATACCACTTTTGCCAGAGGCCCTGGCCGAAAGTGTGTGGCGGCCGCAGCCCGGCCTGGCGAAGCGCGAGCGCACACGGGTCCAACTCGTGCAGGCGGCGATCAAGGTTTTCGCGGCGCGGGGCTTCGCCGGCGCCACCATGCAGGAACTCGCGGCGGTCGCCGGCATGACCACCGGCACGGTCTACAACCACTTCAAGACCAAGGAGGAGGTCGCGAGCGCGGTCGCGCTGCTGCTGGCCGACACGCTGTGCCGCCGCATCACGGACAGCCAGCAAGGGATCGCCGAGGGCGCGCAGCGCATGGCCATCGGCAACCAGCGCTACATCTGGCTGGCCGAACAGAGCCCGCAGTGGGCATTGATGATGCTGGACGTGGCGGCCGCGGCGCCCGAGCTGCTGCTCGAGATCCGCGACTATGTGCTGGCCGACGTGCGTCTGGGCGTGAAGCAGAAGGCCTTTCGCATTCCCAACGAGGCGGCGGCGATGGACCTGATCAACGGCAGCGTCGCGCAGGCCATGCGCAGCGTGGCGCTGGGGCTGGCGCCGCCGAACCATGGCCGCGAGGTCGCGACCTGCGTGCTGCGCGGTTTGGGCATGGAGTACGCCGCGGCCAAGGAAGTGGCGCACCGGCCGCTCCCGCCCTTTCCGCCGATGGCGGGCTAGCGCCTCAGTCCGGCTCGCCGCGCGGCGGACAGTTCCAGCCGAGCAGCTCGGCCAGCCGCTGCACGATCCAGCCGGCTTCCGCAGACGACACGCCGGACTCGGGCGAGTTCAGCCCGGCATGGATGCGCAGGAGGATCTCATCTTCCGACGGCACCTCGGCGTGATGCAGCAACTGCGCGTGCTGCACCAGGTGGTTGGCGAGGTCCTCGCACACTTCGTAGCGCGCGCGCACGGTGGCCAGCGGTTCGCGCAGGCGCTGCCTCGCGTCGGTGTAGACCGCGAAGAAGGAAGGCGGGATGTGGATCTGGTAGTCGTCGGACATGAAAAACGCGCCCGAAGGCGCGTGTTCCGGAGCTCGAGTGAAACGCGAGGCGCGTTCAGCCGCCCTTCTTGGCCCGCTTGCCGGGGTTCTTCTTGCTGCGGGTCGCGGTGCCGCGCTCGAGGCTGACCTTCTGGCCGCCGCCCGTGCGGGGGGTGGTGTAGCCGGGCATCGGGACGGGCTTGGGAGTGGCGATGCGGTCTGCCTCGGTGCGGATTTTCTTGGTCATGGAAAGCTCGGATAAAAATGGTCGAAGGGCGTAATTAAGCCACATCGTCGAGCAGCCGTACCTTGACGGTCTTGCCCTTGACGCGGCCGGTGGAAAGCTTGTGCGCGGCCTCGCGCGCGATGCGCCGATCGACCGCCACGTAGGTGGAAAACTCGTTGACGTTGATCTTGCCGACCTGGTCGCGCGTGAAGCCGGCCTCGCCGGTGAGCGCACCCAGCACGTCGCCGGCGCGGATCTTCTCCTTGCGGCCGCCGACGATCTGCAGCGTGGCCATGGCCGGCTGCAAGGGTTCGGCCTGGGTGGTCGCAAGCTCGGCCAGCGGATGCCATTCGGATTCGCGGCCCTGCAACTGCTCGATCTTTCCGACGCTGCCCATCTCGTCCATGCTGGCCAGGCTGAGCGCCAGGCCTTCTGCATCGCCGCGGCCGGTGCGGCCGATGCGGTGGATGTGGATCTCGGGGTCGGGCGTCACGTCGACGTTGATCACGGCTTCGAGCTGCGCGATGTCGAGTCCGCGCGCGGCCACGTCGGTAGCGACCAGCACCGAGCAGCTGCGGTTGGCGAACTGCACCAGCACCTGGTCGCGCTCGCGCTGCTCGAGCTCGCCGAACAGGGCCAGCGCGCTGAAGCCCTGGGCCTGCAGCACCTGCACCAGGTCGCGGCACTGCTGCTTGGTGTTGCAGAAGGCCAGCGTGCTCGGCGGGCGGAAGTGGTTCAGGAGCAGGCTCACGGCGTGCAGCCGTTCGCTGTCCTTCACCTCGTACCAGCGCTGGCGGATCTTGCCTTCCTCGTGCTGCACCTGCACCGTGATCTGCTGCGGGTTCTTCATGAACTGCGCGCTGAGCTGGGCGATGCCTTCGGGATAGGTGGCGGAGAACAGCAGGGTCTGGCGCTCCTTGGGACACTGCCGCGCGACCTTGGCGATGTCGTCGAAGAAGCCCATGTCGAGCATGCGGTCGGCCTCGTCGAGCACCAGCGTGTTGAGCGCTTCGAGGTCGAGGCTGCCGCGCTCGAGGTGGTCCATGATGCGGCCCGGCGTGCCGACCACGATGTGGGCGCCGTGCTCGAGGCTCGCGAGCTGCCCGCGCAGCGCGACGCCGCCGCAGAGCGTGATCACCTTGATGTTCTCTTCGGCGCGCGCGAGGCGGCGGATCTCGGTCGTCACCTGGTCGGCCAGCTCGCGCGTCGGGCACAGCACCATGGCCTGCACCGCGAAGCGGCGCGGATTGAGATTGGCCAAGAGCGCGAGCGCGAAGGCGGCGGTCTTGCCGCTGCCGGTCTTGGCTTGCGCGATCAGGTCGCGGCCGAGCAGCGCCGGCGGCAGGCTGGCCGCCTGGATCGGCGTCATCTGCAGATAGCCGAGCTGCTTCAGGTTCGCCAGCGTCTGCGGCGTGAGCGGCAGCGCGGCGAAGTCGGTGGCGGGACCCGTCACGGCAAGAGGGATCAGCGGCGCTGCGAGTTGTTGCCGCCGTTGACCGGCGGCGGGCCGCGGCGTTCCAGGTGGCGGAAGGTGATGCGGCCCTTGGTCAGGTCGTAGGGCGACAGCTCCAGCGACACCTTGTCGCCGGCCAGGATGCGGATGTGGTGCTTGCGCATCTTGCCGCCGCTGTAGGCGATCAGCTGGTGACCGTTGTCGAGGGTCACGCGGTAGCGGGAATCGGGCAGCACTTCCGTGACTGCGCCGTTCATTTCGATCAGTTCTTCCTTGGGCATGAGGACTCCGAATAGTGTGTGGATGGTTCGAATCGGGCGCCTGCGCATTGCGACGCCGCAATGCGCTAACAAACAGTGAAACGGGCGCAGGCCGGGCCGGAAATGGCGCCCACCGGAGCGGACAGCGCGCTGTTCGCTTCAACGGTACGAAGGCAGTGGTGGCAAACATGGGCGCCGGGTCTGGCGCACCAACACACTGTGTGAGCCGGCTTCTGAGTGAAAGGCCTGGAATCCAGGTCAGCCGGCTGAGTGACGAAATACTTCGTCGGGTATCGAAACGAACCCCGCATTCTAACCGAGATGGTATGAGTGTTGCTTGGCAATGCACTGTCGAATCGAAGCGAAGGGCGGCAGATGCCGCCCTTCCTGCGTGAAGTGCTATCGAAAATGTAGCGGGCTGAGCGAGCGGAACGCGCTGCGCGCACCGCTGGTGAGGTTGATGCAGCCGGCCACTTGCGAGCCGGTCGCTTGCGGCGCACCATCACACTCAACTTCGTTCCAAGGAGCGCGGCCATGAAGACTCGAGAATCGCCCCGGCGGTTGTGGGCGTTGGTCGCCAGCGCTCTCTGGCTGTTCGCACTGTCCGCGCTCTCCGCGGCCCATGCCGCCACCCCGGGCACGCCGCGCCAGACCGAAGCCACGTCCCCGCAGGTCCAGGCCCTCCAGCGCGCGGGCGACGCGGTCGTCGCGCTGCGCGTCACCGCGACCGAGGGCGCCACCTCGGCCGACAGCCTGGGCATGCGCCGATCGGGCTCCGGCGTGGTGATCGGGCCCGACGGCCTGATCCTGACCATCGGCTACCTGCTGCTGGAAGCCGAGACCATCGAAGTCATCACGCAGGACGATCGCACCCTGCCCGCGCGCCAGGTCGCCTACGACCTCGCGACCGGCTTCGGCCTGCTGCGCCCGCTGGTGCCGCTGCGCGGCGTCGAGCCGGTGCCCATGGCGGGCGTCGCCGGCCTGACGCTGGGCGAGCCGCTGCTGGTGGCCACCGGCAGCAGCAGCGGCACCGAAGTCGGCTTCACGCGCCTGATCGCCACGCGTCCCTTCTCGGGCTATTGGGAGTACCACATCGAATCGGCGCTGTTCACCAGCCCGCCGGTGGCCAATCACAGCGGGGCTCCGCTCTTCAACCGCAACGGCGAGCTGGTCGGCGTCGGCAGCCTGTTCGTGCTGGAAGCCGCGGGCGCCGATCGCACGCTGCCCGGCAACATGTTCGTGCCGGTCGAACTGCTGCGCCCGGTGCTGGCCGAGATGCAGTCCACCGGCAGCACGCGCGCGAGCATCCGGCCCTGGCTCGGCCTCTCGTCCTCGGAGCGCGACGGGCATGTGCAGATCGTGCGCGTGGACCGGCAGGGGCCCGCGCTGGCGGCGGGGCTTCAGCCCGGCGACGTGGTGCTGGAGGTCGACGGCATCGAGGTCGCCACGCTCGAGGCCTTCTACAAGCAGCTCTGGAAGCGGCCGGCGCCCGACGCGGAAGTGGAGCTCACGGTGCAGCAGGGCTCGGAGACGCGCAAGATCCGGATCCAGGCGGTCGATCGCATGCAGACCCTGCGCAAGCCTTCCGGGATCTGAGGCCCCCCGGCTTGCCACTTCGTGTGCTTCGCCACCCCCGAGGGGGAGGCGCGGCCCGCCTTGGGGCGGCCCGGCGGCGCCGCAGGCTACGCAATCCCCAGCACTTTCTTGTTGGCTGCGGTGTCGACGCCGCCGGCCGCAAAGTCGTCGAAGGCCCGGTCGGCGACGCGGATGATGTGGTCGGCGATGAACTTCGCGCCCTCGCGGGCGCCGTCCTCGGGGTGCTTGATGCAGCACTCCCATTCGAGCACCGCCCAGCCCGGGAAGTCGTAGGCGGCCATCTTCGAGAAGATCGCCTTGAAGTCGACCTGGCCGTCGCCCAGCGAGCGGAAGCGCCCTGCCCGGTCGATCCATGACTGGAAGCCGCCGTAGACGCCTTGCTTGCCGGTCGGGTTGAACTCCGCATCCTTCACGTGAAAGATCTTGATGCGCTCGTGGTAATGGTCGATGTAGGCCAGGTAGTCGAGCTGCTGCAGCACGAAGTGGCTCGGGTCGTACAGCAGGCAGGCGCGTGGATGCTGGCCCACGCGCTCGAGGAACATCTCGTAGCTCACGCCGTCGTGCAGGTCCTCGCCCGGATGGATCTCGTAGCAGACGTCGACGCCGGCATCGTCGAAAGCATTGAGGATCGGCAGCCAGCGCCGGGCGAGCTCGTCGAAGGCTTCCTCGATCAGCCCCGGCGGGCGCGGCGGCCACGAATAAAGATAGGGCCAGGCCAGCGCACCGGAGAAAGTCGCATGCGCCGTGAGCCCGAGATGGGCCGACGCGCGGGCCGCGAGATGCAGTTGCTCCACCGCCCACTGCTGGCGCCGGGCCGGGTCGTTGCGCACTTCGGGCGCGGCGAAGCCGTCGAAGCCGGCGTCGTAGGCCGGATGCACGGCCACCAACTGGCCCTGCAGGTGGGTCGAGAGCTCGGTGATCTCGATGCCGTGCCGCTCGAGCATGCCTTTCACTTCGTCGCAGTAGGTCTTGCTTTCCGCGGCCGTCTTGAGATCGAAGAGGCGGGCATCCCAGCTGGGGATCTGCACACCCTTGTAGCCCAGGCCCGCCGCCCAGCCGGCGATGGCGTCGAGCGAATCGAAGGGTGCGCTGTCGCCCGCGAATTGGGCCAGGAAGATGGCCGGGCCCTTGATGGTCTTCATGGAGATCTCCTGGGTCACGAACAGAAAAGAGGCGATCCTATCTCCGCGGCGCTGTCCGACGCAGCGGCGGGGTGGCCTGTCCTCTGCGCGGGCCTTTGGAACGTTTCACAATGATCCTCTGTTCACCAAGGGCGGCGCGGCCCGTGCGGCGCCAGCCTGATTGCGATGCCACAAACCGTTTCCGGCCGCCTCAAGATCGGCCTGTCCGCCTGCTTCTCCCACGCCGACCCGGAGCGTTCGCTGTTCACCAACAAGACGCTGCAGTATGTGGAGCAGTCCATCGCGCACTGGCTGATGTCGGCCGGCGCCATGGTGGTGATGGTGCCCTGCCCCACCGGCGAGACGGCGCGCGGCGACACCAAGCTCTCGCACTATGCGGAATGGCTCGACGGCGTGGTGATGCACGGCGGCGCCGATGTCTGGCCCGGCAGCTACGGCGAGGTGCCGTTGAAGGATGCCTGGATCGGCGACCGCGTCCGCGACCTTTACGATCTCGCGCTGGTCGAGGCCTTCGAAGAGGCCGGCAAACCGATCTTCGGCGTCTGCCGCGGCCTGCAACTCATCAACGTGGCCTTCGGCGGCACGCTCTACCAGGACATCGAGGCGCAGCATCCCAACGCCCTCAAGCACCGCGACCCGGTGACCTACGACCAGAACTTCCACGACATCAGCATCACGCCGGGTTCGCGCCTCTCGAAACTCTACCCCGACATGGAGAGGGCGCGGGTCAACAGCATCCACCATCAGGGCGTGAAAAACATCGCGCCCGGTTTCGAGGTCGAGGCCTGGAGCATTCCCGACCGCGTGCCCGAAGCCATCCGCCGCCGGGTCGATCGCGGCCGCAGCTACATCTCCGCGACCCAGTGGCATCCGGAGTTCCACAAGTACGGCAGCACCGTAACCCTGGACGACACGGCCATCCTGCAGGATTTTCTCTGGTCCTGCGCAACCGCGAAGGTGAGCCCGCGGGGACCGCTGCGCAGCGCACCGGGCCGCATCCGCAACCGCGCGGCGCGGCTGCTGCGGCAGGCGCTGCTGATGCGCTAGTTGCATCCCGTTCGCCCTGAGCTTGGCCTGTCCTGAGCCTGTCGAAGGGTCGAAGGGCCGGCATCGGCTTCGACAAGCTCAGCCCGAACGGTTGTGCCTGGGTCAGCGGTTGCGGCTTCCGCTGACGGCCGCGTCGATGGTGCCGAACACCGTGATGCCGCTGCTGCCGGTGGTGGCGGAGCGATCGCCATCGGCGGCGGGCCGCGATGCGCAACCGGCGACGGCGCCGAGCGCTACCGTCAACAAGAGCATGGAAACGAGCTTCTTCACGGGAATCTCCTTCTTGATCAGCCGAGGTGCTTGCCCACGATACCCGCGAGTTCGAACATCGTCACCTGGTCCTTGCCGAACACCGGCCTGAGCTTGGCATCGGCATTGATGGCCCGCTTGTTGGCCGCATCCTGCAGGCCGTTGGCCTTGATGTAATCCCACAGCTTCTTGATGACTTCGGTGCGGGCCACGGGTTCCGCGCCGATCACCGCGGCCAGGGCCTCGCTGGGCTTGAGTCCGGCGCCCGGCTTGCGTGGCGCCTTGGGCGCGGCGGCCTTCTTCGCGGGCGCGGCCTTCTTGGCTGCAGGCGTCTTCGCTTTCGCGGCAGTCGCCTTTTTTGCAGCGGCCGGCGCCGCTCTGGCAAAGGTCTTGCGCGGCGGGAACTTGCTGTCGCGCGGCTCGAACTCGAAGGTCACTTTGCCCTCGTCCTTGTTCCAGGCCAGGAAAGCCTTGAACGCACGGCGCGTGCGCATCGAGACGAACTTGTCGAGCAGGTCGGTCTTGCCGGCGGCGAGCAGCTTCTCGACCTGGGCGCGCTCCACCGGCTGCTGCAGGATGATCTTGCCGGTCTTGAAGTCGCAGCTTGGCGTCGGCTGCTCGGTCGTCGGCACCGACTTCTCGCAGACGTAGTTGCTGCCGTTCTCGAACACGCGCGCACCGCACTTCGGACACGGGCCCAGCGATTCCTGGCCGCTGAAGTCGATGATCTCGCCGCTCTCGGCATTCTTGTCGTCGCCGAAGTCGAACTCGAGCTTCCAGTTCTTCGCCTCCTCGTCGTACTTGAGCACGATCTCCGAGACGAAGGGCCAGCCGGCCTTCGAGCGGAAGCCTTCGAGCGGGCCGATGTGCTTGTCGCGCAGCAGCGCCTCGGCCTCGGCCACTTCGAAGGTGCGGCCGGCCGGCGACTTGCCGAAGGAGAAGCCGCAGGGCTCCTGGCCCAATTTGCCGGTGCAGGCATAGCGGCGGTAGTTCTCCTTCACCACGCCACCGCAGTTGGGGCACGGCGTTGCCAGCGTCGCGTAGTCGCCGGGCACGGTGTCGCGGTCGTACTCCTTGGCCTTCTTGACGATGTGCTCCGTCATCTGGGCGATCTCGCGCATGAAGGCTTCGCGGCTGAGCTTGCCGTGCTCCATCTGCGCGAGCTTGTACTCCCACTCGCCGGTGAGCTCGGCCTTGGAGAGCTCTTCCACGCCGAGGCCGCGCAGGAGCGTCATGAGCTGGAAGGCCTTCGCGGTCGGAATGAGTTCGCGGCCTTCGCGATGCATGTACTTCTCGGCCAGCAAGCCTTCGATGATCGCAGCGCGCGTGGCCGGCGTGCCCAGGCCCTTTTCCTGCATCGCCTCGCGCAGCTCGTCGTCGTCGATGGTCTTGCCCGCGCCTTCCATGGCGCCGAGCAGCGTGGCTTCGGAGTAGCGCGCGGGCGGGCGGGTCTTGAGCCCCTTGGTCTCCACCGATTCGGCGCGCACCATCTCGCCGGGCTTGACCGGCACCAAGCGCTTGCCATCCTTGTCGTCTTCCTTCTCGTCGTCCTGCGCTTCCTTGCCGTAGATCGCGAGCCAGCCCGGCTTGACCAGCACCTTGCCATCGGTTCGGAAGGGGTACTTCCTGCCGCCCTGCTCCACCGTGCTGATGCGCGTGGTCACCTGGTGCTCGGCGCTCGGGAAGAAGACCGAGAGGAAGCGCCGCACCACGAAGTCGTAGAGCCGCTGCTCGGCATCCGACAGGCCGCTGGGCGCCTGCAGCGTCGGGATGATCGCAAAGTGATCGCTGACCTTGGCGTTGTCGAAGATGCGCTTCGAGGGCTTCACGTAGTTGTCGTCGAGCGCCTGCTTCGCGAAGGGCGCGAGGTGCTTCATGCCGCTGTTGGCGAGCATGCCCATGGTCTGCTTGACGACAGGCAGGTAGTCCTCGGGCAGCGCGCGCGAGTCGGTCCGCGGGTAGGTCAGTGCCTTGTGGCGTTCGTAGAGGCTTTGCGCGAGCGCGAGCGTGGTCTTGGCGCTGTAGCCGAAGCGGCTGTTGGCTTCGCGCTGCAGCGAGGTCAGGTCGAACAGCAGCGGGGAGGCCTGCGTGGTGGGTTTGCTCTCTTCGGTGACGCTGGCGGGCTTGCCGCGTGCGGCTTCGGCGATCTCCTTGGCTTCGCGCTCGTTCCAGACGCGGTCGGCGCGCTGCTCGGGGTCGGGCACGCCGTCGGGGCCGGGCGGCGGCTTCTTCCAGTTGGGGTCGAACCACTTGCCGGGGTACTCGCCCGCCTCGGCGGCGAAGCTGCCGTGCACTTCCCAGTAGTCGCGGCTCACGAACTTGCGGATTTTTTCCTCGCGCTCGACCACCACCGACAAGGTCGGCGTCTGCACGCGGCCGACGGTGGTCAGAAAGAAACCACCATCGCGCGAGTTGAAGGCGGTCATCGCGCGCGTGCCGTTGATGCCGACCAGCCAGTCGGCCTCGGAGCGCGAGCGCGCCGCGTCGGCCAGGCCCTGCATCTGCTGCTCGTTGCGCAGCTGCTCGAAGCCGTCGCGAATGGCCTGCGGCGTCATCGACTGCAGCCACAGGCGCTTGACCGGCTTGCCCAGCGGCGCCTTGCCGCCGGCGTACTGCTCGATCAGGCGGAAGATCAGCTCGCCCTCGCGGCCCGCGTCGCAGGCGTTGATGAGCTGGGTCACGTCCTTGCGCTTGGCCTGCTTCACCACCGCGTTGAGGCGGGTCTTGGTCTTGTCGACCGGCTTCAGGTCGAAGCGCGGCGGGATCACCGGCAGGTTGGCGAAGCTCCACTTGCCGCGCTTCACGTCGAACTCCTCCGGCGCCTGAATCTCGACCAGGTGGCCCACGGCACTGGTGACGACGTACTTCTCGTTCTCGAAGTGTTCCTCGTGCTTGTCGAACTTGCCGGCCACCGGCGTGAGCGCGCGCACGATGTCCTGGGCCACCGATGGCTTCTCTGCAATTACCAAAGTCTTCATTAACAGTTCCTCGTATTCAGGCCGGCGCCGGGCCGCCCCCGAGGCGGCCTGCGGCCCCCTCGGGGGGCAGCGACGACACGCAGTGCGGGAGCGTGGGGGTCACATCTACAATCTGGCGCTTCTCGCGTGCGTACGCGCACGCGCATGCGTACATATTCAAACTAACAGACTTCGGCGATGCCTTCCAAATCCCCTATTTCCGGCGGCCGCCGCATCCAGACGCGGCGCTCCGGCGTTCACGGCAACGGCGTGTTCGCCGTGCAGGACATCGCGGAGGGCGAGACGCTGATCGAATACAAGGGCGAGCTCATCACCTGGAAGGAGGCCTTGCGCCGCCATCCGCACGATCCGGCGCAGCCGAACCATACCTTCTACTTCCACATCGATGACGGGCGTGTGATCGACGGCGGCGTGAAGGGCAATGCCGCGCGCTGGATCAACCATTCCTGCGAGCCCAACTGCGAGGCCGACGAGACGGATGGCCGGGTCTTCATCAAGGCACTGCGCAGCATCGCGGCCGGCGAGGAGCTCAACTACGACTACGGGCTGATCATCGACGAGCCCTACACGAAGAAGCTCAAGGCCGACTTCCCCTGCTGGTGCGGCTCCGAAGGCTGCCGCGGCACCCTGCTGGCGCCGAAGTCGGACGACAAGAAAAAAGACAAGAAGAAAAAGAAGGACAAGAAGGACAAGAAGAAGGCCAAGAAGGACGGCAAGCGCTGACCATGGCCGCTCCCTGGTTCGAAGACGAGATCGCCGCCGTCCTGGCCCCGCTGCTGCCGGGGCTTTCGGTCGAGGTCGTTGCCGAGATCGATTCGACCAGCAGCGAGCTGATGCGGCGTGCGCGCGACGGCCGCTCGTCGCCGGTGCTGCTGGTGGCCGAGCGGCAGACCGCCGGCCGGGGCCGCATGGGGCGCCCCTGGCAGAGCGCACAGGATCAGGGCGATCCCGCCTCGCTGACCTTCTCGCTCGGCCTGCCGCTCTTGCCCAGGGACTGGTCGGGGCTTTCGCTCGCGGTCGGGGTCAGCGTGGCGGAAAGCCTGGACCCGTCGAAGGCGGGGGGCATTTCGCTCAAGTGGCCGAACGACCTGTGGGTCGAGGACCGCAAGCTCGGCGGCATCCTGATCGAAACCGCCTTGCCCCAGAACGGCACGGCCGAACGCTACCTGGTGATCGGCATCGGCCTCAACATCGGGCCGCGCGAGGCCACGGGCCTCAGCACCGCGCCGGCATGGATCCAGCAGTGGCGCCCGCGTGCCACTGCGCCCGGGCTGCTGCGAGAGATCGTGGTGCCGCTGGTGGACGACGTGCTGCTGTTCGGCGAGCGCGGCTTCGTGCCCTTTGCCGAGCGCTTCGCGGCCCGCGACCTCCTGCGCGGCCGCGAGGTACAGCTCAGCGACGGCACCGTGGGCCGTTGCGAGGGCGTGGGCTGGGGCGGCGAACTCCTGGTCCAGACGGCCTCGGGCACGAAGACGATCACCAGCGCCGAAGTCAGCGTGCGGCCGGTGCAATAGGCATGTTGCTGCGCGCACTGGTTCTTCTGCTGCTGGTGGCCAATGCGGGCTACTTCGCGTGGACCCGCGGCGGGCTCGCCATGTTCGGCACGACGCCGGCGCGCTTCGGCGAGACCGAACCCGAACGGCTGGCGCAACAGCTGCGGCCGCAGCTGCTGCAGATCCGCAAGGACGAGGCGCCTGCGGCGCCGAAGCCTTAGGCGCTGTCGCGCCCGTCGGCGTCGAAGCGCAGACTGAAGCGCGTGCCGGGCGGTTGCTGGCCGGGATGGGCGTCCTCCAGATCCACCGTCGCATGGTGCTGGCGCGCGATCTCCCGCACGATCGGCAGGCCCAGCCCCGAGCCGTCGGCCTCGTTGCCGAGCACGCGATAGAAGGGCTCGAACACCAGTTCGCGTTCGTGCTCGGCGATGCCCGGGCCGTTGTCCTCGACCTGCAGCACGATGATGCGGCCGAAGGGATCGCCCAGCACGCGCGCCGTGATCACGCCCGGCCGCTCGGGCATCGAGGGCGTGTAGTTGATCGCGTTGTCGACCAGGTTACGCACCAGCTCCTTGAGCAGCGTCGGATTGCCTTCGAGCGCGACGCCCGGCGCGCCTGCTTCGGCGCCGTCGTAGCCCAGGTCGATGCGCTTCTCGATCGCACGCGGCACCGCCTCGCGCACCACCTCGATGGTGAGGCGCGCGAGGTCGCAGGGCTGGCGCGCGATGCTGGCGCCGCTGCTCTCCGCGCGCGCCAGCGACAGCAGCTGGTTCACCGTGTGCGTGGCGCGCATGCTCGCGCGGCCGATCTGCTTGAGCGACTGCTTGAGTTCGTCGGCATTGGCGCCCTCGCGCTGCGCCAGGTCGGCCTGCATGCGCAGCCCCGCGAGCGGCGTCTTGAGCTGGTGCGCCGCGTCGGCCAGGAAGCGCTTCTGCGTGCCGATCGAATCGTTGAGCTTGCTCAGCAGGTCGTTGACCGACAGCACCAGCGGCACCACCTCGAGCGGCACCGAGGATTCGTCGAGCGGGCTCAGGTCGCCGGGCCTGCGCTCGCGGATGCGCGCCTCCACAACCGACAGCGGCTTGATGCCGCGCACCAGCGCGAGCCAGATCAGCAGCACCGCGAGCGGCAGGATCGCGAACTGCGGCAGCAGCACGCCCTTGATGATCTCGGTGGCGAGCACCGACTGCTTCTCCCGCGTCTCGGCCATCTGCAGCAGCACCGGCGGCGCGTCGTCCGTGGCGCCTGCCACCCAGAGCGAGGCCACGCGCACCGGCTTGCCGTGCATCTCGCCGTCGCGCAGGTACACGGTGCCCGTCACCGGCGGCTCGTCGGTGTGGGGAAAGGGCACGTCGGCTTCGCCGCTCAGCAGTTCGCCATCGCCGTCCAGCACCTGGTAGTACACGCGGTCGGCATCATCGCCGCGCAGGATCTCGCGCGCCGCTTGCGGCAGCACGAACTGCGCCGAGCCCTGCTGCAGGTTCACCAGCTTTGCCAGCGTCCGCAGGTTGTGTTGCAGCTCCCGGTCGAAGGGCGCATTGGCGATGCCCTGCGCGACCAGCCAGGTGACGCCGATGCTGACCGGCACCAGCAGCAGCAGCGGCGTGAGCATCCAATCGAGGATCTCGCCGAAGAGGGAGCGCTGCGCGCGCTGGAAGAGCTTCACCGAGCGCTCAGGGAATCTTCTCGAGGCAGTAGCCGAGGCCGCGCACGGTGGCGATGTGGATCGGCCCCTTCTCGATCTTCTTGCGCAACCGATGGATGTAGACCTCGATCGCGTTGAGGCTCACTTCCTCGCCCCACTCGCACAGCCGCTCGACCAGCTGGTCCTTGCTCACCAGCCGGCCGGCGCGCTGCAGCAGCACTTCGAGCAAGCCGAGCTCGCGCGCCGAGAGCTCGATCATCTTGCCGTCGATGGTCGCCACGCGGCCGGCCTGGTCGTAGACCAGCGGGCCGTGCTTGATCGCGTTGCTGGTGGCGCCCATGCCGCGCCGCGTGAGCGCGCGCACACGCGCCTCGAGTTCCTGCAGCGAGAAGGGCTTGGCCATGTAGTCGTCGGCCCCGTAGTCCAGGCCCTTGACGCGTTCCTCCACGCTGTCGGCCGCCGTCAGCACCAGCACCGGCAGCTGCGAACCGCGGGCGCGCAGCCGTCTCAAGATTTCGAGGCCGTGCATGTTGGGCAGGCCGAGGTCGAGGATCAGCAGATCGAACTCGCTGTTGGTCATCAGCGCGGCGTCGGCCTGCGAACCGGTCGCCACGTGGTCGACCGCCGAGCCCGAGGTGCGCAGACTGCGCAGCAGGGCATCCGCCAGCACCTGGTCGTCTTCCGCAATCAGTATTCGCATGGCGTGTCTCCAGACGCTCGAATTCTAGGCCGCGGCATAGGCTTCGAGACCGATGGTTACCACGGTGGCGATCTCGTCGCCGACGCTGGCGCGGAACTCGCGCTCGGCCTGGCCCACGGCATGGCGGAAGGCTTCCAGCCAGGCCAGCCCATCGGCGGTGAACAGCACACGTCGCGCGCGCGCATCGAGCGGATCGGGGCCGCGCGTCACCAGGCCCCAGGCCTCGCACTGGTCGACCAGCGTGCCCATGGCCTGCTTGGTAATGCCGGCGCGCTCGGCGAGTTCGGTCAGGCGCGAGCCTTCGCGCGCCAGATGGCGCGTGACGTGGATGTGCGCCGCGCTCACCTGCGCGCGCGCCGCGAGGTTCGACAGCGCCAGCGGCACGTCGGCGTCGTGCGCCATCAGCGCCAGCACGCGCTCGTCGAAGCGGCGCATGGCGTGGCCCAGCAGGCGGCCCAGGTGGGTCTGGCGCCAGGCGTCGGGGTCGATCGGAAACAGCGGGTCGGTCACGGCTCTCGATAGTAAAGCAAACTGACCAAAAAATTGGTTTACTCGAATCCATCAACCCCTACACTACTGTTCAAGCATCCAGCCTGTGGTTAAAAGCAGATTGGACAAGCCCAACACAACCCATTGATATTCAAGGAGATTTCCACATGGACGCACTCGTCAAAGGCACCAGCATCTCGGTTGCAGGCAGCGAAAAGGCCAAGGCCCTCCAGGCCGCGCTGGCGCAGATCGAAAAGCAGTTCGGCAAGGGCACGATCATGCGGCTGGGCGAGGGCGAGGCGCTGGAAGACATCCAGGTGGTTTCCACCGGCTCGCTCGGCCTCGACATCGCGCTCGGCGTCGGCGGCCTGCCGCGCGGCCGCGTGATCGAGATCTACGGTCCGGAATCCTCGGGCAAGACCACGCTCACGCTGCAGGTCATCGCCGAGATGCAGCGCCAGGCCGGTACCTGCGCCTTCGTCGATGCCGAGCACGCGCTCGACGTGCAGTACGCGCAGAAGCTCGGCGTCAACCTGTCGGACCTGCTGATCAGCCAGCCCGACACCGGCGAGCAGGCGCTGGAAATCGTCGATTCGCTGGTGCGCTCCGGCGCGGTCGACCTGATCGTGATCGACTCGGTCGCCGCGCTCACGCCCAAGGCCGAAATCGAAGGCGAAATGGGCGACTCGCTGCCCGGCCTGCAAGCCCGCCTGATGAGCCAGGCGCTGCGCAAGCTCACCGCCACCATCAAGAAGACCAACTGCATGGTCATCTTCATCAACCAGATCCGCATGAAGATCGGCGTGATGTTCGGCTCGCCCGAAACCACCACCGGCGGCAATGCGCTGAAGTTCTACGCCTCGGTGCGCCTGGACATCCGCCGCATCGGCACCATCAAGAAGGGCGACGAGGCGATCGGCAACGAGACCAAGGTCAAGGTGGTGAAGAACAAGGTCTCGCCGCCTTTCAAGACGGCCGAGTTCGACATCCTGTTCGGCGAAGGCATCAGCCGCGAGGGCGAGATCATCGACATGGGCGTCACCGCCAAGATCGTCGACAAGTCGGGCGCCTGGTATGCCTACAACGGCGAGAAGATCGGACAGGGCCGCGACAACGCGCGCGAGTTCCTGCGCGAGAACCCGGCACTCTCGCGCGAGATCGAGAACAAGGTGCGCGAATCGCTGGGCATTCCGCTTCTGGCCGAAGCGGCGGACGTCACGCCCGCCGAGAAGTAAGCCTCGTGCAATGGCTTTCAGCGCTCCTTCTCTCAAAGGCCGCGCCCTGCGCCTGCTGAGCCAGCGCGAGCACTCGCGCAGCGAGCTCGAGCGCAAGCTGGCCAGGTACGAGGAAGAGCCCGGCACGCTGGCGCGTGCGCTCGACGAGCTGGCCGCCAGGGATTTCATCAGCGAGGCGAGGGTAGTGCAGTCGGTGCTGCACCAGCGCGCGGCCCGGCACGGCGCGGCGCGCGTGCGCCAGGAGCTGCTGCACAAGGGCATTGCGCCCGAAGCGGTGGCCGAGGCGCTCGCCGGCCTCTCGAGCAGCGAGTTCGACCGTGCGCTCGAAGTGTGGCGGCAGCGCTTCGGCACGCTGCCGCATGACGCGGCGGAGCGCGCCAAGCAGACGCGCTTTTTGCTGGCGCGCGGATTCGCCTCCGCGGTTGTCGCAAAGGTTCTGCGGCACGACCCGAACGAGTGAAGGCCGCGCCGCACGCGGCCGCGGGGCTCAGAGCCCGAGCATCAGCTTGAGGTTCTGCACCGCGGCGCCGCTGGCGCCCTTGCCCAGGTTGTCCAGCCGCGCGATGACGACGGCATGGCGGTGGTCTTCGTTCGGAAACACGCGGATCTCGAGCTCGTTGGTGTCGTTGAGCGCGAGGGCGTCGATCTTGCCGTCCTCGGTGGGCGGCAGCACCTTCACGAACTTCTCGGGCGTGTTGCTCTTCGCGTAGTGCGCCGCCAGCGCCTCCTGCAGGTCGCCGGCCTTGGGCCGGCCGGGCAGCTCGTCCAGGTGCAGCGGCAGTTGCACCAGCATGCCCTGCTTGAAGTTGCCCACCGAGGGGATGAACACGGGCCGGCGCGTGAGGCCGGTGTACTTCATGATCTCGGGGATGTGCTTGTGCTTGAGGCCCAGCGCGTAGGTCTCGAACAGCGGTGCCTTTCCGCCCTCGTAGGCCTCGATCATGGTGCGGCCGCCGCCCGAGTAGCCGCTGACGGAGGGCAGGGCGATCGCATGGTCGGCCGGCAGCAGGCCGGCATCGATCAGCGGCCGCACGATGGCGATCGCGCCGGTCGCGTAGCAGCCGGGGTTGGCCACGCGCTCGGCCTTGGCCACGGCCTCCTTCTGGCCGGCCACGAGTTCAGGGAAACCGAACACCCAGCCGGCGGCGGTGCGGTGCGCGGTCGAGGCGTCGATGATCTTGGGGCGGCGTCCCTGGCCTTCGAGCTGGTCGACGAGCGCCACCGATTCGCGCGCGGCATCGTCGTGCAGGCAGAGCACCACCAGGTCGACGCCGGCCATCAGCTCGCGCTTGGCGGCCACGTCCTTTCGCAGCTCCGGCGCGATGCTCACGAGTTCGATCTGCGGCATCTGCTGGAGCCGCTCGCGAATCTGGAGGCCGGTGGTACCGGCTTCGCCGTCGATGAAGACCTTGGGCATGGTGGAAGCCTCGGATTGCCTGGGAAGTCGCGTAAGAAGAAATTACGTATTGACCGCAGGAACGGTCAGCCGTTGGTGCGGCGCACCATGATACAGTCGCCTGCTGTCCGCCGCCCGATTGCCTACACGCCGTGGCCCGTGGACAACAACCCAAATTCTCCCGTTCTCAACCTCGTTCCGAGAGACACCCTCATGAAGATTCACGAGTACCAAGGCAAGGAAATTCTTGCCAAGTTCGGTGTGCCTGTGCCCCGCGGCATCCCGGCATACACGGTGCAGGAGGCGGTGGAAGCCGCACAGAAACTCGGCGGCCCCGTGTGGGTGGTCAAGGCCCAGATTCATGCCGGCGGCCGCGGCAAGGGCGGCGGCGTGAAGGTCGCCAAGAGCATCGACGACGTCAAGAAGCTCGCCGGCGACATCCTCGGCATGCAGCTCAAGACCCACCAGACTGGCCCCGAAGGCCAGAAGGTCCGCCGCCTCTACATCGAGGACGGCGCCGACATCCAGAAGGAATACTACGTCTCTGCCGTCACCGACCGCGCAACGCAGAAGGTGGCCTTCATCGCTTCCAGCGAAGGCGGCATGGACATCGAGGAAGTCGCGCACTCGTCGCCCGAAAAGATCATCACCGTCTTCGCCGACCCGAAGGACGGACTGACCGACGCGCAGGCCAAGCAGATCGCCGACGGCATCGGCATCCCGGCCGATTCCACCGCGCAAGCCGTGGACATCTTCAAGAAGCTCTACACCTGCTACATGGAGACGGATGCGTCGCTGGTCGAGATCAATCCGCTCAACCGTGACAGCAAGGGCAACATCATTGCCCTGGACGCCAAGTTCAACTTCGACAGCAACGCGCTGTTCCGCCATCCCGATATCGTTGCCCTGCGCGATCTCGACGAAGAAGACGCGGCCGAAGTCGAAGCCTCGAAGTTCGACCTCGCCTACATCTCGCTGGACGGCAACATCGGCTGCCTGGTGAACGGCGCCGGCCTCGCGATGGCGACCATGGACACCATCAAGCTGTTCGGCGGCGAGCCGGCCAACTTCCTCGACGTGGGCGGCGGCGCCACCCCAGAGAAGGTGACCGAAGCCTTCAAGATCATGCTGAAGAACAAGAACGTCGAGGCCATCCTCGTCAACATCTTCGGCGGCATCATGAAGTGCGACACCATCGCGACTGGCGTGATCGCAGCCTGCAAGGCCGTGAACCTGCAAGTGCCGCTGGTCGTGCGCATGAAGGGCACCAACGAGGTCGAGGGCAAGAAGCTGCTGGCCGATTCGGGCCTGCCCATCATCAGCGCCGACACCATGGCGGAAGCGGCCCAGAAAGTGGTCGCGGCGGTCAAGAAAGCCTAAGGAAACGTCATGTCGATCTACATCAACAAAGACACCAAAGTCATCACCCAGGGCATCACCGGCAAGACCGGTCAGTTCCACACCGAGAAGTGCCAGGAATACGCGAACGGCAAGAACTGCTTCGTGGCCGGCGTGAATCCGAAGAAGGCCGGCGAGTCGATCTTCAACATCCCGATCTTCGGTTCGGTGAAGGAAGCCGCGACGCAAACCGGCGCCACCGTGTCGGTGATCTACGTGCCGCCGGCCGGCGCTGCCGCCGCGATCTGGGAAGCCGTCGAAGCCGACCTGGACATGGCGATCTGCATCACCGAGGGCATCCCGGTGCGCGACATGCTCGAAGTGCGCAACAAGATGAAGGCCAAGGTTGCCGCCGGCGGCAAAGAGACGCTGCTGCTGGGCCCGAACTGCCCCGGCCTGATCACGCCCGACGAGATCAAGATCGGCATCATGCCCGGCCACATCCACAAGAAGGGCCGTATCGGCGTGGTCAGCCGCTCCGGCACGCTGACCTATGAAGCCGTGGCGCAACTCACCGAGATCGGCCTCGGCCAGTCGAGCGCAGTGGGCATCGGCGGCGATCCGATCAACGGCCTGAAGCACATCGACGTGATGAAGGCCTTCAACGACGACCCCGACACCGACGCCGTCATCATGATCGGGGAGATCGGCGGCCCCGACGAAGCCGATGCGGCGCGCTGGTGCAAGGACCACATGAAGAAGCCGATCGTCGGCTTCATCGCCGGCGTGACCGCCCCCCCGGGCAAGCGCATGGGCCACGCGGGCGCCTTGATTTCGGGCGGCGCCGACACGGCGGATGCCAAGCTCGCCATCATGGAAGAGTGCGGTTTCACGGTCACACGAAACTTCTCGGAGCTGGCCAAGCGCCTCAAGGCGCTGCTCTAAAACTTCCGCGTTCCTCGACCACACAAGAACAAAAGCGCTCGCAATTCACGTTGCGGGCGCTTTTTCAATACATAACAGTGGATATGAGACATGGATTATTTGCAAACTGCCGATTTCTGGATCGGGCTCGTCAAGATTGTCTGGATCAACATCATTCTTTCGGGAGACAACGCGGTGGTGATCGCGATGGCCGCCCGTTCGCTGCCGCCGCATCAGCAGAAGAAGGCCGTGCTGTTCGGCTCGGGCGCGGCCGTGGTGCTGCGCATCGCGCTCACCGTGGTCGCCGCCAAGCTGCTGGCGCTGCCCTATCTGCAGATCCTCGGCGGCGCGCTGCTGCTGTGGATCGGCGTGCAGCTGCTCGGCGATGAGGAAGGCGACAACGGCGAGGAAAAGGAATACGGCAGCATGCTCGCTGCCGTGCGGACCATCCTGCTGGCCGACCTGGTCATGAGCCTGGACAACGTGATCGCGGTCGCCGCCGCGGCGCAGGGCAGCATGGTGCTGCTGATCCTCGGCCTGGCCATCAGCATCCCGTTGGTGATTTTCGGCAGTACCCTCATGATCAAGCTCATGGAACGTTTCCCGATCATCATCATGCTGGGCGCCGCGCTGATCGGCTGGGTCGGCGGCGAGGCCATCGTGAGCGACGTCGCCTTGCGCGGCGCCCTGGCAGCCAACCCCTGGCTGCACTATGCAGGCGCCGCGGCCGGCGCATTTTTCGTCGTCGCTGTCGGCCGCTGGCAGCAAAGGCACGCGGCCGCCGCCGCGCACTGAGCGACCGGCTCCCTCAACCACACTGATTCATGGCGAACCTGGGCGTATCCGTTTCTCCTGACACCGGCTCACTGACCTGGGACTTCGCCGCGCTCACCGACCCCGGCCGGGTGCGCGCCAACAACGAAGACACGATCGCCTTCGACGCCTCGCTGGGCCTGGTTCTCCTGGCCGACGGCATGGGCGGCTACAACGGCGGGGAGGTGGCCAGCGGCATGGCCATCGCCTTGCTGCAAGCCAGCTTCGGCCGCTGGCTGGCCCACGCCGGGCCGACCGCCAACCCGCGGGCCGTGCGCCGCGCGCTGCAGGCCGGTACCGACGAGGCCAACGCGGCCATCCTCGAAGCCGGCGTCGCGAACATGCAACTGCAGGGCATGGGCACCACGCTCGTACTGGCCGCCTTCGGGCCCAAGCGCGCGATCGTCGGCCACATCGGCGACTCGCGCTGCTACCGACTGCGCAACGAGAAGCTCGAACAGCTCACGCGCGACCATTCGCTGCTGCAGGAGCAGCTCGACGCCGGCGCGATCACGCCCGAGCAGGCCATCCAGTCGCCGCACCGCAACCTGGTGACGCGGGCGCTCGGCATCGAACGCCATGTCGAGCTCGAAATGCATGAGCACAACGTGAAGCCTGGCGACCTTTTCCTGCTATGTTCCGATGGGCTGAGCGAGATGGTCCCCGACGCGCAGCTTTTCACACTTTTGTTACAAGATATCGGTCTTTCGGAGAAAGCAACACTTTTGGTTTCAACTGCGAATGACAATGGCGGCAGGGACAACATTTCGGTTGTCCTCGCCAGAGCAGGCTCAGGTGAAGCTCTCGAGGCATCCGGATAGCCAACAAAAATGAGATCGAGGAGTCGGCCATGCCGAAGATGATCGTTTCGATCGATGGTGTCGTCATCAAGGAGGTGACGCTCGCCAAGGACCGCACCACGCTGGGACGGCGGCCGTACAACGACATCGTGATCGACAATCTGGCGATCAGCGGTGAGCACGCCGTGCTGCACATGATCGGCGGCGACGTCTACCTGGAAGACCTCAACAGCACCAACGGCACCTACATCAACGGGCGCGCCGTCAAGAAGCAGGCGCTCGAGCACAACGACGTGGTCGAGGTCGGCAAGTACAAGATCCGCTACCTGGTGGGCAGCGGCGCCTCCGACGGCGGGCCGGCGCCGCATATCGCGCCGGCACCGTCGGGCCCGATTCCCCTCAGTTCCGCACCCACGGTGCACCAGCCCTTCGGCGGCGGCACCGGCGTGGCCGTCATGCGCGTCCTGTCGGGCAGCGGCGCCGGGCGCGAGTTCTCCCTGCAGAAGGTCGTCACCACCATCGGCAAGCCCGGCGTGGCCGTCGCCGCCGTCACGCGGCGCCTGCACGGCTACGTGGTGTCGCCCATCGACGGCGGCACCGAGCTCAACGGCGAACCGCTCGGCAACGAGGCCGTCGCGCTGCAGGACGGCGACGTGCTCGAGCTCGGCGGCACGCGGATGCAGTTCGTCGCCGGCTGAGCGCCGGCTGGCCGCGCTGAGGCTTTCGTACGGGGCCAAAGTCTGTTGACCCCACTGCCGGCTGGAGATGCCAAAAAAGTCCTTTACCAGCGCTACGCACAGCGTTTAGCCTCAATGGCGTTGCAGCCCAAAGACCAGAACTGGGATGGTGCAACCCGGTTCGAAACCAAATAGAAAACAGAAGGCCTCGCATATGCAGGTGCGCGTGTTGGGTTGCTCGGGCGCCATCGCCAAGGACTGCCGCACGACGTCATTCCTGGTCGACAGCGACCTGCTGGTCGACGCCGGCACCGGCGTCGGCGACCTGAGCCTGGACGAAATGGCCGCCATCGACGACGTGGTGCTCACCCATTCGCACCTCGACCACATCGCCGCGCTGCCCCTGATGATCGACGCCGTGGCCAGCCGCCGCAGCAAGCCGCTGCGCGTGCATGCCCTGCGCGCCACCATCGAGGCGCTGCGCGCCCATGTGTTCAACAACGTGATCTGGCCGGATTTCGCGAGCATTCCAAGTCGCGAGGCGCCGTTTGTGAGCTTTCATGACATTGTGGTGGGGCAGCAGTTCGAGCTCGGAACCCGGGCGCTCAAGAACGTCGAGGTGCTGCCGGCTGTGCATACTGTGCCGGCTTGCGGCTACGCCGTGCGCTGCGCGGGAGGTGGGCCGAACTGGGTGTTCAGTGGAGATACCGAGCGCAATCCGGCCTTTTGGCAGCGGGTGAACCAGCTCGATGTGGGCATTCTGGTCATCGAGACGGCGTTCAGCAATCGGGAGCAGGCTTTGGCGCAGCGCAGCTTGCATTTGTCGCCTGCGACTTTGGCTGACGAGCTGGCTAATATCGCGGCGGGTAAGAGCTACCCGATCTATATCACCCACACCAAGCCGGCCGAGACCGAAGAGATTATGAGCCAGATCGACATGCTGGCGGCTGGCTCGCGAGTGCAGGGGACGAAGGGGTGGGACATCCGATGGCTGGAAGCGGCGGGGGTGCTGCAGGTCTGACCACAGTGGTTGGCCGGCTGACAAAATTTGTCAGAGCCTGTGTGGCATTCGCAACAAGTTGTGTCACACGTTGTATCTCGAACGTGAACAAATGCACACCAAGGTGCACGTCAGACGCAAGAAGGCGAGATGGCACAGATGCTGCGGAGGTTGAACGCACCGGGGGCCTTCCTCGGGCCCTTCAACCAACTGGAGTTTTTGAATGAACCGTCGTTCCATCGCACGCAATGTGCAAAAGGGTTTCACCCTTATCGAACTGATGATCGTTGTGGCGATCATCGGTATCTTGGCTGCTGTGGCGCTGCCGGCGTATCAGGATTACACCACCCGCGCCAAGATCTCCGAAGTGCTCGTCATGGGCGCTCCGGCCAAGCTGGCAGTCGCTGAAACGACTTCCTCGCTCGGTACTCTTGCTTCGGTCACGGCGTCCAACACCGGCTATGAATTCCCTGGCGCCACGAAGTACGTCTCGAACGTGGCCATCACAGCTAGCTCGGGCCTCGTGACCATCACGTCGACTGTGCCCAACGCCACTGGTACCATTTTGCTGACTCCCGTCGAAGTCACTGCGGGTACGGGTCAATTGAAGTGGACGTGCTCCTCTGCTATTTCTGCCAAGTTCTTGCCTTCCGAATGCCGTCCCACCTGATCGTGGACCGGTGATAGAAGCGGCCCTCGAGGCCGCTTTTTTGTTCGCGACCTTCTTTCATGACGCATCGAAAATTCGCAGACGGCCTTCTGGCGTGGATGATTCCCGCGTTCGCCGTCGTCGCATTTTCCGGCATCATCACTTTCTTCGGCATCGCGGATCCGTACGATTTCTATCGAAAAGCGCAGATCATCTGCCTGTCGATTCTCATCGTCTGCTCCGTCATTCGCCTGCCCGCGGTCATTCATAGAAGGCCGTGGTCCGGCCTCTGGATCTGGGCGATTTCACTGGCGTTTCTGGCGATTTGCCTGCATGGCACTCGGTGGTCGCCGTTCTCCATCGCCGACGCCACGCTGTATGGCATGCTGTTTCTAGGGGTGTTTTTTGGCGCGAGCCTTTTCGAAGGCGACCCGCAAAGGCAGGATCGAAGCGCGGTGATCCTGGCGCTGACCCCGTTGCTCAATATCTGGCTGATGGTGTTGAGCACCATCGATCTTTGCCTGAGCGGCACATGGAACGACTGGCAATTGGTGTTCTCGACGATCCGCGAATTCGACGATGCCTTGCTTCCGTGCCTGTTCCTGCTCTGGCACAGGCCCGGCGGATTGGCGCGCGCGCGGATGACGCCGTTGGTCTGGCTGCTGTCGACACTCTATCTGCTTGCACTCTGGCAAGACGGCGCCCGCTCGGTCCTGCTGTCCACGACGAGCGCGCTGCTGCTGGTGGCGCTTCTTCGAAAGGATTCAGCCCTGCTTCGTCTGCCGGTTTCGTCGCTCGCTGTCGCGGGGGCATTCTTCTACGGCATGCGATGGCTCTTCGACTCGGACCATACGACCAAGACCGTATTTCGCCTGAGCACTTCCTCCCGAAGCGATTTGTGGGGCGGCCTCGTGGAATCCTGGGCCCGATCGCCGTGGGTCGGAATAGGCGGCGATCAATTCGGAAGGCACGACGGCCTCGTGATCGCGATGCACCCTCACAATATTGCGCTGCAATGGATCGGGGAGTACGGATTCTTGGGGGTGGGCACCGTCGTTCTCATCGGATTGCTGCTCTACCGGTCGATTCGGGGGCATCGCTGGATTCCTCCGTTTTGCCTCGGCGGCCTCTTGGCTTGTGTCATGAACAGTCTGTTTTCAGGCGCGTTTGTCTATCCCTTGAGCCAGCTGCTGATCATGTGGATGGCTGGATGGGCGCTGGCGTGTTACCGGAAGCGCTCAATCGATACAGCCGCGGCGGCCGCCGCTCCGGCGGCGAAACTCAGGTCGCGCGCGCCGATCATGCTGGTGTCCGCGATGCTGCTGGCGGGCATGTGGGCTGTCCATGGCCGCGACCTGCTGTCGCGCCAATCGTCCAATGATTCAGGCAATGTGTCTCCGCCGCGCTTCTGGCAACGCGGAGCCGTCCTTCATCTCGACAAACCCGATGCGAGGCAGTAGCTGCTTTTGACGACGGAACAAGCTGTCCCATGTCGAATCCTTCCCAAGCTTTGGTGAGCATCGCGGCGGCGGTGCCGAGGGCCCGCTCGACTCGCAATCCGTCGACAGGTGTGGGCTGGTCGCTATTGGCCTTCGGCTTCGCCCTGCCGTGGCTGATTCCCGTGCATTCCTATCCGTGGCCCACGCTCTACAGCGAGGTCGCCGCCGGTCTGGCTGTCCTGCCGCTGGCCCTGTGGGCGGTGACGCGGCGTGCGCGAATGGATTTCGACCTGCTCTCGCTGGGTTTCGCTGCTGCTGCGCTGATTCCCCTGCTGCAGGCCGCGGGTGGCATGTTTGCGTTTCCTGGCGAAGCGCCTCTGGTCAGCGTGTACCTTCTGGGTTGTGCCGTGTCGGTCGCGATCGCCAGGTCCTGCGAGGCACTAGCCCCGGGCCGCCTGCCGGACGCGCTGTTCGCCGGTTTCGTCATGGCCGCCTTGGTCTCCACGGCGCTCGCGCTGGCGCAATGGCTCCTGCTCGACTGGGGCCCCTTGATGGCCCCCATCTCGATAGGCACCCGCTCCATGGCCAATGTGGGCCAGGCCAACGAGCTGAGCACGCTGCTGCTGTGGGGGCTCATCGGTTTGTGGTGGGCCCACGCCCGACAGCGCATCGGCGGCCGGGTTGCAGTGTTTGCCGCAGCTACCGTGCTGCTCGGGGTCGCGAGCACGCAGTCCCGCACGGGCTGGCTCGGCATTGCACTGTTGCTGGCCGTCGCGTGGGTCTCGCCGGCTCCTCTGGGGACCGCGAAGCACAGGTTGGTTTTCGTCGGGCTGGGACTCTGGTTCGCGGTGCTGGCGCTCGGCTGGAAATTGGCAACCGACCTCATCGGTGCCGGTGGGGCCGACGGTCTTGGTTCGCGGCTGAGCTCGGGGCTTCGACCGGAGATCTGGTCCATGATGGTCGATGGCATACAGCATCGGCCATGGCTTGGCTACGGCTGGAACCAGGGCCGATTGGTCCAGGTCGACGAGCTGCCCCAGTACGCCGACCTGAAAATGGGCATCCAGCACGCCCATAACCTCGTGCTCGACTTGATGGTGTGGAACGGGGCGCCCCTGGGCCTGGCCATCGCTGCACTGCTGGGCCTCTGGTTCTGGTGGCAGGTGCGGCGTGCCGCCAGCGCCGAGCAGATCCTGATCCTACTGGGCCTCGGCACATTCACGCTGCACGGCTTGCTCGAGTTGCCGCATTGCAAGGCGTTCTTCCTGGTTCCGGTCGCGCTGATGATGGGCATCCTGAACGCGCGCTCGGCGCTCGTTGCGCCCGCCCGGCTGCCACGCGCTGTGTCGGCGGCCCTCGTGGTTGCGCTGGGCAGCGTCCTGCTGCTCATGTGGAAGGACTACCGCGCCATTGAGTTGGACGTGCAATCCCAGCGCTTGCGAGCCGCCCGCATCGGTGTTCGGGCGCCCCCTCCGGCGCCCGAGATTCATATCCTGAACGGATTGCAGGCCGCGCTTGTCAACCTGCGCATCGAGCCGCGCGAAGGCATGCCGGCGAGCGAGATCGAGCGCTTGCGCTTGACGGCCAGGCGCTATCCCGTAGAGAACGCGCTCTTGCGATATGCCAAGGCCGCCGCGCTCAACGGGCGGCCGCTGGCCGCACACGAAGCGCTGCGACAATCGTGCCTGCTCTTCTCGCGTGCCTACTGCGACAAGCTTCGAGTCGCCTGGGGCGAATTCGCGAGCGAACATCCGGGTGCCGAGCCGGTGTCCTTTCCCCGTCTCGATCTGAAGGTCCAATGACCGCAAAGCGATGCAAGACACGATCCTGAGCTGGTCTCGCTCCCGAAAGCGCATGGTGGTCATGGCGCTCGACGCCGTGCTCGCGCTGGTGTCGATGTGGCTCGCGTTCACGTTGCGGCTCGACACGCTGCACTGGCCCGTGGGCGCCGAACGGGTCGCCTACGCGGTGGCGCCCGCGCTGGCCATTCCGATCTTCTTTCGGCTGGGCCTGTACAAGGCGATCTTCCGTTACACGGGCGTGGCATCGATCCTGGCGACGGGCCGTGCTGTCGCGCTGTACGGCTTTGTGCTGTGCCCGCTCGTTTGGCTGCTTTTCCATTGGGAGGGCATCCCTCGCAGCCTCATCGTGCTGCAGCCGCTCCTCTTCCTGATCCTCGTCGCATCGAGCCGTGCGCTGGGCTGGCAATGGATTGCCAGCCGCACCCGTGCCCGCGGCACGCCCTTGCTGATCTATGGCGCCGGCATCGCGGGGGCGCAGACCGCGGCCGCGCTCTCGGGAACACACGACTACTCGCTGGTCGGTTTCGTCGATGACGATCCTCAGAAGGTCGGGCGCACGATCAATGGGGTCAAGGTCTACGCCTACGCCGAAACCGCGGGTGTCGTGGCCCGGCATGCGATCACGGATATTCTTCTCGCGGTGCCGAGCGTGAGCCGTCAAAGACGCAACCAAATCATTGGACAACTGCAGTCCTTGCCCGTTCGCATTCGCTCGCTGCCTGGCTTGGCCGACCTGGCGAGTGGGCGTGTCACCGTTGAGGACTTCAGGGACCTCGACATCGAGGACTTGCTGGGGCGCGAGCCGGTCGCGGCCCAGCCGGATTTACTGGCCCAGAGTCTCGCGCGGCGGGTTGTTCTGGTGACCGGCGCTGGCGGCAGCATTGGCAGTGAACTCTGTCGCCAGATTGCGCTTCAGAAGCCGAGCGAACTGCTGCTGGTCGAACACAGCGAATTCGCGCTCTACCGCATCCATCAAGAGCTGGCCTCGCTGGTCACGCGCAGCGGAACAGACGTGCGGCTGGTGCCGCTCCTGGCGAACGTCTGCAATTTCGAGCGCATGTCCGCGATCTTCCGCACGCACAGACCTGCCGTCGTGTATCACGCCGCGGCTTACAAGCACGTACCCATGGTGGAGTCCAACGCTGGCGAAGGTATCGTCAACAACGTACTCGGCACCCTGAACATGGCGCACGTCGCCATCGATGCGAATGTCGATCGCTTCGTCCTGATCTCCACGGACAAGGCTGTTCGACCGACAAACATCATGGGTGCCAGCAAGCGGGTAGCCGAAATGGTCTTGCAGTCCCTGGCTGCCAGCGATGTACATCCTTTCGACGACAGCGGCGACATTCCGGTCGAGACCAAGCGCCGTCATACCTGCTTTTCGATGGTGCGCTTTGGCAATGTGCTTGGCTCAAGTGGCAGCGTGGTGCCGCTGTTTCGCTCCCAGATTGCCGAGGGAGGTCCGATCACCGTCACCCATCCCGAAGTTGTGCGTTACTTCATGACGATTCCCGAGGCAGTCCAACTGGTCTTGCATGCAGGCGCTATGGCTGAGGGGGGAGATCTTTTTGTGCTCGACATGGGCAAGCCGATCAAAATCCTCGACCTGGCCAAACGGATGATTGCTTTGTCAGGGCTGACCGTGCGCGATGAAGTACGCCCGAAAGGCGACATACATATCGACTTTACGGGGCTGCGGCCTGGTGAGAAGTTGTTTGAAGAATTGCTCATTGGGGAGAACCCGCTGCCCACCGAGCACCCACGCATCATTCGCGCGCGTGAAGACTTCATGGCTTGGCCCTTCCTCAAAGATCATCTGCAAACCTTGCTAAACACCGCCCGCAGTGACGATGTCGAAGCAATGACAAGGGTGCTGCAACTGCTCGTGCCTCACTACATGCCGGAAGGCTCCAAGAAACTTAGCTCGTTCTCTTCCGTGGCAATAGCTCCTGAAGGTGAAGAGATCGTCGAAAATTTGCGGTCGTGCGCATAAGGTAAAGGCAAGCAATGCTCTCTGAAAAGTCGATCCTCATTACTGGCGGAACGGGCTCATTCGGACACACCTTCGTCTCAATGACCCTGGCGAAGTACAACCCTAGAAAGGTCATCGTCTACTCGCGCGACGAGATGAAGCAATGGGAGATGGCAAAGAAATACGAGGGCGATCCTCGAGTTCGCTTTTTTATCGGCGATGTGCGTGACCGCGAGCGGCTCCACCGTGCATTGGATGGCGTCGACTATGTGGTGCATGCGGCCGCGACAAAAATTGTTCCCACTGCGGAATACAACCCCTTCGAATGCGTAAAGACGAATATCAACGGCGCGATGAATGTGATCGATGCCTGCATAGACAAAGGCGTCAAACGCGCCGTGGCCTTGTCTACCGACAAAGCCAGCAGTCCAATCAATCTGTATGGCGCAACGAAACTGGCCTCTGACAAACTGTTTGTGGCGGGAAACTCGTATGCAGGTGGTCACGATACCCGCTTTGCCGTTGTTCGCTACGGGAATGTCATGGGCTCGCGGGGGTCTGTTATCCCGTTTTTTATGTCTATCAAAGATAAAGGGGTTTTGCCCATCACAGATAAGCGGATGACCCGCTTCATGATTTCCTTGGAGCAGGGCGTAGAGCTTGTGTGGCATGCCTTCGCTGACATGCAGGGCGGGGAGATCTATGTGAAGAAGATCCCATCCATGGCCATCACCGATGTTGCTCGAGCAGTCGCGCCGGGCGCGGAGCTCGAGATGATCGGCATCCGTCCTGGCGAAAAGCTGCACGAACAGATGATCAGCGCAGAGGATGCTTTCTACACTTACGAGTATCCGGAGCACTTCAAGATTCTTCCTGCCATTCACAAATGGAGCGTGGATCCAGCCCGCATCAAGGATGGCATCAAGGTGCCTGAGGGTTTCGTCTACTCGAGCGACAACAACCCAGAATGGATGACTGTTGACATGCTGCGATCCTGGATTCAAACCAACCAGCACAAGATCGGGAAGATCTGATGTCGCACATCCCGTACGGCCGCCAAGACGTGATCGCTGACGACGTCGAGGCGGTCACGTCGGTGCTGCAGTCGGATTGGTTGACGCAGGGCCCGATCGTGCCGCGCTTCGAGCGTGCAATGGCGGACGCATGTGGCGCCAGCCACGCGGTAGCGGTAAACAGCGCAACCTCGGCGCTACACATCGCTTGCCTGGCCCTCGGACTGGGTCCGGGCGACTGGCTGTGGACCAGTCCGATCACCTTCCTGGCGTCCGCCAACTGCGCTCTCTATTGCGGAGCGCGGGTCGATTTCGTCGACATCGATCCGCGTACCTACAACCTGTCCCCCGATGCACTCGCGCGCAAACTGGAGCAGGCCCGGACCGAGAACCGCCTGCCCAAGATCGTCGTGCCCGTGCATCTCGCCGGGCAGAGTTGCGACATGGCCGCGATTTACGCGCTGAGCCGCGAATACGGCTTCAGCATCATCGAAGATGCTTCGCACGCCGTAGGCGGCCGTTACCAGAATCTGCCGGTCGGCGATTGCCGCTTTAGCGATATCGCGGTGTTCAGCTTCCATCCGGTGAAGATCATCACCAGCGCCGAGGGCGGAATGGCCCTGACGAACGATGCGCAGCTCGCAGAACGCATGGCGCTGTTTCGAAGCCATGGCATGACGCGCGAACCGGCGCAGATGAGCCGCGAGCCGGATGGCCCCTGGTACTACGAGCAGATCGAACTGGGCTTTAACTACCGTATGTCCGAATTGCAGGCTGCACTCGGGCTCAGTCAAACGACGCGGCTGCACGATTACGTGAGGCGGCGCCACGAGTTGGCGCGGCGCTACGACGAGCGGCTTGCCAGTCTCCCGCTGACCACGCCGCGGCAGCATCCAGATTGCTACTCGGGGCTGCACCTGTACGTGGTGCGTGTCGACGCGACTCGCCGTCGGGCTGTGTTCGACGCGCTGCGCGCGCAGGACATCGGCGTCAACGTTCACTACATTCCCTTGCACACGCAGCCGTACTACCGGCGGCTCGGGAACGCGAGTGGTACCTTTCCTGAGGCCGAGAGTTACTACGCCGAGGCGATCAGCCTGCCGATGTACGCGACCCTCACGGAGGGCCAACAGAATCGTGTGATCGATGTCTTGGGCAGGGCCTTGCTGGCGTGAAACTAGCCGTCATTCCCGCACGCGGTGGCAGCAAGCGAATCCCGCGCAAGAACATCAAGCCGTTCTGCGGAAAGCCGATCATTGCTTGGTCGATCGCCGCCGCACACGGTAGCGGTTGCTTCGACCGCGTGATCGTCTCCACCGACGACGCCGAGATCGCGCAGGTGGCGCGTGATGCGGGCGCAGAGGTGCCGTTCGTGCGCCCGCCCGAGCTGTCTGACGACCACGCAGGCACGATCCCGGTCGTGCGCCACGCGATCGAGTGCCAGGCTGCCACCGGAGAGGCGCCGAGCCTCGTATGTTGCATCTATGCGACCGCACCCTTTCTTGTAGCCGACGACATCAAACGCGGTCTCGATGTGCTTGAGCGCAGCGGCGGCGACTTTGCCTTCTCGATCGCGAAGTACCCGTTTCCAATCCAGCGCGCGATTCGCACCGACGCGGCGGGCCGAGTATCGATGTTCAACCCTGAGCATTTCCAGACCCGGTCGCAAGACCTCGAGGAGGCTTACCACGATGCCGGCCAGTTCTATTGGGGCCTGGCCTCAGCATGGTGCTCGGCCGAAACGCTGTTCGGCCCGGCCTCTACGGCAGTGGTGCTGGCACCGCACCGGGTGCAGGACATCGATACGCCGGACGACTGGGTGCGTGCCGAATGGATGTTCAAGGCCCTGCAGGCAGCGGCATGACGGGCCTCGCCGGTGCGACTGTGGTCTTCCGTGCTGACGCATCGCTGCAGATCGGCACCGGCCATGTCATGCGATGCCTGACGTTGGCAGCGGCGCTGCGCTTAGAGGGTGCTGATTGCCGCTTCGTCTGCCGCGGCCACCCGGGGCACCTCGCGAACCTGATTCGCGATCGCGGCTTTGCGGTGACGGTTCTGCCCATGGGGACGCTCGACCCGTCACGCCTGGCTGTCGCGGCCCATGACGCATGGCTGGGCTGCGACTGGAACTCGGACGCCGCGCAGACGATCGCGGCGCTGCAAGGTATCCGACCGGACTGGATCGTCGTTGACCATTACGCGCTGGAAGCTGGCTGGGAGCAGGCGTTGGCAGCGCATGCCGGCGCTATGCTTGTCATCGACGATCTGGCAGATCGAGACCATCGGTGCGAGTTGCTTTTAGACCAGAACGTGGGCCGTGACGGCGCGCACTATGCCGGGCGCGTGAGTGCCGGGTGTGAAGTCCTTGCCGGGCCGCGCTACGCGTTGTTGCGTCCCGAGTTTGCCGCCATGCGCGCATACAGCCTGGAGCGCCGCCGCGACATGCACGTGCAGCATTTGCTGATCTCGCTAGGCGGTGTTGATCAAGCCAATGTGACCGGCGCATTGCTTGAGGCGCTGCGTGCCTGCGCGCTGCCCGCCGACCTGAGAATCTGCGTGGTGATGGGGAGCGCCGCACCCTGGCTGGCCGAGGTGCAGGACGTCGCTGCGCGCATGCCTTGGCCGACGCAGGTGCGGGCCAACGTGCAGGACATGGCCCTGCTCATGGCGGACAGCGACCTGGCCCTCGGCGCCGCGGGCGCCACCTCATGGGAACGCTGTTGCCTCGGCCTGCCATCCATCGTTGTCGCGCTGGCCGCGAACCAGCGTGGCATCCTGAAGGCCTTGCATGAAGCAGGTGCCGCCGCGGCGCTGGCCGATCGGCAGGATGGCGCCGGGCCGGACTTGGCTGCCCTGCCGCATCTCCTCCAGTCCGCCATGGTCCCATCCACGCTGCGCCGCCTGAGCACAACCGCCGAGCGCATAGTCGATGGCCTGGGCACCGGCCGCGTCTTGGCCGCCATTGCGCACCATGAGGTCCAGCCATGAAGATCACCATCCTGTGCACATCCGAAGGGCATCCCGTTAACGCATTCATTCACCGCTGGATGGACTCTCGTCGCGGGCAGCATGAAGTGACGCTGCTGCGTACCTGCCGCGATCTGCAAGGCGGAGACCTGCTATTCCTCGTTTCCTGCGGCGAGATCGTGACCGCCAGCGACCGTGCAAAATTCTCGAAGACGCTGGTCCTGCATGCCAGTGACCTGCCGCAGGGCCGCGGCTGGAACCCGCACATATGGCAAATCCTCGCCGGAGCAACTCACCTGACGGTGACGCTGCTCGAGGCCGAGGACAAGGTCGATACTGGTGCGATCTGGCACCAACTGACGATCGCCATCGACAAGGCTGCGCTGTGGAACGAAATCAACGACACGCTTTTCACGGCGGAGATGAAGCTGCTGGACCATGCGGTCGACCGTCTGGCGACCGTCGTGCCCCAGCCACAACGCCGCGGCGTGGACCCGAGCTACCATCGTTTGCGGAATCCTTCCGACAGCAGAATCGATCCGTCGGGCACGATCGCCGAGCAGTTCGACTTGCTGCGCGTGTGCGACCCGCAGCGCTACCCCGCGTTCTTCGATCTGCACGGGTGCCGCTACAAGATTACCTTGGAGAAAATCGATGACGGAAAGTAGCTTGGCGATCGACGGCGTGCGTATCGGCCGGGCATGCCCTCCCTACGTCATTGCCGAGATGTCGGCCAATCACAACGGCAGCGTCGACGCTGCGCTCGCGATCATCGCTGCGGCCAAGGCGGCTGGTGCCCAAGCCGTGAAGATCCAGACCTACCGGCCCGATACGATAACGCTGGACTGCGACCGCGAAGACTTCCAAATCCGCGATGGTCTGTGGGCGGGCCGCAGCCTGTACGACCTGTACCAATGGGCCCACACGCCCTGGGAATGGCATGCGAAGCTGTTCGAACACGCGCGCCGTGTGGGCATCACGATCTTCAGTTCGCCCTTTGACACGACCGCGGTTGACCTGCTCGAGAGCCTGGGTGCTCCTGCCTACAAGATCGCTTCGTTCGAGGCGGTGGATCTGCCGTTGATCCGGTACGTGGCAAGAACCGGCAAACCGATGATCATCTCGACCGGTATGGCAGACGCCGATGAGATCGGCGAAGCCGTCGGGGCCGCTCGAGCCGGTGGCTGCAAGGAACTCGCGCTGCTGCATTGCGTCAGCGGCTATCCGGCACCTGCGGCCGACTACAACCTGCACACCATCGCGGACATGCGGGAACGCTTCGGCGTAGTGATCGGGCTGTCGGACCACACTCTAGACAACACCACCGCGCTGACAAGCATCGCACTGGGCGCTGCCATCGTCGAAAAGCACTTCACGCTCGACCGCAGCGGCGGCGGCCCGGACGATAGCTTTTCGCTCGAGCCGCATGAACTGGAGGCGCTATGCCGCGGCTGCCGCACCGCCTGGGATGCGCTCGGCAGTGTCGACTATGGCCGTAAGTCCAGCGAGCAAGGCAACGTGAAGTTCCGCCGCTCGCTGTACTTCGTCAAGCCGCTCAAGGCTGGAGAGACAGTGCCCGCTGACGCTGTGCGCAGCGTGAGGCCCGGTTACGGGCTGGCGCCGAAGTTCCTGGATCAGATTGTCGGCCGAGTGATTGCCAAGGACGTCGGCTACGCGACGCCGGTGTCGTGGGATCTGCTGGCGTGAAACCGTTGCGCATTGGCTTCGCCACGATCTACTCGTGGCGCCCGCACGTCGAGCACGCATACTTCTTGGCCCGGCTCGCCGAGAAGGCGGGGCACGAAGCCTTCTTTCTGACCTGCGACGCCGACCTTCCTACTTGCTACACGCGAGAGATGCGCGACCGGCCGGCGTGGCAAGAATGCCTGCAGTGTCGAGCCGGTGGCATCCGCTCATACACGAGGAGCAACATCACTTCTATTGGCGAGAGCGCGCCGCGCGACGCGGCGCCGGCGCAGCCTGGTTGGACACATTCGAGTGCCAGCACGTTGGGCCGCTTCGAGTCCGATGCCGACTATGCGGGCCCCGAGTTCAAGGCGATTGCGGCGCGTCTTGACCCCGCTGTGCAACTGAGCCACCAGGCGGCGCGAGCTTGGATATGCGACCAGCGGCTCGACGCCATCTGCGTATTCAACGGCCGGATGGACGCGACGCGCGCCATCTACGAGGCTGCGAAGTCGCTCGGCGTGCGCGTGGTCAGCCTTGAGCGTACGTGGTTCGGCGATGGGCTCCAGCTCTACCCCGAGGAGACATGTCTTGGCCTGGGCAGCGTGCATCGCTTGATCGGGCGCTGGCGTGATCTGCCATTGACCGGTCGGCAGGCGGTGCAGGCCGCGTCGTACGTGGCCCGGCGTTTTCTGCGCCAGAACGTCAAGGAATGGCGGGCCTACAACGTCGGCGCCACGTCTGCGCCCTGGCCGGTGCAGGGTGGGCGGCGCAAAATCCTTCTCATTCCCAGCAGCCGCAACGAGGTATGGGGTCATCCCGACTGGGAATCCGGCTGGCCCGACCCGCTGGCGGCGTACGACGCCCTGATCGATCACCTACGGCTGGAGCCGCGCGACCTGTTGCTGCGCTGCCACCCGAACTGGGGCGAGAAGATCGGTCGGCAGGGTGGCGAGTACTCCGAGCGCCACTATGCGGACTGGGCTGCGCGCCGCGGCATTCACGCGATTCCCAGCACCGATGCCACTAGCACGCTCGGCCTGATCGAGCAATGTGATGCGATTGTCGTGGCCAACGGTAGCGCCGCCCTGGAGGCGGGTATCCTCGGCAAGCAGGTGATCGGCATCGCACCATCGATCTATCAGGAGGCCGGCTTCCGGGACTCCGTCGCGTCGTCGCAGGAGCTGGCCAGCCTGCAGCTGCATGCCGAACTCGAAGCGGCCGAGCAAGCCAGCCGCCGCGAATCCATCCCCCGCCTGACGCTTCGTTTTGCCTATGCGATGGTGCATCGTGTGCCGCAGTACACCCGGTTCGTCCGCGCCGATGCCACGACCCGTTTCAAGTACGACATGAGCGCCGACCCGGAGCGCTTCATCGAACTGCTGCGCGGCGGCGAACTTCAGGCCGACGACGACGAATGCGCCGACGATATGCGTGCCGAGGACGAGGTGCTGAGGCGCATCGAGCGGCGCGACTGGCGGGGCTTGCTTGATGCGCTAGAGCCGGAGACAGGCGTGTACGAACCGGTGCGCCGTCGGCTGCTGTTTCGCCACATCGACAGCGTGCGGCAGTGGCTACCTGTCGGTGATCGCTAGATTGCGCAGCACCATCCGTCGCGCTATGCATTCTGGTTGGAACCACGGGGGCACCTAGCTGAGCATGCCGTGCGCCGTACGATCCTGCAAACGTTAAGGGAGTCGGGAATTGAGCGAACTAGTGAGGGGGTGCCCCTTGTGTGGTGTTGCAGAGGGCGCATATGTGCGCACCGTTGCTGGCTGGGAGATCCTTGCCTGCAAAGCCTGTGGCTTTACTTACACGCCGCGAGTGAGGCAATCGACGGCAACAGAGCTGGATCTGCCCGCCGGTTATGTGCCGATTTGGCGAGCGCGGCATCGCCAGATTTATCGACTGCTCGAAGACCGGCTTGCGCCTGGTGATCTTATCGTCGACGTTGGCGCCGGGTTCGCTGAGTTGGGACGCATAGTGCAAGCTGCCGGCCGGTATCGCTATGTCGGCTTCGAGCCGTCGAATTCGATTGCGCGGCACGCGGCGGCACGTGGTATCGCGGTGCGCCCGGAGCTCTTTACCTCAACCTCGCTCCGTGAGCCGGCCAGTGCGGTCGTCCTGGACAATGTCATCGAGCACGTGGCCGACCCTCGGGCGCTCTTACGTGCGTGCACCGAGGCCCTAAGGCCCGGAGGCGTCTTGGTCGTGATCGTGCCGAACCGGCACGATGTACGGCAGTTGATCCCCTCGTGGCGCGACCGTGAACACTGGATACCACCGGAGCACATCAACTACTTCACGGCATCGAGTCTGGCTTGGGCGATGCAATGTGCGGGCGTGCGACCGCATCCTTTCGGTTTTGCTGCTCTTGGCGTTCGCGACATCAAGTACTGGCCCCGGGCGCTGCTTGAGCTGGTGAGGGTATACCCGTTCGGGCTCAACATGTACGGGGTCAAGTCTGCGTCCCGCTGATCCCCTGGCGCGGGCGTGAAGCCGACCATGCGCTTGCCTCTGACGTTATCGCCACGCCGCGTCCGGCAATTGTGGTACGCGCCGCTCTTGGCGCTGGCGATGGGCTTGATGATGCTGCGCATGCTGGTGATGGCGCAGGTGCTCGACGTGCATGCTTTTGCCGAGTTCAGCGGCGGCATTCTCATCTCGAGCACCTTTTGCATGATTGGCTGTCTCGGTCTGCAGGCAATGCTGCAGCGCGAATGGCCTGTGAATCTTGTGCGGCATCAAGAGTTGCGAGGGATGTTGCGTGCGGCGCAGTGCAATGTTGTCGCGCTGGGCTGTTGTGTCGTCGGCTTGGTCGGGGCCGCCGCCGGAATATCGCCCGCAGGAACGACGCCGACTCTTCTTGGCGTCGGGTTGCTGCACGGCTTGTCGCATCAATTTTTTCTGGTTGCCACTGCCGAGAGTCGGAGCAGGGGGGAGGCGCTTCGATTCGCGAGGCAGAATCTGCAACGCGCGGTCGTAGCATTGATACTGAGCGTCAGTGCAGCGCTGTGGACCGGTTCTGCGGTGCTGGCGTTGGTGATCGACGCATTGGTCACGATCGCACTGTCGCAGACCTTCTTTCGGAGCGTGCTTGGTCGCTCGCGATTTGGGATGAGTGCGATCTATCTCCTGGCTGTGCGGCGGTTGCGTCTCGTGCACTGGACGTCGGCGCTGACCATGATGTTCACGATGGTGCTGGGCTTCGGGTTGTTCAACGCCGACCGCTGGGTTGCATCCGACCGTCTTGACGTCATTGGCTTTGCCCACTACTCCTTCGCCTGGATCGTGTTGTCCGTAGCCCAATCGGCTCAAGCGATCATCAATGCATCGGTCTATCCGCTGTTGGCGCGGCGCTTCGCGCAATACGGCCGCGGAGCCACGTTCGGTGTGTGCATGCGTGTCTCGGTGTCCGTCATGGCAGCAGGCGCTGCTGCGCTTGTCCCGTTGTATTTGATGCTCGACTACGGCATCCATCGCTGGTATCCGCGCTACGGCGACGCACAGGCATTGATTCCGATCTTCCTTGGGATAGCCGTCCTGCGTGTTTCCGATTTTTGGTCCAGTTTCCTGCTGATCTCGGGCCTCGAAGCGCGGCTGCTCAAAATCAACTTGTATGCGATGGTGTTCAGTCTGACGGTCTGGGCAAGCTTCGTGCGGCCTTGGAGCAACGAACCAACCACTCTTCAGCAGGTGAGCTGGCTGGCTGCGTTTCTGACAGTCAGTGCGTATCTGGCAGCGGCAGGAGTGTCATGGCGGGCGGGACGTGGCTGATATGGAGTGCGCGAGGACAACGGCAAACCCAGTCGCCTGGCGATTGAACGCGATGCTTGGAGGGGAAGCGAAGGTACCGAAGATGACCGGCAGAGTGATAGAGTCTCCCGCATTCGCGGTATCGCCTGAGTTCGGAGGCTCGATTCTGAGGTTGACGATGACTGCATCGAGCACATCGCGCGCGCTCCACGTTTCCCAGATCGAGCGGACGTGAGCGGATCCGCTAGTTCGAGCCGCCGAGTCGCAAGCCCCATCGAGTCAAAGACAACGAGCCAGAAGATCAGTGTCCACGCTGCCCATTCACGTCTCAATCATCGTCCCGTGCTTCAACGCGGCGCGGTTCGTCGGCAAGACCATCGAGTCCGTCTTGGCGCAGACCTGTTCGAGCTTCGAGCTGATCGTCGTCGACGACAGGTCGACCGACGAGTCCGTCGAGATCGTCGAGGCCTATGCGCGGGGGGATTCCCGCGTCAGGCTCATCAGGATGCCGAAGAACGCGGGCGCTCCCGCGGCGCCGCGAAATGCCGGCGTCGCCGCGGCGCGAGGAGAGTGGGTCGCGTTCCTGGATGCCGACGATCTTTGGCATCCGCGCAAGCTCGAACTGCAGATGGAAGCGTTGAGAGCACACGGCGCCCTGATGTGCAGCACGCAGATGAAGGACTTCCGCAATGACGATCGAATCGCTATTGAACCGGCGCCGTTTCCGCCGCCGATCGAGCGCGTCACGCTGACACAGCAGTTGCTGAAGTACCGCACGCCGACTTCGAGTATCGTCGCCAGCCGCGAATTCATGCGGCGGCATCCCTTCAACGAGGATCCGAGCTACAAGGCACGCGAGGACACCGACTGCTTCATTCGTGTCCACGAAGACATGCCGTTCAGTATCAAGATCGCTCATCCGCTGGTCTTCTATCGACAGCAGGCCAGCCAGATTTCTGGAAACAAGTGGAAGATGGTGGGGAGGCATCTGACGATGCTGAAGAAGTACCGTCTCAGGTCGGGCAGGGGCTTGGGCGCAATGGCCTACGTCTATACCTCCACCCATTTCCTCGCGTCGATCTACCTGCGCTTGATTCGTAGGATGCTGTAGTGAATTCCACCGAGAAACAAACAAGCAATGGAACGCATGCCGACCGATCCCAAGCCGAAGGCTGAGACGCTGGCGGTCGTCGAGCGCTATGCGCGCAGAAAGCCAGGCGGCCTGTACAGCATATTGCGTCCCGAGGTGGCGCTGAGCACCCAGGAATGGCAGAGGGAGATGCTGTTCATGTTCGGCTCGTTGTGCGGTTACACGGATACTGATCTGCGCAGCCTGAAGCTGGTGGACGTGGGTTGCGGCTACGGTGGGCACCTGCTCGACTTCCTTCGCTTCGGGTTTGCGCCGCAAAACCTCTACGGCATCGAACTTCTGCCCGAGCGCGTTGCCGGCGCGCGCGCTCGACTGCCTGAGCTGCTGAAGGTGCACGAGGGTGATGCAAGTACCGCAAACGTGATGTCCGCAAGCCAGGACATCGTGTTTCAGTCGGTTGTGTTCTCGTCGTTGCTGGATGACGCCTTCCAGCAGGAGCTCGCCGACCGAATGTGGTCGTGGGTGCGTCCGGGAGGCGGTGTCCTGTGGTACGACTTTATCTACGACAACCCTTCCAATGGCGATGTGCGAGCAGTGCCCGTTCAGCGCGTGAAGTCGCTGTTTCCGCATGGACGCATGACCGTACGTCGCGTCACATTGGCCCCGCCAATCAGCCGGCGTGTGTGTCGTGTTTACCCCGCCGCTTACCATCTCTTCAACCTGCTGCCTTTCCTGCGTACCCATGTGCTGTGCTGGATCGCCAAAGACTAAAGCCATGCCACAAGAACCTGCGTTCCTACCATTCGCATTGCCTGAACTCGGCGAGGAGGAACTCGCCGAAATCGCAGGCGCGCTGAAGTCGGGCTGGGTCACGACCGGCCCGAAGACTAAGCGTTTCGAAGAGGCATTTGGTGCGTTTCTCGGCGACGCAGCCCTGTATTGCCTGGCGGTCAACTCGGCCACGGCTGGGCTCCACCTTGCACTCGAGGCACTCGGTATCGGACCGGGAGACGAGGTGATCACCACGACGCACACCTTCACCGCCACCGCAGAAGTGGTGCGCTACCTGGGCGCTGACGTTGTGCTGGTGGACGTCGACCCTGTCACGCTGTGCATAGACCCGCATCTTGTTGAAGCGGCGATCACGGCACGCACCAAGGCCATCATGCCGGTGCACTATGCAGGCTTGGCAGCGGACATGCCGGCGCTCTTGGCATTGGCGAAAGCGCACAAGTTGAAGCTGGTGGAGGACGCCGCGCACGCGTTGCCCACCACGTCCGTCGGCCAGCTCGTTGGAACACTGGGCTCCGACATCACCGTCTTCAGCTTCTACGCCAACAAGACGATCACCACCGGTGAAGGCGGCATGGTCGTCACCCGCGACAGTGCACTTGCCGAGCGCATGAAAGTCATGCGCCTGCACGGCATCAATCGCGACGCCTTCGACCGCTTCCAGTCGAAGACGCCCGCCTGGTACTACGAGGTGATTGCCCCAGGTTTCAAGTACAACCTCACGGACATTGCCGCAGCGATCGGACTGGTGCAGTTAACCAAGCTGCCGCGGTTTCTCGAGCGACGGCAATACCTGGCGGCTCGCTATCACGAGGCGCTGAGCTCTCTGCCGCTGATCTGTCCTGCAGGCCCTCCGGCGGGCGAGGTGCACGCTTGGCATCTCTATGTTATTCGTCTCGCCCCAACTGCCAAGGTGACACGAGACGAACTGGTACAGGCGCTGTCCGACTGCGGCATAGGCACTAGCGTGCACTATGTGCCGCTCCACCGGCAGCCTTACTGGCGCGATCGTTACGCGCTCACCCCTGCGATGTTCCCGCACTCCGATGCGGCCTATCAATCGATGGTGAGCATTCCCTTGTTCACCGCGATGACCGATAGTGATCAAGACCGAGTGATTGCTGCGTTGCGCGAGGTGCTCGGCTGATGTTCAAGCGGCTGTTCGACATCTGCTTTGCGCTGTGCGCGTTGCTGGTATCGGCGCCTGTGCTCGTAGCCGTCGCTCTGTGGATCAAGCTTGATTCGCGCGGGTCGGTTCTGTTTCGCCAGGAGCGCGTCGGTTTACGGGGTCGGCTTTTTGCGATCTACAAGTTCAGAACCATGCGGGTCGGTGCCACCGAGCAGGGCCCGCAGATCACGGTCCGGGCTGACTCACGCATCACGCGGGCGGGTGCATTCCTGCGCAGATACAAGCTCGACGAACTCCCGCAGTTCGTCAATGTACTGGTCGGCGACATGAGCGTGGTGGGCCCGAGGCCGGAGGTGCCGCGCTACGTGGCGCTGTATCCGCGCGAGGCCAGAGACTTGATACTGAGCGTGCGCCCCGGCATCACCGATCTCGCCTCGATCGCATACAGGGATGAAAGCGCATTGCTCAATGGTGCAGATGATCCGGAAGCGCTCTACGTTCAGGAAGTTCTGCCGGCAAAGCTCGAGCATTGCCTTCAGTACGTCCAAACACAGAGCCTGTGGTTCGACCTGGTCATCGTGTGGCGAACAGCGGGTGCAATCTTCGGACGAGGCCAGCCTTCGAGAGGTTCATAACCGGTGCACGGGACGCACGTTAGCGGCCGATCAGTGGCGTGTTGTCGAACACGACCTCCACCCGCACCCGCGACTTGACGACCCGCCCGTCCACTTGACCGGGCGCAAACTGTGCTGACATGAAGGCGTCGCGCGCTGCTTGCTCGAAAGTAGGCGGTAGCAGCGGCTCATTGGCCGCGATGTGCTGCACGCGGCCTTCTTCGTCGATGAACAGGGAGAGTATCCCGACATGCCGGCCGATCCCGCTTTCACCGGGCGGTGCGGCAATCATCACGGGCGTCTGCGCGATGGGCGGCACCGACAGCAGGGGGCGTGGCACGTAGTCGTCGTGGTCTCCCGACGCAGTTGCTGCGGCGATTGAGGGAGCTTCCAATGTGGACCCGGATTGGGGTGCTGAGGCGGAGGAGGCCGCGATCGCGTTCGCGGGAGTTTGCTCCTGCGGTGGGCCGTGGCGCGAAACAGGAGGAAGGGGCGCGGGCGCGGTAGGGGGCGACTCGGGCGCAGCCGCGACAGCGGCCGTTGCCACACGTTCAGGAGTCTCGACACCTGAAGGTGCGGCGGGCGCGTTCTGGATCAGCCTCACCTGCAATGCCCTGGGCCCACCAGACGTGGCGCGCGCTGCCTGCCTCGGCAGCTCCGACGGAACGTGAACGGTGAGCAGCAGCAAGTGTGCGGCCAGCGAGACGGCGGCGCACAGCGGCACAGCACGCCGCATACCGTCCGGCCACTGCAGCGGGTGGCCAAACCCTCCTGGAGTCAAGGCCACCGCTGTCATGGTCGCCTCAGTCCCTCAACTCACGCCACGAGGTCCGATGCGCGCCACCGGCACCGGACGAGGAGACGATCGGTGGGATCTCGCTCCTGATGGAGCCATCGCTGTTCTGGTAGATGATGCGCACATTGCCGTTGCTGTCCTTGATCCAGCTCATGCCGACGATCAGCGCGTTGCTGCTCCACAGCTCGCCGGCGGGATTGGTGTTGACCACGCCGCCGTTGGTGACGTCGAGGTAGTAGCGCCATGCCGCGCCGCCCGAGTCGCAGGCGTTGCCGCTTGGAATGGTGGTGCCGATCGACAGCGTGCTGTATTGCAGCCCCATGTTGCTCGACACGCGTTCCCCTGCCTGCGGCAGATCCAACCGCCAGCCGCCCTTGGTGGCCCAGTCGACGGTGTTGTCGGTGACGGCGGCGGAAATCGCCTTGCCGTTTGCGTCTCGGGTCAGCGTAAAGGTCTGGGTGACGAAGTTGGTGGTGTCCGCGCGCACATCGCCCCAGCCGGTGCCCGTCAGCGTGTCCCTCACGCCGTAGATGCTTTGCTGCGTGGTGCTTTCGATGTCCGTGATTCCCAGATAGCGACCGGTTGCCACAATGACCACGGGCTTGCCCGACACTTCCACTGTCTCGGGCTTGATCGTGATCGGTTGCGGCGTGCTGGCATTGATCTGGAACTTGGCGAGTAGCAGGGCGCCGCGATTAGGTTCCAACAAGTCGTCGATGTCGAAGCGCCACAGGTTGCCCAGCAGGTCGCCGCCGTAGAAGCGCTTGGTGGTGTTGTCGTTGGGGCTGTCGATCCAGGCGTTGATCTTCGCCAGGCCGCTCGGAGTTGCCGTGCTGCCGGCGCTGGTGGTGATGTCTCGCAGCACGGTGCCGCTATTGGCATCGAGCACGTAGAGGTGGCCAAGGCCGTCGCCGCCGGTGTTGTTGTAGCCCGAGGCGAAGGCCACCACCCAGGTGCCGTCGGCGATCTTGGTGATCACCGGGTTGCCATAGCTCAGGCCGAGATTGGCATCCGTGAACTCCCACAGCGGCTTCGGGTCCTCGGGATCGGTGATGTCGAGCGCGTAGTAGCTGCGGCCACCGCCGTTGAGGCCGCCGACCAGGATGGTTTTCCAGGTGCTGCCAACCTTGATGTCGCCCATGACCGGGGCGCCGTCCACGAAGTACTGGTGCTTCGACGCATAGCTGCTGTCGGCGAGCTTGTAGAGATTGGGCATCACCGCGCCGGGCACATAGGCCCAGAGTTCGGTGCCGCCATCGGCAGTGGCGGACGAGAAGGCATGCAGCATGCCGTCGTTGGCCGCCACGTAAACCACGGGCTTGCGCGATGCCTGAGCGATGATGAAGTCGGCGTAACCCGCATCTGCATAACTGAACGGCGGCTTGCTGACGTGCACGGGCGCGCCGTTGACGATGTCGCCCAACACATGGTCGCGTTTGCGGTACAGCGCGGCGACCGTGTTGCCCGAGGTGTCCGTGCTGGCGCTTTCGTGGGTGCGCGCGCCGCGCAGATAGTTGACGAGGTTGGTACCGGTGTTGGCGAGCGTCTTGTCGCTCACCGTGCGCCCCACGCTCGCGTCGGTGCTGGTCGACAGTGTTGCGCACTGCGAGGCCACCACCGATTGCGAACACAGGTTGTCGAAATAGGCCTTCTGCGCGGTGCTGAGGTTCGTGTATTCGAAGTTCTGCCGCGTGCTGCCGTTGCCGAAGTAGATCTTGCGGGTCGAGAACGTCACCGCATCCAGCCGAGCTTGCGCCGACCAGATCGGCGTGGTGCCGAGCGTGGCGTCCGAACCCCTCAGCGAGTAGGCCTGCAGGTCACCGGTCCACAGGCTGGTGGTGTAGCTGGCCTTGTAGACCTGGTTGTTGTCGCCGGCCACCAGTTCCAGCGAGCTGGTCGACGCGGCAGAAGCCGAACCGGCCACCTGCTGGACAGAGGTGACGACACCATTGATGGCTTCGCTGAGCGCGCTTGCGCTGAGCGCCGAGTAATACTGGCCGCGCCCGTTGACGCCGGCGTGCCAGAGATCATCGATCCGGGACGCGCCTTCGTCGTTCGTCGGGTCCGGCCAGTTCGCCGTCCCATTCTTGAGGTTGGCGTACGAGCCTACGGTCTGGGTCAGGTAGTTCCTGTCATACGTCAGCGTTCCGCTCACGCCCAGGCCGATGGTGTAGGTGTTCATGTGCTGCCATGTGGCCGCGTCGCTGCCGATCGGAGGCACGATGTTGCTGCAGACGTCCTGACTGCTGCCCGAGCTGGTGGACGTGCAGTTGCCCAGCGCGCTGGTGCGCAGGTCCGTGGCGTAGTAGTACTGGGCCACGTCGGCCAGCGTGTTGGAGTCGCCGCCTGATGTGCCCGCGGTGGTCGTTGGCGTGCCTGCGGTGTAGGTTCCGATCACCGGCGTCGAGTTGGAGGTAGACAGCGCGGACCAGGCGCTCCAACTGCCGGCGGCGGGAGTCGTGTAAGTCGTGACGCCGGTGCCAGGGGTGCCTTGGCACGACAGGACGGCATTACCGCTGTCCGTATAAGTGCTCCCGGCTGTGGGTGCACCGTAGTTCGTGCCGTCGGTGGTGGTGGTTGTGGCGGCGGCGGTATTGGTCCATGCCGAGTACGTGACCGAGCTGTTCGTCGGGCCTGACGTGATGACACCGTCGGTGGCCACCACAGTCTGATCGTATGAGGCGGTAGCGGACTGCGGCGTAACGAAGGCTTGTGTCTGAGACTGCTGCGTGTAGACCTGCGTCTGCGTGGTCACGCGATACTGACCGCTTGGGCAGCGGTTTGGGGCTTGACCGCGATTCGTGGAGACGGTGGTTGCCGTCCGCGTCCAGTTGAAGGAATGCGTCTGAGTGCTGGTCTGGCTTCTGGTCGCCGGGGCGGTGTAGTGTGTGACTGTGGTCGCGATACTCGTGCTGCCGTCCTTCATGGGCCGGACTTCGCTGCCGTCCTGCTCGCCCACTTCGGTGTTGCTGGTCAACCTGAAGGGGCCGTATGTACTGCTTTCATCGTGGGTGTTCCAGTATCCGTCGGTCGAAAGCAGCGTGTAGTTGCGCTGACATGAATACTGCACCGGATCGTAAGTCTGTCCTGAGGTCTTTTTTGCGAAGTAGCGGCCTGCCTTGGACAACGCGCCTCGCAGAGGCGTATAGCCGCTGGGCGGGGCGGCATAAAGGCTGCTGTAGAAGTTCGCCTTCTGGGTACTGTCGAAGTCCTTGACATCGCGGAAGTAGTTGGTTCCGTCAGTCACGCCGGTATCACTGATGGTCGAGAAGCCAACACGGTAGCTCGAATCGAGCGCAAAAATCGCCCGGCCCATGGCGGTGCGCATCAGTAGATAGCGCTTGCGGTAATACGAATACCAATTCGCGTAATTCTGTGCATCGGCTGATGCGGCGGTCATCGTGACCATGGTGAAGAGGCTGGTGCTGGTGTTTGCGCGCGTTCTGCACTCGTTGTAGAAGGTGTTTGCTACGGCACCGTTGGTGTCGTAGACCCAGCCCATCTTGGGTTGGCTGCCGTTGTACCTGTAGTAATAGCTGTTCGTGAGATCCGTTGCTGAACTGGAACTGCTGTAACCGTCGGCCTTTGCGTTCGAAAAGGTCGCATTGGGATACGGCGTGCCGTCGGCGTTCAGCGGCAGACTGTAGGTCTGAGACGGGTCGTACGCCACGCCGTTGCACTGCGCCGATCGAAATCCGTAGTACTCAATCGACTGAAACCGACTTATGCCACTGCTCATGTCGTCTGGCATGTAGTCCGAGTCCATACTGCCCGAGTCGTCCAGGATGAACAGCAGGTTGGGCTTGGCCTGCACGGTGGGCAGCGTGGCCAGCGGCTGGCTCGAAAGGTCGGTGACGGCGGCGCGGCCGGAAGGTGCGAACGCTGCGATCAGCACAGCGCAGGCTGTCAGCACGAGGATGCGTTGGGTGCCGAGCAACGGCTGGGTTTGGCGCGATAGGGCAGTGTTTGTTTTCATGGCCTTGGATTCCTCTGCTGGCGCCGAAACGGCGCTCCCTCTTCAGAAATGCACGATGGTTTCTGTGTAGCTGGCGGTGTTGCGTGTGCCTTGCACGCGCACGACGATGCGGTAGTACGGGCCGGAATTGCCGGCAAAGCGCGCCGAGTCCGAGTAGTTCAACTCGCCTCTCTTCGATGCAGTGTTGCCCGTGCTGGCGATGGGCTTGGCGCAACTGATGCTGGTGTCGGTGGTGTAGTCGCCGGGCTTGGAGCAAAGACGGAAGATGACGTAGCGCGCTGTGTTGCCGTTGATGGTGCCGGCGCTGGCCGATAGCACCGCGCAACCACCCGTGAAGGTGCCGCTGGCGGCATACCCGCAGCCGTCACCGTCCCAGTCGACCAGTTGGCGGACGGTGGTGTTGGCCAGCTGGCTGCCCGTGACGTCGATTGGCGGCTGGACCGTGGTGCCATCTGCCGCCAACTCCAGCGTGGCGGCGTAGTAGGCGCTGGCCGGCACGCTGGTGTTCAGGCTCGCGTTGTTGAGCGTCAGCCAGTTGATGGCTTGGCGGGTCGCCTGGTCGGCAGAGGAGGTAGCGTCCTGCTTGAAACCGAGGTTACCCAGCAGCAGAGTGCTGGTATCGACCGAACGCACCAGCGCCAGCGTGGCGAGCATCAGTGCAACCAAGGTGAGCAGGGCGAATATCAGCGATGCGCCGCGCTGTGCGCCGCGACGCCGCATCGGGCGGTGGAGTATGTGTTGGCGGATGGAGCTCATCACGAATTCCAGAGCATGTTGCGCAAAGGGATCACCGTGTCGTAGACCTTGTAGCGATAGTGCTGCCAGTCGGTGAGCTGGCTCACCTTGAGCGCGATGCATTTGCTGGCGCCGTTGCAGGTGGTCGTGGTCACACCGTTGATGGTGCTGGTGGCGCCCACGTCCCACTGAGGCGCGTTCGAAGTGACAACCTCTTTCTCGTACTGATTGCTGCGCGCCACTACGGCCACGCGGATTGCGAGAACCTGCGACCAGCCGGCATTGGTGGTGGGCGTGGTGGTGTCGTAGGTATCGACCACGCCGTCGTTGTTGGTGTCCTTGCCGTACATCGCCTGAAGATTGACGACCTGCGGATAGAGCTCCTGCGCGTTGGTCGCGCCCGTGGTGGGAGAAAGCTCAGCGACCGAGAGGTTGTGCGTGCTGTTGACGGAGTAGGTGCGCAGCACCATCGACCCCATATTCAGCAGGTAGCTGCCCGAGACGTAGCCTGACGCCGGAAAAATGCCACTCTGGTTCCACTTGCCGCTGGTGCCGGCCGCATGCGGAACGCGCGTAGCGCTCAGTGTGGTGGTGACGGCCGAGGTGTCGTTGGTGATGTTGAGCAGCGCGCACTGGGTGCCTGCGCCCTGCACCTTGGGCACGGCGATCATCATGTTGCCGGCCACGGCGCCGAACGAGGAGGCGACCATGAAATACTCGGTGGTCTGCGGGTGGTCCTCCGTCAGGATCATGGGCGCTGAGAACCCCGAGGTGCGGCCCTGCAGCACGGTGATGGTGTCCGGCGCGTCGCTGGCGCCGTCGCCGATGATCACAGGCGCCAATGTGAAAGTGAAGGGCGTGCCGGCGGCTTCGAATTTTCCGGTGACCGTGCAGCCCAGCGCGTCGGTACTCGCTGTCGCGCCGTAGCCTGCCATCTGGATATCGCTCTGCAAGGTGAACAGCGACAACGCGCCGTTGACTTGCGCGTCGCTGCCCATGGTGACCGAGCGCTTCTTGCCTTCGGCCAGCGCAAGCACCTGGCTGATGACCAGCACGGTGAGCATGCCCAGCAGCAGGCCGACCATGAGTTCGACCAGCGTGAAGCCGCCTTGCTTGGATGTCTTCGAGCGCGGGATGGTGGTGCCGGCCATTTCAGCCTCCTGCCTTGACGATCGTGGTGGCGGTCACGTACTTGTGCGTCTCGCCGCTGGGCATGGTCCAGGCGACCTCCACGGAAACATTACCCGTAGGCACGTCGACGGTGATCGTCCCGCTGCCGCCCGGCAGACCGCTGGACACCTTGCTCTTCCATTCATTGCAGCGATCGAGCGAAGCACAACTGCTGCCGCTGTAGCTCGCAAGGTTGGTCAGATCTGCCCACATGCGCCCCACCGCCTCGCTCGCGAGATAGGCCGCGTCGGCGCGAATCTTGGATTCGGTCTGCGCGCGTGTCATCGAGCCTTGCAGCCCAACCAGGCCGAGCACGCCGAGCATGAAGATCAGCATTGCCACCAATACTTCGATCAGCGCAATGCCGTGGATGCGCGGTCGCACAGCGGTGCGAAGGCGCCGGCGCTGCCGCATCCTGGACGGTGCTCGGTGGATTCTTTCGGGAGCATGCATGTTGTTTACTCCGGCTAGCACTTGCGCGAGTCGTTGGCGTCGCTCACATTCGGGTCGCACATGCGGAGCTGGCCGCCCGAGGTGATCTCGATGCGCAGGCGGCGGTAGTTGGTGCCGGTGTTGGTTCCGGTCACGTCGATCTTCTGAATGGGATCGGTGTTAGTGACGCGCCCGAAACCGTTGAAGGTCACGCTGGTCCCCGCGGTGGCGCCGTCAGACTGCAGCGCGGTCACCGTGACCCTGCCGCCGCCGTCACCCACGGCCCGGCCCGTGACGAGCATGGGCGATGAGGTGGTCGAGGGTGCGTCTGCACAATGTCCGATCGGGGAGTTCACGCTCACGACCCATGAGCCACTGCTGCCGGAAAGCACGCAGTCGTCGGTCAATACGGCTGGATCGTTGAGGCCTACCAGCCAGAACGAGACGTTCTGATTGCGCCGCACTGCCTCGCCACGCGCTATCTGAAGCCCGTTCTGCAGCGAGTCGGCGACGTTGCGGATGCGTGTGTTGTCGAGCCAGGTGCCGATGCTCGGCATGGCTGCGAACAGGATCAACGCCAGCACCGCGATGGTGACGACGATTTCGATCAATGAGAAGCCGCGTTGCCGCATGGTGATGTCCTGCCGGATCAGCAACTGGTGCTCTTTGTGAGCCAGCACGTCGCGGCCACATCGCTGCCCTTGAATCTGGTCGTTGCTCGATCACCGTTCTGGTTGATGGTGTAGACGTGCCCGGTGACGTTTCCGGAGGCGCCAGTTGCGGTGATGGTGTAGTTCTGCTGCGAGTTCGAAGTGGCGCAAGTAAACGTGAAGTATTTGATGGTGACGGGGAAGGTGTTCCAGCTGTTGGCCGTCGCGTTGTTGGCGCAAGCCGCGGCCGAACCGTAATTGCGGTTGTCCTGGTAGTACTGTTCCATCTTTGTCCGGTAATCGGACAGCGCGTTGAAGGCCTCCGGAATCTGCCCCCGCCGCACATAGTCGTTGTAGGCGGGCAGGGCGACGGCGGCCAGAATCCCGATGATGGCGACCACGATCATTACTTCGATGAGCGTGAAGCCCGCTGAACGGCGCCTGGACAGATAAGCGTTTTGCACTGTGATGACCTCTGATCGCAAGATTTACGATGGTCACAAATTGTCACCAATCCACCAGTTTTGGACTTACCGTTTGTCAGCAGGCCGCTTCCTTTCGTCGACTCCGAATAGGCAATTCGTGTACTTTTTCCTGCAGGCACAATTCCGCGCATGACGCCAGCTGCCGCTCGCGCAGACGCGCCCGCATCCGATATCGCCCCGGTCCTTGCCCTTGCTGCGTTGATCGCGCTGGCCTTTCTTTTCCCGTTCGCCGCCGGTCCATCGGCCAACGTCTGGCAGCAGTTGGCGGCATGGAGCTGTGCAGCGCTGTTGCTGGCGGCGGGGCCCGTAGCGCTGCCCGCGCGGGGCGTCGTGCTTTGGCTGGCCCTGGTCGGCGTGTCGATCCTGCTGAGGCGATCCGATAACCCGACGCTCGATCTTTCCGCGGTGATTGCCGTAGCGGTCGTGGGCCTGGCGGCTTGTGTGGGTGCCGGTCTGGCGCGCGCATCGCGGTCGTCTCGGCAATCGGCGCTGGCCTGGGGCCTTCTAGCCGCCGGCCTCCTCAGCGCCATCCTCGGCCTGCTCCAGTACTACGGCCTCGCCGACGCGCTGGCCCCCTGGACGACCTCACCCGATCCGGGCCAGGCCTATGGCAACCTGCGGCAACGCAACCAGTTCGCCACCCTGATCAGCATGGCCCTGATCGCGGTGCTTTGGCTGCATACAGTGAGCGGACACCGCGTACGCGCGGCGCTGCTGCCGGCTGGCCTGCTGTTGATCCTCGCGGCAGCGGCCTCCACGTCGCGAACCGGACTGCTTCAATCGCTGCTGATCAGCGGCGTCTCAGCCTTTCTTGCTTGGCGCGAGCGGCATATCTCGAACGAAGAAGCAGCGAACTACGGGCTGCCGCACCCCTTGCTGCTGCTAGCCCTGATCCCCGCCTACTTCATCGCTTCCTGGCTCCTGCCTTTGCTCGTCGGCTCCGAAGTCGACAGCATGATGCGCCGCCTGCGCGAAGGCGCGCCCGATGCGCACAGCCGCCTGATTCTGTGGGGCAACGTCCTCGACCTGATCACCCAGCATCCCTGGACCGGCTGGGGTTGGGGCGAGCTGAGCTTTGCGCACTACAGCACGCTCTACGGAGGCTCGCGCTTTGTCGAGGTTCTCGACAACGCCCACAACCTGCCGCTCCACCTCGCAGTCGAACTCGGAATTCCGGCTGCGTTATTGATCTGCGGTGGCTTCGGTTGGCTGGTGTTGGCCGCGCGGCCCTGGCGCGAGACGGATCCGGCGCGGGTCATGATGTGGGGCTTGCTCGGCGCGATCGTGCTGCACAGCCTGCTCGAGTACCCGCTCTGGTACGGGCCCTTCCAACTCGTCTTCGGGCTCTGCCTGGGCTTTCTGTGGCCCGGATCGCAGGAAGCACGGTTGAAGCGGAGTGCAGGGCCTTCGTTGGCTGCCGCGGCGGTCCTGATGGCGGCCGTCGGCTACGCCGCTTGGGACTACACCCGCATCAGCCAGATCTACCTCGCACGCGAGGAGCGTCTGCCTGCCTGGCGCGACGATACCTTGGCCAAGCTCCGGGAATCCTGGTTGTTCGCGAACCATGTGAAGTTCGCCAAGCTCATGCTGACGCCGGTCAGCGCCGCCAACGCGGCCGAGGTGCACGCGCTGGCGCAGCACCTTCTTCACTTCTCGCCCGAGCCGCGGGTCATTGCCAAGCTGATCGACAGCGCCATGCTGTTGGGTCTGAATGACGAAGCGCTGGCGCAGGCGATGCGCTTCAAGAAAGCGTTCCCGCGCGAGTACGCCCGCTGGCTCGACAACGAGCCCGTGAGTGACCCATCGGAATGAAGTTCAGGTTGGCGGGGGATCGGTAGCCACATAACTCCCCGACTTCCCCCCATGCTTCTCCAGCACATGCACCCCGTTGATCGTCATCCCCCGATCCACCGCCTTGCACATGTCATAGATGGTGAGCAGCGCCACCTGCACCGCCGTCAGCGCCTCCATCTCGACTCCGGTGGGCCCGACGGTCTCGACCGTGGCCGTGCAGGCCACCTGCGGCACCCCGCCCTCGGCAATCGCGAAAGCCACGGCCACCCGGGTCAGCGCAAGGGGATGGCACAGCGGGATCAGGTCGCTGGTCTTCTTGGCGGCCTGGATGCCCGCGATGCGCGCGATGCCGAGCACGTCGCCCTTCTTCGCGGTGCCCGATTCGATCAGCGCCAGGGTCGAGGCCTGCATCTCGATGCGGCCGGTCGCCACGGCCACGCGGTGGGTGGCGGGCTTGGCCGCCACATCGACCATGTGGGCCTGGCCTTGGGCGTCGAAATGGGTGAGTGGACTCATGGTTGAACATTCCGCAGAGTGACGCATCATACGAGGCCGAGCCATTGACGAGGAATGCCGCGCTTGACTCTTTTTCCCCACCCGATTCGGCCGCCGAAGCCTCGGCTGCGGAGCTTGTGCGCTGCCCTTCTGATCGCGTCCCAGCTCGCCCTGCCGCCCGTGGCGCAGGCCCAGCTGCTGCCGGGGATGGGCGACGGCGGCGAGATGACCGCCAGCGCCGAGCGCCGGCTCGGCGACCAGATCGCGCGTGAGCTGTACCGCGACCCCGACTACATCGACGACCCGGTCCTGGTCGAGTACGTGCAGGACATCTGGCAGCGCCTGCTGGCGGCGGCGCGCACCCGCGGCGATCTCACGCCCGAGCTCGACGAGCGCTTCGCCTGGACGGTGCTGCTGGGGCGCGACCGCAGCATCAATGCCTTCGCGCTGCCGGGCGGCTATCTCGGACTGCACCTGGGGCTGATCTCCGCCACCGGCAGCCGCGACGAGCTCGCCACCGTGCTCGGCCACGAGCTCTCGCATGTCACGCAGCGCCACATCTCGCGCGTCATGGCCAAGCAGAGCCGGCAGATGCCGCTGCTGCTCGCCGGCATGATCCTCGGCATGATCGCGGCCGGCAAGAGCCGCAATCCCGATGCCGGGCAGGCGGTGATGATGGGCAGCCAGGCCGCCTTCGTGCAGAGCCAGCTCGGCTTCTCGCGCGACATGGAGCGCGAGGCCGACCGCGTCGGCTTCGGCGTGATGACGCAGGCCGGCTTCGCGCCGCAGGGCGCGGCCGCGATGTTCGAAAAGCTGCAGTACGCCTCGCGCCTCAACGACAACGGCTCCTATCCCTATCTGCGCAGCCATCCGCTCAACAGCGAGCGCATCTCGGACATGCAGGGCCGCTTCCAGTTCAAGCCGGGCTCGGAGCACACGATGCCGCTCGTCATGGACCACGCGATGATCGCCGCCCGCGCGCGCGTGCTCTCGCGGCCCGGCGTCGACGTGCTGCGGCTGTGGGTCAACGCCGCCGGAGCCGGCGAATTCGCGCGCAGCTCGCCGGCCCAGCAGGCCGGCACGCTCTACGCGGCGGCGTTGTCGGCCAACGAGTTGCGCGATTTCAAGGCCGCCCCGGCGCTGGCGCAGCGGCTGGTCGCGCGGACGTCCGAGGATGCGGTGGCCTCGCGCCTGGCGCGCCTGCTTTCAGCCGAGATCGAACTCGCCGCGAACGATGCCTCCAAGGCGGCCGCGCTGCTGGACACCAAGGCCAAGGACCGTCCCGAAATGCTGCTCGCCGCGCAAGCAGCCGTCGCCACCCGCAATCCGGCGCCGATGGTCGCGCCGCTGCGCGACTGGGTGGCCCAGCATCCGCGCGATGCGACCGCCTGGCGCACGCTGGCCAATCTCTACGGGGCGCAGAACGACACGCTGCGCGCGGTGCGCGCCGATGCCGAGGCCAATGTCGCGGTGCTCGACTACGCGGGCGCCCGCGACCGGCTCAAGGCTGCGCAGGAACTGATGCGCAAGAACTCGGATGGACAGGGCGGGGTGCCCATCGATCACTACGAGGCGTCGATCATCGACACGCGCGCACGGGCGGTCGAGGTGCTGGTGAAGGAGCAGGCGGCCGAACCGCCGCTCAAATGATCCGCTTCGTGAACAGCCCGCCCAGCGCCGCCTCGATGACGAGGCCGAGCAGCGAATAGATCAGCGAGCCGATCAGCGCGGCCACGAAGCCGTTGACGTGGAAGCCCGACAGCAGCCCCGAGGCGGCCCAGAACAGGAGGGCGTTGATCACGAACAGGAAGAGCCCCAGCGTGACGATGCTGACCGGCAGCGTGAGCACCACCAGCACCGGCCGCACGAACATGTTGAGCAGGCCGATCACCGCCGCGGCGATCAGCGCCGAGGTGAAGTTCGGCACCTGCACGCCGCTGTAGACGTAGGTGACTGCGAGGAGCGCGAGCGCGCTCAGCAGCCATTTGATGAGAAGTCGCATGCGTCGGACGCGGGGCGCTGGACGGGCCCTATTCCGACAGCTCGTTGGCCAGCACCAGCAGCGCACCCATGCCCAGCACCGCGCCCGGCAAGGCCCAGCCCGACTGGCCGGGCGAGGGCACGTCCGGTGCCACGGGCTCGAGGTCAACGCCGATCTTCGGCCGCCGCGCGTCGACCACCTGGGCCGCGCCGTGCTCCAGCTTCAACCGCTGGGTCAGCTCGGCCAGAGGCCCCTTGGCCAAGACCGGCGTGACCTGGCCGCCTTCCAGCCGCAGCGCCGGCAGCAGTTGCTCCTGCACCTTGGCGAACCACTTGGCGCGCCAGTTCTCGCGCGCACTGTGGCTCACCCACTTGCTGATGCGGTGCGTCATGCGCGGAGCGCAAGCCACCAGCACCCAATGCCGGGCACCCGTGCCGACCGCTTCCCGCGACAGCTTGGCGAGAAACTCGCGCGCATAGGCCGCATCGTCGACATACAGAATGATCTTTTCCATGGGTGCTCCTTCTTTCTTGCGAGATCAGGCCGTGGCGGTGCTTTCGGGCTTCGGCTTGCGCATGGCAACCCACTTTCCGATGGCCAGTACCAGCAGCGCGCCACCGATACCGGCAATGTAGCGCACCGTGTCGGTCTGCGGCAGCTTCGGCACCCAGGTCCAGGCGGCGGGATTGCTGACGGCCGGGTCGGTCACGGCCATCGTGCCGGCGATCCAGCCCAGCAGCATGCCGCCCAGCGTGATGATGATCGGGAATCGGTCCATCAGCTTGATGACCAGCTGGCTGCCCCACACGATGATCGGGATGCTCACCAGCAGGCCGAAGATCACGAGCGGCATCTGGTGGCCCTGGCCCGCACCCTGAGCGGCGCCGGCGATCGCGATCACGTTGTCCACGCTCATCACCAGGTCGGCCACGATCACGGTCTTGACGGCGGCCCACAGCTTGTCGCTGGCGGCGATGCTGCTGTGCGCGTCGTCATGGTCGGGCGCGAGCAGCTTGACGCCGATCCACACCAAGAGCAGGGCGCCGACCACCTTCAGGAAGGGGATCGCGAGCAGCGTGAGCGCAAAGAAGATCAGGATCACGCGCAGCACGATGGCGCCGGCCGTGCCCCAGAGAATGCCCTTGGTGCGCATCGCCGGCGGCAGCTTGCGGCAGGCCAGCGCGATCACGACGGCGTTGTCGCCACCGAGCAGGATGTCGATCATGATGATTTGACCGACGGCGACCCAGAATTCGGGGGCCAGAAACTGTTCCATAAAGTCCTCTGTTCGTTTTGCTCTATCCCGAGCAGCTCGGATGAAGCGACTGAATGAGGACCGGGTGGCCCCGGGAACTTGCAATCGCTTCGATCAAACCTGCACGGGTTCAAATCGAAGGTCTTGCTCGGCAGCGCGTGAGGCTGCCCGTCAGGCCGGAAGTGTTGTGTGCTTCGTATTGACGACCTGGCGATATCCGCCTTCGGAAAGCGGACGGGAGCTACTCCCCTTCGTAGCCCGAATTAAAGCATCGAGACCCCCGGCGTGGCAACCGGAATTTCCCCGCGCTTCAAAGAAAAAACGTCTGCATGCGGCATTGTTCGGCCATCTGGTGCTATGGATTTTGTAGCGTCGCATAACCTTCGATCGCCTCGGGACTTTGCCGGACTATGATGCCCGCTCGCTTTTTTCCGACCTCATGGCCGCCATCCACATCACCGACATCGAGGCCGCCATCAACTTCTGGCGCGAGCAGAAGCCTTCGCCCGATGGCATCACCCTCGCGCCCGAGCTGCGCGCGCTGGCCGAGGTCTACGCGCTGATGGTGTTTCACCACGAAGACGAGGTCGACGAGGTCGGCTTCCCCGCACAGGCCTGGGATGCCTGGCTGGCGTGGTACCTCAGCACGCCCGACACGCCGTGCATCGCCATCTGCTCCACCAGCCAGGGCGACGACGAGTGCAAGGGCTGCGGGCGCAGCTTCGACGAGGTGCAGCACTGGCCCGCCATGACCCCGGGCGAGAAGCGCTCGACCTGGCGCCGCATCACGATGCAGGACAGCGCCTGGCGCTTCAACAAGTACGCCGAGCGGGCGCGCGAGGCCGAGCACGTCTGGCCCGACGACCCGGTTCCGGCCGACGCGCCGCGCTGAAAGAAATTCCAGTGCGCCGCCTCGTGCAAGCCCCCAACCTGGCGATCGCCACGCTGTGGGTGCATGCGCTGCGCGAAGACGGGGTCGCGGCCTCGGTGCAACGCGAATACCTCGGCGCGGTGGCCGGGCAGTTGCCGCCCGATCAATGCCTGCCCGAGATCTGGATCGAGGACGAATCCCAGTTCGCACTGGCCGAGCGCCTGCTCCACGAGCTGCAGCACCGGCCGCAGCGGCGCTGGCAGTGCAGCTGCGGCGAACTCATCGAAGGCGGATTCGAGCAGTGCTGGCAGTGCGGCGCGATGATGCCGCCCGCCTGAACCGACGCCCGCCTACTTCAGCCGCACGGGTTCGATGTCGATGCTGTGCGTGCCGTCGCCCAGCATCAGCGTGCCTTCCTGGATCGTGGCCTGCAGCTGCATGGAGCGCTGCGCGAGCGCGGCGAGTGACTGCGAGGCGGCCGTCGGCACGCGGAACACGCTGAGGTTCTGCGGCCGCGTGAGCTTGTTCTCGATGCCGCGCCACCAGATTTCGGCCGCGTGATTGAAGCAGTAGACGATGACTTCGTCCGCCTTGCCGCAGGCCTTGATGATCGGCTTGTCCTCGGGCTGCCCGACCTCGATCCAGAGCTTCACCTCGCCGGTGAAATCGCGCAGCCAGACGTCGGGCTCGTCGGGGTTGGACAGGCCGGCGCCGAAGGCCAGCGTGCCGTCGCCGTTGCACACGTCCTGCAGCTTGTAGGCGTTGAGCGCCAGCGCCACCAGCCGGATCATCATCCGCTCGTCGGTCTCACTGGGATGGCGCGCGAGGGTCAGCGCGTGGTCGGCGTAGTAGCTGTGATCGATGTCGGCGACGGCGAGGTTCGCTTTGAAGATCGTCGATTTGAGCGCCATCAGATCCGCCGGGCCAGCTCGGCGGCCTTGCCGATATAGCTGCCGGGCGTCATCGCCAGCAGGCGTTCTTTCTCGGCCTCCGGAATCTCGAGCGAGCGGATCAGGCCATGCAGCGCCTCGGCCGTCACCGTCTTGCCGCGCGTCACTTCCTTCAACTGCTCGTAGGCGCCCTGCACGCCGAAGCGCCGCATCACGGTCTGGATCGGCTCGGCCAGCACTTCCCACGAGGCGTCGAGGTCCTCCGCCAGCGCTTCCTCGTTGAGCTCGAGCTTGCCCAGGCCGGTCGCGAGGCTCGCGTAGGCCAGCACGGCATAGCCGAAGGCCACGCCGATGTTGCGCAGCACGGTGCTGTCGGTAAGGTCGCGCTGCCAGCGGCTGATCGGCAGCTTCTCGCTCAGGTGGCGCAGCAGCGCGTTCGCGAGCCCGAGGTTGCCCTCGGCATTCTCGAAGTCGATCGGGTTGACCTTGTGCGGCATGGTCGAGGAGCCGATCTCGCCCGGCTTGAGGCGCTGCTTGAAGTAGCCCAGGCTCACGTAGCCCCAGATGTCGCGCGAGAGGTCGACCAGGATGGTATTGGTGCGCGCCACCGCATCGAAGAGCTCGGCCATGTAGTCGTGCGGCTCGATCTGGATGCTGTAGGGCTGGAAGCTGAGCCCCAGGCCCAGCGGCGCCGGCGTCTCGACCACCTTGCGGCTGAAGGCTTCCCAGTCGAATTCCGGCCAGGCCGCCATGTGTGCGTTGTAGTTGCCGACCGCGCCGTTCATCTTGGCCAGCAGTTGCACGCTGGCGATCCGCTCGCGCGCCTTGGCCAGGCGCACCGCGACGTTCGCGAACTCCTTGCCGACCGTGGTCGGGCTCGCCGTCTGCCCGTGCGTGCGCGAGAGCATGGGCACGGCGGCGAACTTGGTCGCCATCTCGCGCAGGGTGGCGATCAGGCCGTCGATCGCGGGCAGCATCACTTTCTCGCGGGCCGCCTGGATCTGCAGCGCATGGCTGGTGTTGTTGATGTCTTCGCTGGTGCAGGCGAAATGCACGAACTCGGAGGCAGCGAGCAGCTCGGGCCGCGCCTCGAATTTCGACTTGATCCAGTACTCGACCGCTTTCACATCGTGGTTGGTGGTCTTCTCGATCTGCTTGATCGCGACCGCGTCAGCCTCGGAGAAATTCGTGACCAAGCCCAGCAGGTACTTGCGCGCGCCGCCCGTGAGCGGCTTGAATTCGGGGAAGCCGCAGTCCGACAGCGCGATGAACCACGCCACCTCGACCTGCACCCGCCGGTGCATATAACCCTGTTCGCTCATCAGCGGGCGCAGCGCCGAGAGCTTGGCCGCGTAGCGGCCGTCGAGGGGGGAAAGGGCGGAGACGGTGGAGAAACTCATGGGCCAATTTTAGGTGGCGGCCCGCCGCAATCAATTTGAGTTCTCAGCCGCCTCTCTGAAAAACGCGATCCGCTCGGCCGTGGCCGGATGCGAGGAGAAGGCCAGGCCGATGGTGTCGTCGTCGAGTCCGGCGCGTTTCTGCTCGCCGCGCCAGCGCTCGATGGCCTCGAAGAAGCCGATCATCGTGCGCGGCGAAATGCCCACGGCGCGCATCAGGCGCACCGATTCCGCGTCGGCTTCGCGTTCGGCATCGCGCGAGTAGCCCAGCGTGGCCAGCAGCACCGGTGCGCTGCCGATCAGCGTGCCGTAGTCGCCGAAGGCGACCGACACGGCGAAACCGACCGCCGAGACCTGCACCAGTTGCCGCATCGCATGGCGCAGGCGCACATGGCCGAACTCGTGGCCCAGCACGCCGAGCACTGCCTCGTCGTTGCCGGGCATCAGCCGCACGAGTTCGTCGGTGAGGATGATGGTGCCGCCCGGCAGCGCCAGGGCGTTCGGCCCCAGCTGCTTGTCTCGGCCGCGCCGGAACTCGAGCTTCCAGGCCGGCGCGTCCTCCGGATGGGCCGTCTGCACCATCCGCGCGAAGGCGCGGCGGATGCGTTCCTGCTCGGCGGGCGGCAGGGCGCTGGGCTGCAGCAGCGACTGGTCGACCGAGACCAGCACCTCCTCACCGATCAAGGCGTCGACGCGAAGCGGCACCGCCGCGGTGACGCCGCGCGCCACCCAGGGCAGGCCCCACTGGTACATGGCCGCGGTGGCGGCCAGCAGCAGCACGAAGGCGATCGCGACGCCGCGCCAGTTCTGCTGGGCGCGCACCACCCAGCTGTCGGCGCGGCCTTGCTGTGCGGCCCATTCGTCCCAGGCCGCGACGTCGAGCGCCTGCACGCTGGCGCCCTGCGGCAATTGCGCGATGCGCCCGCCGTGCCGCGTGCGCTCGGGCCAGCGCACCTGGGCCAGCGGCACCGTGAGCGCCTCGAAGGCTTCGCCGGGCGCCGGGGCGATCGTCAGCAGGTCGCCCTGCACATGCAGGCGCGCCGCGTACGGCCGGCTGCTGCGGCCGTCGAAGAAACGGGCGTCGAGCGCCGTGCTCACATCCCGATGTCCAGGCCGAACAGGTCGGCCGCCATGTCGCCCGCCGCGCCCGGGTCCTCGCGCCCCGCCGCCTGGCTGATCTGGTCCAGCCCGATGCGGGTCTGCAGTTCGATCGCCTCGATCTGCGCGCGCCGCGTGTTCACCACGGCGAAAGGCCAGTAGAGGCCGAGGGTCAGGAAGATCAGCAGGTAGTTCTTGCACTGCAGGCCCAGGTAGCGCTTGAGCAGCAGGCGGCTGTCGAAGCGCATCAGCTCGTTGCCGGTGGTCGACCACAGCAGGTTCTGCAGCCGCACCTGCAGATAGGACTTGGGCAGGATGTTGAACAGCAGGATGCCGCCGAAGCCCAGCACCACGGCCAGCAGCACGAAGGCCGCGCCCATGCCGCTCTTGCGGCCGGCGAAGGCCAAGCCGCCGAATACGACGATGGCGATCACGAAGGCCACGAAGCTCAGCGCAATCAGCTTGATGAAGATGCCGTAGAGCACGCCCACGTCGGCCTTGAGCCGGGTCTGCAGGCCGCCGATGGCGTAGTTGCCGTGCTGGTAGCGCTTCACGCGCCAGAGGAAGTAGGGCAGGCCCACCATGAAGGCCGTCATGCCGATGCCGATCACGCCGGCCGCGACCGCCGGCAGCGCCTGGGGCGCCTCGCCGCCGGTGCCGGCCATCGCGCCTGCGAGCGCCACCGGCAGCAGCGCGAGCGCGAGCGGCGGCAGCATGCAGGCATAGGCGCCGGCCGTGTCGCCGGCGAAGTGGAATCGCAGGCCGCGCCAGCTGGTGTTGGCGAGCCGGAAGCGCATCGCGGCACGGAACAGGGCCGGCCACAGCACGACGAAGGCCAGCGCCGCCACCAGCGCGGCCCAGCCGGAGAAATTGCTGCCCACCGAATAGGCGATCAGGAAGCCGGCGGCGATCAGCGTGCCGCGCAGCATCTTGACCGGCTCGCCGTGGAAGTCCAGCGCGTCGCCGCCGACCCAGGTGTTGCTGTAGAAGTACTTGAGCTTGCGGACCTTGGCCCAGGGCAGGTAGATGCCCAGGGTGACGACGATCAGCAGCAGGTTCACGATCCAGATGCGGAAGTACTCGCTGCCGCTGGCCGTGAACTCGATCGGATGGCGTTCCGCAGTCGCGTCGACGGGCGCTTCGATGTCCATGCTTTCCTACCTTCTCCCTCGTTGGTATGCAGCCGGATTCTGCACTGCGCGCGTTCACCTAGAATCAAAACGCTACAACGACGACCCCGGAAGGGAGAGAGCCTGCATGAAACTGATCGGATCCGCTGCCAGTCCCTATGTGCGCAAGGTGCGCGTGGTCATGGCCGAAAAGCGGCTCGACTACCAGTTCGTGATCGAAGACGTCTGGTCTGAAGACACGACCATCGCCAGTTCCAATCCCCTGGGCAAGGTTCCCTGCCTGATCATGGACGGCAGCGAGGCGATGTTCGACTCGCGCGTGATCGTCGAGTACCTCGACACCCTCTCGCCGGTCGGCAAGCTGATCCCGCAGCAAAGCCGCGAGCGCGCCGAGGTGAAGACCTGGGAAGCGCTGGCCGACGGCGTCATGGATGCCGGCGTGCTTTGGCGCCTCGAGGCGACCTGGGTCCGCCGGGCCGATGGCGAGCGCAGCCAGGCCTGGATCGAGCGCCAGCGCGCCAAGGTCGAGGGCGGCATCCGCGCGATGGCCAAGGGCCTGGGCGACAAGCCCTTTTGCAGCGGCATCCACCTGAGTCTGTCGGACATCGCGGTCGGCTGCGCGCTTGGCTGGGTCGGCTACCGCTTCCCCGAGATCGACTGGCGCGGCGAGCATTCGAACCTGGCCCGCTTGTACGACAAGCTGATGCTTCGGCCCAGTTTCGCCGACACCCAACCCTGACAAAAGAAAAGGCGCCGCAAGGCGCCTTTTTTCTTCGAATACAAAAATGCTGCGAGGCGCCCCGAAACGAAGGAGGGAGGGAGGGAGGAGGAGAAGAATCGCCTCGGGATTTCGACCGGACGGCAAGCGCCTGGAAGACCTCGCAACATGAAAATGGCCGGGCTTTCTGCGCCCGAGACCGGTATGAGCCCAGCCCGCGGGAGCCGGTTCCCGGGGCAGTGGTAAGCATTTGTGACGAAGCTGCGAAGGACGCGTCTCAGTTGGGATCGAGCTGCTTTTCCAGGTCGCGCACGAAGCCGCGATCGTCCGGCGAGGTCATGCTCGAATAGGACTCGACCACCTTGCCGTCGCGGCCGATCAGGTACTTGTAGAAGTTCCACTTCGGCGTGGTGCCCGAGACTTGCGCCAGCTCCTTGAACAGCGGATTGGCGCCCGGGCCGCGAACGGAGGACTTGGCGAACATCGGGAATTTCACGCCGAAGGTGCTTTCGCAGAACTCGGCAATCTCCTTGTTCGTGCCGGTCTCCTGCGAGAAGTCGTTGGAGGGGAAGCCCAGCACCACCAGTCCGCGCGAGCGGTATTTGCTGTCCAGCGCCTCCAGGCCCTTGTATTGCGGGGTGAAGCCGCAAAAGCTCGCCGTATTGACCACCAGCACCACCTTGCCCGCGTACTGGCACAGCGCCTGGGGTTTTTCGTCTTGCAGCCGCGGGAAGGTGTGTTGCAGGATGGGCGGGCAGCCGGCCGGGGCGCTCGCGGCCTGGGCGCTGGCGCTGGCCGGCAGTAGCAAGGCGGCCGCCGCGAGCGCCGGAAGAAGAAGCACTGGCCGTCGGATCGAGGTTCGCATGGCGATTTTCCGGTGTGAAATGGGGTTGCATCCGCACCACGGCGGCGCGCGCACCCCCCATCATCGCGCGCTTGTCACGAGCGCGCCAAGGCAGCCGATTAAAATCCGCCGGCTTAAGAAAGACATTGATGCTTTATCCGGAACTCTTCAGACAGCTCGAATCCGTCCGCTGGGACATGGACAAGGATATTCCGTGGCAGTCTTTTGACGCAAGCCGCCTGTCCGAAGAGCAGGCCCAGACCATCAAGATGAACGCGATCACGGAGTGGGCGGCGCTGCCGGCCACCGAGATGTTCCTGCGCGACAACCGGCATGACAGCGACTTCTCGGCTTTCATGTCGATCTGGTTCTTCGAGGAGCAGAAACACTCGCTGGTGCTGATGGAGTATCTGAAGCGCTTCAGCCCCCAGCATGCGCCCACCGAGCAGGAACTGCACGACGTGCGTTTCGACTTCGACCCCGCGCCGCCGCTCGAAACCCTGATGCTGCACTTCTGCGGCGAGATCCGCCTGAATCACTGGTACCGCCGGGCGGCCGAGTGGCATACCGAGCCGGTCATCAAGCACATCTACACCACGCTGAGCCAGGACGAGGCCCGCCACGGCGGCGCCTACCTGCGCTACATGAAGCGCGCGATGGAGAAATTCGGCGACGAGGCGCGCGCCGCCTTCACCAAGGTCGGCGTGCTGATGGCCAGCGCGCGGCGCACCGCCCAGGCGCTGCATCCGACCAACCTGCACGTCAACAAGGCGCTGTTCCCGCGCGACACGATCCAGAGCCGCGTGCCCGATCCGGACTGGCTCGAGCACTGGCTGGACAAGCAGATCAAGTTCGATGCCGTGTGGGAGAACAAGGTCGGCGAGCGCATCCTGCACAACCTGAGCCTGTTGATGAACCGCAGCTTCAAGACCGTGCAGGAGCTGAACCGCTATCGCAAGGAACTGGCGGCCTCGCTGGGCCCCCAGCCGGCCTACCAGGGCGCCTGAGCCTGCGTTTCCTTCGGCGCCCGTCACAAAACGTGCGCCTCGTCCGTCTTGCTTGCATATGGACGCTTCCACCCAAACTTTCGACCGCCATCGCCGGCGCCTGCTGGGCATCGCCTACCGCATGCTCGGCTCGACGGCCGATGCCGAGGACGTGGTGCAGGACGCCTGGCTGCGCTGGAACGATGCCACCGTCGATGCGCTGAACAACCCCGAGGCCTGGCTGGTCACGGTGGTCACGCGCCTGTCCATCGACCGGTTGCGCGCCGCCAAGCAGCAGCGCGACCATTACGTCGGCACCTGGCTGCCCGAGCCGCTCGTGACCGATGCGCCGGCCTCGCCCGAGCAGATGCTGGAGCGCGCCGACGATGTCTCGATGGCCTTCCTGGCCGTGCTCGAGCGGCTGGCGCCCGAAGCGCGCGCCGCCTACCTGCTGCGCGAGGTGTTCGACGCCGACTATGAGGACGTGGCCCGTACCCTCGGCAAGAGCGAGGCGGCCTGCCGCCAGCTGGTGCATCGCGCCAAGACCCAGATCCAGGACCAGCGCCCGCGCTTCGCGGTGGAGCGCGAGGCCCACCAGCGCCTTTTGGAGGGGTTCGCGCAAGCGGCAGCCAGCGGCGACATGCAGCGGCTGAAGGCGCTGCTGGCCGAAGACGTCGAGCTGATCGGCGACAGCGGCGGCAAGGTGCCCGCCTTTCGCGAGATGCTGCGCGGCGCCCAGCGCATTGCGCAGTACTACTACGCGGTCGTGCGGCTGCTCGGCATCGGCCTGCGCCTGCAGGTGGTGGAAGTCAATGGCGAGCCGGGCCTGCTGCGCTTCTTCAACGGCGCGCTGGAGTCGGTGCAGACCATCGAGACCGACGGCGAGCGCATCCTGCGCATCCGCACGCAGCGCAATCCCGAGAAGCTGCAACGCATTGCCGCGCAGTTCTCGTCGCGGGCCATCACGCGCGAGGAGCTGCTGGGGCTCCGGACGCCCGCGCCCTGAACGCTCAGCGGCGCTCGACGATCATCGGCGCAAGCTGAAGGCCATTGCGCGCCTGTTCGGCCATGTCCCGCGCCAGCTCGCGCGAGGCATAGGGCCCGGCTTGCAGCCGGTAGGTGCCGCGCTCCGCGAATACGTTGAGCGCCGGCGCCAGCGCGGGCAGGCTGCGTGCCACCTGCTGCTGGAAGCGATCGACGCCGTCGCGCTGGCTGAAGGCGCCCAGCTGCACCCAGAAGCCGGAGGCGGGCAATTTCACGGAGGCCGTTGGGGCTTCGGGCGCGGGCGGCGCTGCCTCGGGCGTGAGCGGCGGCAGCGCCGCAAGCTCGCGCACCTCCGCGCTCGGCATGGCGACCACCGGGCTGGTGAGGGCCGCAGGTACGGCCACACTGTCGGAGGCCGGCGCCGACGAAGCGCGGGGCGTTGGTGCCGCTGGCGCCGCGAACGCGAGCGCTGTCGCGCCCGCGTCGCCGCGCCGCCAGCTGCCGGCGCGGATGTCCTCGTTCGTGATGCGCTCGATCTCCACCGGCGCCACGCCGCGCAGCAGGTCGAGCTTGAGCGCCGCGGTGTAGCTCAGGTCGATGATCCGGTCGTCGTGGAAGGGGCCGCGGTCGTTCACGCGCACGATGGCTTCGCGGCCGTTGGCCGGGTTGCGCACGCGCACATAGCTCGGCAACGGCAGCGTCTTGTGCGCGGCCGTCATCGCGTACATGTCATAGGGCTCGCCGCTGGCGGTGGACTGACTGTGGAACTTGCGGCCGTACCACGAGGCAAGGCCGGTCTCGCGCCATGGCCGGTCGTCGGTGATCGGCACGTAGGGCCGGCCCAGCACCACATAGGGCTTGCTGGTGCCGCCGCTGCTGCGGATCGCTTCAATGCGCGGCTCCGCATCAGGGACCTGGCTGAGCCCGGCGGGCGGATTGGCGTCCGGGCCGTCGCGGCCGATGCCGGTGCCGCCGCGCGGTCCGCTGGCGCAACCGGCCAGCAGCGCGAGCGCCGCGCCAGCGATCAGGGCAGGGAGATGCGACTTATCCAAACACTACCTTCCACAAGGCCAGCATCGCCTCGCGCTCGGCCGCGAGCGAGCTCATGGGCACCTGCGTCGGCTCTTCGTTGAGCCGCGCCCGGTGCTGCACGCGCCGCAGCTCGCGATACGCGGCGGCCGCATCGGCGCCGATGCCCCTGGGCAGTAGGCCGGCTTTCTCGGCACGCAGCAGCAGAGCGATGTTGCCCACGTTCGGAATCAGCTCGGGATGCGCCTTCGCTTCCGACAGCACGAGGAACTGCACCGCGAACTCGGCGTCGACCATGCCGCCGGGGCTGTGCTTGACGTCGAAGCGCTCGGGTCGCACCGGCCGCGCGGCGCTGACCTTGGCGCGCATCGCGACGATCTCGGCCTTGAGCGCGTCGCGGTCGCGCGGTGCAGTGATCACGGCTTCGCGGATGCGGTCGAAGCGCTCGCCGAGCGAGGCGTCTCCCAGGACGAAACGCGCGCGGGTCATGGCCTGGTGCTCCCAGGTCCAGGCGGTGTTGCTGCCTCGGCCGAGCTGGTATTTCTCGTAGGCCTCGAAGCTGGTCGTGAGCAGGCCCGAGTTGCCGTTGGGCCTGAGCGCAGTGTCGATCTCGAACAGGTCGCCCTCGCGGGTCTTGACCGTGAGCCAGTTGATCAGCTTGCGCACATAGGCCGCATAGACCTCGCCGGCGCGCTCGTCGTCGTCGTCGTAGACGAACACGATGTCGAGGTCGCTGCCGTAGCCGAGCTCCTTGCCGCCGAGTTTTCCGTAGCCGATGATCGCGAACTGCGGCGCTTCGCGGTGCGGGTTGCGCACATGGGGCCAGCACCAGCGCGCCGTCACGCGAAGCACCGCATCGGCCAGGGCGCTGAGATCGTCGGCGACCTGCTCGACCGTGATGCGGCCGTCGACGTCGCGTGCCAGCGTGCGAAACACCTCCGCGTGGTGCGCATGGCGCAGCAAGTTCAGCAGGCGCTCCTCGTCGGCCTCGCCGGTCTGGCGCAGCGAGAGATGGCGGTCTTCCAGCTCGCGCTCGAACTCGGTGCCCGAGAAGCGGCCGGCCAGCATCTCGTTGCTGGCCAGTTCGTCGATCACGCCGGGATGCTGCATCAGGTAGCGTGCCGGCCACTTGGCCGAGCCCAGCAGGCGCAGCAGCCGCTCCTGCACCGCCGGCCGCTCGACCAGGAGCGCGATGTAGTTCTCGCGCCGGAGCAAGGGTTCGATCCAGTCGGCCCAGCGCAGCGCGGCGTCGACATGGTGGCTGATTTGTCCCGGCGCTCCGCTGTCGGGTTCGCGCAGCCACTGGCCGGTGCGCTGCACGAGCTGGCGCAGGCGCGCGCGCGTTTCGTCGCGCAAGGCGGTCACGCGCGGGTTTTCGCACCAGTCCCGAATGCGTTCGGCAAAGGCCGGCGGCAGCTCGTCGATCAGGTCGCTCAGGTCGACCGGCGCCGGGTTGGCGCTGCCGCCGTTGCAGCGCGAGCAAGGCTTCTTGCCGCCGAGCAGCTTGTCGAACTCCTGCGCGACGAATTCGCGGTGGGCATCGAGCTGCGCGAGGAAGGGGCAGCAGTCGGCATAGCCGAGCGTATGCGCGATCCAGCGCAAGTCTTCGTCGTGCACCGGCAGCACATGGGTCTGCTGGTCGTCCAAATATTGGATGCGATGCTCGACCCGGCGCAGGAATTCGTAGGCCGCGGCCAGCGCATCGGCCGTTTGCTGCGGCATCAGGTTGGCGCGCGCCAGGCGCTGCAGCGCATCGAGCGTGGGCCGGGTGCGCAGCTCGGGGAACTGGCCGCCGCGCACCACCTGCAGGAGCTGCACCGTGAACTCGATCTCGCGGATGCCGCCGCGCGAGAGCTTGACGTCGTTGGCGCGCTCGGGCCGTCCGGCGCTGCGGCGCGCGGCCTGCTCGCGGATCTGCCGGTGCAGCGTGCGCAGCGAGTCGAACACGTTGTAGTCCAGATAGCGCCGGAACACGAAGGGCAGCACCACGCTGCGCAGCGCCCGGGCCGAGCAGTCGTCCACCACCGACTGCGGCGCCACCACGCGGCTCTTGAGCCAGGCAAAGCGCTCCCACTCGCGGCCCTGCACCTGGAAATATTCTTCGAGCGCATCGAGCGAGACCGCGCTGGGCCCCGAATTGCCGTTGGGGCGCAGCGCCAGGTCGACGCGGAACACGAAGCCGTGCGCGGTGGTGTCGCCCACCAGCGCATAGATGCGCTTCACGGCGCGCGCGAAGTACTCCTGGTTCGAGAGGCGCGAGCGGCCGTCGGCATCGCCCGCGGTCTCGCCGTCCTGGTCGTAGAGATAGATCAGGTCGATGTCGCTCGACACGTTGAGCTCGCGGGCGCCGAGCTTGCCCATGCCCACCACCCAAAGCTGGGCGCGCTGGCCCTCGGGGCCGAGGGGTGCGCCGTGCTGGGCGTCGAGTTCGGCGCAGGATTCGCGGCAGGCGACATCGAGCGCGAACTCGGCCAGCTGGGTCACGGCGGTGGTGACCACGGCCAGCGGCGCGTGATGGTCGCAGTCCAGCGAGATGAGCCGCTCCATGACCAGCTGCCGCACGGTGCGCAGCGCATCGGCCACGTTGTCGCCGCGCTCGCGCAGCGCGCTGAAGGCCTGCGCCATGTGCTCGCGCAACGGCTCGCCGGGCGGCAGCAGCGCGCGTTCTGCGGCGTAGCGGCGGCGCAGGCGCTGCACGAAGCGCGAGTAGTCGGACAAGGATGGTGCCGCGATGACTTCGGCTTCGGTGGAACCCGGGTGGGAGCTGGCGGTCATAATTCCTGACACAGCGCGATCCTCAATGAACGACACGACGTCTTCCCCTTCACGTCTGCTCAAGATCACCGCTGTGACGGCGCACTGGTTGTTGGGTTTGCTGATCGGTGCATGGCTGCTGCTTGCGCTGTCAGTCGTAGTCCTACACGTCTGGATTGTGCCGCGAATCGGCGACTACCGTGCCGCGCTCGAAGCGCAGGCCAGCAAGGCCATGGGCGTGCCGGTGCGTATCGGTTCGATCACCGCCCGTTCCGGCAGCCTGTTTCCGAGCTTCGAGCTGCGCGACGTGGTGCTGCACGACGACCGCCAGCGCGAGGCGCTGCGCCTCGCGCGCGTGGTGGCCAGCGTCTCGCCGCGCTCCATCTGGCGCTTGAGCTTCGAGCAGCTCTACATCGAGCAGCCGCAGCTGGAGGTGCGGCTGGACGCGCTCGGCAAGCTGCACGTGGCCGGCCTCGACATGTCGACCGACACCACCGGAGAAGGCCGCGGCGCCGACTGGTTCTTCGCCCAGCGCGAGTTCGTGATCAAGGGCGGCACGGTGCGCTGGACCGACGAGCGCCGCGGCGCGGTGCCGCTGCTGTTGACCGACGTGCAGTTCGTGGCCCGCAACGGCGGCCGCCGCCATGCGATGCGGCTCGACGCCACGCCGCCGGCCGGCTGGGGCGAGCGCTTCACCTTGCGCGGCCAGTTCCGCCAGCCGCTGCTGTCCGTGCGCACCGGCAAGTGGCAAAGCTGGGATGGCCAGGCCTATGCCGAGCTGCCGCACATCGACGTCACGCGGCTCGGCCAGTACGTGGCGCTAGACGCCCGCATCCGCGAAGGCAACGGCGCGCTGCGCGTCTGGGCCGATGTCAACGAGGGCAAGGTCATCGGCGGTGCCGTCGACCTGGCGCTGATGCGCGTCGACACCTCGCTCGGCAAGGGGCTCCAGCCGCTGGTGCTGCGCGCCGTCACGGGGCGCCTCGCCGGCCGCATGACCGACGAAACCCTGGAGTTCGCCACCACCAATCTGCAGTTCGACACGGCCGATGGCATGCGCTGGCCGGGCGGCAACCTGTGGTTCCAGCACACGCCCGCGAAGGGCCGCAGCTCCGAACGCGGCACCTTGCGCGCCGACCGGCTCGATCTCGCGGCGCTGGCGCTGATCGCCGATCGCCTGCCGCTCGGCGAGGCGACGCACAAGCTCATCGGCGGCCTGGAGCCGCGCGGCCTGGTCGAGCGCGTCGACGCCAGCTGGCAGGGCTCGCTCGGCGCGCCCGACAAGTACCAGGCACGCGGCCGGGTCAGCGGATTCGGTATCGCCTCGCAGCCCGGCACTCCGACGGCCACCGTACCCGCCTCGCCTGCGCCGCGCTCCGCCGCTGCAGCGCCGCCGCAGCCGCTGCCGCCGGTCGGCGCGCCCGGCCTGCGCGGTGCGACCATCGAGTTCGACGCCACCCAGGCCGGCGGCAACGCCGCGGTCTCGATCGCTAACGGCGCCCTCGAGTTTCCGGGCGTGTTCGAGGACCCGATGATTTCGGTCGACCAGTTGTCCACCCAGCTCACATGGAAGATCGACGGCGAGAAGGCCCAGCTGCAGCTCGCCAACCTGAAATTCGCCAACGCCGATGCCGAAGGCGACGCGCAGGCCAGCTGGCGCACCAGCGACCCGGCCGTCTCGCGCTCTCGCTCGCGCTTTCCGGGCGTTCTGGACCTGCAGGGCAAGCTCAGCCGCGCCGACGGCACGCGCGTGTTCCGCTACCTGCCGCTGCACATCCCCAAGCACACGCGCGACTACGTGCGCGACGCGGTCACCAAGGGCAGCGCCAGCGTGGTCGACTTCAAGGTCAAGGGCGACCTCTGGGACATGCCCTTCACCGACCCGCGGCGCGGCGACTTCCGCATCGCCGCACGCGTGGCGGACGTCACCTACGCCTATGTGCCGCCCGTCGCGGGCGACGCGAAGACCTGGCCCGCGCTCAACGGCCTCTCGGGCGAACTGGTCTTCGAGCGCGCCGGCATGCTGGTGCGCAACGCGCGCGGGCGCGTCGCCGGCGCGCCCAACATCGAGATCGTCAAGGCCGAAGCCCAGATCGCCGACATGGCGCACCATGCGCCGCTGCTCAAGGCCGATGCCCAGGCCAAGGGCGCGCTTGGCGAACTGCTGCGCGCCGGATCGCCGCTCGCGGGCGAGGCCGGGCCGACGCTGGCGCACGCGCGCGCCACCGGCAACGCCGACTACCGCCTGCGCCTGGAACTGCCGCTCGCCGCGATGGACAAGGCGAAAGTGCAGGCCAGCGTCGCCCTGGCCGACAACGAGATCCAGATCGCCCCCGAAATGCCGCCGCTCACCCAGGCGCGCGGCACGCTGAGCTTCACCGAAAGCGGCTTCTCGCTGGCCGGCGTGCAGGCCCGCGCGGTAGGCGGCGCGCTGCGCATCGAGGGCGCCGGCCGCTATGCCGGCACCGCCAACGAGCTGAGCATTCGCGCCCAGGGCACGGCCACCGCCGACGGCTTGCGCGCGGCGCGCGAGGTCGACTGGCTCGCACGGCTCGCCAAGAACACCAGCGGCAGTACGCCTTACACCGCCTCTTTCACGGTGCGCGAGGGCGCCTCCGAGTTCTCCTTCGTCAGCAACCTGCAGGGCCTCGCGCTGCAGCTGCCCGCGCCGCTGGCCAAGCCGGCCGAGGAGCCGATGCCGCTGTCGATCGAGAAGAAGGTCGTTCTGCGCGAGGCGCGGCCGGGCGCAACGCCACTGCTGCAGGACCGGCTCTCGATCGAACTGGGCCGCGTCGGATCAGCCTCCTACGTGCGCGACATCTCCGACAGCGAGCCGCGCGTGCTGCGCGGCGGCATCGGCATCGGCCTGGCCGCGGGCGAATCCGCGGCGGCGCCGGAGCGCGGCGTGCTCGCCAACATCCAGCTCGCGCGCATCGACGTGCCGGCCTGGCAGGCGCTCTTCAGCGAGACCACCGGCAAGCTCGCCGAGGCGACAGCGGCCGGCGATGGCGCTGCCGACAATGCCTCCGCCTACCTCCCCACCGTCCTCGCCGTGCGCGCGAAGGAGCTCGCCGTCGGCGGCCGAACGCTGCACAACGTGGTGATGGGCGGCACGCGCGACGGCGCGCTGTGGCGCGCCAACATCGATGCCACCGAGTTGAGCGGCTATGTGGAGTACCGCAGCGCGCAGGCCGGGCGCGTGCATGCGCGGCTCGCGCGCCTCAAGATCGCACCGAGCGAAGCCAGCGCGGTCGAGTCGCTGCTCGACGAGCAGCCCGGCACGCTGCCGGCGCTCGACATCGTGGTCGACGATTTCGAGCTCCTGGGCCGGCGCCTCGGCCGTGCCGAGATCGATGCCGTGAACCGCGGCGGCGCGAGCCGCGAATGGCGGCTCAACAAGCTGGCCTTCAGCACCCCCGAAGCCACCTTCACGGCACAGGGCAGCTGGGCCGCGGTTCCGGGCAGCGCGGCCGCACGCGGACGCGAGCAGCGCCGCACCACCATGGACTTCAAGCTCGAGATCGCCGACGCCGGCGAGCTGCTCGCGCGCTTCGGCATGAAGGACGTGGTGCGGCGCGGCCGCGGCCGGCTCGAGGGCGAAGTGCATTGGAGCGGCTCGCCCTTCTCGCTCGACTATCCGAGCCTGGGCGGACAACTGCAGATCGATGTCGGGCAGGGCCAGTTCCTCAAGGCCGAGCCGGGCATCGCCAAGCTGCTCGGCGTGCTGAGCCTGCAGGCACTGCCGCGGCGCCTCACGCTCGACTTCCGCGACGTGTTCAGCCAGGGCTTCGCCTTCGATTTCGTGCGCGGCGACGCCACGATCAGCCAGGGCGCGGCCAGCACCAACAACCTGCAGATGAAGGGCGTCAACGCTGCCGTGCTGATGGACGGCTCGGCCGACATCGCCCGCGAAACGCAGAAGCTGCGCGTGGTGGTGGTGCCCGAGATCAATGCCGGCACCGCGGCGCTGGTGGCCACCGCCATCAACCCCGCGATCGGCCTGGGCACCTTCCTTGCGCAGATGGTGCTGAGCAGGCCGCTGATCGCGGCCGCCACGCAGGAGTTCCAGATCGAAGGCACATGGACCGACCCAAAAATCGTCAAGGTGCCGCGCCGTTTGCTGCCCGAAGCCGTGGGCGCACCGGCGCCGCCCACGCCGCGCTGAAACAGAAAGAACCAACGGAGATCGAGAGATGAAAGTTGCAGCCATCCAGATGGTGTCGGCCATCGCGCGCGAAGCCAACCTGACGCGCGCCCACGCGCTGCTGGGCGAGGCCGCCGCCGCGGGCGCCGAGCTCGCCGTGCTGCCCGAGTACTTCTGCATGATGGGCGCGCGCGATACCGACAAGCTGGCCCTGCGCGAGACCGCCGGCGCCGGCACGGTGCAGGGCTTCCTGGCGGACGCGGCGCGCGAGTTCGGCCTGTGGATCGTCGGCGGCACGCTGCCGCTCGAGACCGGCGACGAGACCCATGTGTTCAACAGCTCGCTGGCCTACGCGCCGGACGGCGAGCGCGTGGCCCGCTACGACAAGATCCACCTGTTCTTCTTCGACAACGGCCGCGAGCGCTACGACGAGCGCCGCGTGATCGCGCCTGGCTGCGAACCCGTCTGCTTCGATCTGCCTTCGCGCGACGGCCACCGCTGGCGCGTCGGCATGAGCGTCTGCTACGACCTGCGCTTTCCCGAGCTCTACCGCGCGCTCGCGCGCCAGGGCGCCGAGCTGCTGCTGGTGCCCAGCGCCTTCACGCGCACCACCGGCGCCGCGCACTGGGAAGTGCTGCTGCGCGCCCGCGCGATCGAGAACCTGGCCTGGGTCGTCGCGCCGGCGCAGGGCGGCACGCACGAGAACGGGCGCCAGACCTGGGGCCAGTCGATGGTGGTGGACCCCTGGGGTACGGTGGTGGCCGAGCGCGCGGTCGACGAAGGCGTGGTGCTCTTCGATCTCGACGCGCAACAGGTGATGCGCGCCCGCACCCAGCTGCCCGCGCTTTCGCATTGCGTGCTCTGAGCTTGCGAACGGTGTCCTCCACCACGCTGCCCGCCGCCCGCACCCTGCGCCACGCCTTCGCGTGGCTGCGCTTCCTGCGCTCTGTCTGGCGGCGCTGGTTCCTCTGGGTGCTGCTGGCCGTGCTGGTGCTGGCGCTGCTGGTCACCGTGGTGTGGCTGGCGGGGCGCCACGAGGTCGAGCAGGTCCAGACCGCGCTGGACCGCGACACCGCCGACGCGGTGTCCGACCTGCGCAGCGGCCTGCAGCGCAACGCGCAAAGCCTGCGTGCCTCCCAGGCCGGCGGCCTGGACCGCGAGCACTGGCCCATGGAAGCCGCTGCGCTGCTGCGCGAGCACCGCGAATGGCTCAGGCTCGAATGGCGCGATGCCGCGCTGCGCCCGCTGGCCGCCGTCGACACGCCCTACCGCCGGCGGGTGTTCGAGGAGTCGAGCCGCAGCGTGGACCAGTCCGACGTCGCGCTCGCCTGCGCCGCGGCGCGCAAGCTGGGCGCGCCGGCCTACTCGCCGAGCCACTACGTGCCCTTCGTCCCGAGCGGCGGCCTCGAGGTGATGGAACTGTGCCTGCCGGTCGACGGCGGCGGCTACCTGGTGGCCACCTATTCGCTGCGCGACACGCTGATCGAGCTGGTCGCGCCGACGCTGACGCGCGGCCAGGAGGTCGCCTTCACCGAGGCCGACGGCACTCGCCTGGTGGCCGTCGGTGCGGCGCGCCGCCTGGGCACCCGCGTGTTCACCTCGCAGCAGCTCGTCGACCTGCCCAGCACCACCCTGATGCTGCGCGTCGACGGCTGGCGTGCCGCGCCCGATCTCTTTCCCAATCTGCTGACCGCGCTGGTGACGGCGATCTCGATCGCGCTGGTGTCGGTGCTGGTGCTGCTGGCACGCGACACGCGCCGGCGCCAGCGCGCCGAACGCGACCTCGCCGACGCGCTCGCCTTCCGCAAGGCGATGGAAGACTCGGTCATCACCGGCCTGCGCGCGCGCGACCTGCAGGGCCGCATCACCTACGTGAACCCCGCCTTCTGCGAGATGGTGGGCTTCAGCGCCGAGGAACTCCTCGACCATGCCGGCGAGGCGCCGTACTGGCCCACCGAGCTGGCACACGAGTACCGCCGGCGCCAGGCCGCGCGACTGGCCGGCGGCCCGCCGCCGCGCGAGGGCTTCGAATCGGTCTTCATGCGCAAGGACGGCACCCGCTTCCCGGTGCTGATCTTCGAGGCGCCGCTGATCAACGCGCAGGGCGCCCAGACCGGCTGGATGAGCGCCTCCATCGACCTCAGCGAGCAGCGCCGCATCGAGGAACTCTCGCGTGCCAGCCAGGAGCGCCTGCAGGCCAGCGCGCGGCTGGCGACCGTCGGCGAGATGGCCTCGCTGCTGAGCCATGAACTCACGCAGCCGCTGGCCGCGATCGCGAGCTATGCGAGCGGCTCGCTCAACCTGCTGCACGGTGCGGGCCAGGCGCAGCAGGGCAGCGACCATGGCGAGGTCGCGATGGCGGTGCGCCGCATCGCCGAGCAGGCCGACCGCGCCGGCAAGGTGATCCGCAGCGTGCACGACTTCGTGCGCCGGCGCGACCGCACGCGCGAAGCCGTCGCGCCGCAGGCCTTGCTCGATGCGGTGCTGCCGCTGGTGCGGCTGCAGGCGCGCAAGCTCGCGGTGCGCGTCGAAGTCAGCTTCGAGGAGCGCCTGCCGCGGGTGCTGTGCGACCGCACGCTGGTCGAGCAGGTGCTGCTGAACCTGGCGCGCAACGGAATGCAGGCGATGGACCTGCCGGAGCTCAGCGAACGCGTGCTGCGCCTGCGCGCGGCGCGCGCCCGTGCGGTCGGCGAAGCCAGCGATGCCGGCGACAAGCCCGACACGCGCCGCTGGATCGAATTCTCGGTGGCCGACCTCGGCTGCGGCATCAGCGAAGAGGTGGCGCAGCGCCTCTTCACGCCCTTCTTCACCACGCGGCCCGACGGCATGGGCCTGGGCCTGAGCCTGTGTCGCACGGTGGTGGAGCAGCATGGCGGCGCGCTGGTGTTCGAGCCGCAGCGGCCTCGCGGCACGGTGTTCCGATTCACTTTGCCTGCGGCCTGAATCAGTCGATGGACCTTTCCTGATGCAACCCTTGATCGATGCCCTCATCTTCATCGTCGACGACGACGCCAGCGTGCGCGAGGCGCTGGCCTGGCTGCTGCGTTCGCGCCGGCTGGTGAGCGAACATTTCGCGAGTGCCGAGGCCTTCGAATTGCGTTTGACGGAGGAGCCGCTGGCCGATCAGCCGCACTGCCTGCTGCTCGACGTGCGGATGCCGGGCACCAGCGGGCTGGTGCTGTTCGACCGCCTGGCGGAGCGCGGTCTGCTGGAGGTCATGCCGGTCATCTTCCTGACCGGCCATGCCGACGTGCCGACGGCGGTGGACGCGGTGAAGCGCGGCGCCTTCGATTTCTGCGAGAAGCCGTTTTCCGACAACGCGCTGGTCGACCGCATCGAGCATGCGCTCGGCGCCTCGCTGCGCGCCATCGAGGCGCAGCGCGCGCGGCGCCTGCTGATGCGGCGCGTCGAGGAACTGACCGAGCGCGAGCGCGAGGTGATGCGGCGCGTGGTCGAGGGCCTGCCCAACAAGCTGATCGCCGAGCAGCTCTCCATCAGCGTGCGCACGGTGGAGGTCCACCGTGCGCGCGTGTTCGAGAAGATGGAAGTGAAGTCGGCCGTGGAACTGGCCAACTTATTGCGGCCTTAGCCCTGCGGACGTTCGCCGACGTAGATTTCGACGCGGCGGTTCTGCGCCCGGCCCGCATCCGAATTGTTGTCGGCGACCGGCTCGCGCGAGCCGCGGCCGTCGATGCGGAAGGCCTGCTGCGGCACGCCGCGCGCAATCAGGTAGTCGCGCGTGCTGGCCGCGCGGTCGACCGACAGCGGGTTGTTGATCGCATCGGTGCCGGTGCTGTCGGTGTGGCCGATGATGCGCACCTCGGCGTTCGGGTTGTTGCGCAGGCCGTTGGCGAACTGGTTGAGGATCGGCGCGAAGTTGGGCTTGATGGCCGAGCGGCCGGTGTCGAAGGAGACGTCGCTCGGGATTGCGAGCTTGAGCTCGTTGTTGGGAGTCTGGGTGACGGCGATGCCGGTGCCCTGCGTGGCGGCCTGCATCTCGCGCTTCTGCGCTTCCATGCGTTGCGACCAGAGGTAGCCCCCCAGCGCACCAACGCCGGCGCCGACGGCCGCTCCCGTGCCGGCGCGCCCACCGGTGCCGCTGGCGATGGCGGCGCCCGCCAGTGCACCGACCCCGGCGCCGATGCCGGTGTTGCGCTGGGTATCGGACATGCCGGCGCAGCCCGAGAGCACGATGGCCGCGGCAGCGGAGGCGAGTACGAATTTTTTCATGGGTGTCCTTTCGGCGGTAAACAGTGACCGACGATTATGGGGAGCCCCCCTTGGGTGGCTCGTCGGACAGCGACTCTTTTTCAGAATCGCCCGCATCGTGCATTTCGCCGCGCTTGCGGCCCGAGAACATGGTCCACCAGACGATCAGCACCAGCACGATTCCGGCACCCAGCGCTTCAAGCAAAATCAAACCCATGACAAAAGGACTCCAGTGGCTGGTCGGGCTCGCGATCGTAGCAACGCTCGCCGGTTGTTCGGTCGGCACCCTGCAGCCCGACGCAGCACCCGCGCCCGTGCCGGGAGCGAGCCCGCAGCGCGAGCTGGGGCCGCTCACCGGGTCGCTCGCCCATCCGAAGAGCAAGTGGGTGCCCGTGCCCTGGTCCGAACTGCCGGGCTTCGGCGAGGACGCGCTGCACGAGGGCTGGGTCGCAATGATCGCGAACTGCGCGCGCCCCAACGCGGCCTTCGCGCCGCTGTGCCGCGAGGTGCGGCAGCTGGCGCTCGCCGAGACCGAGGAACAGCGCGAATGGATGCAGCAGAGGCTGCAGCCCTACCGCGTCGAATCGCTCGCGGGCGGCCAGAACGAGGGCAAGCTCACGAGCTATTACGAGCCGGTGTTCGACGCTTCGCGGCGGCCGACCGCGACCCACACCGTGCCGCTCTATCAGGCGCCGGCCGGCCTGGTGGCGCGTCGCCCCTGGTACACGCGGCAGGAGATCGACACCCTGCCGCAGGCCCAGGCCGCGCTGCGCGGCCGCGAGATCGCCTGGCTGGCGGATCCGATCGACGTGCTGATGCTGCATATCCAGGGCTCGGGGCGCCTGCGCATCACCGAGGCCGACGGCTCGCAGCGCACCGTGCGCGTGGCTTTTGCGGCCACCAACGAGCAGCCGTACAAGAGCGTTCAGCAATGGCTCGTGAGCCAGGGCGCGACCAAGGTCAGCCTGTGGCCCGACGACACCAAGCTCTGGGCCGCGCAGAACCCGCAGCGCGTGTCGCAGCTGCTGTGGAGCAATCCGCGCTACGTGTTCTTCCGCGAAGAGCCGCTGTCCGAGACCGATGCCGCCTCCGGCCCGGTCGGTGCGCAGGGCGTGCCGCTCACGGCCGGGCGCTCGATCGCGGTCGACCGCGATAGCATCCCCTACGGCACGCCGGTCTGGCTGGCCTCGCCCGGGCCGGTGGTACCGCTCGCGAAGCTGGTGGTGGCGCAGGACACGGGCAGCGCGATAGTCGGCGCCGTGCGCGCCGACTATTTCGCCGGCACCGGTGCCGAAGCAGGGCGCCTGGCCGCGCGCATGAATCAGCCTCTGCGTTTGTGGGTCTTGTGGCCGAAGTAGAGGGTGCCAGGGCATGATCCTTGCCTTCGACGGGCAAGGATCTTCATGAATCTCCAGACCTTTTCGATCATCTTCGCGGGCGTGCTGCTCAACTCGGCGGCGCAGCTGATGCTCAAGGCCGGCGCCAAGACGCTGGGCACGGTGGCCATGGGCAGCGGCGCCTCGCTGATGGCGGCGGCATGGAACGCGGCCACCCAGCCGTGGATCCTGCTCGGCCTGGTCTGCTATTTCCTCAGCGCCGGACTCTGGATCCTCGCACTGACGCGCGTGGACGTGACCGTCGCCTATCCCATGCTGTCGATGGGCTACGTGATCGCGGCCCTGCTCGCGTGGCAGCTGTTCGGCGAGCCGCTGACCGCCGGCCGGGTGTTGGGCATCGCCATCATCATGGCGGGCGTCGTGGTGTTGGGCCGGAGCTAGGGGCCCTGATGACAGGCCTCAATACCATGCGCCCGCTCTACGTCGATCTCGATGGCACGCTGATCGCCACCGATCTGCTGCACGAATCCCTGCTGCAGCTGGTGCGCACCTCGCCGCTGTCGCTGCTCTCCCTGCCGCTGTGGCTGCTGCGCGGCAAGGCGGCGTTCAAGGACGAAGTGGCTCAGCGCACCACCGTCGATGTCACCACCCTGCCCTACCGGCCCGAGGTGCTCGAGTTCGTGCGCAGCGCCCGCGCCACCGGCCGCCGCACGGTGCTGGCCACGGCCAGCGATGGCAAGCTCGCGCACGCGGTGGCGCGGCACCTGGATCTTTTCGATGCGGTGCTCGCCTCCGACGGCGAGCGCAACCTGCGCGGCGCGGGCAAGCTGGCGGCGATCGAGGCCGACGCCGGCGGCCGCGCCTTCTGCTATGCGGGCGATCGCAGCGTGGACCTCGCGGTCTGGCGCGGCGCCGAGGCCGCGGTGGTGGTCAGCCGTTCCGAATCGCTGGCCCGGCGCGCGGCCGGCGCGACCACCGTCGAGGCGCGCATCGTGCCGCCGCGCACGTCCTTGAAGCGCTATCTGTACGGCGCCCGCCTGCACCAATGGCTCAAGAACCTGCTGATCTTCCTGCCGCTGATGCCGGTGCTGCACGATCTCACGCAGCCGCTGGTCGTCAACGCTGCGCTCGCTTTCCTGGCCTTCGGTCTCATGGCCTCGGGCATCTATGTGCTCAACGACCTCCTCGACCTCGAAACGGACCGGCGGCATCACCGCAAGCGCACGCGGCCCTTCGCCACCGGGGAGATCTCGGTGCCGACGGGCCTGGTCATGACAGGCCTGCTGTGTGCGGCCTCGCTGGCGCTGTCGCTCGCGCTGCTGCCGGATGCCTTCGTGGGCGTGCTGCTGCTCTACATGGCGCTGACCACCGCCTACTCGCTGCATCTCAAGCGCCGTGCGGTGGTCGACGTGTTCTCGCTGGCCGCCCTCTACACGATCCGGGTGGCGGCCGGCACGGCGGCCACCGGCCAGCCGCTGTCCTTCTGGATCCTCTCGTTCTCGCTCTTCATCTTCCTGAGCCTGGCGCTGGCCAAGCGCTATGTCGAGCTGACCGGCCCGCCCGCCGAGGTGCAGCAGATGAAGCGCAATCGCGGCTACGTGGCCACCGATGCGCCTTTCGTGCTGTGCACCGGCGTCGCAGCCGGGCAGATGGCGGCCCTGCTGCTGGGCCTCTACCTGCACGACCAGCAGATGGTGGCGCGCTACGAGAACCCCCAATATCTTTGGGTGCTGATCCCGGTCTTCCTGTTCTGGACCATGCGCATCTGGCTCAAGGCGATCCGCGGCGTGCTGCACGACGACCCGGTGGTCTTCGCCGCGCGCGATTGGGTCAGCCGGCTGGCCCTGGCGATCGGGGCCGTCGCGCTATGGATGGCAGGCTGAATTCGGCCGCCCCCCGAGGGGGCCGCACGCCGCCTTGGGGGCGGCCCGGCGCCGGCGTGGATCCGCCCACGATGAGGCGCAGCCTCGCCTGGGATGGGCTGCTCGCCGCCCTGCTCGCGGCGCTGGCGCTGCTGCTGCTGGCGGCCCTGTCGCGCCAATTGCCGCCGCAGCTCTTCACGCGGGAGGGCGGCCTCGACGCCTGGTTCCAGTCCGATCTGCCGCGCGTGCTGGCCAACATGGTGGATTCGCAGAGCAACCACTTCCGCACCAAGGTCCATCCGATCGCCTCGATCCTCATCCATCCGGCGGTCACCGGCCTGCGCGTGCTGTGGCCGGGCAGCGATCTGCAGGCGGCCATGCGCTTCATGGGGCTGGTGGCGGCGCTGTGGGTGGTCTCCTTCTATGCGCTGTGCCGGCTGCTCAGCGCCGGCCGCTTCGTTGCATTCAGCTTTTCGTTGCTGGCCATCGCAAGCGCCGGCTTCCAGTTCTGGTTCTCGGTGCCGGAGACCTTCGGCATCGGATCGCTGACCCTGCTGTGGGTACTGCTGGTCGCGGCGCTGGCGGTGCATCGGCCGGTTGGCGACCGGCTGCTTGTCGCCGCCAGCATCGCGAGCCTCAGCATCACGGTCACCAACTGGGTCGCGGGGCTGGCGCTGGCCGTGGTCCAGCGGCCCTGGCGGCGCGCACTCGGCATCAGCGCCATCGCGTTCGTGATCGTCGCCATCCTCACGGTGCCGCAGCGCTTCTTCTACAGCTTTGCCAAGTTCTTCTTCCTAGGCAGCCGGGAAGAGGCGGACTATATGAACCTGGAGCAGTCGGGCACCGTGCTGCACAAGCTGGCCGGCATGTTCTGGCACCCGATCAGCCTGCCCGAAGTGCTGCTGGCCAAGGCCTCCGAGGCGCCCAAGCTGAACTGGCTCACGGTGCAGCTGAGCGCGCCCGGTTCGGGCAGTTGGGCGGGCATGCTCGCGCTCGGCCTGTGGACCCTGCTGCTGGCGGCCGGCACCCACGGGCTCCTGCGTTCGCCGCAGTGGCATGTCTTCGGCAAGGTCCTCGGACTCACGCTGGCGGCGCAAGTCGTGCTGCACCTGGTCTACGGCGAGGAGACCTTTCTCTATGCCGCGCACTTCCTGCCGCTCCTGATGGCGCTCGCGGTGTTTGCCGCGCGTTCGCTGCCGGGCCCTGTCGCCGGATGCATCGCGCTGCTGACCGCCGGGCTCGCGGCCTTCAACAACGCCGCGATGTACGAGGCGGCGGCGCGCCTGCTGCAGCACGCGCGCTGAGGGGACGAACGTCGCAGATCTGACCCATCCCTGACTTCTGGGCGTCACATTGAACTTTTAGCGTACCGGGCTGAGTTTTTCCATAACCAGTCCCCACTGAAAGTTTCGCGCATGACTGCCAAGACCCATAACGAAATCACTGCGATCGACCCCGACGACATCGGCCACAACCCCAGCGCCAATCCCTCCTTCAACGACCTGATCGCATCGCGCCTGAGCCGCCGCCATCTGTTCGGCCTGGGCGTCGGCACCGCCGGCACCGCGCTGTTGCAAGCCTGCGGCGGTGGCGGCAGCGGCGGCGGTTTCCCGGTGCTGCCGCCTGCGCCGGCACCCGCTCCGGCCCCTGCGCCCGCACCGGCGCCGGCCGCGCCCAAGCTCGGCTTCACGGCCGTTGCCAAGAGCCTGGACGACGTGGTCAGCGTGCCGCCTGGCTATACCGCCACCGTGCTGTACCGCCTCGGCGATCCGATCGCAGCCGGCGTGCCCGCCTATGCGAACGACGGCACTGACGCGCCCGCGAACTACGACCGCCGCGCCGGCGATCACCATGACGGCATGACTTTCTTCGGCATCGATGCGTCGAACAAGTGGGCCCCGGCCAATGCCTCGCGCGGCTTGCTGGCGATGAACCACGAAGCCATCACGCCGCTGTTCCTGCATCCCACCGGCCAGACCATCGTCGGCACCGGCAACGCCGCGGTCCGCAGCGTTGCCGACGAGGTGCAGCGCGAGTTCTTCCTGCACGGCGTCAGCGTGATCGAGGTCAACAAGGGCGCGGGCGGCTGGACCTACAAGCAGGACTCGAGCTTCAACCGCCGCGTCCACACGCTGACCGAGATGACCTTCTCGGGCCTGGCCGCGAACACTGACTACCTCAAGACCAAGTTCAGCACCGATGGCAGCAAGACCCGCGGCACGCTGAACAACTGCGCCAACGGCACCACCCCCTGGGGCACCTACCTGACCTGCGAAGAGAACTGGGCCGGCTACTTCCGCCGCATCGCCGCGACCGACAACCCGAGCCGCAGCGTCAAGGAAATCGCCGCCTTCACGCGCTACGGCGTTGCCGGCACCGGCCGCGAACTCTGGGCCACCACCACGCCCGACACCGCCGACAACATCTACGGCCGCTGGAATGCCCAGGTCACCGGCGCCACTGCCACGGACGACTACCGCAACGGCGCCAACACCTACGGCTGGGTGGTCGAGATCGATCCCTTCACCCCCGGCAGCACGCCGAAGAAGCGCACCGCGCTCGGCCGCATGGGCCACGAAGGCGCCTGCCTCGGTCCGGTGGTGGTCGGCAAGCCCCTGGTCTGGTACATGGGCGACGATTCGCGCAACGAGTACATCTACAAGTTCGTCTCGACCAAGGCCTGGGATGCGGCCGACATCAACGGCGGCATGGCGGCCGGCGACAAGTACATGGACGACGGCAAGCTCTACGTCGCCAAGTTCAATGCCGACGGCACGGGCGTGTGGCTGGAGCTCAAGCTCGGCGTCAACGGCATCACGGCGAGCAATGCCGCCTATGCCTTCGCCGACGCGGCCGACTTGGTGGTCAACGTGCGCCTCGCGGCCGATGCGGCCGGTGCCACCAAGATGGACCGTCCCGAGTGGACGGCTGTCAATCCGAAGACCGGCGAGGTCTATGTGACCCTCACTAACACCAATGCCGCTTCGCGTCCCATCACGGCCACCGACGCGGCCAACCCGCGCTTCTACAACGACCCCAAGGGCGTGGCCGCGACGGCGCAGACCGGCAATCCGAACGGCCACATCGTGCGCTTCGCGGACGACGGCGGCAACCCGGCGGCCGTGAGCTTCAAGTGGGACGTGTACCTGTTCGGCGCGCGCGCCACGGCGTCTGCGGACGTCAACCTCTCGGGCCTGGTCGCCGACAACGACTTCTCGAGCCCCGACGGCCTCTGGTTCAGCAGTGCGACCGCCGGCCTGCTGTGGCTGGAGACCGACGACGGCGCCTACACCGACGTCACCAACTGCATGCTGCTGGGGGCGGTGCCCGGCAAGCTGGGCGACGGCGCCGCCAAGACCATCACCAACGTCGACGGCGCGACCACGCGCACGCAGGCCACCTTCGTCGGCAAGGCGCCGGGCACCGACGGCCTGCGCCGCTTCCTCGTCGGCCCGAAGGACTGCGAGATCACCGGCATCGCCGAATCGGGCGACGGCCGCGCGCTGTTCGTCAACATCCAGCACCCTGGCGAGACCACGGCGGCAGCGAACATCGGCAACCCGGCGCTGTTCGGCAGCCACTGGCCGGAAGGCGGCAATGCGCGTCCGCGCTCGGCCACGGTGGTAATCACGAAGAACGACGGCGGCCTGATCGGCTTGTAACTTCAGCGGCTAGCCAAGGGAATGCGGCCGCCGCCGGGCCGCCCCAAGGCGAGCCGCGCCTCCCCCTCGGGGGGTGGCGAATTACACGCAGCGCAGCGGAGTGAAAAGCCGGGGGGCGCTATTTCGGCAAGGGGAGTGCCGTCTTGTATCGCACCTGCTTGAGCGCAAAGCTCGAGCGGATCTTCTCGATGCCCGCGATGGGCGTCAGCTGCTCGAGGATGAACTTCTCGAGCGCCCCGATGTCGGGCAGCGCCACGCGGATCAGGTAGTCGCTGTCGCCGGTCATCAGGTAGCACTCCATCACCTCGTCATGCTCGGCGATGCGCTGCTCGAAATCGGCCAGCGACTTCTTGCTCTGGGTCTTGAGGCTGATCGAGATGAACACGTTGAGCCCCAGCCCCAGCACGGCCGCGTTGGCCAGCGCCACGTAGCGCTGGATCACGCCGCCCGTTTCGAGCGCCTTCACGCGCGCGAGGCAGGGCGAGGGCGACAGGTGCACGCGCCGCGCGAGCTCGACGTTCGAGAGCGCGCCGTCGCGCTGCAGCTCGTCGAGGATGCGCAGGTCGATCGCGTCCAGTTGCATGAAATGCTTTGAAATCGATGAGTCGCGGCATTCTATGCTGTGATAACCCTGAGAGAGCCGCTGGAACGGCAGCCCATTTCATTGGCAGCGGCCTAAAGTGCGGTTCATGAATGCCCCGATTTCTTCCGGTCAGCTGCGCGCATTGATCGATGTGCCCCTGAACGATCCCGACCCCGTCGAAACCGCCGAATGGCGCGATGCCTTCGCTTCGCTGGCCGAGGCGCACGGGCCGGAACGCGCGCGCTGGATGCTCGACGAGCTCGCGCGCATCGCACGCAGCGAGCGCATCGGCTGGCAGCCCGAGCTGTCGACGCCCTATGTCAACACCATCGCCGTCGAGGCGCAGCCCGCGTTCCCGGGCGACCTCGCGATCGAGGAGCGGCTGGCCTCGCTGATGCGCTGGAACGCGCTCGCGATGGTGGTGCGCGCCAACCAGGCCTATGGCGAGCTGGGCGGCCACATCGCGAGCTACGCGAGCGCGGCGGACCTGTTCGAAACCGGCTTCAATCATTTCTTCCATGCGCGGACCGAGCCGCGACGGGCCGCCCCGAGCGGCGAGAGCCCGCCCTGGGGGGGCAGCGACCCACACGAAGTGGGGGAGCGTGGGGGGCAAGATGCGCATCGCGGCGACCTGGTGTTCTTCCAGCCGCACAGCGCGCCGGGCGTCTATGCGCGCGCCTTTCTCGAAGGGCGCCTGAGCGAGGAAGACCTGCGGCACTACCGCCAGGAGCTCACGGCGCCCGCCTTCGCCACGGGCCGCGGCGCACGCGGCCTCTCCAGCTATCCGCACCCGTACCTGATGCCCGACTTCTGGCAGTTCCCGACCGGTTCGATGGGCATCGGTCCGATCAGCTCGATCTACCACGCACGCTTCATGCGCTACCTGACGCACCGCAACCTGCTCGATTGCGAAGCGAGAAAAGTGTGGGGCGTGTTCGGCGACGGCGAGATGGACGAGCCCGAGTCGATGAGCGCGCTCACACTCGCCGCGCGCGAGAAGCTCGACAACCTGGTGTGGGTGGTCAACTGCAACCTGCAGCGCCTCGACGGCCCGGTGCGCGGCAACGGCCGCATCATCGACGAGCTCGAGAAACTCTTCGCCGGCGCCGGCTGGAACGTCATCAAGCTGGTCTGGGGCAGCGACTGGGACGGCCTGTTCGCGCGCGACACCGGCGGCGCGCTGGCACGCGCCTTCGCCAACACGGTCGACGGCCAGATGCAGACCTTCGCGGCCAAGGACGGCCGCTACAACCGCGACACCTTCTTCGGCCAGAACGAGGAGCTCGCGCGTCTCGCGCAAGGCATGACCGACGAGCAGATCGACCGCCTGAAGCGCGGCGGCCACGACCTGGTGAAGATCCATGCCGCCTACGCAGCCGCCGCCGCGCACCGCGGCCAGCCCACCGTGATCCTGGCCCACACCAAGAAGGGCTACGGCATGGGCAGCGCGGGGCAGGGCAAGATGACCACGCACTCGCAGAAGAAGCTCGACGAGCACGACCTCGTCGAATTCCGCAACCGCTTCGACCTGCCGCTCACCGACGAGCAGGCCGCGCAAGCCGCCTTCTACAAGCCGGCCGAGGGCAGCCCCGAGATGCGCTACCTGCTGGAGAAGCGCGCCGCGCTCGGCGGCAGCATGCCCAAGCGCGAGACCGCGTGCGAGCCGGTCGCCAAGCCAGAGCTCGCGAGCTACGCGCAGTTCGCAGTCGCCGCCGGCGGCAAGGAGATGAGCACCACCATGGCCTTCGTGCGCGTGCTCGGCAACCTCATGAAGGACAAGACGCTCGGCCCGCGCATCGTGCCCATCGTGGCCGACGAGGCGCGCACCTTCGGCATGGCCAACCTGTTCAAGCAGGTCGGTATCTATTCGAGCGTGGGCCAGCGCTATGCGCCGGAGGACATCGGCTCGGTGCTCTCGTACCGCGAGGCCACCGACGGCCAGATCCTCGAGGAGGGCATCAGCGAGGCCGGCGCGATCGCCAGCTGGACCGCGGCCGCCACCAGCTACAGCGTGCACGGCCTGGCGATGCTGCCCTTCTACATCTACTACTCGATGTTCGGCTTCCAGCGCGTGGGCGACCAGATCTGGGCCGCGGCCGACCAGCGCGCGCGCGGCTTCCTGCTCGGCGCCACCTCGGGGCGCACCACGCTCGGCGGCGAGGGGCTGCAGCACCAGGACGGAACGAGCCATCTGGTCGCCGCCACCATCCCCAACTGCAAGGCCTACGACCCGGCCTTCGCGGGCGAGATGGCGGTGATCGTCGATGCCGGCATCCGCGAGATGATGACCCTGCAGAAGGACGTTTTCTATTACGTCACGCTGATGAACGAGAACTATGCCCAGCCCGACCTGCCGGCAGGCGCGGAGATCGATGTGCTGCGCGGCTGCTATCGCTTCGAGGGCCCGGAGCGCGCGTCAGCCAAAGTGACGCTGCTCGGCTCCGGCGCGATCCTGACCGAGGTCCTCAAGGCGGCGCAGCTGCTGGCCGCGGAAGGCATCGAGGCCGAGGTCTTCAGCGTCACGAGCTGGAGCGAACTTGCGCGCGACGGCCGGGCCTGCGAGCAGCGTGCGCTGGCCGGCGATGCGGCGCCGGGCACACCCTTCATCGCGCAGCAGCTGGCGGGCGGCAGCGGGCCGGTGATCGCGGCAACCGACTATGTGCGCGCGGTGCCTGAAAGCATCCGTGCATTCCTGCCCGAAGGCCGCCGCTACCTCACGCTGGGCACCGACGGCTTCGGCCGCAGCGATACGCGCGCGGCGCTGCGCCGGTTCTTCGGTGTGGATGCTGAAAGCATCGTGAGCGCGGCGCGGTACGCGTTGGGCTGAGGCTGCCAATCTGTTTCTCATTATTGACAAACGACTAAATTTGTTCAAAATGAGAAACACTTATGCCTTCCTCTGGCCCTGAACTGACCCGCCAATCCACCGAAACCCTGGCTGCCATTGGCGCCGCGGCGCGCCGGCGCCGCAAGGACCTGGGCATCAGCGCCGTGGCCGCGGCCGAAGCGGCCGGCATCTCGCGCGTGACCTTGCATCGCATCGAGAAGGGCGAGCCCGCGGTCACCATGGGTGCATACCTGCGGGTGTTGGTGGCTCTGGGTCTGGCCGTCGACGTCAAGCCGCAGGAAGAAGCTGCTGCGCCCGCCGAAGCGCACCGCCAAGGCTGGCTTCCCGCACGCATCCGCATCGCCGACTACCCCGGCCTCAAGGAACTCGCGTGGCAGGTCCATGGCCCGCAGGAACTGACGCCGCGCGAAGCACTGGGCATCTACGAGCGCAACTGGCGGCACCTCGATCCTGCGACGCTGTCCGCGGCCGAGCATGACCTCGTCGATGCCTTGCGGCTGGCTCTAGGGAACGATCCTGTTGTTTGAACGGCCGCATCACCGCCGCGTCGCACGGGTACTCGAGGCGCTCGACGGGCCGCGGCTGCGCGAGCTGGGTTGCCTGTTCGGCGGCGGGACCGCGATCGCGCTGCGCTTCGGCGAGTATCGCGAGTCGGTGGACATCGATTTCCTCGTGTCGGACCTTGCGGCGTACCGTCAGCTTCGGCAGGCAATGACGGGCATCGGCGGGCTCGCGGCTATCACTCGGGTGGATGCCACACCGCTGGTGCAGGCTGGAGAACTGCGTGCCGACCAGTACGGCATCCGCACGCGCGTGCAAGTCGATGACCAGCCGATCAAGTTCGAGATCGTGTTCGAGGCCCGCATGGCGTTGCAGGCACCCGGCAAAGTCGATGAACTGTGCGGGGTGTCGACGCTCACGCTCTTGGACATGGCCGCGAGCAAGCTGCTCGCCAACTCCGACCGCTGGCCCGATGACGGCGTGTTCAGCCGCGACCTGATCGACCTGGCGATGATGAAGCCGGCCCTGGCGCTGCTGCGCGATGCCGTCGCGAAGGCCGAAGGTGCCTACGGAGCGGCCGTGCGCCGCGACCTGCAGCGCGCCATCGAACGCATGCGCGAGCGCACCGGCTGGCTGGAGCGGTGCATGCAGGTCATGGGCATGGCCGGTACGCAGGCGCAGGTGTGGCAGCGCATTCGCGCATTGAGGAGGGTATTGACCTGAGCTGAATATCCACCGGCTTGGCCCGGCGAATGCGCGCTCAGCGCAGGCCGACGCGAGAGGCCTGCCAGCGCAACGCGGCGGCGCGCGCCGGGTTGCTGGCTTCGATCTTGTTCGCGTCCTGGTGCAGGGCGCGCATCTGTTCGACTTCTCCGATGATCTTGTTCGGATTCAGCAAGGCATGAACGAGCATGCTGGCTTCATCGGCCAAGGCCTTGAATGCGCCGGCCAGGCCGCCGAAAGCGTTCGCGCGGGACGTTTGGTCGAGGGTAGACATTAGGGAACTCCTGGATTGCAAAGTCGAGTTCCGTTCATCTTATAGGGTTTACCCGATTAGAGGGTTAACCCTAGATTCAATCCCGATCGTCCAACGGCGTAGGGCGCGGGCTTACCCCGATACGGAATCTCCGAAAAGTTGACCATGGTCAAGCCGGCTTTGGGCGACGGCGCGCAGCATTCGCTTCACTGGGATTTCGACTGAGATTCCACGCAAAAAGAGCACAGCCCACATAGGAGACAACATGATCCGGAATCTCATCTCGCGCACCCAGGCATGCGGCGCCAGCCTGTCTACCGCGGCCGTCATGGCGCTGGCGGTCACGACACCTGCCTTCGCCGCGTGGGAGCCCACCAAGCCGGTGGAATTCGTGATCCCTGCCGGCACCGGCGGGGGCGCCGACCAGATGGCGCGACTGATGCAGGGCATCATCATCAAGCACAAGCTGATGAAGGAGCCGCTCATCGTCGTCAACAAGTCGGGCGGCGCCGGCGCCGAGGGCTTCCTCGCGGTCAAGGAAGCCAAGGGCGATCCGCACAAGATCATCATCACGCTGTCGAACCTGTTCACGACGCCGATGGCCACCGGCGTGCCCTTCAACTGGAAGGACATGACCCCGGTCGCCATGATGGCGCTCGACCAGTTCGTGCTGTGGTCGAATGCCGAGGAGCCGTACAAGAGCGCCGCCGAATACATCGCCGCGGCGAAGGCGGCGGGTCCGAACAAGTTCAAGATGGCCGGCACCGGCTCCAAGCAGGAAGACCAGATCATCACGGTGGCCCTCGAGAAGGCCACCGGCACGAAGTTCATCTACGTGCCCTTCAAGGGCGGCGGCGAAGTCGCGGTGCAGCTGGTGGGCGGCCACGTGCATTCCACCGTGAACAACCCGATCGAGGCGGTCGCCCAGTGGCGCGCCGGCAAGCTGCGCGCGCTGTGCGTGTTCGACGACGAGCGCATGCCCTTCAAGACCAAGGTCACCGACACGCAGTCGTGGAACGACATCCCGACCTGCAAGGAAGCCGGCGTGCCGACCAAGTACACCATGCTGCGCGGCATCTTCATGCCCGCGGGCGTGACGCCCGACCAGCTCAAGTTCTACGTGGACCTGCTGACCAAGGTCGCCGCAACGCCCGAGTGGAAGGAGTACATGGAGAAGGGTGCGTTCAATCCGACCTTCATGACCGGCGACGCGTTCGCGAAATGGCTCGCAGGCGCAGAGGCCACCCACCGCACCCTGATGACCGAAGCCGGCTTCCTGGCCGCCAGCGGCAAGTAACAGCGCGCCGAGCGGCGAACGCGACAGCCATCACCCTGCGCGGTGGATGGCCAGGGCGCCGCATTGGTTTTCATCACACATACGAGATGGGGGCTCCATGGAGCACGACGAGAAATCCGGCGACGCCGCGACGCGCACGGGCGTTGCCACCAACCTGGTCGAGGCGGTGGTTGCGGCCATCCTGCTGATCATCGGCCTGGTGGTGGTCTTTGAAGCCCGCCGGCTGGGCGCGGGCTGGACGACCGATGGCCCCGGGGCGGGCTACTTCCCCTTCTACATCGGCCTGATCATCACCATCTCCGGCGCCGGCATCCTGTATCAAGCCCTGCTTGGAAAGCACAAGAAGACCGAGGTCTTCGTCGATTCGGAGCAGTTGAAGCGCGTGATGTCGGTGCTGGTTCCGGCGACGGTGTACGTGCTGGCCGTTTCCTTCCTGGGGCTGTACATCGCATCGGCGCTCTACATCGCGCTGTTCATGATCGTTCTTGGCAAGTACTCGTGGGTCAAGAGCGTCCTCGTCGCGCTGGCCGTCAACACGCTCTTCTTCTTCATGTTCGAAGTGTGGTTCAAGGTGCCCCTTTTCAAAGGCTCGCTCGACCCCCTTCGCTTTCTCGGCTACTGAATCTCACGGAGCGAACGCGAAATGGAAGAAATCAGTGCCCTGATGCAGGGCTTTGCAGTGATCCTGACGCCGACGAACATCGGCCTGATGTTCGTCGGCATCATCCTCGGCGTGCTGATCGGAGTGCTGCCGGGGCTGGGCGGGGCGAACGGGGTGGCCATCCTGCTGCCCCTCACGTTCACGATGTCGCCGACCTCGGCCATCATCATGCTGTCGTGCATCTACTGGGGCGCCTTGTTCGGCGGCGCCATCACCTCCGTGCTGTTCAACATCCCGGGCGAGCCGTGGTCTGTGGCCACCACCTTCGACGGCTATCCGATGGCCCAGCAGGGCAAGGCCGGTGCGGCGCTGACCACAGCGTTCACCTCGTCCTTCGTGGGCGCCTTCCTCGCGGTGGTGATGATCACCTTCCTGGCGCCGCTGGTGGCCAAGTTCGCGCTCAAGTTCGGCTCGCCCGAGTTCTTCGCGGTGTACCTGCTGACCTTCTGCAGCTTCGTCGGCATGGGCAAGGGCTCGCCCTTCAAGATCCTGGCGTCGATGGCGCTCGGCTTCGCGCTGGCCAGCGTCGGCATGGACACCGTGACCGGCCAGCTGCGCCTCACCTTCGGGCAGCCCGAGCTGATGCGCGGCTTTGACTTCCTGATCGCGGTCATCGGCCTGTTCGGCATCGGCGAGATCCTGCTGTCGATGGAGGAAGGCCTCCAGTTCTCCGGCAAGAGTGCGAAGATCGATCCCAAGGTGGTGCTGCAGACCTGGAAGCAGCTGCCGCAGTACTGGGTGACCTCGCTGCGCAGCTCGCTGATCGGCATCTGGATGGGCATCACGCCGGGCGGTGCCACGCCGGCCTCGTTCATGAGCTATGGCCTGGCCAAGAAGATGTCGAAGAACGGCCCCAAGTTCGGCACCGGCGAAATGGAAGGCGTCGTGGCGCCCGAGACCGCGGCGCATGCCGCCGGCACCAGCGCGCTGCTGCCGATGCTGGCGCTGGGCATCCCGGGTTCGCCGACGGCCGCGGTGCTGCTGGGCGGCCTGCTGATCTGGGGCCTGCAGCCGGGTCCGCTGCTCTTCGTCGAACAGAAGGACTTCGTCTGGGGCCTGATCGCCAGCATGTACCTGGGCAACATCGTCGGCCTCATCGTCGTGCTGAGCACCGTGCCGCTGTTCGCCTCGATCCTGCGCATTCCGTTCTCGATCATCGCGCCGGTGATCATCGTGATCTGCGCGATCGGCGCCTACACCGTGCACAACGCGATGCTCGACATCTGGTTCATGCTCGGCTTCGGCGTGGTGGGCTACCTCTTCAAGAAGCTCGACTTCCCGCTGGCGCCGCTGGTGCTGGCTCTGGTGCTCGGCGACAAGGCCGAAGACTCGTTCCGCCAGGCCATGCTGGTCTCGCAGGGCGACGTCATGATCATGTGGGCGAACCCGCTGGTCGGCAGCATCACCACGCTGGCTTTGGTGCTCCTTTTCTGGCCGCTGATCTCGAAAGTGATGGCGCTGATCAAGCCAAAAAAGCCTGACGAGTTCGCCGTCGAGCGGCCGGTGGACTGAGCGTCGAGGAGATCACATGCCTGTCATCGCAATGACCCAGGAGATGGGTTCCCTCGCCAAGGATGTGTCGCTGCGGCTCGCCGAGTCGCTCGGCCTGGCCGTCATGCGCCACGAGGCCATCGAGCGCGTGGCCGACCGCGCGCAGGTGTCCACCAGCCTGATCGGTCGCCTGCGCGACGGCAAGGCCGGGCTCGTGGAGCGCCTGACGACCGACAAGCGCAGCGTCGCCCTCTACACCGCGGAAGAACTGTTCGCGCTGGCCGACCGCGGCAACGTCGTGCTGCGCGGCTGGGGCGCCACCTGCCTGCTGCGTCCGGTGCCGCACGTGGTGTGCGTGCGCGTCACGCGTTCGTTCAAGAAGCGGGTCGAGTGGCTGATGGGCCACCTGGGCACCGACGATGTCGAATTTGCGGAAGCCGAGCTGCGCCGCAGCGACCAGGCGCACGCGTCGCGCATGAACGACCAGTTCGGCGTCACCTGGGGCGACCCGGTGCTCTACGACCTGGTGCTCAACACCGATCGCTTGTCAGTCGAGAGCTGCGTGGAGCAGATCCGCCTGCTGGCGAGCCGCCCGGAGTTCGCCGAGACGCCCGAATCGCGCACCATGCTCGCCAACATGGCGCTGGAAGCGCGCGTGCGGGCCGCGTTGAAGGAGCATGCGGCGACGCGCGACATCAACATCACCATCAACGCCAGGCAAGGTCAGGTCGCGCTGCGCGGGATCGTGCTCGACGCGGAAGAGCGAAGCCAGACCGAGGACGTTGCGGCGGCGGTGGCCGGCGTGCACAGCGTCGACAACCAGCTGAGGCTGATGACCAGCTCGCGGCTGTTCGCCTCGTCCAAGCAGACCTAGATCTTTCCGCGCTTCTTCAGCCGGCTCAGGGTTTCCGCGGAGAGATTGAGATAGGAGGCCAGTTCCTTGCTCGGAATGCGATCCACCAGTTCCGGATGCTTGCGCATGAAGCGGTGCACGCGACCGGGTGCGTCCAGCAGGTGCAGCGTGATGGTGTGCGCCATGATCTCGCTCATCCCGCGCATGACGCTGAACTCGAACAGCTCCTTGCTTTCCGGATGGCGGTTCAGGAACGCGATCCATTCCTTCAGCGGCAGGCTGGCCACGCGCGCCTTGGTCACGCACACGATGCCGTACGGCGTGGGCGTGCCGAGCCGCAGCGCGGCGTAGCTGGTCTCCATGTCGTTCTCGTCGGCGAAGCGCAGGATCATTTCCTTGCCCTCCGGGTTGCTCACCACCCGCTTGAGGATGCCGTCGAGGATGAAGTACTGCTCCATCTCGCGCACGCCCTGGTGCAGCAAAAAGTCGCCCTTGTGGCCGTCCACGACGGCGAGATGGGTTTCGAGCTCGGCGCGGTCGCTCTCGCTCAGGTCCTTGAGAAGGATGTTCTGCCGGAGCTGGGCGCGGATGATGTTTTTCTCCGGGTGGTTTTCCAACAACGTCATGGTTCCCGTCTTGCTCGATTTCGCAACAACCGCCGGTTCGTCGGGGGAGCGCCCGTTTTCCGGAAAGTTGACCGAGGTCAACAGCTGAAAGCCTGGGCTCGAATCATAGTCGTGGCTCGGCCCCGGCCATTCACCACAAAGCAGAAGGAGAGACATGTCTTCAGTTAGCACAGCCCAACAGGGAGCCACCACAGCCGACGACCTGGTCGCGCGTGCCCTCAAGAACATGACCGATGACGCGCCGGCCCGCGAAACGACCGATGGCTTCCACCTGGTGATCGACGCGCTCAAGCTGAACGACATCGACACCATTTTCGGTCTGCCCGGCATCCCGATCACCGACCTCACGCGCATGGCGCAGGCCGAAGGCATGCGCGTCATCTCGTTTCGCCACGAGCAGCACGCCGGCAACGCGGCCGCGGCCGCCGGCTTCCTGACGCAGAAGCCCGGCATCTGCCTGACGGTGTCGGCGCCCGGCTTCCTCAACGGCCTGACCGCGCTGGCCAACGCCACCACCAACTGCTTCCCGATGATCCTGATCAGCGGCTCGAGCGAGCGCGAGATCGTCGATCTGCAGCAGGGCGATTACGAGGAGATGGACCAGCTCGCGATCGCCAAGCCGCTGTGCAAGGCGGCCTTCCGCGTGCTCCATGCCGAGGACATCGGCGTCGGCATCGCGCGGGCGATCCGCTCGGCCCTGTCGGGCCGCCCGGGCGGCGTGTATCTCGACCTGCCGGCCAAGCTGTTCGCGCAGACCATGGACGCGGCGGCCGGCAAAAGGTCGCTGATCAAGGTGGTCGACCCGGCGCCGCGCCAGATCCCGGCGCCCGACGCGGTGAAGCGCGCGCTCGACCTGCTCAAGAGCGCCAAGAAGCCGCTGATCCTGCTGGGCAAGGGCGCGGCCTATGCGCAGGCCGACGCCGACATTCGCGCGCTGATCGAGAAGACCGGCATCCCCTATTTGCCGATGTCGATGGCCAAGGGCCTCCTGCCCGACACCCACGTGCAGTCGGCCGCGGCCGCGCGTTCGTATGTGCTGCAGGAAGCCGACGTCGTGATGCTGGTCGGCGCGCGCCTCAACTGGCTGCTGTCGCACGGCAAGGGCAAGACCTGGGCGCAGGAGAAGGGCGCCAAGCAGTTCATCCAGATCGACATCGCGCCGACCGAGATCGACAGCAACGTCGCGATCGCCGCGCCGGTGATCGGCGACATCGGCTCCTGCGTGGCGGCGCTCCTGGCCGGCGTCGACGGCAAGTGGGCCAAGCCGCCGGCCGACTGGACCGGCGCCATCGCCGAGCGCAAGGACAAGAACCTGTCGAAGATGGCCGCCACGCTGGCTGCCCGGCCCTCGCCGATGAACTTCCACAGCGCGCTCAGCGTGATCCGCGACCAGGTGAAGGCGCGGCCCGATGCGATCGTCGTCAACGAAGGCGCCAACACGCTCGATTTCGCGCGCAGCATCGTCGACATGTACGAGCCGCGCAAGCGCCTCGACGTGGGTACCTGGGGAATCATGGGCATCGGCATGGGCTTCGCCGTCGCTGCGGCCGTGGTCACCGGCAAGCCGGTGATCGCCATCGAGGGCGACAGCGCCTTCGGCTTCAGCGGCATGGAAGTCGAAACCATCTGCCGCTACAACCTCCCCATCTGCATCGTCGTCTTCAACAACAACGGCGTCTACCGCGGCACCGACGTGAACCCGAGCGGCACGCCCGACGTGGCGCCGACCGTGTTCGTCAAGAACGCGCGCTACGACAAGCTGATCGAGGCCTTCGGCGGCGTCGGCGTCAACGCCACCACCGCGGACGAGCTGGAGAAGGCCCTGGCCGAGGCCGTCGCCTCCGGCCGGCCGACCCTGATCAACGCCGTGATCGACGAGACCGCCGGCACGGAAAGCGGCCGCATCACCAGTCTGAACCCGGCAACGGCGAAGAAGAAGTAATCCCAGGCAATACAGGAGATATCCCATGAGCAGCAGCAACAAACCACTCAACGGCATCAAGATCATCGACTTCACCCATGTCCAGGCCGGTCCCGCCTGCACCCAGATGCTGGCCTGGTTCGGCGCCGACGTCATCAAGGTCGAGCGTCCGGGCTCCGGCGACGTCACGCGCACGCAGCTGCGCGACATCCCCGACGTCGACGCGCTCTACTTCACCATGCTCAACAGCAACAAGCGCTCGCTGACGCTGGACACCAAGCAGCCCGAGGGCAAGGTGGTGCTGGAGAAGCTGATCCGCGAATCCGACGTGCTGGTCGAGAACTTCGGCCCCGGCGCGCTCGACCGCATGGGCTTCACCTGGGAGCGCATCCAGGAGCTGAACCCCAAGATGATCGTCGCCTCGGTCAAGGGCTTCAGCGACGGCCACCACTACGACGACCTCAAGGTCTACGAGAACGTCGCGCAGTGCGCCGGCGGCGCCGCCTCGACCACCGGCTTCTGGGACGGCCCGCCGACCGTGAGCGCTGCCGCCCTGGGCGACAGCAACACCGGCATGCATCTCGCGATCGGCATCCTGACCGCCATCATCGGCCGCCAGCAGACCGGCAAGGGCCAGCGGGTCGCCTGCGCGATGCAGGACGCGGTGCTCAACCTCTGCCGCGTGAAGATGCGCGACCAGTTGCGCCTGGACAAGCTCGGCTACCTGGAAGAGTACCCGCAGTACCCGCACGGCACCTTCAGCGACGTCGTGCCGCGCGGCGGCAATGCCGGCGGCGGCGGCCAGCCGGGCTGGGTGCTCAAGTGCAAGGGCTGGGAAACCGACCCCAACGCCTACATCTACTTCACGGTGCAGGGCCACGCCTGGGCCCCGATCTGCGACGCCATCGGCAAGCCCGAATGGAAGACCGACCCCGACTACACGACGGCCAAGGCGCGCCAGCCGCACATCACCGCGATCTTCGCGACCATCGAGGACTGGCTGGCCGACAAGACCAAGTTCGAGGCGGTCGACATCCTGCGCAAGTTCGACATTCCCTGCTCGCCGGTGCTGACGATGAAGGAACTGCTGCACGACGAATCGCTGCGCAAGAGCGGCTCGATCGTCGAGGTGAAGGGCCACAAGGAGCGCGGCAACTACTTCACCGTCGGCAGCCCGATCAAGTTCTCCGACCTGAAGCCCGAGATCACGCCGTCGCCCCTCCTGGGCGAGCACACCGACGATGTGCTGGCCGAGCTCGGTTACAGCAAGGAGGAGATCACCAATCTGCGCGAAGCCAAAGCGGTCTGAGACCGGAAAGAGGGAGCGGCGCCTTGCAATCGAATGTGGATTTGAAACAGCTCGTCGCCGGCGCCGGCGACGCGATCATGGTCGCGGATGCGCAAGGGGCGATCACGCTCTGGAACCAGGCTGCCGAGCGCATCTTCGGCTACACCGAAGCCGAGGCGCTGGGCAAGTCGCTCGATCTGATCATCCCGGAACGCCAGCGCGGCCGGCACTGGGACGGCTATCAGAAGACCATGGACACGGGCATCACCAAGTACGGCGCCGACCTGCTGCGCGTGCCCGCCCTGCACAAGGATGGGCACACGCTGTCGATCGCCTTCACGGTATCGATGCTGTTCTCCGAAGATCGAAAGGTCACGGGCATCGTCGCCATCGTGCGCGACGAGACCGCCCGCTTCGCCGAGGAGCGCAAACTGCGCGCTCGTCTGGTAGAAGTCGAGGCCAGATCCAAGGAGACACAATGAGCAAGGCACTCGAGGGCGTTCGGATTCTCGATTTCACCCATGTGCAGTCGGGCCCCACCTGCACCCAGCTGCTGGCCTGGTTCGGCGCCGACGTGATCAAGGTCGAGCGCGCCGGCGAAGGCGACGCGACGCGCGGCCAGCTGCGCGACATTCCCGGTGTGGACAGCCTCTATTTCACGATGCTGAACCACAACAAGCGCTCGATCACGCTGGACACCAAGAAGCCGAAGGGCAAGCAGGTGCTGGACACGCTGATCAAGACCTGCGACGTGCTGGTCGAGAACTTCGCGCCCGGCGCGCTGGACCGCATGGGCATCACCTGGAGCCACATCCAGGACTTGAACCCGCGCATGATCGTGGCCTCGGTCAAGGGCTTCGGCCCCGGCAAGTACGAGCACTGCAAGGTCTACGAGAACGTTGCGCAGTGCGCCGGCGGCGCTGCGTCGACCACCGGCTTCGAGGACGGCCCGCCCGTCGTCACCGGCGCGCAGATCGGCGACAGCGGGACCGGCCTGCACCTGGCGCTCGGCATCGTCGCCGCGCTCTACCAGCGCAACAGCACCGGGCGCGGGCAGCAGGTGCTGGCGCCGATGCAGGACGCGGTGCTCAACCTGTGCCGCGTGAAGATGCGCGACCAGCAGCGGCTGGAGCGCACCGGCACCATGCACGAGTACCCGCAGTACCCCGACGGCAAGTTCGGCGACGCGGTGCCGCGCGCCGGCAACGCCTCCGGCGGCGGCCAGCCGGGCTCGATCCTGCGCTGCAAGGGCTGGGAGACCGACCCGAATGCGTACATCTACTTCATCACGCAGGGCGCAGTCTGGCCGGCGGTGTGCAAGGTCATCGGGGAAGAGGGCTGGATCGACGACGAGGCCTATGCCACGCCGGCCGCGCGCCTCCTGCACCTGAAGCCGATCTTCGCGCGCATCGAGAAGTGGACCATGACCAAGGACAAGTTCGAGGCCATGGAGATCCTCAACAAGTACGACATTCCCTGCGGGCCGATCCTGTCGATGAAGGAGATCGCCGCGGACGAATCGCTGCGCGAGACCGGCACCATCGTCGAGGTCGATCACCCGACGCGGGGCAAGTACCTGACGGTCGGCAACCCCATCAAGATGTCCGACAGCCCGACCGAGGTGACGCGTTCGCCGCTGCTCGGCGAACACACCGAGGAAGTGCTGCGCCAGCTCGGCTACAGCGCGGACGACGTGGCGATGCTGCGCGAAGAACGGGTGATCTGAGCGGGGCGCGGACGAGGGCGAGCACGGATTCAGGCGCCCTCGATCCATAACTCATAGCGAATGCATTCAATAAAATACTTTCACTATTAATTATCGATCAGCCATCCTACATTTTGAATATGCCGAGCGAAATCCAATTCACCCGCTGCGGCATTCAAATTCATGGAGAAGCTCATGGTCAATGATTTGCCAATTCAATACTGGAACGACGAGGTCGAGCGCAATGCGTACAACGCAGCGTTCTACGAATTGGGTTTCCGGTGGTATTGGGACAGCCCTACCTATTATGAATTGCTGACCAGGATTCCGGATGCCGCCGACCGGATCTGCCATTACCTGAAGACCCGCCAGCCCCATTTGCTGCGCGCGTACGACGCGAAATTCCTGGTCGAAGTCATCCAGCAGAAGCAGGCCGAGCACCGCAAGCGCGGTCCCGCGCCGGGCGCCGCTTCGGGGCATTTCGATTGGGCGACCGTGGCTGGTGCCGAACTCGGCGCGTAATTTCGTCTGCTTCCCCATGAACATCCACGAATACCAGGGCAAGGACGTATTGCGCCGTTATGGCGTGGCGTCGCCGCGCGGATTTCTCTGCCATTCGCCGCAGGAGGCGGAGGAGGCCGCGCTGCGCCTGGGCGGCAGGACATGGATGGTCAAGGCGCAGGTCCACGCCGCGCGGCGTGGCAACGGCGACGGCGTGAGGCAGGCGTGGACCGTTCCCGAGGTCCGCAAGCACGCCGGCGCGCTGCTGGACGGCCTCGGCGTGCGGCGGCTGCTGGTCGAGGAGCGCACCGAGATCCGGCAGGCCTTCTCCATCCACATGGCGGTAGACCGTGACACGCAGCGGGTCGTCCTGGTGGCCTCGGACGAAGGCGGCGGCGCCCACACGGTGTCCGTCGACCCGGTCGCCGGCCTGACGGCAAGCCAGGCGGACGGTATCGCACGCCGCATCGGCATTCCTGGCAAGTCGATCCCGCAGGCGCGCACGCTGATGCAGAACCTGTACCGCGCCTTCGACGAATGCGACGCGTCGCGCGCAGAGATCGACCCGATGGTGCTGACCGGCGACGGCCGCGTGATCGCGCTCGATGCCAGGTTCGGCTTCGATCCGAATGCGCTCTACCGCCAGCCCGAGATCGCCGCGCTGCGCGACCTCGAGGAGGAGGACGCGGTCGAGATCGAGGCTTCGAAGCTCGGCCTCTGCTACGTCACGCTCGGCGGCGACATCGGCACTCTGGTGAACGGCGCCGGCCTCGCGATGGCGACAATGGACGCGATCCGGCTCTACGGCGGATCGCCTGCCAACTTCCTCGACGTGGGCGGCGGCGCGACGGCCGAACGGGTGACCGAGGCCTTCAAGCTGATGCTGCGCAACCCGAAGCTGCGCGCCATCCTCGTCAACGTCTTCGGCGGCATCATGCGGTGCGACCTGGTTGCGCAGAGCGTGGTCGATGCCGCGCGCGAGCTCGACCTGCGCGTGCCGCTGGTGGTGCGCATGAAGGGGCGCAACGAGGCGCTCGGCAGAAGCATCCTCGCCGCATCGGGCTTGGCCGTCATCGGCGCGGACGACATGGCGGACGCGGCCGCGAAGGCCGTCGCCGCCGCACGGGGGCACTGAGATGTCGATCCTCGTCAACAAGCACACGCGCGTGATCACGCAGGGCATCACCGGCAGGGCCGGCCGCATCCACACCGCGGCGTGCCGCGCCTACGGCAACGGCCGCCACTGCTTCGTCGCCGGCGTGAACCCGAACAAGGCCGGCGCGTCCGTCGACGGCATCCCGGTCTTCGCCACGGTGAGGGAAGCCAGGGCCGAGACCGGCGCGACCGTCTCCGTGATCTACGTGCCCCCGGCCTCCGCGGCCGCCGCCATCGACGAGGCGGTCGATGCCGGGCTCGAGCTGGTCATCTGCATCACCGAAGGCATCCCGGTGCGCGACATGATCCGCACGCGCCGCCGCATGGAGGGCAGGGGGACGGTGCTGCTCGGCCCCAACTGTCCCGGCCTCATCACGCCCGAGGAGATCAAGATCGGCATCATGCCGGGCGACATCCACCAGCGCGGCCGCATCGGCGTGGTCTCGCGCTCCGGCGCGCTGGGCTACGAGGCCGTGAACCAGCTTCATCAATTCGGCATCGGCCAGTCGACGGTGGTCGGCATCGGCGGCGATCCGATCGGCGGGCTGCGCTACCTCGACGTGCTTCGGATGTTCAACGACGACCCGCTCACCGACGCCGTCATCATGGTCGGCGAGATCGGCGGCGATGCCGAAGAGACCTGCGCGCGCTGGATCAAGGAGCACATGCGCAAGCCCGTGGTCGGCTTCATCGCCGGCGCCACCGCGCCGCCTGACCGGCGCATGGGCCACGCGGGCGCCATCGTTTCCGACGGCCAGGGCACGGCGGAGGAAAAGCTGGCCGTGATGCAGGCGTGCGGCATTCACGTCACGCGCAACCCGGCCGAGATGGGAAAGCTGCTGGCCTCCCTGGTCGCCCCAGACTACCTCCCCTTCGACTGAACTCCCTACCAAGAGACACGCGGCATGCAACAAGCACAACGATGGATCCGTTTCGAACGCGCCGGCAAGACGGGCTTCGGCACCCTCGATGGCCACAAGGTGCGCGAGCATCGGGGCGACATGTTCGGTTCGCCCGAAGCGACCGCCCATGTGTTCGACCTGGACGAGCTCAAGCTGCTCACGCCCACCCAGCCGAGCAAGGTCATCGCCCTGTGGAACAACTTCCACGCACTCGGCGAGAAGCTGAAGCTGCCGGTGCCGGCCGAACCGCTGTACCTGCTGAAGGCACCCAATTCCTTTCTCGCGGCGGGCGAGCCCATCCGCAAGCCCTTGTGCGAGGGCAAGGTGGTGTTCGAGGGCGAGCTCGGCATCGTCATCGGCAAGACCTGCACGGCGGTGGCCGAGGAAGCGGCGCTCGATCATGTGTTCGGCTACACCTGCGCCAACGACGTGACGGTGGCCGACATCCTGAACCGCGACGCTTCGTTCGCGCAGTGGGCGCGCGCCAAGGGCTTCGACACCTTCTGCCCGATGGGCCCGGTGGTGGCCACCGGCCTCGACCCCGCGACGCTCACCGTGACCACGCTGCTCGACGGGGCGGCCCGTCAGCACTATCCCATCAGCGACATGCGCTTCTCGGTGCAGCAGCTGGTGAGCCTGATCTCCTTGGACATGACGCTGCATCCGGGCGACGTCATCCTGTGCGGCACCTCGGTCGGCGTCGGCTCGATGAAGCCTGGCAGTCTGGTCGAAGTCGAGATCAACGGCATCGGCAAGCTTAGCAATCGCTTCGGCTAGCAAAGAGATTCAACACTTCAAGGGATCGACATGAAGATAGCAGTCATCGGCGCAGGCGCCATCGGCGGCCTGGTCGGAGCAAAGCTCGCATTGGCCGGCGAGGACGTGACGTTCATCGTGCGCGGCGCCAACCTCGACGCCATCGCCACCCACGGCTTCAAGCTCATCGCGGCCGACGGCGAGGAGCAGGTGGCCCGCAATGTCAAGGCCACCGACCGCTACGACCAGGCCGGTGTGCAGGACATCGTCATCCTTGCGATGAAGGCGCACCAGGTCGAAGCGGTGGCGAACGAAGTGCCGAAGCTCTTCGGCCCCGAGACCGTGGTGGTGACGATGCAGAACGGCATCCCATACTGGTACTTCCACAAGCACGGCGGGCCGCTCGAAGGGACGACGGTGAAGAGCGTCGACCCGCACGGGGTGGTCGGCGCCAAGATCCCGGCGGACCGCGTGATCGGCTGCGTGGTCTACCCAGCGTCCGAGCTGGTGGCGCCGGGCGTGGTGAAACACATCGAGGGCGACCGCTTTCCCGTCGGCGAACTGGACGGCACCTCCAGCGAGCGCGTGAACCGCGTTGCGGCCTGCTTTGCCAACGCGGGCTTCAAGGCGCCGGTGCTCGACAACATCCGCGCCGAGATCTGGCTCAAGCTCTGGGGCAACCTGACCTTCAATCCGATCAGCAGCCTGGCGCATTCGACGCTGGTCGACATCTGCCAGTACCCGCCCTCGCGCGACCTCGCCGCCGCGATGATGCGGGAAGCCCAGGCCGTCGCGCACAAGCTGGGCATCGAGTTCCGCGTGTCGCTGGAAAAGCGCATCGCCGGCGCCGAGAAGGTGGGCAAGCACAAGACCTCGATGCTGCAGGACGTGGAGGCCGGGCGTGCGCCGGAGATCGATGCGCTGGTGGGTGCGGTGGTGGAGCTGGCGCGGCTCACCGACACGCCGACGCCGCACATCGATACTGTCTACTCCTTGGTCAAGCTGCTCGCCCGCACGATGGAGGACCAGCGCGGACGGGTCCGCCTTCACGAGATGGCTTGAGGCCCTCACCATGAGACGCGCCCGCAGCGCCAAGATCGTCGCCACGCTCGGGCCGGCCACCTCCGACGAGCAGGCCATCCGTGCCCTGTTCGAGCGCGGCGTGGACGTGTTCCGGCTCAACTTCAGCCACGGCACGCAGTCCGACCATGCGCAGCGGCTCGCGACCATCCGCGCGCTGGAGAAGGAATTCGGTCGGCCGATTGGCGTGCTGCTCGATCTGCAAGGGCCGAAGCTGCGCCTGGGCACCTTCGAAGGTGGCAGGACGCAGCTCGAAGCCGGCGCGCGATTGCGGCTCGACATGGACAAGCGCCCCGGCGATGCCCGCCGCGCCCCGCTGCTGCACCCCGAGATCTTCGCGGCGCTGCAGGCCGGCACCGAGCTTCTGCTCGACGACGGCAAGCTGCGCCTGCGCGTGGAAAGCCATGGCGCCGACTTCGCCGAGACCACCGTCCTCGTCGGCGGACCGATCTCGGACCGCAAGGGCGTCAACGCGACGCCACGCACGCCGCGGCCGAGGCAACCACCGCCGACGCGGTCTGCGCGTCGCTGCGCAACGTGGCCGGGCTGCTCTCTCCGGCCGCCACCGTGACCTACACCTCCTCGGGCTTCACCAGCCTGCGCGCTGCGCGCGAACGGCCTGCGGTGCCGGTCCTGAGCCTGACGCCCTCGGTCGCCACCGCGCGCCGCATGGCCATGGTCTGGGGCGTGCATGCGGTAGTGGTCGACGACGTTCACGATGTCGCCGAGATGATCGAGTGCGCCTGCCGCAGCGCGCGCGACGAAGGATTCGCGAAGCCGGGCGACGATGTGGTGGTCGTGGCGGGCCTGCCCTTCGGACAGTCCGGAACGACGAACCTGCTGCACGTCGCGCGCATCGCGCGCTAGGCTTTTCGGACGTCCGTTCCCGCGGCCTGGCGCAAGCCAGCCAGCGCGGGATCGATGATCGCGGGATCGGCGCCCACCGCGTAGACCGCATAGGCGGGGTAGAGAAACTCCGGCGTGCGCGGCACGCGGCGCAGGTGCCCGGACTCCAGATGGCCGCGGACCACGTCGAGCCGGAAGTAGCCGGTGCCGCCGGCGGCCAGCAGGTACTCGCGGCCGAGCGGCCCGAGCCCGGCCATCACCGCCGCGCTGGACAGCTCGGGAAAGGCCAGGCCGTGCTGCGCCGCGAACTCGGGTCCCCAGTCGACATACACATAGTCCGCCGGGCGCGGCACGCGCGGGCGTTTCGCAGTCGTCACCATGACGAGCTTTTCCTCGATCAGGAGCTCCACGCGCAGCCCGGGCCGCTGCTGCGGCGCGTAGGCGATGGCGACGTCGAGCACGCCCGCGGCCACCTTGTCGAGCAGATCGTGCGGGTAGCCGACTTCCGTGCGCAGCGCCAGGTGCGGGTGCCTGGCGCGCATCCACAGCAGCCAGCGCAGCAGCAGCGGATCCCACAGGCTGATCTCGCACCCTGCCGCGAGCACCGCGCGGCTGCCGGTCGGCACCGCCACCTGGTCGCGCGCCCGCGCCCAGACCTGCACCAGCGTGGTGGCATGCGGCAGGAAGCGCTCGCCGGCCGCGGTGAGCGCGGCGCCGGCCTTGTTGCGCACGAAGAGCCGGCGGCCGAGCAGCTCTTCGAGCGTTCGCACGCGCGCGCTGACCGAGGTCTGCGTCACATGCAGCCGCTCGGCGGCGCGCTGGAAGCTGCGGGTCTCGACGATCTCGAGGAAGGTGCGGGCCAGGTTGATGTCCATCGCTGCCGATCGTTTGAATGCATGATTTTTGCATTCAACTGGCAATAAATCTCGTTTTACTTGAAGCCAAGTCCGTCCGAACATGGAGGCATCGCAACCCGCTGCTATCAGGAACCCACCATGTCCATCCTTCAACATTCCTTCGGTTCGAGCCCCGCCCACGCCCGGGCCCGCGCGCTCAGGACCTTGGCCGCCGAGGCCGGCGCACTCGTCAAGGCCTTGCTCAATCCGAACCAGATCATCGAGGAAGTCGAGCAGATGCGTGCCTTGCACGCCGCTGCGAACCGCGTCGAGGCCAGCAACGCGGCGCGCGCCGCCTGGCTTCGCTCGCGCGCCTCGCGCATCGGCCTGCGCTGATGCGCGGGGGGTGACCGCCTAGGACTGCTGCTGGCTCTGCGCGATGTGCTTGCGCCGCATCGGGCGCAGCACGAACCACGCCATCAGCGCCGCGGCGGCGTTGACCGCGCTGGCGGCGATGAAGACCGCCTGCCAGCTGCCGGTGGCCGCGGCGAGCATGCTCGAGAGCGGCACCAGCAGCGAGGCCGTGCCCTTGGCGGTGTAGAGCATGCCGGCGTTGGAAGCCGCGTACCTGGAGCCGAAGGTGTCGGCGCAGGTCGAGGGGAAGAGGCTGTAGATCTCGCCCCAGGCGAAGAACACGATGCCGGTCAGCACGACGAAGAGGATCGGGTTCTGGCCGTAGTGGTAGAGCATCAGGATGCCCACCGATTCCAGCGCGAACGCGATGAACATCGTCTGCTCGCGCCCGATCTTGTCGGAGACCCAGCCGAAGAAGGGCCGCGTCAGGCCGTTGAGCACGCGGTCGATGGCGAGCGCGAAGGTCAGCGCAGGCAGCACCAGGCCCATGATGTTGACCGGCACGTCCATGATCTTGAAGTCCTTGGCGATCGGCGCGAGCTGGGCCGTGGCCATCAGGCCACCGGCGGCCACCATCACGAACATCGCATACATGACCCAGAAGACGGGTGACCTCAGCACTTCGGAAGGGGCGTAGTCGCGGCTCGATTGCTGCACGTTGCGACTGTTCGACGCCTTCGCATGATCGGGTGCCCGGGTCAGTGCCCAGGCCAGCAGGAAGACGATCAGCCCCTGCCCGATGCCGAAGTAGAGGAAGGCCGCCTCGTAGCCGTGCGAGTGGATCATCGCGGAGATCGGGATGATCGTGAGGGCCGATCCGGCGCCGAAGCCGGCCGCGGTCATGCCCGCGGCGAGGCCGCGCCGATCGGGGAACCACTTCAAGGCATTGCCCACGCAGGTGCCGTAGACCGCGCCGGCGCCGATGCCGCCGATCGCCGCGGCGATATAGAGCACCGGCAACGAGGAAGCCACCGAATTGAGCACCCATCCGAGCCCGCACAGCACGCCGCCGACCAGCACCACCGGGCGCGGGCCGAAACGGTCGACGAGGTAGCCTTCGATCGGCACCAGCCAGGTTTCGGTGAGCACGAAGATCGTAAAAGCCACCTGGATCGCGGCGCGGCTCCAGCCGTGCTTGTCGGCGATCGGATTGACGAAGAGGGTCCAGCCGTATTGCAGGTTGGCGATCATCGCCATGCACACGATGCCGATCAGCAGTTGGCCCCATCGGTAGGTCTGCGATCGGTTCGCGGCTGCGTCGGAGCTTGCCGCGTGGGGATACATCGCCGGGTTGGAACCCGCGATCGTGGTTGATTGCCGAGTCATGGAGTCTCCTGTTGTCGTAGAGGTCCAGCGGCATCGGAACGCCGGACCGGTTTTGGAGTGGAAGACTGTCGGACGGCGCGGCGCAAACGCTCTTGACCGCAGTCAAGTTCCCATGAATCGCCGCGCGGCTAGGCCGCTGAATCGAAGGGAACGATCTGCGCGATCAGCGACGCGCCGTCGCCGAGCAGAAAGTCCTTGAAGGCCTGCGCCACCGGCGGCAGGCGCTTGGTGCGTCGATGCACGACGTACCAGTTCAGCATCAGCGGGAATCCCTCGACGTCGAGCACGCTGAGGCTGCCGGCCTTCAGCTCCTGGCTGATCGTGTGCGCCGACACGAAGCTCACGCCCATGCCCGCGATCACCGCCTGCTTGATCGTCTCGGTGCTCGGGATCTCCATCGCGATGTTGATGTCGCGCAGGTCGCCGCCGAAGCCTTCCTCCATGGAGTTCCAGGTGTCGGTGCCTTTCTCGCGCACGACGAAGGGCTCGCGCATCAGTCGGGCCCGCGAGATCTTTCTCTCGCCGACCAGCGGATGGTTCGGCGCCGCGACGATCACGTAGGGATGCGGCGCGAACGGCTGGTTGACGGTGTCCATGTCGGTCGGCGGCCGCACCATGATCGCGAGGTCGGTGAGGTTCTCGGCGATGTGGGTCAGAAGCCCTTCGCGGTTGTGGACCGTGAAGTTCAGCGTCACGCCGCGATGGCGGCTCGCGAACTCCACCAGAAGGCGCGGGAAGAAATAGTCGCCGGCGCTGATCACGCCCACGTTGAGCTTGCCACCGGAGACGCCCTTGAACTGCGTCATCGCGTTCTCGGCCGCTTCGAACTGCTGGATGATGGCGCGGCTGATCTGCAGCAGTTCCGCGCCGGCCGGCGTCAGGTAGATCTTCTTGCCGAACTGTTCGAACAGCATGTTGCCGGCATGCTCCTCGAGCTTGCGGATCTGCGTCGAGACGGCAGGCTGGGTCAGATGAAGTTCTTCGGCCGCGCGGGAAAAGCTCAACAAGCGGGCGACCGCTTCGAAGACTTTCAACTGGCGCAGGGTCGCGTTCTTCATCGAAGGGCATCGTACCGCGCAGTTCCGCGGCGAGCCCGGCGGCGGCTAGGACATGGCGCTGGCCACGCGCTCCTCGTGCACCTTGAGCAGCAACTCGTAGTACATGCACAGCGGCATGGCGACGAACACCATGCCGGCGACGTAGATGATCAGGCTCATCACCGGGAAGTCGGCGCTGCCCCAGTAGGGAATCGATGCGGCGGCCGCGCCGATGGCGATGATGGCGATCGCCGCCTTCAATGCACGGCCCATGAAAGCAGCCCGCTGGTAGCCGGGCCGGTCGAGGCCTTCGCGCTCGAGATTGGAGTCTTCGCTCCTGTCGTCGCCCTTGTCTCCATCGTGATCCATGGTTTTCCTTGGTTGAGGCGCTACCGCTTCTTATCATGTGGCCCGGACCGGGACAATGCTGAAGTCCCGCAGTGCGAGCGCTGCACCATCCCAACTCTCAGGAATCTCCATGAAAAAAGCAGGACTCGTCGGCCTGGGCGCCATGGGCGCCGGCATCGCGGCCACCTTGCGCAGCAAGGGCTACGAAATGCATGTGTGCGATGCGCGGCCCGGCGCTGCGCTCGCCTTTGCCGAACAGGGCGGCGTCGCCTGGGCCACGCCGGCACAGGTCGCGGCCGAATGCGAGCTCATCGTCTCGGTCGTGGTCAATGCGCAGCAGACCGAGGCGGTGCTGTTCGGCGAAGCGGGCGCGGCCGCGGCGATGAAGCCCGGCAGCGTGTTCGTGATGTGCTCGACGGTGGACCCCAACTGGTCCATCGCGCTGGAGGAACGCCTCGGCGCCGCCGGCATCCACTACATCGACGCGCCGATCTCGGGCGGCGCGGCCAAGGCCGCGAGCGGCCAGATGACGATGATGAGCTCGGCGAGGCCCGAGGCCTATGCCAAGGCCGATGCGCTGCTCGATGCCATGGCCGGCAAGGTCTACCGGCTGGGGGATCGCGCCGGCGCGGGCAGCAAGGTGAAGATCATCAACCAGCTCTTGGCGGGCGTGCACATCGCGGCCGCCGCCGAGGCCATGGCGCTGGGCCTGCGCGAAGGCGTGGCGCCCGAGGCGCTGTACGAGGTGATCACGCACAGCGCCGGCAACAGCTGGATGTTCGAGAACCGCATGGCCCATGTGCTGGCCGGCGACTACACGCCGCTGTCGGCGGTCGACATCTTCGTCAAGGACCTGGGGCTGGTGCTCGACACCGCGCGCGCGAGCAAGTTTCCGCTGCCGCTCGCGTCCACTGCGCACCAGATGTTCATGCAGGCCTCCACCGCGGGCTTCGCGAAGGAGGACGACAGCGCGGTGATCAAGATCTTTCCGGGCATCGAACTGCCTTCCACTCCCCACAAAGACAAGCCATGACCGTCCTGCTCGGCTGCATCGCCGACGATTTCACCGGCGCGACCGATCTCGCCAATAACCTGGTGCGCGCCGGCATGCGCGTGGTGCAGACCATCGGCGTGCCCGCAGGGCCGCTGGCCGCCGAAGTCGATGCGGTGGTGGTGGCGCTCAAGTCGCGCACCATCGCGCCGGCCGATGCGGTGGCGCAATCGCTGGAAGCGCTGCGCTGGCTGCAGGCGCAGGGCGCGCGGCAGATCTACTTCAAGTACTGCTCGACTTTCGACAGCACGCCCGAGGGCAACATCGGGCCGGTGACCGACGCGCTGATGGATGCGCTGGCGACCGACTTCACCATCGCCACGCCGGCCTTCCCCGACAACAAGCGCACCGTCTTCAAGGGCTACCTGTTCGCGGGCGAGGTGCTTCTGAACGAGAGTGGCATGCAGAACCATCCGCTCACGCCGATGACCGATGCCAACCTGGTGCGCGTGCTGCAGGCGCAGACGCGGCGCAAGGTGGGGCTGATCGATCATGCGGCCGTTGCGCAGGGACCGGCCGCGATCGGCGAGCGCATCGCACAGTTGCGCGCGCAGGGCGTGGGCATCGCGATCGTCGATGCGGTCTCGAACGACGACCTGCTGCGCCTCGGCCCGGCGCTGGCGCAGATGCCGCTGGTCACGGCCGGCTCGGGCGTCGCGATCGGGCTCGCGGCCAACTTCGGCATCGCGCCTTCGTCCGCCGCGAGCGCGCTGCCTGCGGCTTCGGGGTTCAGGGCCGTGGTGTCGGGCAGCTGCTCGCTCGCCACCAACCGGCAGGTGCAGCACTTCATCGCATCGGGCCGCCCGGCGCTGGCGATCGATCCCTTGCGCATCGCGGCAGGCGCCGACGTGGGGACCGAGGCGCTGGACTGGGCCGCGCCGCTGCTCGAATCCGGCCCCGTGCTGGTCTATTCGACGGCCGAGTCCGGCGCCGTGAAATCGGTGCAGGGCCGGCTCGGCGCCCCGGAAGCCGGCGCGATGGTGGAGCGCACCATCGCCGCGATCGCGCGCGGGCTGGTCGCGCACGGCGTGCGCCAACTCGTGGTGGCGGGCGGTGAAACTTCCGGCGCCTGCGTGCAGGCGCTGGGCATCGCGCAGATGCAGATCGGCCCGCAGATCGATCCCGGCGTCCCGTGGTGCCATGCGTCGGCCGCGGCGGCCGGCGGCGAGGGCCTGCATATCGCGCTCAAGTCCGGCAACTTCGGCACCGACGACTTCTTCGCCAAAGCCTTTACAGTCCCCGGATGACTGAAGAAAGCCAAGCGCGCGAAGAGATCTGCCGCATCGGCCGCAGCCTGTTCGAGCGCGGCTATGTGCACGCCACGGCGGGCAACATCAGCGTGCGGCTCGACGACGGTTTCCTGATCACGCCCACCGATGCCTGCCTCGGCTTTCTCGATCCGGCCCGGCTCGCGCGGCTCGATGCCGGCCTGAACCAGACCGGCGGCGATCGCGCCAGCAAGACCATCGCGCTGCATGCGCGCATCCATGCCGCAGCCACCCGCTTCGACGCCGGCACGCGCTGCGTGATCCACACCCATTCCACGCATTGCGTCGCGCTCTCGCTGCGCGAGCCGGGCGAGGAACTGCTGCCGGCCCTCACGCCCTATTTCGTGATGAAGGTCGGCCATGTGCCGGTGATTCCGTATCAGCGTCCGGGCGCACCCGAAGCGGCCGAGCTGGTGGCACAGGCCATCGAGCGCTACGGCGCGCAGGGCACGCCGATCCGCGCCGTGATGCTCGAGCGCCTGGGTCCGAACGTGTGGCACGAGACGCCCGCCGCCGCGATGGCCGTGCTCGAGGAACTCGAGGAGACCGCGAAACTCTGGTTATGGAGCGGCCAGACGATGGAGCGCCGACCGCAAGCCCTGGGCCCGGCCCAGATCGATGAACTGCGCCTGAGCTTCGGCGCCCGCTGGTAGGGGAAAATCTCGTCATGCCCCGATTCGCCGCCAACCTCTCGATGCTCTATCCGGAGTTCGATTTCCTCGACCGCTTCGAGGCCGCCGCCAAGGATGGCTTCGAAGCCGTCGAATACCTCTTCCCCTACCCCTACGAGCGCCGCGAGCTCGCGGCCCGCCTCGCCGCCAACGGCTTGCAGCAGGTGCTGTTCAACGGACCGCCCGGCGACTGGGATCGCGGCGAGCGCGGGCTGGCCTGCCTGCCGGGGCGCGAGGCCGAGTTCCGCGAAGGCGTCCTGAAGGCGCTGGACTATGCCGACGCGCTCGCTTGCCCGCGCGTGCACGTGATGGCCGGCCTGGTGCCCGAGGGCACGGAGCGCGAGGCCGTGCAGCCGGTCTACATCGAGAACCTGCGCTGGGCCGCGGCCGAGGCGGCCAAGGCCGGGCGCGATCTCTTGATCGAGCCGATCAACACGCGCGACATCCCGCGCTTCTTTTTGAACCGGCAGGACCACGCGCACGAGATCGTCGAGGTGGTCGCCGCGCCCAACCTCAAGGTGCAGATGGACCTCTACCACTGCCAGATCGTCGAGGGCGATGTGGCGATGAAGATCCGCAAGTACCTGCCCACCGGCCGCGTCGGCCATTTCCAGATCGCCGGCGTCCCCGAACGGCACGAGCCCGACATCGGCGAGCTCAATCATCCTTATCTCTTCGACGTGATCGACGAGGTGTCGGCCCAATGCGGCTGGGAAGGCTGGGTCGGCTGCGAATACCGGCCGCGGCGCGGTGCCGCGGCGAGCGGCACATCGGACGGCCTCGGCTGGCTGCGGGCGCTGCCGCGCACACAGGCCGCATGAGGCTCGAAGCCGTGCGCATCCCGCCGCGCCTGCGGGGCTTCGCGGCGCGCGATGCGGAGGTCTTCGACGTCACGCTGGCCGGCGCGCAGGTCGCGGCCATCGAAGCGAGCGCGCAGCCGGCGCGCGGCACCCTGCTCAGCGCCATGGTCGATGCGCATGCGCACATCGACAAGAACTACACCGTGCGCGAAGTGGGCGCGGCCGAGGGCAACCTTTTCGCGGCCATCGCGCGCATGGCCGCGCATCGCGCGCACTGGACTGCCGACGCGCTGCGCACCCGCATGGAACGCGCACTGCAGGAAGCCTGGCGTGCCGGCACGCGCGCCCTGCGCACGCACCTGGACTGGAACAGCGCCGAGGCGCCGGCCTCGCTCGCGGTCTTCGAGGAGCTGCGCTCGCAGTGGCACGGCCGCGTCGAGCTGCAGTTCGTCGCGCTGGTGCCGCTCGATCTGTTCGCCGATCGCGAAGCCGGCGAGCGCATCGCCCGCGCCGTGCAGCGCGCGGGCGGCGTGCTCGGCGCTTTCGTCTATCGCAACGAGGGCATCGTGTCCAAGCTGGGGCGCGTGCTCGATCTTGCGCAGGACCACCAGCTCGCGCTCGATTTCCATGTCGACGAAGGGCTCGACCCGGAAGCGACCGGCCTGCGCACCATCGCCCAGCTCGTGATCGCGCGCGGGCTGCACGGCCGCGTGCTTTGCGGCCACGCCTGCTCGCTGTCGGTGCAGGAAGACGCGGCCGCCAGGGACACGCTCGGCCTGTGTGCGAAGGCCGGCCTGCACCTGGTGGCGCTGCCCACCACCAACCTCTACCTGCAGGGCGCCTGGGACCGCACGCCGGTGCCGCGCGGCATTACGCGCATCCGCGAAGCGGCGGCGCTCGGCCTGCGCGCGAGCCTGGCCACCGACAACGTGCAGGACGCCTTCTATCCCTACGGCGGCTACGACCTGCTCGAAACCTTCGGCCTCGGCGTGCAGATGGCGCACCTGGCGCCGGCGTCCGATTGGCTCGATGCGATCACCGTCAGTCCGGCGGCGGCGCTGGGCCTGGGCTGGGACGGCCGCATCGCGTCGGGCTGCCCCGCGGACCTGGTGCTGCTGGCCGCGACCGACGAATACGAACTGCTGGACCCGCACGGACGGCGGCGCACCGTCATCCGTGCGGGCCGAACCCTGGAGAACAGCGAATGAGCATGGGCAAACCGATGGCCAACTACGCGGCCGCCAAGCGCGTGGGCGACTTCGTCTTCATGAGCGGCGTGGTCGCGGTCGATCCGTCGACGCGCCGCGCGGTCGCCGGCTACGACGACATCCCCGAAGAAGCGCGCAACGGGTTGCGCACGCTCGGCTACGCCACCGGCCAGATGTCGGTCGACGTGTTCGAAGCGGCGATCGTGGCGCAGAGCTGGTTCGTGCTGGAGCGCATCCGCCAGATCGCGGCCGAGCATGGCGGCACGATGGACGACGTGGTCAAGCTGGTGCAGTACTTCCGCCAGCTGCCGCACTACGCCTTCTACAACCGCGTGCGCGGCCTGTTCTACCCGGGCGAGCCGCCGGTCAGCACGGTGGTGGAGGTGTCGCGCTTCCTGCCGGGGGACGAGGTGCTGGTCGAGGTGGAAGCGACCATGTACCTGCCGCAGCACTGAGGCCGCTGTCCCTCGGCCGATCGCGCGAGACAGGCCAACGGAACCGGCAATCGATCGCCGCCTCGCGATGTCCATCACCCTCGTCCTGTTCGACCTCGATGGCGTGCTTTGCGACTACGACCGTTCGGCCCGGGTCGCCCACCTGGCCGCGCTGACCGGGCAGGGCGCCGAGGCCGTGCGGCGTGCGATCTGGGATTCCGGGCTGGAGGCACGGGCCGATGCGGGCCTGATGAGCGGCGAGGACTATCTGCGCGAGCTGGGCGTGCTGATGGGTCGTCGCATCACGCTCGACGACTGGCTGGCCGCGCGGCGTGCCGCCACCACGCCCAATGCCCCGGTGCTCGAGCTCGCGAGGGCGGTGGCCGCGAGGCGGCGGGTCGCGGTCCTCACCAACAACAGCCGCCTGCTCACCGACCACCTGCATCGCGTGTGCCCCGAGGTCGGCGAACTGTTCGACGAGGGAACGATCCTTTCCACGGCCTCGTACGGCGCCACCAAGCCGGCGCCGCAAGCCTATTTGCGCTGCCTGGAGGAATTGGGTACAACGCCTGCCGGAACGCTCTTCATCGATGACGTCGATTCGAATGTCGCCGGCGCGATCCAGGCTGGCCTGCAGGCGTACAAGTTCATCGACACCGAGGCCTTGGCGCAGGAGCTGGCCGCGCGTGGGCTGATCTAGTTCACTCGGCTGTCACGAAGGGCGCATACCGTCCGTTCGCCACATCAACGAGGAGAACTTTCGTGAACCATTCGAAGAAATTCTGGACTGCACTGCTCGGCATGGGCATGCTGTTCGCTGCCGCCGCGCCTTCGGCAGCGCACGAAGAAAAAGCACGCCGGCGCGCCGACAACGCGCCGCTGGTGATCGGACACCGCGGCGGCGCCAACGGCTACCTGCCCGAGCACACGCTGGAAACCTATGCCCTCGGCATCGCCCTGGGCGCCGACTACATCGAACCCGATCTGGTCGCCACCAAGGACGGCCAGCTGATCGCGCGCCACGAGCCCAACCTGATCGACACCACCAACGTCAAGGACCTGCCGCAGTTCGCCGGCCGCCGCAAGACCGTGATGGTCGACGGCGTCGCCACCGACGGCTTCTTCGCCAGCGACTTCACCCTGGCCGAGATCAAGCAGCTGCGCGCGGTGCAGTCCTTTCCCGAGCGCGACCAGGGCTTCAACGGCAAGTTCCAGATTCCGACACTGGCCGAGGTGATCGAGCTGGCCAAGCGCAAGTCGCGCGAGGAAGGCCGCCGCATCGGGATCTATCCGGAAACCAAGCACCCGACCTACCACCAGGGCATCGGCCTGCCTCTGGAAGACCGGCTGCTGGGCGTGCTGAGCGCTGCCGGCTGGAACCATCGCAACGCCCCGGTCTTCATCCAGTCCTTCGAGACCGCCAATCTTCGCTACCTGCGCGGCAAGACGAGCGTGCGGCTGATCCAGCTGGTCGACGCCAACGACGTCAAGCCCGACGGCTCGCTCGACTTCAGCAAGCCCTACGACAAGCCCTACGACTGGGTGGTGTCGAACCGCGACGGCCTGTTCAGCGATCTGGTGACGCCGCGCGGCCTGCAGGAGGTGAAGGGCTACGCCGACGGCATCGGCCCGTGGAAGCCCTACCTGATCTCGAGCGCCTGCAAGTCGGTGCAGAACGGCGCCTGCGCCGACGTGACGGGCGACGGCGCGGTCGACGAGCGCGACCGCGTGCTGCTGCCGCCCACCGACGTGATCGCCAATGCGCACCGGTTGGGCCTGCTGGTCCATCCGTACACCTTCCGCAGCGAGCAGAAGCGGCTGACCGGCAGCTTCGGCGGCAACCCGGTCAACGAGTACCTCGCGTTCTACGAGGCCGGCGTCGACGGCTTGTTCAGCGACTTCGCCGACACCGCCGTCGCTGCGCGCGCGATGTTCCTGCTCAAGCACGATCCGGACTACGCCGCATGCCTGGTCAACGCACGCCGGTGCGAAAGAAACAATGACTGAGCGGGTGCTCGCGCGGATGCTGGGTGCGCTTGCCGCGGCCGCGGCGTTCGCGCAGCCGGCGCATGCCGAAGGCGGCCTGCCGGGCTCGCCGGCGGCCGTCAGGCCAGGTACGGCCGCCGCGCCGACGGCGGCGCCTGCCCCGCCGGAGAGCCTGGGCGGCGCCATCTTCAACCCGTTTGCCGCGCCGGCATCGGCGAATGCACGGCGCCAAGCGCCCGGCTACACCCCTCGCTCCGGCGCGACGGCGCCGACCACCACGAACTCCCCCGGCACCCGGTAGCCCCGGCCCTGCCGCCACGCCGCGATGGCCTCGAGATAGCGCGCGCGGACCCGCATGCGAACCTCGGCGCCGAAGCGCGACCAGGCCAGCGCCACGGGGCCGCTGACGAAGGCTGCGTTGCAGGCTTCGTTGCCGTCGGCATAGCGCAGCGTCGTCGCGATGCGGCGTTCTTCGACGGCCTCCAAGCCGGCGCCGGCGCACAGGCGCGCCAGCGTGTCCCGCTGTCCGAGCCGGAAGAACAGCGGGCAGACCTCGCTGGCGACCTCGGCGTCGACGATCGGGAAGACGTCCGCCCAGCCGCAGCGCGATCGCTCGCCCCACACTGCGAGAACCATGCGCCCACCCGGCCGCAGAACCCGCCGCATCTCGCGCACGGCCCGTTCAGGATCGGGCACGTACATCAGGCCGAGCGCGCACAGCACCAGGTCGAAGCTCGCGTCCGGCAGCGCCAGGCTTTCGGCATCCATGCGCGCGAAGTGCACGCTCGACAGCGCCTTCTTCGAGGCCCGGAGCCGGGCGGCCTCCACCATCTGCCCGGACAGGTCGATGCCGACCACGGCGCCGGCCGGACCGACCGCGCGCGCCGCCTCGAAGGCGACCAGCCCGGTGCCGCATGCCACGTCGAGCACGCGCTCGCCCGATGCCGGTGCCGCCATCGCCAACAGCCCGGCGCGGGCATCGGCGAGCTGCGCCTGCCACAGCGCTTCGTAGCCGTCGGCCGCCAGATCCCAGCCGTAGCGCTGGACGCGCCGCTGCAGCCTGGCGTCCATGGCTCAGCGCCGCGTGACCACGATTTCGAGGTAGTCGCTGGGCACGACCAGCGATGCCGGGCCGGCCCGGTTGCTGCGGTCCAGCAGCTCCGTCAGATCGCGTTCCAGCGCGGCGGCGCCGTCGGCGGGCAGGGCCGCGAAGGCCTTGTGCACCGGCCCGTACCAGTTGCGGAACACCTCGATGAAATGCGCGGCCGAGCGGTAGCGGAAATTGAATTGCCGTGGCGTGGTCGCGATCGATGCCGCGCGCTCGCCGAAGAGTTCCTTCAGGTGCGCCTCGGTGCCCCACAGCGAAGGCGGCTGCACGCCCGCCGGCGGCGGCAGATGGCGTCCCAGCACCTTGAACAGCTGGCCGATGAAGCCCTCGGGCGTCCAGTTGGCGAGGCCGATGCGGCCGCCGGGGCGGCACACGCGCGCCAGTTCGGAGGCCGCTTTCGCGTGGTCGGGCGTGAACATGACGCCGAAGGTCGACAGCACGGCGTCGAAGCTGGCGTCCTTGAAGGGCAGCGCCTCGGCGTCGGCGGTCTGGAACTCCACGTTCAGGCGTTCCGCGCGCGCGCGCTCGGCGCCGCGGTCGAGCAGCGCGGCCACGTAGTCGGTCGAAGTCACCTGGCAGCCGCGGCGCGCTGCGGCCAGCGTGGCATTGCCGTTGCCGGCCGCGACATCGAGCACGCGCTCGTCGCAGCGCAGGTCGCAGGCCTCGGCCAACTGCTCGCCGACGAGCTGCAGCGTGGTGCCGATCACGGCGTAGTCGCCGCTGGCCCATGCGGTCATCTGGCGGCTCTTGATGGCGTTGAAATCGACGGGTGCATTCATGGCGCTGGTCTCCTCGGGGTTGAAGTGGGGGAAGGCCTGAACTGTCGCGCGGCGCCGCGGCGGCGTCCTGCCTACGCGTCGCCCCGGCCTGCCCGATCGTCCGCATGTGGCCGCGGGACATGCCGAGCGTCCGGGCCGGTTGCCCATTCATCCGGCCGAGCGGCATAGTCCGTATCTCCTCTAGGCGCCGCGCGCCGACGCACCCAGAATGGGCTGCATCGAAGTCGATGCGGAGGACAGCCATGGCAGCAGAGGACATTGCGGCGGCGTTGCAGCGGGTGGAGGCGGTGCTGCGGCGGCGCCCCGAGGCCGGCTTTCACGAAGACTCGCAGGCCGTGGCGCGCTGGACCGGCGGCTTGACGGTCGTTGCAAGCCACGCGAACGGCACCCAGGTAGCGACCGACATGCCGGGCGAGTTCGGCGGCGGCGGCGATCGGGTCACGCCGGGCTGGCTGCTGCGCGCCGGATTCGCCTCCTGCGTCGCCACCCGCATCGCGATGGGCGCTGCCACCGAGCGAATCGAACTGGCGCAACTCGAGGTGCGGGTCGACAGCCATTCGGATGCGCGCGGCATGCTGGACGTGGCGAAGGCCGACGGCACGCCGGTGATCGCCGGGCCGCTGGACATGCAGCTGCGGGTGCGGATTTCCGCGCCGGGCGTCGCGCCGGAGCGCCTGCGAACGCTGGTCGAGGAGAGTCATCGCTGTTCCCCGATGTCCTCGGCGATCCAGCTCGCGGTGCCGGTGACCCTGCGCATCGAGGTGGGTGACAGCTGATGGACGCGCTGTCCGAAACCCTTCGCGTCGTGCGACTGGTCGGTGCCATCTTCATCAATGCCAGGTTCACCGCGCCCTGGTGCTACCAGTCGCCCCGAGCCGATACGGTGGCGCCGATCCTGGAGCCCGGCGCCGAGCGCGTGGTGATCTTCCACCTGATCACCGAAGGCGAGTGCTATGTCGAGCTCGCAGGCGAGCCGCCGGTGCACCTGATGGCGGGTGACGCCATCATCTTTCCGCAGGGCGATGCGCATCGCATGACTTCGCAGCCGGGGCTGCCGCCGGCCACCGGCGGGCGGCTCGCCGAAGTGCTGACGCGCCGGCCGCGCCAGCTGGCCTACGGCGGCGGCGGTGCGACGACGCGCCTGGTGTGCGGCTATCTCGCCTGCGATGCCCGCCTCGCGGGGATGCTGCTGGCTGGGCTGCCGGCGCTGGTCCGGGTCAATGTGCGCGGATCGAACGCCGGCACCTGGCTGGAAGCCTCCGTTCGCTACGCGCTGGCCGAGGCGCGCTCGCCGCGGCCGGGCGGCGCCGGCGTGCTGGCCAAGCTGTCCGAGGTGCTGTTCATCGAAGTCCTGCGCCTGTACATGAACGAGCAGGGCGAAGGGCGCACCGGCTGGCTGGCGGGGGTGGGCGACCGGGTCGTCGGCGCCGCGTTGAACGCGCTGCACAAGAGCCCGGCCCATGCCTGGACGCTGGACGAATTGGCCCGCACGGCCGGCAGTTCGAGGTCGGTGCTGGCCGAGCGCTTCCAGCAGCTGGTGGGGAGCTCGCCGATGCAGTACCTGACGCAGTGGCGCATGCTCTTGGCCGCCAATCTGCTGTGCCGCAGCAATGCCCCGCTGGCGAGCATCGCGGGGGACGTGGGCTACCAGACCGACACCGCCTTCAGCCGCGCCTTCCGGCGCGAGTACGGCGCGCCGCCGGCGGCCTGGCGCCGGAGCCGGTCGATGCGCGAGCAGGTCGAAGGAGCGCGGAGCCTGCGATGACCGCGCGTTCCGTGCCTGCCTCGTGCGAGGTGCTCGTGGTGGGCGCCGGGCCGGCGGGCAGCGCCTGTGCGCAGATGCTCGCGCGCGCCGGATTCGATGCCGTGCTCTGCGACCAGCACGATTTCCCGCGCGACAAGGTCTGCGGCGACGGCCTGATTCCCGATGCGCATCGCGCGCTCGCGCGGCTCGGCGTGCTCGACGACGTGCTGGCGCATGCACGCAGCGCAAGGCACGTCGGCTGCATCGCGCCGCATGGCGCACGGGTCGAGGTGCCGGCGCGGCTGGCAGTGCTGCCGCGCCGCGAGCTCGACGACATCGTGCGCCGCTCGGCACTGGCAGCCGGCGCACGCTGGCTCGCACCGGCGCGCTTCGACGCGCCGCTCCTCGATGCCGGCGGGCGGGTGGCCGGCGCAACGCTCAGGCTGGCCGACGGCAGCCTGCACGACCTGCGCGCGCGCTGGACCGTGCTGGCCACCGGCGCGGCCGCAGTTCCGCTGATCGCGGCGGGCGTCTGCGTGCGGCGCGCGCCGAGCGGCTTCGCGCTGCGCGGCTACGTGAGGAACGAGGCCATGGCCGCGCGCATCACCGGCCTCGAAGTCGTGTGGCATCGCGCGCTGCGTAGCGGCTACGGCTGGATCTTTCCTTGCGGCGCCGGCATGTTCAATGTCGGCGTCGGGATCACGCATGGCCAGGATCAGGACCGGGGCCAGGCTGCGAGGCCGGAGCTCAACCTGCGCGAGCTCTTCGCCGCCTTCACGCGCCTGCACGCGCCGGCGCGCGAGCTGCTGCAGGGCGGCACCCAGCTTGGCGCGCTGAAGGGTGCGCCGCTGCGCTGTTCGCTCGAAGGCGCGCGCTGGTCGCGGCCCGGGTTGCTGGTTGCGGGCGAGGCGGCGGGCAGCACCTATCTGTTCACCGGCGAGGGCATCGGCAAGGCGCTGGAGACCGGCATGCTGGCTGCAGAGGCGCTGGTCGAAGGCGGCGAGGACGCGGCGGTGCGCTCGCGCTACGAAGCGGCGCTCGCCGCGCTGAAGCCGCGCTTCGCGGCCTACGCGCAGGCCAATCGCATCAACGAGCATCCGTGGATGGCCGACCTCGTGATCTGGCGTGCGCGCCGCAGCGCGCACATCGTCGGCCGCCTCGCCGGCGTGCTCGAGGAGACCCACAATCCCGGCAAGCTCGTGAGCCCCAGGGGGCTGGCGCGGCTCATCCTGCCGCTCGGCTGAGGGCATCGTCTTTAGGGGCGGCGTGGGCTTGCTAAGCGCCTCCCCCTGGCCTATAAGTCACCCATGGTTTCTTTGTCTCGTCGCATGACGAGGAAGGAGAGCACCATGAAGAGACGCATTTACTGGTTGCTGCCGGATCCGGCGAGTGCCAGGCGAGCGATGCACGATCTTGTGCAGGCGCGCGTCGACGCTGCGCACATTCATTTCGCCGCGGCCGAAGGCATGGACATGACCGGGCTCCATGCGGCCAACGCGTGGCAAACCTCCGATGTCGTCCATGCCGCCGGGAGCGGCCTGGTGATCGGCGGCGGCGTCGGCACCGCGGTCGGGCTGGTGGCCGCGCTGCTGTTCCCCGTCGTCGGGGAAGCGCCCGAATGGGGAACCGCTGCGCTCCTGGCCGTGCTCGGCGGCTTGATCGGCGCCTGGTCGGCCAGCATGATCGGCATCTCCATTCCCAGCCCGCGGCTTGCGCGCTTCGAAGGCGCGATCGGGCGCGGGCAGATTCTCCTGATGGTGGATCTGCCGCCGGCGCGCGTGCAGGCCATCGAGGCGCTGTTGCGAACCGCCCATCCGGAGGCCCGCTTCGAGGGCGAGGAGCGGCTGGTCCCCGCGCTGCCCTGAGGCGCGTGGACTGCGAATCGCCGATGACGAGTCGAGGTGCCACACATGATCATGGCCATCGCGATCGCAATCATCGTCGTCGCATCGGTGCTGTTTCACATTGTCAATCCGTGGTGGATCACTCCCCTGGCATCCAACTGGAAGCCGATGGACGACACCCTGACCATCACACTGGCAATCACGGGCCTGTTCTTCGTCGTCATCAATCTCTTCGTCGTCTACACGCTGGTGCGCTTCCGGCACCGCGAAGGCGTGCGTGCGGTCCGGCAGCCCGAGAGCAAGTCGCTGGAGCGCTGGCTGATCGGCGTCACCACCGTGGGCATCATCGCGCTGCTGGCGCCCGGCCTCGTGGTGTATGCGAACTACGTCAAGACGCCGCCTGACGCCCTCACGCTGGAAGTGCTGGGCCAGCAGTGGCAATGGCGCTTCCGCTTCGCCGGCGCGGACGGCAAGCTGGGGCTGACCGAGACGCGCTTCGTCAGCGCGACCAATCCCTTCGGCCTCGACCCCGCCGACGCGGCCGGGCAGGACGACATCCTGATCGCGGCCGACGAGGTGCACCTGCCGCTGGGCAAGCCGGTGAACGTGCTGCTGCGTTCGCACGACGTGCTGCACGACTTCTTCGTGCCGCCCTTCCGTGCCCGCATGAACATGGTGCCGGGCCAGATCAGCACCTTCTGGTTCACGCCGACCGTGGCCGGCCGCTACGAGGCCCTGTGCTCGCAGCTGTGCGGCGTCGGCCATCCCAACATGCGCGCCCACGTGGTGGTGGAGGACGCGGCGAGCTTCCAGGCCTGGCACCAGGCGCTGCCGACCTTTGCCGCCATGCAGGCCAACGTGCGCGCCGCTGCCGCGGCGGGCGCCAGTGGTTCGCTGCCCGAGCGCGGCCAGGCGCTGGCGGGTGCCAAGGGCTGCGTGGCCTGCCACACGATCGACGGCAGCCCGCGCGTGGGGCCGACATGGAAAGGCCTGTACGGCAAGACCGAAAGCCTGCGCGACGGCTCCACCGCGAAGGTCGACGAAAAATTCCTGCGCGACTTCATCCGCGATCCGCAGGCGCGCGGCATCAAGGGCTTCGCGCCGGTGATGCCGAAGATCGAGCTGAGCGACGAAGAACTGGCCGCGCTGGTGGCCTACATCCAGACCCTCGGCAGCCCGCCGGCGCAGGCTTCCGGTGAACAGAAGGCGCAGAAATGAGTGCCATAACCCCCCCTACTGGTGACATCGCCGACGTTGCCGGGCACCACGCGCCGCAGACTTTCCTGACCCGCTACGTCTGGAGCCAGGACCACAAGGTGATCGCGATCCAGTACGCCTGCACGGCCATCACGGTGGGCGTGATCGGCGTGGTGCTGTCCAACCTCATGCGGCTGCAGCTGGGCTACCCGGGCGTGTTCGAGTTCATCACGCCCGAGCGCTACTACCAGTTCGTCACCATGCACGGGATGATCATGGTGATCTACCTGCTCACCGCGCTCTTCCTCGGCGGCTTCGGCAACTACCTGATCCCGTTGATGGTGGGCGCGCGCGACATGGTGTTCCCGTATCTCAACATGCTGAGCTTCTGGGTCTACCTGCTGTCGGTGATCGTGCTGATGGCAAGCTTCTTCGTGGCGGGCGGACCCACCGGCGCCGGATGGACGCTGTACCCGCCGCAGTCGATCCTGCCCGGCACGCCGGGCCACGACGGCGGCATCATCCTGATGCTGGTGTCGCTGCTGATCTTCATCGTCGCCACCACGATGGGCGGCCTCAACTACGTGACCACCGTGCTGCAGGCGCGCTGCAAGGGCATGACGCTTCTGCGCATGCCGCTGACGGTGTGGGGCATCTTCGTCGCCACCATCCTCGCGCTGCTCGGCTTCCCGGCGCTGTTCGTCAGCGGCGTGATGCTGCTGCTCGACCGCGTGGCGGGCACCAGCTTCTTCATGCCGGCGCTGCTCTCGATGGGGAAGGCGACGCAGTACAAGGGCGGCAGTCCGCTCCTGTTCCAGCACCTGTTCTGGTTCTTCGGCCATCCCGAGGTCTACATCGTGGCGCTGCCGGCCTTCGGCATCGTCTCCGACCTGATCAGCGTGCATGCGCGCAAGAGCATCTTCGGCTACCGCATGATGGTCTGGGCCATCGTCGCCATCGGCGGCTTGAGCCTGGTGGTGTGGGCGCACCACATGTTCGTCGCCGGCATGAACCCGTACTTCGCCTTCTTCTTCGCCACCACCACGCTGGTCATCGCGGTGCCGACCGCGATCAAGGTCTACAACTGGCTGCTCACGCTGTGGCGCGGCGACATACACCTGTCGGTGCCGATGCTGTTCTCGCTGGCCTTCATCTGCACCTTCGTCATCGGCGGGCTGACCGGCCTCTTCCTCGGCAACGTGAGCGTCGACATCCCGCTCTCGGGCACCTACTTCGTGGTGGCGCATTTCCACATGGTGATGGGCGTGGCGCCGCTGCTGGTGGTCTTCGGCGGCATCTACCACTGGTATCCCAAGGTCACCGGCCGCATGCTGGACGACCGGCTCGGCCAGCTGCATTTCTGGATCACCTTCATCGGCACCTACCTGATCTATTTCCCGATGCACTACCTCGGCGTGCAGGGCATGCCGCGGCGCTACTACAACTTCGACAACTACCAGTTCATCCCGCCCTCGGCCTACAGCCTGAACACCTTCATCACGGTGGTGGCGCTCGTCGTCGGCGCGGCGCAGGTGCTGTTCATCTTCAATCTCGCCTGGAGCCTGCGCTACGGCCGGCGCGCCGATGCCAACCCCTGGCGCGCCGCCTCGCTGGAATGGCAGACGCCGCAGACGCCGCCGGTGCACGGCAACTGGGGGCCGGAGCTGCCGGTGGTCTACCGCGGGGCCTATGACTACGGCGTGCCGGACGGGCCGAAGGACTACGTGGCGCAGAACGAGCCGCCCGAGGCGGGCGGCATGGAGCCCGAGGCCCATGAAGGCAAGGGCGACAAAGCTCGGGGGGCGACTACATGAACGCGATCGCCGCATTGCCGTTCGACGTCCGCGACCGCGCGATCGCCGCGAGCATCGGCCTGTGGGTGTTCATGGGCGTGGCCAGCGCGCTGTTCTCGCTCTTCGCCACGGCCTATGTGATGCGCATGAGCGGCAGCGATGCCGTCGCGCTCGCGCTGCCTTGGCAGCTGTGGCTCAGCACCGCGCTGTTGCTGGCCGGCGGCGCGGCGCTTTCGAAGGCCGGCGCGGCGGCGCGCGGCGGTCGCGGCCTGGCGCAGGCGCGCCGGCTGCTGCTGACCGGCGGCCTCTGCGCGCTGGCCTTCCTGGCGGTCCAGCTGTGGGCCTGGCAGTCGCTGCTGGCCGCGCAGGTGATGCCGGCCGGCAATCCTGGCGGCAGCTTCTTCTACCTGCTGACCGCCATGCACGGACTGCACGTGGCGGGCGGCCTCGCCGGCTGGGCATGGACGGCGCGCGCCGCCTGGCGGCCGGGTGCGCGGCTGGCCGATCTCGCGTGGCGCATCGGGCTCATCGCGCGCTACTGGCACTTCATGCTCTTGGTGTGGCTGCTGCTGTTCGCCATGCTGGGATGGCTGACGCCGGAGGTGGCGCGCGTGATCTGCGGCACCGCCTGATCGATCGAGGAGCTCCGCCATGAACACCGCCGCATCGATCGCCCCCATGTCCGTGGCTCCGGCCGCCGCCGCAACAGTCGACGGCCTGCGCGGCCTGATCGCCGACTGGTCCTCCGACCGCGAAGCCTTCCACGTCTCGTGGGGCAAGGCGATGATGTGGATCTTCTTGCTGAGCGACACCTTCATCTTCAGCTGCTTCCTGGTCGGCTACATGACGGTGCGCGTCTCGACCACCGTGCCCTGGCCCAATCCGAGCGAGGTGTTCGCGCTCCATGTGGCCGGTGCCGACGTGCCGCTGCTCCTGATCGCGATCATGACCTTCGTGCTCATCAGCAGCAGCGGCACGATGGCGATGGCCGTCAACTGCGCCTACCGCGGCGACAAGGTGAACGCCGCCACGCTGATGCTGGTGACCGCCACCTGCGGCGAGATCTTCGTCGGCATGCAGGCCTTCGAATGGTCGAAGCTGATCATGGAAGAGGGCGTGAGGCCCTGGGGCAATCCGATGGGGGCGGCGCAGTTCGGCTCGGCCTTCTTCATGATCACCGGCTTCCACGGACTGCACGTGTCGGGCGGCGTGGTGTTCCTGTTCATCGTCGCCTTCAAGCTGCTGCGCGGCGACTACGACCGCGGCGGCAACTACCAGATCGTCGAGATCGTCGGCCTGTACTGGCACTTCGTCGATCTGGTCTGGGTGTTCATCTTTGCGCTCTTCTATCTCTGGTGAGGACTTCGACCATGAACCCCGGCACCGGCCAGCAACATCCGATCAGCCTCTACCTCAAGATCTGGGGGCTCCTGTTCGTGCTCAGCACGATGTCCTACCTGGTGGACTACCTGCATCTGCAGGGCTATCTGCGCTGGGGCCTGATCCTCACCTTCATGCTGATGAAGGCCGGGCTGATCGTCGCGGTCTTCATGCACATGGCCTGGGAACGGCTGTCGCTGGTCTATGCCATCCTGCTGCCGCCGCTGGCCCTGCTGGTGCTGGTCTGGCTGATGGCGGCGGAGGCCGGCCACACCCTCCTCACGCGACTGCTGTTCTTCAATTGACGGCGCGCGTTCAGCGCCGCACCACGTAGCGCGTCACCACCGGGACCGTTTCGCCCTGGTGGAAAGCCAGGCGCCGCTCGCGCAGCGCCATGTCGGCCGCCGTCGCGCGATGGAAGCGGCGCAGATGCTCGGTCCACGATTCGTCGACGATCTCCTCGACGTAGCGGCCCGGCTCGGCGATGTCGTGCAGCAGCTCCCAGCCGATCGCGCCCTGGCCGAGGCGCGCGCGGCGCGTCTGCTGCATCACGATGTGGAAGGCGGCAGCGCGCGCGGGGTCGATCATGTATTCGATGGTGATGACGACGCGGCCCTCCTCGCCCGGGGCATCGGCCGGCGGGCCCTTGGCCCAGCCCTTGCGCGCCGGGCTGGTGTCGTCTTCCTCGCCGACGCCGTCGGTCACGTAGCGCACCGCGACCAGCATGCACACGGTGCCGCTCGCGGCAGCGATCCCGAGGCTGATGTAGAGCGAGGAGAGCTCGGCCACCTGGCCCCAGAGCGCGGCGCCGAAGGCGCTCGCGCCCATGATGGCCATCTGGTACATCGACATGCCGCGCGCGCGCACCCAGTCGGGCAGCGCGAGCTGGGCCGAGACCGAGAGCGAATTGGCCACCGTGATCCAGGCCATGCCGCCGAGGAACATCGCCGGCACCGCGACCCATGCGTTGGGCGCCACCACCATCACGGCCGTGGCGCCGGACTGCAGCATGGCACCGCGGATCACCAGCTGGTCGCGCGCGAGCGCCTGGCGCAGCCGCGGCAGGAACAGCACCGCCACGATGGCGCCCGAGCCCATGGCTGCCAGCAGCAGCGTGAAGGTGCCGGCCCCACCGCCTTGCAGGTTGCGCGCCAGGAGCGGCAGCAGCGCGAGCAGTGCGGTCGAGTGCAGGAAGAAGATCGAGATGCGCGTGAGCACCGCGCGCATGCGCTGCGACTGGCGCACGAACTGCACGCCGACGCGCATCGCGCTGACGAGCTTTTCGCGGCCCAGCGGATTGGGCTTGTGCTCGCGCCGCCAGCGCAGCACGATGAAGCCCGAGGCCACGCACAGCACCGCGTTGAGGCCGAACACCCAGACGGTGCCAGCGCTCGCGATCAGCGTGCCGGCCAGGAGCGGACCGACGATGCGCGAGGCGTTCATTGCCAGGCCGTTGAGGCCGAGCGCAGCCGGCAGGTGGGTGCGCGGCACCAGCTCGGGCACGATGGCCGAGAACACCGGCCAGCGCAGCGCCAGGCCGATGCCGTTGGCGAAGGTCAGGGCCAGCAGCAGCGGCGCGCTCATGAGGTCCAGCACCACCGCGCCGCACAGCACGATGGCGGCGCCGGCGAGCCAGAACTGGGTGGCGACCAGCCAGCGCCGCCGGTCCAGGATGTCGGCCAGCGCGCCGCTGGGCAGCCCGAGCAGGAACACCGGCAGCGTGGAGGCCGACTGCACCAGCGCGACCCAGATCGGGGAGGTGGTCAGCGAGGTCATCATCCAGGCCGCCGCCACGTCGTTCATCCACATGCAGACGTTCGCGACCAGCCAGGTGCTCCACAGCATGCGGAACACCGGCTGCTTGAGCGGTTCGAAAGGGCCGATGCGCGGCGGCTGCGCGCGCAAGGGGGCGACGGGGGTTTCCTCGGTCGAGATCGGTGGCATCGGCCGCTATTGTCCCGCGCCCGGCTTGCCGGACTTCGCCGGCTTCTTCGCCAGGTGGCCCAGGGGCAGGGCCCGACTGGCCTTGACCTCGCCGAGCGAGAAGCTGGTGTGGAGGTCTTTCACATTGGGCAGATGCATCAGGCTGTTGAGCGCGAAGCGCGAGAAGCCGTCCAGGTCCTCGGCCACCACCTGCAGCTCGAACATGCCGGTGCCGCTGATGTAGTGGCAGGCCACCACCTCGGGCAGCTTGCGGATCGCCTCCTCGATCTTGCGCGTGACTTCGCCGGTGGCGCGGTCGGTGTCCAGGCGCACGAAGGCGAGCACGCCCAGGCCGATCTTGTGGCGGTCGATCTCGGCGTGGTAGCCGCGGATGTAGCCGGCCGTTTCCAGCGCGCGCACGCGGCGCCAGCAGGGTGCGGCCGACAGGCCCACGCGCTGCGCCAGCTCGGCGTTGGTGAGCCGGGCGTCGGCCTGCAGTTCTTGCAGGATCGCAAGGTCGAACTTGTCAATGCTTTCCATGAAGGCCTAGTTTAAGCAAGATCCTTCCAAAAAGCCTCCTTGAATGGGCAAAGAACGCAAACACCTATCAAGGCGGCAGGCATACACTTTGCGTGCATGATGGCTGCGGGAAATGTTCTACCCGGACGCCACGCCCCACCCCAACCGCCACGCCCACAAGGCACAGCCACGGAGACAAACACGATGAACGCACCGCTGCCGGAGCACATCCGCAAGGCCCTCGAAACGGTCACGCTCGACGATAAATATTCACTCGATTACGGCCGCGCCTTCATGTCCGGCGTGCAGGCCCTGGTCAAGCTGCCGATGCTGCAGCGCCTGCGCGACAAGCAGGCCGGCAAGAACACGGCCGGCTTCGTCAGCGGCTACCGCGGCTCGCCGCTCGGCGGCTACGACCAGGCGCTCTGGAAGGCCAGCAAGTACTTGAAGGAACAGCACATCGTGTTCCAGCCGGGCGTGAACGAAGAACTCGCGGCCACCGCGCTCTGGGGCACCCAGCAGCTGGGCTTCTCGCCCGCGGGCACCAACAAGTACGACGGCGTGTTCGGCATCTGGTACGGCAAGGGCCCGGGCGTGGACCGCTGCTCCGACGTCTTCAAGCATGCCAACATGGCCGGCACCACGCCCTGGGGCGGCGTGATCGCGGTGGCCGGCGACGACCACATCTCCAAGAGTTCGACCGCGGCGCACCAGAGCGACCACATCTTCAAGGCCTGCGGCACGCCGGTTTTCTTCCCGACCAACGTGCAGGAGATCCTGGACCTCGGCATCCATGCCTTCGCGATGAGCCGCTTCGCCGGCATCTGGTCGGGCATGAAGACGATCCAGGAGATAGTCGAATCGAGCGCCACCGCGATGATCGACCCCGAGCGCGTCGAGATCGTGATGCCCACCGACTTCCAGATGCCGCCCGGCGGCCTGCACATCCGCTGGCCCGACCATGCGCTGGAGCAGGAGGCGCGGCTCATGCACTACAAGTGGTACGCCGCGCTGGCCTACATCCGCGCCAACCGGCTCAACCACAACGTGATCGAAGGCCCGAACGACCGCTTCGGCATCATGGCCAGCGGCAAGGCCTTCAACGACACGCGCCAGGCGCTGATCGACCTGGGCCTGGACGACGCGGCCTGCCGCCAGCTGGGCATCCGGCTGCACAAGGTCGCGGTCGTGTGGCCGCTGGAGGCGCAGCTCACGCGCGCCTTCGCCACCGGGCTGCAGGAAATCCTGGTGGTCGAGGAGAAGCGCCAGGTCATCGAGTACCAGCTCAAGGAAGAGCTCTACAACTGGCGCGCCGACGTGCGGCCTAACGTGGTCGGCAAGTTCGACGAGGGCGAGGTGTACGAGGCCGAGGGCTACTCCGGCGGCGAATGGTCGATGCCCAATCCGACCTCGCACACGCTCTTGCGCTCCAACGCCGACCTGAACCCGGCACTGATCGCCAAGGCGATCGCCCAGCGCCTGAAGAAGAGCGGCCTCCTGGCTGCCGCCGGCGCCGACATGGCCGCGCGCATCGATGCCCAGCTCGCCATCCTCGAGGCCAAGGAGCGCGCCATGGCGGCGCCGCAGGCCACCGGCGTGTCGGACGCAGGCCGCCAGCCCTGGTTCTGCTCGGGCTGCCCGCACAACACCAGCACCGTGGTGCCCGAGGGTTCGCGCGCGATGGCGGGCATCGGCTGCCATTTCATGGCGACCTGGATGGATCGCTCGACGCTGGGCTTCACGCAGATGGGTGGCGAAGGCGTGCCGTGGGTCGGCCAGCAGCCCTTCACCACCGACCAGCACATCTTCGCCAACCTCGGCGACGGCACCTACTTCCATAGCGGCTTGCTGGCGATCCGCCAGAGCATCGCGGCCGGCGTCAACATCACCTACAAGATCCTCTACAACGACGCGGTGGCCATGACCGGCGGCCAGCAGGTCGGCGAGCGGCCCGAGGGCCACTCCGTGCTGCAGATCGCCGAGAGCCTGCATGCCGAAGGCACCGTCAAGGTCGTGGTCGTGACCGACGAGCCCGAGAAATACGAGGGCGTGAACGTGCCGGGCCAGGACGTGAAGGTGCGGCATCGCGACGAGCTGGACGAGATCCAGCGTGAGTTCCGCGAAATCAAGGGCACCACGGCCATCATCTACGACCAGACCTGCGCGACCGAGAAGCGCCGCCGCCGCAAGCGCGGCACGGCCGTCGATCCGGCCAAGCGCGTGGTCATCAACGAGCTGGTCTGCGAAGGCTGCGGCGACTGCAGCGTGCAGAGCAATTGCCTGTCGGTCGAGCCGCTGGAGACCGAGTTCGGCCGCAAGCGCACCATCAACCAGAGCACCTGCAACAAGGACATGAGCTGCCTCAAGGGCTTCTGCCCGAGCTTCGTGACCGTCGAAGGAGGGCAGCTCAAGAAGAAGGCGAAGGACAAGTCGGCCACGCCTGCCGAGCTCGGCGCGCTGCCGGAGCCCGCGCTGCCAACGCTCGCTGGCGGCAAGGTCTGGGGCGTGGTGGTGGCAGGTGTCGGCGGCACCGGAGTCATCACCATCGGCCAGCTGTTGGGCATGGCGGCGCACATCGAGGGCAAGGGCATCGTCACGCAGGACGCGGCCGGCCTGGCGCAGAAGGGCGGCGCGACCTGGAGCCACGTGCTGATCGGCGACACGCAGGACGACATCCGCACCACGCGCGTCGGCACGGCGGCGGCCGACCTGATCCTGGCCTGCGACCCGCTGGTCAGCGTGAACGCCGAAACCATGGCGCGCATGCGCGAAGGGCGCACCCATGTCGCGCTCAACAGCCACAGCACGCCGACGGCGGCCTTCGTGCGCAACGCCAACTGGCAGAACCCGCAGGAAGCCTGCGCCGCCGAGATCGCGCGCGCCGTGGGAGTCGAGGGCGTCGGCGCCTTCGATGCCGATGCGGCCGCGACTTCGCTGATGGGCGACAGCATCTACGTCAATCCGATGATCCTGGGCTATGCCTGGCAGAAGGGCTGGCTTCCGCTCGAGCATGCGTCGCTGATGCGCGCGATCGAGCTCAATGCGGTGGCGATCGAGAACAACAAGGCTGCCTTCGAATGGGGACGCCAGGCCGCGCAACGGCCGGAGGCGCTGCAAAAGCGCACCTCGCCCGGCCAGGTCATCGAGTTCAAGAAGCGCGATACGGTCGAGAGCCTGGTCGCGCGCCGCGCCGAATTCCTCGCCGGCTACCAGAACGCGGCCTATGCCGGGCAGTACAAGGCCTTCGTCGCGAAGGTGCAGCAGGCCGAGTCGGCGCTGGGCAAAACCAGTTTGACCGAAGCGGTGGCGCGCTACCTGTTCAAGCTCATGGCCTACAAGGACGAGTACGAAGTCGCGCGCCTGCACACCGACCGCAGCTTCCTCGACCGCGTCGAGGGCATGTTCGAGGGCGACTTCAAGCTCCACTACCACCTGGCCCCGCCGATCATCGCCAAGCGCAACGCCAAGGGCGAACTGCAGAAGCAGAAGTTCGGCCCGGCGATGCTGACCGGCTTCCGGTTGCTCGCGAAGCTCAAGGGTCTGCGCGGCACGGCGCTCGACGTCTTCGGCCGCACCGAAGAGCGCAAGACCGAGCGCGCGCTGATCGCCGAGTACCGCGCCAGCATCGACGAAGTGCTGGCCGGGCTGAACGCCGGCAACCATGGGCTCGCGCTCGAGATCGCGAGCCTGCCCGAGCAGATCCGCGGCTACGGCCACATCAAGGAGCGTAACCTGGCGGCGGCGCGCACGCGCTGGGCCGAGTTGGTGGCCAAGTGGCGCGATCCGCAGGCGCAGCGCGCTGCGGCCTGAGGCCCGCGCGGGCGGACCGCCGAGCCCTGCCCTGAAAGCCCCGAATCGCCCGCCGGGTTAGCCCCGGCGGGCTGAGCGTCGCCGAATACAATGCTCGATGCTGTGCGCGGCCTGGCCCCGCGCTGCGCGGCCGCGTCATGCGGCCGCGGAAGCGTGAACCCCGGCTGGGGTTCGCGCTCTTATCACTTCCCTCTGCTGGAGACTTCCTTGTTCATTTCCTCTGCTTTCGCCCAGACCGCGCCTGCTGCTGCTGCCGGCGGCGGCGACATGTTGTCCTCGCTCGGCAGCATGCTGCCGCTGGTGCTGATGTTCGTGGTGCTGTATTTCGTGATGATCCGCCCGCAGATGAAGCGCCAGAAGGAAGCGCGCTCCATGATCGACGCCCTGGCCAAGGGCGACGAGGTGGCGACCGCCGGCGGCCTGCTCGGCAAGATCACCCAGCTCGGCGACCAGTACCTGACGGTCGAGATCGCCAAGGGCGTCGAAGTGCAGCTGCAGCGCAGCGCGGTGGTCCAGGTTCTGCCCAAGGGCGCAATCAAGTAAGGACGAAAACGTGGGTGCGGCGCACCCCCGTCCTTGAGGTTTCAATAGATGAACCGTTACCCGGTCTGGAAGTACGCGATCATCGTGATCGTGCTGCTCGTGGGGCTGATCTATGCCCTGCCCAATTTCTTCGGCGAGGCGCCTGCTGTGCAGGTGTCCGCGGGCAAGTCGACCGTCAAGGTCGATGCCGGTACCCAGGCCCGCGTGGCCGAGGCGCTGAAGGCCGCCGGGCTCGCGCCCGACCTGATGACGCTGGACGCCACCTCGGTGCGCGCGCGCTTCGCCAGCACCGACGACCAGCTGAAGGCGCGCGACGTGCTGCAGCGCGCGCTGGTGCCGGATCCGAGCGACCCGCCCTACATCGTGGCGCTCAACCTGGTGTCGCGCTCGCCGGCCTGGCTCGCCGCGCTGCACGCCTATCCGATGTACCTGGGCCTGGACCTGCGCGGCGGCGTCGACTTCCTGCTGCAGGTCGACATGAAGGGCGCCATCGACAAGCGGGCCGAGTCCTTCGCCAACGACCTGCGCTCCGGCCTGCGCGACAAGAACGTCCGCGGCACCTCGGTCAACCGCAACGGCCAGACCATCGAGGTGCGCTTCCGCGATGCCGCCGGGCTGGAAGCGGCCAAGGCGCTGATCCAGGACCAGTTCCCGGATCTCGTGACGACCGACAGCCAGGAAGGCAGCGAGTGGAAGCTCGTCGCCAACATCAAGCCCGAGGCCGCGCGCCGGCTGCAGGATGCGGCGCTCAAGCAGAACATCACGACCCTGCACAACCGGATCAACGAGCTCGGCGTGGCCGAGCCGGTGATCCAGCAGCAGGGCCTGGACCGCATCGTGGTGCAGCTGCCGGGCGTGCAGGACACGGCCAAGGCCAAGGACATCCTGGGCCGCACCGCCACGCTCGAGATGCGCCTGGTGGACGAGTCGGCCGAAGGCCGCGCGGCCGAAACCGGCAGCGGCCCGGTGCCCTTCGGCTCCGAGAAATTCCTCGACCGCGAAGGCCGCGCCGTCATCGTCAAGAAGCAGGTGCTGGTGACGGGCGAGAACCTCACCGACGCGCAACCCGGCTTCGACTCGCAGACCCAGCAGCCCAAGGTCGACCTGACCATGGACGCCAAGGGCGGCCGCATCATGCGCGACGTGAGTCGCGAGAACTTCCGCAAGCGCATGGCGATGCTGATCTTCGAGAAGGGCAAGGGCGAGGTGCTGACCGCGCCGTCGATCAACGGCGAGCTCGGCAACCGCTTCCAGATCTCGGGCTCGATGACGGTGGTCGAGGCCAACGACCTCGCGCTGCTGCTGCGCGCCGGCTCGCTGGCCGCGCCGATGGAAATCATCCAGGAACGCACCATCGGTCCGAGCCTGGGCGCCGACAACATCCAGAAGGGCTTCGACAGCGTGATGTACGGCTTCGCCGCGATCATGGTGTTCATGTGTCTCTACTACGCGCTGTTCGGCGTGTTCTCGTCGATCGCGCTGGCCGTCAACCTGCTGCTCCTGGTGGCGGTGCTGTCGATGCTGCAGGCCACCCTCACGCTGCCCGGCATCGCGGCCATGGCGCTCGCGATCGGCGTGGCCATCGACTCCAACGTGCTGATCAACGAGCGCGTGCGCGAGGAGCTGCGCGGCGGCGCCTCGCCGCAGGCGGCCATCCATGCGGGCTACGACCGCGCCTGGGGCACGATTCTCGATTCCAACGTGACCACCCTGATCGCGGGCATCGCGCTGCTGGCCTTCGGCTCGGGCCCGGTGCGCGGCTTCGCCGTGGTGCACTGCATCGGCATCGTCACCTCCATGTTCTCGGCGGTGTTCTTCTCGCGCGGCCTGGTGAACTTCTGGTACGGCAGCAAGAAGAAGCTCAAGAGCCTGTCGATCGGCACAGTCTGGAAGCCGGACGCCAGCAAGGCCACGGCCGACGCCAAGTAAGGGAACAGAAAAATGGAGTTCTTCCGAATCCACCGGACCATCCCGTTCATGCGCCATGCGCTGGTGCTGAACGCGATTTCCGTCATCACCTTCCTGCTGGCGGTGTTCTTCCTGTTCCATCGCGGGCTGCACTTGTCGGTCGAGTTCACCGGCGGCACCGTGATGGAGGTTGCCTACCAGCAGTCGGTCGACGTCGGCAAGGTGCGCGAAACCATCGGCAAGCTCGGCTACCCCGACGTGCAGGTGCAGAACTTCGGCACCTCGCGCGACGTGCAGATCCGCCTGCCGGTGCAGAAAGGCCAGACCTCGGCCCAGCAGAGCGAGCAGGTGATGGCCGCCCTCAAGGCGGTCGACCCATCGGCCACCCTGCGCGGCAACGAATTCGTCGGCCCGCAGGTGGGCGAGGAGCTCACCACCAACGGCCTCAAGGCGCTGGGCATGGTGGTGGTCGGCATCATGATCTACCTGGCCTTCCGCTTCGAATGGAAGTTCGCGCTCGCCACCGTGCTCGCCAACCTGCACGACGTGGTGATCATCCTGGGCTTCTTCGCCTTCTTCCAGTGGGAGTTCTCGCTGGCGGTGCTGGCGGCGGTGCTGGCGGTGCTGGGCTATTCGGTCAACGAGTCGGTGGTCATCTTCGACCGGGTGCGCGAGAACTTCCGGCGCTACCGCAAGATGACGACGCGCGAGGTCATCGACAACGCGATCACCTCGACCATCAGCCGCACCATCATCACGCACGGTTGCACGCAGCTGGTGGTGCTCTCGATGTTCTTCTTCGGCGGCCCGACGCTGCACTACTTCGCGCTGGCGCTGACGATCGGCATCCTGTTCGGCATCTACTCATCGGCCTTCGTGGCGGCAGCGATCGCGATGTGGCTGGGCGTGAAGCGGGAGGACCTGGTCAAGGGGCCGGTCAAGCGCGAGGGCGATCCGGACGATCCGAACGCAGGCGCCACCGTGTGAACGGCGCGCCACGGGACACCGACTTTCGTCTGTTGGGGTTGCTGCCGAGCAGGGGCGGCTCTTGTGCGGTTACGCTTACAGATGCAAGCTCGCGCCTGAAACGTTTTAATTAGCCGTCGCTACTGTCCATGATCTCGCGGTCTCCAGCTTCTTCCCAGCAACTCGCTCGCGAGACGCGCGAACGCTTCGTCGCCGCCACCGAAGGGGCTATTCCGCCGGTCGCTCACGCGATCCGCGAGCGGCTGGCTGCGCTGGCCGGTATGACCGGCAACGTGCGCCAGATGCAGGAGAACCGCGACGACTACATCGCCTTCCAGGCCCAGGGATCGAGCTGGGTGCCGTTGTCGCAGACCGCATGGCGCAAGGCGCTGGCCGGCAGCACCGGCAGCGGGCCTTCGGCCAACTCGCTGTCGCGTCTCGAGCTGATCGGCGACGACGTGGTGGAAACCGGCATCCTGTACTCGCGCCTGGCCCAGGCCATCCAGGACAAGGCCAGCTTCGAGCTCAACGACCTGCGCCTGCGCATCCAGCATCTCGAAGGCACCGCCGAGCTTGCTGCCCGGGACATCCTCAAGCCCGAGGCGCTGGCCAAGGTGCTGGTCGACCAGTGGCTGGCCGCCGGCCTGAGCCGCAACCTCTGGACCAAGGTGCAGGACGTGGTGCAGAACCACCTAGTCGACGTGATCGTCAAGGCCTACAAGGAATCCAATGCCTTCCTGATCGAGAAGGGCGTGATGCCCGAGATCGATCTCAAGAGCTTCGTCAAGCGTACCGGCAGCGTCAGTTCCGGCACGGCGGCGCTCGGCACCAGTTTCGCGAGAGCATCCCATGCCGGCAGCGCGCCGATGGGCATCGGCGGCAATCCGGCCGCCTTCGGGGCGCCCCCCGGCAGCTTCGCGCCGGCGGCGATCGGCGTCGGCCGCGGGCCTGGCAATGCCGGCGGCGACACGCTGGTCGCGACCAGCGGCTCGCCGCTGGTCCTTGCGCGCCAGCGGGCGCAGGGCGTACTGCTCAATCTCAAGCGTTTCGTGACCGCGCGCATCGGCGGCGACATCACCCAGCACCGCGCAGGGGCCGCGGGCGGGTCCGGCGGTGGTGCAGGTGGCGGTGGCAATGCCGGCGGCGGTGGCGGCGTGGGCCTCGGCGCACCGGCCTTTGCCGCCGCCATCGCCGATGCGGAAGCGGCTTACCAGATGATGGCCTCGCAGTATGTGGTCGGCGACGAAGCCACGGCCATTCACCAGACCGCGGCCGAACTGCGCCGGCGCACTAGCGAACTCAAGAAAAAGGCGCCGACCACGGCCGACAAGGCCACGGTCGAGATCGTGGCGCTGATGTTCCAGGCCATTCTTGCGGAGGAGCGCATCCCGTTCTCGGCGCGCGTGTGGTTCGCGCGGCTGCAGATGCCGGTGCTGCGCGTTGCGATCGCCGAGCCGGAATTCTTCGGCACGCTGCAGCATCCTGCGCGCATGCTGATCGACCGCATGGGCTCCTGCGTGATGGGCTTCGACGCCGCCGCCATCTCGGGCAGCGCGCTCGAGGGCGAGATCCGGCGCGTGGTCCAGGTGATCGAGCAGTACCCTGAAACCGGCCAGCGCGTGTTCAAGCTGGTATTCGACGAATTCGTCGCCTTCCTCAACAAGTACCTGACGCAGAGCGACGCCACCCAGCGCCTGATGAGCGTGGCACAGCAGGTCGAGCAGAAGGAGACGATGGCGATCCAGTACACCATCGAGTTGCGCAAGATGCTCAACGACATGCCGGTGCGCGAGGAGATCCGCGAGTTCCTGTTCAAGGTCTGGGCCGAGGTGCTGGCGATCGCGGCGCTGCGCTACGGCGCCCAGGATGAGCAGACGGTCACGCTCAAGCGCGCCGCTTCCGACCTGGTGTGGGCCGCGAGCGCCAAGCCCAACCGCAACGACCGCGCTCGCGTGATCCAGGATCTGCCCCAGCTGCTGCAGCGCCTGCGCCAGGGCATGGGCCTGCTGGGCATCGAGGGCGAGCCGCAGGAGGCGCACATCAAGACCATTGGCGCCACGCTTTCCGATGCTTTCCTGTCGAAGACCGAGGCCATTCCGCCGGCCAAGATCGAGGCCATGGCCAAGCGCCTGGCCAACCTCGAGGATTTCGTTTCCGACGACGACGGCGCGACCGACCTGCCGCTGGACGCCGCCAGCATCGAGCTGCTGCTCGGGGTCGATGCGGCGTCGCTCGAGATCGTGCCCGACACCGGCACCAAGGTCGGCGAGGACATGCTCGCGTGGGCGCGCGAACTCCAGGTCGGTACCTGGTTCATGCTCGACCACAACGACCGCGTGAGCCAGGTCCAGTTCGTCTGGCGCAGCGAGCGCAAGCAGCTGCACCTGTTCGCATCGAGCGACGGGCGCAGCTTCCTGGTCCAGGTGGGGCGGCTGGCGTCCTATCTGCAGGCCGGGTTGCTGGTGCCGGCGGAAGAGGAAACGCTCACGGTGCGGGCCACGCGCGAGGCGCTGGCCAAGCTGGACGCCAATCCGGAGCGGCTGCTGAACTAGAGAACGTCAGTGGGCGATGCGATCGGTCGTGTCGTCGCAAAGTTCGTCGAGCACCAGCGCATCGGGCTCGACGCCGGTGCTCCAGTGCACCATCAGCACGATGATCTTGAGCTCGTCGAGCGCCACCGGGTCGCCCGGCGTGGCCATCGCGCGCTCGATCACGATTTCGCGCATGCCGGAGGGCAGCACGCCAGACGACTCGAGGAAACTGATAAAGCCCAGGCACTCGGCGCCCAGGTGTTCCTGCTCGGCGGTCGAATAGACGCGCATCGAACCCGGCGATGCGGGCAGGGCGGCATCGGCCGGGCTGCGCAGGCTCACAGTGGCGCTGGTCCCGTCGGGGTGCCGGGTCAGCTGAACGCCCTGGGTGGCGAGGCTCAGGCCGTCGAGCCAGCGCAACGCGTCGCGGATCTCTTCCGCATCGAAGCCCTGCGCGCTGAGCTTGCGGCCCAGTTGCTCGGGCTCGGGACACGCATCGCCGCGCCAGTAGTTTTCGTAGACATACACGAGCACTTCGAACATGGAGCCAATATAGCCCACTCGGCGCGCCTGGCTCGCCGCGTTGTTCGAACGCGACGCCGTCAACCCTGCGCGACGCGCTGGAACAGGCCGCCGGGCGGACGGGCCACGCTGCCGGCGAGTTCGAGTTCCAGCAACTGCGCCTGCAGCTCGGCGGCGCTGAAGCCGGTGCGTGCGCACAGCGCATCCAGGCTCACTGGGTCGTAGCCCATGTCGCGCAGCAGCCGGTGTTCCGGCATGGCATCGGCGGCTTCGGATCCCGGGTTCGCGGCGGCGGAAACGGTGGCATCTTCCAGCTGCAGCTCTTCGAGCACGTCGCCCACCGTCTCGACCAGCTTCGCACCCTGGCGGATCAAGGCATGGCAGCCGCGCGACTGCGGCGAGTGGATCGAGCCGGGAATGGCGAACACCTCCTGCCCTGCTCGGTCGCGAGCCTGGCAGTGATCAGCGAGCCCGACTGCAGTGCGGCCTCCACCACCAGCGTGCCGCGCGCGAGGCCGGCAATGATGCGGTTGCGCTTCGGAAAGTTCTGGTTGAGCGGCGGCGTGCCGAGCGGGAACTCGCTCACGATCAGGCCGCGGGCTGCAATGCGGTGCGCCAGCTCGCGGTGCCTGGCGGGATAGACACGGTCCAGACCCGTGCCGACCACGGCCACCGTCGCCGGGCGGCCCGGGTCATCGGATGCATCGAGCGCGCCTTCGTGGGCCGCGCCGTCGACGCCGAGCGCAAGCCCCGACACCACCGGAATGCCGGCCTCGCCGAAGGCCCGGGCGAACGCGCGCGCATTCAACGTACCCTGCGGCGTCGGATTGCGGCTGCCGACCATGGCGATGCTGTTTTCGAGCTGCGTGAGATTCAATGCCGGCGCGCCCAGCAGGTAGAGCATCAGCGGCGGGTCCGCCATCTCGAGCAGCGAGGCCGGATAGCCGGGATCGACGAGGGTCAGGATGCGCCGCGTGGCGCCTTGCGCTTCGGTGCCTTGCAGCCACTCGAGGGTCTGATCGATCTGCGCTGCGAGTTCGGCCGGTGCGCGAAGCAGGGCCTGCGCCTGCGCGTCCGTCACGAGCTGCTGCAGCGCCGCCAGCGACTGAACGAAAACGTCCGGCGGCAGCCCGAAGGCCGCGAGCAGCTTGCGCGCAGCGCCGTTGCCGATGCCCGGCGTCAGCGTGAGCCGCAGCCAGCCCGCGAGTTCTTCACGTTCCACGCGAAGGAGGAAGAGGAGGCGTCAGGGGTTGATCAGCAGATCGCCGATGCGCGGGGCATCGTTGATTTCGAGCACCAGCGCGTACGAGACCCGCTCGAACGGACGGAACACCATCAGCAGGCCGATGCGCTCATTGGGCAGCTTCAGCGTCTCCTTGCCCGATCCGGTCTTGTCGATGATGGTTTCGCCGTTCTTGAGGATGGCCAGCACGTGGCCGTTCTCGATGCCGTCGATCGTGCCCTTGTTGATCGCGACCACCTGGTTCTGGGCCGCAAACTGGACAGCGTTGCCGTAGACCGAGACGATGCGGCCCTCCTCGATGGTCTGGTGGGGTGCGTGCGGCGCGTAGCTCAGCAACTGGCGGGGCGGTTCGGACAGCAGGCGGTCGCCGGCGCGCATTTCCTCGCGCGCCGCCACGATGTCGACGGTCGCGGGCACGATGCTCCTGATCTCCTTGCCTTCGACCATCTCGGTGACGCTCGACTCGCCGCGCTGCAACTGGGCCTTGCCGAGGTACTGCGCCTCGTAGCCGAGGATCTCGCCGGTGCCGGGATCCTTCAGCGGCGTTGCGTTGCGGAAGATGCGGAAGGTCTTGATCGGGCCGGCAGTTTCCACCAGCGGCGAGTTGACCTCGCCGCGCGCATAGGCACGGTCGCCGCGGGCGAGCAGCACGCGGCTGTCGTTGCCGGCCACGATGCGCGGCGCCAAGAGCAGAGTTTCCTGGTCGACCACGATCGGCTCGCTCAGGAAGGGTTCGATCAGGCTGGGATTGAGCGTCGGCAGCGCCATGCCCGACAGCGATTCGAAGCGCGTGCGCGGCGTCAGCTTGATGGTGCCTCCGTCGGCCACGCTCGAGCCGCCGCGGCGGGTGCTCAGGCGGGCGCGGCCGCCGGTCTTGTCGAGATAGAGCACCTGGCCCGGATAGATGAGGTGCGGGTTGCGGATCTCGCCCATGTTCATGCCCCAGAGCTCGGGCCAGCGCCAGGGGCTGCGCAGGTAGAGGCGGGAAACGGCCCACAGCGTGTCGCGCGGCTTGATCGTGTATTCGTCGGGCGCGTTCGGCGCCAGCTCGCTGAGCGGCACGCCGGTCTGCGCCGTCTGCTGGGCCGTGGCGCGTTGCTGCGGCGTGACGGGGTAGTTCTGCGCCAAGGCCGTCGTGCCGCTGCCCACCATGGCGATCATCGCCAGCGTGGCGAAGATGTTCGGACGCAGGCTGTCGTTGATTCGGAGTTGTTTCATGGTTTGATGGTGTGCGCGCACTACGTCCAGGAGGGACGTACGAATCCTCACAAATTGCAACGAATTTTGCGCTGAAGCCCTTGAACGGGCAACGTTTATCAGGTCGCAGCGCGTCGTACCGTCGCGGAAATGGCGAAAATAACGACAATTTTTCCTCTCATTCATGGCCAAAAGAACCATCCTGAGCTATCCCGACAAGCGCCTGCACACGGTCGCCAAGCCGGTGCAGGGCGTCGACGCTCGCATCAAGACGCTGGTCGCCGACATGATCGAAACCATGTACGAGGCCAACGGTATCGGCCTGGCAGCCACGCAGGTCGACGTGCACGAACGGCTGGTGGTGATCGACATTTCGGAAGAGCGCAACCAGCCGCTGGTGCTGATCAACCCCGAGATCGTCTGGGCCAGTGAGGAAAAAGTACTCAACGAAGAAGGCTGCCTGTCGGTGCCCGGCATCTATGACGGCGTCGAGCGTTCGACCGCGGTGCGCGTGACCGCCCTCGACGCCAACGGCGAGCCCCAGACCATCGAGGCCGAGGGCCTGCTGGCGGTCTGCATCCAGCACGAGCTCGACCACCTGCTCGGCAAGGTGTTCGTCGAGTACCTCTCTCCCCTCAAGCGCAACCGCATCAAGAGCAAGCTGCTCAAGCAGCAGCGCGAAGACCAGAAGCTCGAGCAAGGGGAAGGACGGCGATGAGCGCCATCGCCCGCGCCGGCGCCGCCGCGCTGCTTGCCGCGGCGCTGGGCTTGGCGGGCTGTGCGGGCGAGCCCACGCGGATCGCGCCGGGCACTTCGAAGGCCGACGCGCTGCAGCAACTCGGCGCGCCCACCGCCATGTACCCGCTGCCCGGCGGCGGCGAGCGGCTCCAGTATTCCCGCGCGCCGGCCGGCTTCGAGGTGAACAACGTCGATCTCGACGCCGGCGGCCGCGTGGTCTCGATCCGGCAGGAGCTCGACGACCGTCTGTTCGACCGCACCATCCAGCCGGGCGTCGGCCTCTGGCGCGAGGCCGACGTGCTGCGCACCTACGGCCGGCCGTTCGAGGTCACGCGTGTGAGCTCCTTCGACGGCGTGATCTGGACCTGGCGCTACAAGATGATGAACACGCCCCGCCTGCTCTACATCTATGTCGACCCTGCCGGTGTGGTGCAGCGCTACCACACGGGCGACGACCTGATGCTCGAATTGCTGGCCCCGACGTGAGCGGCGCATGAGGGTCGCGTTTGCGGGTACGCCCGAGTTCGCCCGTGTCGCGCTGGAGGCGATCGCCGCCGCGGGCTTCGAGATCGCGCTGGTGCTGACCCAGCCCGACCGCCCCGCCGGGCGGGGCATGAAGCTGCAGGCCTCGCCGGTCAAGCAGTTCGCCGCATCCCATGGCTGGCCCGTGGCGCAGCCGCGCAGCCTGCGCCTGGACGGCAAGTACCCCGAGGATGCCGCCGCCGCGCGCGCCGCCCTCCTCGAGGCGAAGGCCGACGTGATGGTGGTCGCCGCCTACGGCCTGATCCTGCCGCAGTGGGTGCTCGATATGCCGCGCTTCGGCTGCCTCAACATCCATGCGAGCCTCTTGCCGCGCTGGCGCGGCGCGGCGCCGATCCATCGCGCGATCGAGGCCGGCGACGCGCAGACCGGCGTCACCATCATGCAGATGGATGCCGGGCTCGACACCGGCGACATGCTGCTCGCCGAATCGCTCGCCATCGGCGAGGACAGCACCGCGCAACTGCACGATCGGCTCGCCGCGCTCGGCGGGCGGCTGATCGTCGACGCGCTGAAGCAGGCCGAGGCCGGAGCGCTGCAGGCGAAGCCGCAACCGGCCGAAGGCGTGAACTACGCGCACAAAGTCGAGAAGCACGAAGCGCAGGTGGACTGGACGCAGGATGCCGCCGCCATCGTGCGGCGCATCCGCGCCTTCGATCCCTTTCCCGGCGCGAGCAGCGTGCTCGACGGCGAAACCATCAAGTTCTGGGCCGCGCGGGTTCAGCCCGGGGCGCCTGCCGACGCGGCAGGCACGGTGCTGGCGGCCGGCGCGCCGGGCATCGCCGTCGCCGCCAGGGATGCCGTCGTCGTGATCACCGAGCTCCAGCGGCCCGGCGGCAAGCGGCTGGCCGCGGCCGATTTCCTGCGCGGCTTCGACATCAAGCCGGGGCAGGTTTTCGGCTGATGGGCTGCCCCCACGCTCGGCACTTCGCGTCCTCGCTGCCCCCCGAGGGGACGCAGGCCTCCCTTGGGGCGGCCCGGCGGGAGTCCTGATGTTCTTCCTCCCTTCCATCCGCCGCCAACCCGAGTTCCGCCAAGGCGCGACCGAAATGTCCTCGGTCGCCGTCGGCATCGGCGCCTGGGGCCTGATGACCGGCGTGGCCATGGTGAAGTCGGGCATGAGCGTCTTCGAGTCGGTCGCGATGACCTTGCTGGTCTATGCCGGCAGTTCGCAGCTGGCCGCCATTCCGCTGCTGATCGCGGGCGCGCCGGCCTGGGTGGTCCTGGCCACTGGCTTCTGCGTCAACCTGCGCTTCGTGGTCTTCAGTCTGCATCTGCGGCCCTACCTCATGCACATGCCGCGCTGGCGCCGCCTGACGCATGGCTACCTCACGGCCGACATGAGCTATGCGATGTTCACCGGCCGCTACCCCGAGCCGCCCGCGAGCGAGCCCGAGAAGCGCGCGCAGGAGGCCTACCTGACCGGCAATTACTTCGTGACCTGGTCCTCATGGATGGGCATGAGCCTGCTCGGCATCGTGCTGGCCAACCTGATTCCGCAGAGCTGGGGGCTGGGCTTCGCCGGCGTGCTGAGCCTGGTGGCCATCGTCTGCTCGATGGCGACGACGCGGCTGCGCATCCTGGCGGCGCTGGTCGCCGGCGCCACGGCCGTGGCGGCCTATGCGCTGCCGCTCAAGCTCAACATCGTGGCCGGCATCGGCGTCGCGGTGCTGCTGTGCTTCTGGCTGGAGAAGCAGGTCGGGCTGGACCCCGGTGCGGAGGACGACAAGTGAGCATTGGCAACGGCGGCTCAACCGATTTCTGGACGCTGGCCGTGATCGTCGGCCTGGCCGGCGTCACGGTGCTGACGCGCTGCTTCTTCTTCATCCTCGACCGTCCCTGGGGCCTGCCGGAGTGGGCGCACCGCGCGCTGCACTACGCGCCGGCGGCCGCGCTCGCGGCCGTGATCGTGCCCGAGATCGTGATGTCGCAGGGGCACCTGATTTCGACCTGGAAGGACGCGCGGCTCTATGCCGCCGCCGCCGGCGCCGCCTACTACTTCTGGCGCCGCGGCGTGCTGGGGACGATGCTGGCCGGGATGGCGGTCTACCTGCCGCTGCACCTGGGACTGGGCTGGTAGCTAGTCGAGTTGCACGCCGGCCGACTTGATGACCTTGCCCCAGCGCTCGCTCTCGGCGCGCGACAGCTTGTAGAAGTCCTGCGGCGTGCCGGGCAGCGCCTCGAAGCCGAAGTCCGCGAACAGCTTCGTCACCTTCGGCGCTTTCATCGCCTTGTGCAGCTCGGCGTTGATCCGGTTCACCGCCTCCTGCGGCATGCCGGCCGGGCCGATCAGGCCATGGAAGGCATAGGCGTTGACGTCCTTGAAGCCGACTTCGGAAAGGTCGGCACATCCGGCAATGCGCTCGCGCGCTGCGGCAGCGCGATCGCGAGCACGCGCACCTTGCCCGATCGGATGATCGGCAGGCCGGAGGCGAGGTCCAGCATCATGGTCGGCACTTGGCCGCCCATGATGTCGGTCATCGCCGGCGCAGCGCCCTTGTAGGGCACGTGCACGATGGAAAGGCCGGCCTTCTGCTTGAAGAGCTCCATCGCCATGTGGTGCGGCGTGCCGTTGCCGGGCGAGGCGTAGCTGACCTTGTCGGGGTTGGCCTTCACGTAGCTCACGAACTCGGCCACCGTCTTGGCCGGGAAGTCCGGATGCACCACCAGCGCGACCGGGAAACGGCCGATGGTGCCGATGTAGCTGAAGTCGCTTGCCGGCTTGTAGGGCAGCTTTGCGAACATGTGCTCGTTGAACAGCAGCGCCGCGTTCTCGGCCTGCATGATCGTGTAGCCGTCGGGCTTGGCCTGCATCAGCACCGACACGCCGATGTTGGTGGACGCGCCCGGGCGGTTGTCGATGACGATCGGCTGCCCGAGCGAAGGCTGCATCGCGTCAGCCAGCGCGCGAGCGAGGTTGTCGGTGCCGCCGCCGGCGGGGTACGGCACGATCCAGCGCAGCGGCTGGCTGGGGTAGGCGCTCTGGGCCGGTGCGTGGCTGGCCGCGGCCAGGGCGAGGCCGGCGGCCAGCAGTTGCAGGAATCGTTTCATCGCTTTTGTCTCCGGGTTGGAAAAGAAATCAGCCGCGCAAGGCTTGCCACAGCTCGCGGTCGCGCTCTGCCGTCCACACGACCGGGTGCTCGATGCCGCGCAGCTCGTCATAGGCGCGCGACACGTCGAAGGGCAGCACATGCTGGAACACGGGCCAGTCGCCGAAGCGTGGCTTCATCGCGGCCTCGGCGCGTTCGAAGCAGCCACGCAGGCTCTCGCCCGCGTCGATGCCTGAGCGAACGCTCGCGAGCAGCGTGGACAGGAAAGCCTTGGTGAGCGCGATCGCCTCGCTGCAGGCGGCGGCGCCTTGCAGCACGGCGCCGCGTCCCGGCACCAGCACCTCGGGTTTCAGCGCGGCCACCGCGTCCAGCGTGCCGGCCCAGTCCTGGATATAGGCATCGCCGGCGTACACACCGCAGCGGTTCTCCACCACGTCCCCGGAGAACAGCACGCCGCAATCGGGCAGCCAGGCCACGGTGTCGCCGCCCGAGTGGCCGCGGCCCAGGCACATGAGCCGCACCTCGCGCGCGTCGCCCAGCCACAGGCTCATCTCGCGCTCGAAGCTCATGCTCGGCACGGTGAGGCCGGGAATCTCTTCCACGCCGGCGAAAAGGCGCGGGAAGCGCCCCACCTCGGAGTCGAAGTCGGCCTGTCCGCGCTCGCGCACCCAATCGAGCGTGCCCCGGCTGGCGATGACGGCCTGCACCTCGTCGAAGGCGCTGGCGCCCATCACCCGCACTGCGTGGTAGTGCGTGAGCACGATGAACTTGATCGGCTTGTCGGTCACGCTGCGGATGTCGGCCAGGAAGTCGCGCGCCATGCGCGGCGTCGGCCGCGTGTCGATCAGCACCACGTGCTCGTCGCCGACGATGAAGCCGCAGTTGGGATCGAAGTCGCCGATGTAGCCGTAGACCTTCGGTGCGAGCTCGCGCAGTTGCGGCTTCTGCTCGCGCGTGTCGGAGGCGGAGGCGAAGGAGACGGTGGGGGCGTTCGCTTGCTCGGGGCGGCCCGGCGCGGCGCTCATTCGCGTGCCGCCTTGATGCATTCCAGCAGCACGCCCTGGTCGCCGCACTGGTTGGCCAGCAGCAGCACGAGCCGGGCGTTGAGGTCCGCGCTCTGGGCGTCGCTCAAGCCTTCGTGGGCAGCGAGCCACTCGGCGTAGAAGCCGTCGGGGTCGGGGATGTGGGGGTCGGTGATCATGTGTCTTGGGCCAGTGCGGCGTGGAGGGCGGCGGCGATCGCCGCCGGCGTGGGATCGGTGAGCAGCGCGGCGCGGTAGGCGTCGGGCCGCACGAGGCAGAAGCTGCCGGGCGACTCGACGCCGAGATGGCGGGCCAGCGTTTCGTCGGCCTGCAGCGTGGGCAGGCCACTCTCGCCACCCACCGCGACGAGCTCCAGCGGCAGCGATGCCGCCACCTCGGCCGCAGCCTCGGCCTGCGCGCGCGTCGGTGCGAACCAGAGTCCGAGGCACATCGTTCCATCGGCCAGCAACTGCATCGGCGTGGTCGGCCTGCCGTCGCTCCAGCGAAGCGGCAGGTTCTGCACGGTGCGGCCGCCTTCGGGCAGATGCGGCGCCGCCGGGTAGTCGTTGGCCACCGACATGCGGCCCGTGTTGACGAGTGCGCGCGCGAAGGCGTAGCGCGAGGCCAGCGCCACCACCGCGCGCCGCTGCGTGTGTTCGGCCGGCGAGCGCGGAGCCAGGAAGCGGGCGGTGCGGCTCGTGACCTGGAGGTTCTGCGCGGCGGCCGGCCGGCGCTCGGCATCGTAGGTGTCGAGGAGCGCGTCGCCGGCCTGGCCCTGCGTGACCAGCGCCAGCTTCCAGCCGAGGTTGGCCGCGTCCTGGATGCCGCTGTTGCCGCCGCGCGCGCCGAAGGGGCTCACGACGTGGGCCGAGTCGCCGATGAAGAACACGCGGCCATGGCGAAAGCGGTCGAGCAGGTGGTCGCGGTAGCCGTAGGGGCCGATCCAGACGAACTCGAACTCGACGCCCGGGCCGAGCTGCTCGCGCAGCCGCGCGCCGGCCACCTCGGGCTTGCTGATGTGGGCGGTGTCGCAGTCCTCGGGCATCTGGTAGTCGATGCGCCAGACGCCGTCGGCCATCAGGTGCTGCCAGACTGCGCGGCCTTCGTTGAAGGGCGCGTCGACCCACGTCCAGCGCTCGACAGGCAGCGGCTTCTTGAAGCGCACGTCGCTGATGCACCAGCGGTCGGTGCTGCGCGAAGTGTGGGCGTCGAGCCCGAGCTGGGTGCGGATGTCGCTGTTGGCGCCGGTCGCGTCGATCAGGTGGCCGGCCTCGATCGCGTAGGGGCCCGCGGGCGTCTCGACTTCGACGCGCACGCCGTCGTCGCCGGGCTCGATGCGGGTCACGCGGTTCTTCCAGCGCAGGTCCGTGAAGCCGAGCTCGAGGATGCGGTCGACCAGGAACCACTCGAGGTAGAACTGCTGCAGGTTGATGAAGGGCGGCTGCGCGGAGACGCTGTCGGTCTTCAGGTTGAAGTTGTAGACCTCCTCTTCGCCCGAGAAGGTGCGGCCGAAGGACCAGGTGATGCCCTTGTCGGCGATGCGCCGGTAGATGCCGAGCCGCTCGAAGATCTCCAGGCTCTTCTGCGCGTAGCAGATGCCGCGCGAGGAGGCGCCGCGCACGCCTACCGTGTCGCCCTCGTCCAGCAGCACGGCGCGCACGCCGCGCTGCGCGAGGTCGCAGGCCAGCGTGAGGCCGGCCGGACCGGCGCCGGCGATGACGATCGGATGGCGCACGACCTGGTCGCTGCCCAGCTCGGGCGGCGGCTGGAAGGGCCAGCGCGGCAGCTCGTAGTCGGGCGCGAAGTGGAAGCTTTCCATCGCGGCGCTCACAGCGCGTGAGCCCACTCGGCGATGGCGTCGGCCGCGCGCGGCACCAGTTCCGGCTGGCCCGCCAGGTAGTGGTTGCCGCCGACGATGTCGACATTGCGGATGCGCTCTCCGCCGGCTGCGAGCCAGGCATCGCGCGTGCTCGGGAAGGTGGACTGGTCGGCCGTGTAGGTCAGGAGCAGCTTGGGGCAAATGGTGCGCGCCAGGTTCGAGGGCCCGTCGGCCTGCGAGCGCGAGGACCATTGCGAGAGGAAGGCCGCGAGCGAGGTGGTGCGGCCCATCGCGTTGGCCGAGTAGTTCACCTGCCGGGCGTCGCCCCACACGCTGCCGGGTGCGCGGTCGTTGGGATCGATCGAGAGGTCGACGCAGCGCGGATCGGCATGCGTGCGATAGACGATGAAGGCCTGGTCGCGCGGCGCACCCGGCGTGCTGCGCAACAGGCGCAGGCGTTCCATCGCCCAGTGCTCCAGCCGGTCGAGCCGGGCCTTCTGGGCGGCGCTGAAGCGCGCGAGAAACTCGGCGCTGTAGGGCGCGGCATGGCGCGGGTCGTACATGTCGAGCTCGGGGTCCACCGACAGCGGGTCGTGCTCGTCGGTGACGGAGGGATCGATCCAGTCGCGCATCAGCTTCGAACGGCCCTGGTGCGCCGCGCACAAGGCGATGCCGTCGGCCGGCGGCAGGTCGTCGGGATGCAAATGCGTCGGATCGCCGTCCGGGAAGTGATGTGCCGTGAGCTTCCCGGCCTGCGCCTGGTAGAAGCTCGCGAGCGCGGCGCCGCCCGAGTTGCCGATGAGCAGCACCTTCTCGTAGCCCGCGGCGCGCAGGAATTGCACGCCGGCACCCAGGTCCTGGATCGCGCGTTCCATGAGCAGCACCGTGTCGTTGCCCACGTAGCGCGAGTTGAGGCCCATGCAGCAGATGCCGCGCTCGGCCAGCGGTGCGATCAGGTAGTGCCCCATGAAGTTGCTCGTGGGGTGCATCACGATGGCCGCGATCTTCTTAGCGCCGGCCGGCGCGCGGTACGCGCCGTAGATGCGCGGGCGCAGCATCTGCAGGCCCGACTGGCTCTCCATCGCGGCGCCGGGCTTGACGTCGATGACGGCGAGTTGGAGCTCAGGCATGCGCCGCCTTCCTCCGCAGTTCGGCCTTGCGCAGCGTCCAGGCCTCGAGGTCGGCATGGGCGCGCTTCGCATGCGCATCCATCTCGGCCTGCGGCACGGTGGGCGTGGTCAGTTCGATGCGGATGCCGTTGGGGTCGAAGAAGTAGATCGACTCGATGATGTGGTGGTCGGTCACGCCCAGCACCTCGATGCCGGCCGCTTCGAGCCGCGCCTTGGCGGCCAGCAGGTCGGCCACCGAATCGACGCGCAGCGCGATGTGGTTGACCCAGGCCGGCGTGTTGGGCGACGGCAGTGCGGCTACGTCGTCGCCGAGGTCGAAGAAGGCGATGTAGGAGCCGTCGCGCATCTGGAAAAAGATGTGGACGTAGGGGCAGAACTCGCCGGTGCTCGGCACGTGGTCGCTCTTGATCACGTGCACCAGCGGCAGGCCCAGCAGGTCCTCGTAGAAGCGGCGGGTCTCCTCGCTGTCGCGGCAGCGCCAGGCGAAGTGGTGCAGTCCGCGCACGGGCACGGGCGAGGGGGGCATGGCTTGTCTCCGGGGTGATTTGTATGTCAGCAGATCCCCGGATTGGGCCGCCGTTCTTCTTATGATTCAATCGAAATAAATTCATTGATTGATGAACTGAGGCCATGAATCTGACCCTGCGCCAATTGCGCGCCTTCGACGCTGTGGCCGACACCGGCAGCTTCACCGCCGCCGCCGCCCGGCTGCACCTGACCCAGTCGGCGCTCAGCGTGCTGGTGCGCGAGCTGGAGCGCGAAATGTGCGTGCAGCTCTTCGACCGACACACGCGGCGCGTGCTGCTCTCCGAGGCCGGGCGCGAATTCCAGCCCTCGGTGCAGCGCCTCTTGGCCGACCTCGCGGGCGCGGTGGCCGGCGTGACCGAGCTGCGCGACCAGAAGAAGGGCGTGCTGCGGCTTGCCGCGCCGCAGCTCATGGCCTGCACGCTGATGCCGCGCGTGATCGCGGCCTACAGCGCGCGCTACCCGGACATCGACGTGCGCCTGGCCGACACGCTGCCCGAGCACCTGCTGGCCGGCGTGCTCTCGGGCGAGGCGGAGCTGGCGGTGGGGCAGGACGTGGCGGTGGACCCGGCAGTGATCGAGCGCCGCACGCTTTTTCGCGACCGCCACTGGCTGATCTGCCCCTCCGACCATGTCTTCGCGCACCGGCGCCAAGTGCGCTGGAGCGAGCTCGGGCCCTACACCTTCATTGCGCCGACGCGCGACTTCCGCCAGCGCGTGCTGCCCGAGCTGGACGCCGAAGCCCGCGAGCTGATGCTGCGCGCGACGACGCAGGAGGTCTCTTACATGACGACCGCGTTGGGCATGGTCGCTTCGGGCCTGGGGCTCACGGTCTGCCCGACCTACTCGGCCTCGCTGGTCAAGGCCCACGGGCTGCAGATGGTCAAGCTCGACCGGCCCGATTTCCACCGCGAGGTCTGCGTCTATGCCGCGTCGCGGCGCTCCCTGTCGCCGGCGGCGGCCGGTTTCGTCGAGATGCTGGAGCAGTTCGTGCGGAAGCCGGGCCTTGGCGGTTGATCGACACCAGGGCGTCACCGGCGAAACCTACAAACCTACAATGGCCTCTCGCCTTTTTTCCAAGGCAGTCCCCTCCGCTTCTCATCCCGCCCATCCCATGAACGTTCTTCGATTCACCGACCTCTGTGCGCAAGGCAAAGTCGCCGGCCAGCGCGTGTTCATCCGAGCCGATCTCAACGTGCCGCAGGACGACAGCGGCCGCATCACCGAAGACACGCGCATCCGCGCCTCGGTGCCCTGCATCCAGCTGGCGCTCGACGCCGGCGCCGCGGTGATGGTGACCTCCCATCTCGGCCGCCCGACCGAGGGCGCCTTCAAGCCCGAGGATTCGCTGGCGCCGGTCGCCAAGCGGCTGGGCGAGCTGCTGGGCCGCGAGGTGCCGCTGGTGGCCAACTGGGTCGACGGCGTCCAGGTCGCGCCCGGCCTGGTCGTGCTGCTCGAGAACTGCCGCCTCAACAAGGGCGAGAAGAAGAACGACGAGACGCTTTCGCGCAAGCTCGCCGCGCTGACTGACATCTACGTCAACGACGCCTTCGGCACCGCGCACCGCGCCGAGGCCACGACCTACGGCATCGCCCAGTACGCCAAGGTGGCCTGCGCCGGCCCGCTGCTGGCGGCCGAGATCGATGCCATCACCAAGGCGCTGGCGCAGCCGAAACGCCCGCTGGTCGCGATCGTCGCCGGCTCCAAGGTCAGCACCAAGCTCACCATCCTGAAAAGCCTGGCCGACAAGGTCGACCAGCTGATCGTGGGCGGCGGCATCGCCAACACTTTCATGCTCGCGGCCGGCCTCCAGATTGGCAAGTCGCTGGCCGAGCCCGACCTGCTCGATGAGGCCAAGGCCGTCATCGAGGCGATGCGCGCGCGCGGCGCGGCGGTGCCGATTCCCGTCGATGTGGTCACGGCCAAGACCTTCGCCGCCGATGCCGCCGCCACGGTGAAAGCCGGCAGCGACGTGGCCGACGACGACCTGATCCTCGACATCGGCCCGAAGACCGCGGAGATCCTGGCCGCCCAGCTGCGCGAAGCCGGCACCATCGTGTGGAACGGCCCGTTGGGCGTGTTCGAGTTCGACACCTTCGCCAAGGGCACGGAGGCCATCGCACGCGCCATCGCCGAGAGCAGCGCCTTCTCGATCGCCGGCGGCGGCGACACGCTGGCCGCCATCGCCAAGTACGGCATTGAAAAGCAGGTGGGCTACATCTCGACCGGCGGCGGCGCCTTCCTCGAAGTCCTGGAAGGCAAGACCCTGCCGGCGTTCGAGATTCTTTCGAAGCGTGCGGCCGGCGAATAGAACCCACCCCCAGGCTTCGCGCACTTCGTGTCGCTACGCCAACCCCCTTCAGGGGGCAACACCAGCGGCCCGGCAAAGCCGGTTCCGCGGTGCTCCTGGAAGGGGGCAAATAGCGCTGGCTGAGGGCGGGGAAAGTGTATACAGTATGGAATACAAACTGGAGACCTGAATGAGCATGCCCCGCCTTCCCCGTCACGCCACCAAGATCGTCGCCACGCTCGGCCCGGCATCGAGTTCCCCGGATCTCCTCGAGAAGATGATCCTCAACAAGGTCAGCGTGGTGCGGCTCAACTTCAGCCACGGCACGGCGCAGGACCACATCAACCGCGCCGTCATGGTGCGCGAGGCGGCCCGCCGCACGGGGCGCGAGGTGGCGATCATGGCCGACCTGCAGGGTCCGAAGATCCGGGTCGGCAAGTTCGCCGAGGGCAAGGTCTGGCTGGAGGCCGGTGCGAAGTTCGTGCTCGACGCTTCGCGCACCGAGCTGGGCGATGTCAGCGAAGTGGGGCTGGACTACAAGGACCTGCCGCGCGACGTGAAGCCCGGCGACAGCCTGCTGCTGAACGACGGGCTGATCGTGCTCACGGTCGAGGCCGTCAAGGGCGACGCGGTCCACACCACGGTGCGCCTGGGCGGCGAGCTTTCCAACAACAAGGGCATCAACAAGCAAGGCGGCGGCCTCACGGCGCCGGCGCTGACGGCCAAGGACATGGAGGACATCAAGACCGCGATGAGCTTCCAGGCCGACTACGTGGCGGTGAGCTTTCCGAAGAACGCGACCGACATGGAAATGGCGCGCCAGCTCTGCAACGTGGCGGCCGCAGAGTTCGGCCACAAGCCGGGCCTGATCGCCAAGATCGAGCGTGCCGAGGCGATCCCCAAGCTGGAGGAGATCCTGCGTGCCAGCGACGGCATCATGGTCGCGCGCGGCGACCTGGCGGTCGAGGTCGGCAATGCGGCCGTGCCGGCGCTGCAGAAAAAGATGATCCGCATGGCGCGCGAGATGGACAAGGTCGTCATCACCGCCACGCAGATGATGGAATCGATGATCACCAATCCGGTGCCCACGCGCGCCGAGGTCAGCGACGTGGCCAACGCCGTGCTCGACGGCACCGACGCCGTGATGCTCTCGGCCGAAACCGCTTCGGGCCGCTATCCGCTCGAGACGGTGCAGGAGATGAGCCGCATCTGCGAGGCCGCCGAAGCCGCCGAGGACCTGAAGCTCGACGCCGACTTCAGCGGCCAGTCCTACGCCCGCATCGACCAGTCGATCGCCATGGGCGCGCTGTTCACCGCCCACCACCTGGGCGCCAAGGCGATCGTCGCGCTGACCGAATCGGGCTCCACGCCGTTGTGGATGAGCCGCCACCGCGCACACATCCCGATGTATGCGCTGACCTCGCGCCTGGCCACGCAGCGCCGCATGGCGCTCTACCGCAACGTGCGGCCGCTGCTCATGGATTCGGAAAGCGACCGCGACACGGCGCTGCTGCAGGCCGAGGCCCACCTCAAGAAGCGCGGCATCGTGCAGACCGGCGACGTCTACGCGATCACCTGCGGCGAGCCGATGGGCGCGCCCGGCGGCACCAACATGCTGAAGATTTGCAGGGTGAGCTGAAGCCGACGCCGTCCCGGCGCGGGCGTCGGTCCTGTCCGACAGGGGTGCTCGGTAGAATTGAGGCAGTCTTTTTTCTTCTTCCATCCCAACATTCCCGCGAGGTACACCCATGGCTCTCGTCTCGATGCGCGAACTGCTCGACCATGCCGCCGCCAACGGCTACGGCATTCCGGCCTTCAACGTCAACAACCTCGAGCAGGTGCAGGCCATCATGTCGGCAGCCGATGAAGTCGGCGCACCGGTCATCCTCCAGGCGAGCGCCGGCGCGCGCAAGTATGCGGGCGAGCCCTTCATCAAGCACCTGATCGAAGCCGCGATCGAAAGCTGGCCCAAGGTGCCGCTGGTGATGCACCAGGACCACGGCCAGAGTCCTGACGTCTGCAAGGGCGCCATCGACCTCGGCTTCAGCTCGGTCATGATGGACGGCTCGCTGCAGGCCGACGGCAAGACCATCGCGAGCTACGACTACAACGTCGACGTCACCAAGAAGGTGGCGGACATGGCGCACCGCGTGGGCGTCACCGTCGAAGGCGAGCTGGGCTGCCTCGGCTCGCTCGAAACCATGAAGGGCGACAAGGAAGACGGCCACGGCACCGACGCCACGATGACCATGGAGCAACTGCTGACCGACCCGGAGCAGGCCGCCGACTTCGTCAAGCGCACCCAGATCGACGCGCTGGCCATCGCCATCGGCACCAGCCACGGCGCCTACAAGTTCACGCGTAAGCCCACCGGCGACATCCTGGCGATCAACCGCATCAAGGAAATCCACCGCCGCATCCCCAACACGCACCTCGTGATGCACGGCTCCTCCAGCGTGCCGCAGGATCTCCTGGCCGAGATCCGCAAGTACGGCGGCAACATGAAGGAAACCTACGGCGTGCCGGTCGAGGAGATCCAGGAAGCCATCAAGCACGGCGTGCGCAAGATCAACATCGACACCGACATCCGCCTCGCGATGACGGCCGCGATCCGCAAGTTCTTCACCGAGAATCCTGAGAAGTTCGACCCGCGCGAGTACTTGAAGCCGGCGCGCGAAGCCGCAAAGCAGATCGCCAAGCAGCGCTACATCCAGTTCGGCTGCGAAGGCCAGGGCCCGAAGGTCAAGGGCGAGACGCTGCAGGTGGTCGCCGCCAAGTACGCCAAGGGCGAGCTCGCGCAAGAAGTGGTCTAGGGCGTCAGCCCCCACGCTCCGGCACTTCGTGTCCTCGCTGCCCCCCGAGGGGGCGTTCGCTTGCTTGGGGCGGCCCGGCGCTGCGCTCGGGCCGCCCCGGCCAGCCACCCTCGCGGTGGCTTTTTTCTGCGCGCACAATCTCCGTCGTTCTTCGCCCATTCCGACACAGCCGCCCCGCCATGACCACCGTCCACACCTCCTCCATCCAGAGCCTTCCGCTGCTTGCGCGCGGCAAGGTGCGCGACAACTATGCGGTCGGCGACGACCGCATCCTGATGGTCGCGAGCGACCGCCTCTCGGCCTTCGACGTGATCATGGGCGAGCCGATCCCGGGCAAGGGCGTGATCCTCACGCAGATGGCGCTCTGGTGGTTCGACCGGCTCGGACACCTGTGCCCCAACCACCTGACCGGCGATGCGCCCGAAAGCGTGGTGATGCCGGCGGAGGTGCCCCAGGTCAAGGACCGTTCCATGCTGGTCAAGCGGCTCAAGCCGATCCCGGTCGAGGCCGTGGTTCGCGGCTACCTCGCCGGCAGCGGGTGGAAGGAGTACCAGGAGAGCCGCGCCGTCTGCGGCGTTCCGCTGCCCGAGGGCCTGCGCAATGCGAGCAAGCTGCCGCGGCCGATCTTCACGCCAGCGGCCAAGGCAGCGGCTGGCGCGCACGACGAGAACATCAGCTACGAGCGCGTGGTCGAGGTCGTCGGCCCGGCCCTCGCGCAGCAGATCCGCGAGACCAGCATCGCGATCTACGAGGCGGCCGCGGCCATCGCGCTGACGAAGGGAATGATCATTGCCGACACCAAGTTCGAGTTCGGCCTCGACGAGGCCGGCACGCTGGTGCTGATGGACGAGGTGCTGACGCCCGACAGCTCGCGCTACTGGCCGGTCGAGGGCTACGAGGCCGCGCTCGCCGCCGGCACGAACCCGCCGAGCTACGACAAGCAGTTCGTGCGCGACTGGCTGGAGGCCACCAAGATCAACGGCAAGCCCTGGGACAAGACGCCGCCGGCGCCGCGCCTGCCGGCCGAGGTGATCGAGAAGACGGCGGCCAAGTACCGCGAGGCACTGCAGCGGCTGACAGGTTGAAGCGGCCGATCGGCGGAGGTGAATAAGTCACAAAGCCGGCGGCAATAGTCACAGCCCGGCGCCATCGGGATTTCCGATACTTTTCTCATCACAACGGATGAGGAAAGTGCCATGAACGCGATCGCCGAGTCACCTGTTTTCCAACGTGAGGAAGCAAGGAACACCGTTCCGCCGCCGCCCGACGCCCTGCAGGCCGGCCTGCTGGCGCGCGTGCTCGACGAGATCGACCACGGCCTGGTGCTCGTCGACCTGACCGGGCGCATCCTGCATGCGAACCGCCCGGCCTTGCGTGAACTGGCGGCCAGACGCGCGCTGCACAGCGTCGATGGCATGCTGGGGGGTGCCCTGCCGGCCTGGCAGGCGAGGATCCGCCAGGCGCTCAAGGACGCCGAGCGCGATTGCCGCAGCATCGTCGAGGTCGGCCCGGCGGGCGAGCCGCTCTCGCTGGCCTTCATCCCGCTCGCGATGCTGCACGGGAGCACGACGATCGATACCGTGCTCGTCATGTGCAGCCGGCGCGCAAGCTGCGAGACGCTCACGGTGCAGATGTTCGCCCGCTCCAAACGGCTCACCCCGGCGGAGCAGGCGGTGCTGACGCAGCTGTGCGCGGGGCGTGGAGCGCAGGAGATTGCCTGCCTGCAGGGCATCTGCGTCTCCACCGTGCGCACCCACATCAAGAACGTGCGGCAGAAGACCGGCCGCAGCAGCGTGCGGGAACTCGTGCGCGAGTTGTCGCGCATGCCGCAGATCGTGTCGGCGCTGCGGCTGGCGGGGCACGACTGAAGCGGCGTGTGTGCACGCCGGCGGCTCGCCCGCTGCCTTAGAGGGTCGCGCCGAAGGGGATGCGGGCCGTATAGTCCGCGCATGCTGCCGACACCTGCCGCGTCCCCCGCCGATCTCGTCGCCGAGCTGCCGCCTCCGCTCCAGACGCTTGCGGCGCTCGGCGTGCAGCGCCGCTACCGAACGCATGCGATGCTGATCGAGGAGGGAGACCAGAGCGGCTCGGTCTACATCGTGCTGTCGGGGCGGGTGCGTGCCTTCGTCTCGGACGCTCGCGGGCGCGAAGTGACGCTGGGGCTGCACGGTCTCGGCGAGTACGTGGGGGAGATGTCGCTCGACGGCGGACCGCGTTCTGCCAGCGTGCAGGCTGTGGAGCCGACGGTCTGCGTGGTGGTCACGCGCGAAACGATGCTGCGGCACATCGCGGCAGACCCCGAGTTCGCACTGGCACTGATCGTGCGGCTGATCAAGCGAGCGCGATTGGCAACCGAGAGTGCGCGCAGCATGGCGTTGCTGGATGTCTATAGCCGGCTCAGAAAGTTTCTTGAAGAGCGGGCCCAGGCACAGGCCGATGGCACGCGTCGCGTCGCGCAAAGGTTGACGCACCAGGCGATCGCCAGCGAAATCGGATGTTCGCGAGAGATGGTCAGCCGGTTGATCAAGGACCTGGAAGGCGGCGGCTACGTCGATACCGCCGGGCGGCAACTGTTACTTCTGCGAGACCTTCCAGCCCGCTGGTAGTTCGCGACGACATTTCAGTGCTCGTCCGCAGTCGCACTTGGCGCTGCCTGGGCGAAGCACGGGACATTCAACCAACCGGCGCCGATACGGGCTGTCATGATCGGCGCCTGAGTCCCAGGCCCAGCTGGCCGCCGGTGGCCCTGGTCGGGATCGTCCAGCAACTGATCGACGATGGACGCGCTGTCCATCCCCGGATGACTGCCTCCGAGGGCCGGTTTTCGGGCGAAGAGATTCAGAGTGGCGCGGGCCACCTGCGGAGCGGCGACGCTGGTTCCGTTCATTCGAACGGTCGAGCCGCTCAGCGTGCCCGCGGCCAAGAGGCCCGGCATCGGCTCCGAGAGATCTCCTGGCGCGACGAGGTCGGGCCAGCACCGGCGGCCACCCTGGACCACAGTCGTACCCGCAGCGGTATATGGCGACAGCCTGCCCGAGAGCGCATAGCACGCCCCCACGACGATGGGCAGGCGCCCATGCGCGACGCTGTTTCCGGTGCCGCGACGTTTCACGGGATCTTCATCGACGTCATCGGCTGTACTCGGCAGGCGTGGTCTCGTTGATGAGAAATAGGACTGCCTCGCACGATACGGCGTGTAGGGCGTCGCCTCGTCACGCTGGATCCAGGCGTCGAATGCAACGGGCTTCTGGTCCTTGCCGACAGCCAGTTTGATCTTCCACATTCCGCTGGGAGCGGGCACGCCAGTCCCGTTCTCGAAATGCGTGGGCAGCAAGGACGCGAGCACCGCGCACTTGGCGTTCAATGCCGCGGTGCGGCGGACGCTGCCGAGGGCGCAACATGAAGACGTTGGCATGTCGCCATCAAATACCGTTCTGCCAGGCCGTGCCTCGATGCTGTCCCCGTTGGGCTTGACGAGTTCGATGCAGACATCGTCGAGGCTGCTGGCATCGAACCACAACTCGCAAAAACTCTCGGTCGGATCTTCGGCACGGACATGCCAGGCGAGTTCCGTGGTGGCGCCTGGACGAATCTCACCGGCGGCATGGGCTGCAGTGTCGAAATGATTGCCCGCGGGCAGCACCAGCGCGAAGTTGCGCCCTTTGCTGCGTTCGCGCCCGATCAAGCTGTCGAGGGCGCGCTCGAACAGGCTGGAGCCGTCATGGGGCCCGCCTGTCGCACCAAAGCTCAGGTTCACCACCACCTGGGCAGAGTCGTCCACCTTGGACAGCGCGTACTTCAATGCATCGAGCACATGCTTGGCGAGCCCTCCGCCCGATGTGTCCAGCGCCGTGGAGGGAGGGAGCTGCACCATGATGATGTTCGTATCGTCGGCACCCGCACTGTCGAGCTTGCCGCCCATGTGACGCGGGGAGAGCGGTCCTGCGGCCAAGTCGGCGACATGCGTACCGTGTGCCGAGGCATGGCGCACGCGGTCGTAGCCGAGCTTTCGATAGGCGTCGGCTTCGGACTGAGCATTCGGTGCTTCTGCGATCAACTCGTCGATCATGGCGGCTGCAAGTTCGCGTCCGTAGGAGAAGCCGGGCACTTCCCGCCACCTCGTCGAGCTGAAGCTGCTCTCGGCTTTCGACGTGCCGAGGTCGAGCTCCTTCATTTCTCCATCATGGAACACGGCGACGCGCAACGGATCCTGATCCCAAAAGTACCGAACCCTCGTCGAGTTGCCGTCGGCCTTTCTGAAGGCGCAATTCAAGAAGGCCAAGCCGTCGTCGATGACGACCATGACCTTGCCCTTCAACCGCCCGCTCTCGGGGCTCTCGACGGCGGACGATGCATCCTGTGCCGCGCCGATGAACGAAGCCTCCGGGGGAAACCATCGCTCGCGGTCCGGCTCCCCGGGCGCATTGCGCGCCGTGGAGTACTCGACGCGCACGCCCTTGAGCTTGCCTTGTGCTCTCCATCGGCTCACGTCGTCGAGGCGGGCGGAAACGCTGTAGATCTTGTTGTCGTCTGCGCCATCGGCGATCTCGTGAAAGACAACGCCTGCGTACTCGGCAATAAAGCGGTTGTCGAAGGACGGCTGAAGGGCGTTCTTCAATTTCTCGCTGCATTCGATGATCAATTGAATCGACCTTGAGGGCCGCCTCCTGCCGCCCGCGGGACCGGCCTTGCTCCTTGCGGGGGCGGAACCCGTCAGCAAGGCCCATTCCATGTACAAGTCCGCGGTTTCTACCGGGAAGCCTGGGTTGTGTTCGGCCATGCCTGTCTCCGTGCGCCCACCGGGGGGCTCAATAAGACTTCTCCTTCCGCGCTTTCATCCACAGCCAGGCGAGCATGTCGGACTTCTTGACCGAGACCTTCGGGGCGTGCGCGGCAGGAGTGATTGCCGGTACATCGCAAAGAACGATGCCTTCGTCGGTGGCGCAGGACACTGCGGTTGCCGATTCGCCCAGTGCATCGCCGTTGCACGTCAGGCAATCCAGTTCGATTGCCGCGCCAGGGTCGCCCGCTCGCGCAGCAAAGTATTCGGCCAAGCGTTGGCCGAGGAACTGTCCGGCGGCACTGTCGACGGGGAAGTGCAACCCCGCCACCTCGCGGTTCTCGGCGATGCGCAGTGCCAGTGTGTGGAGCCGTTCGTTCTGGCCTGGCACGCCGGGGCGCAGGCGGGCCATCATGGCGGCGAAGAAGAGCGACTCGGTCGCGTGTCCGCTCGGCCAGGCAAAGTAAGCGGGCGTCTGAATCGGCGGCTGCATATCGACAGTCCAGGCGGCCGGGCGGGGGCAGGCGAACTCGTGCTTGAAGCGCTGAATCAACAGCATCGTCACATGCAGGAGAACAAGGCTCAGTTCAATGGTGTGGCGATTTCGCTCAGGATGGAGATTGCAGACGCTTGCCCAATAAGCGAACTGGGGTGTGACCTGCGTCATGATCTCTGCGATCCGGTCGGCACGATCCGCACGGCGCTCGAGCACTGCGCTGACCTGCTTCCTGAACACCTCCTTGTCGGGCCGCGTCAGGGTGATCAGGGGGATCTGCCCGTACTTCAGGGTTGCACTGACAGCTGAGCCCACCACTGTGCTTTCGATGTTCAGATCGCCGAGGCACTCTTGAGTCAGCAAGTGAAAGCGGGTTTGTGCGTCGTTGAGCGCCAGATGGTCGACATCCGGCCCCTCGGGGTACTCGGAGGGCTCGACAGGGTCGATCTGGCCGGCTGGAGATACGTACTGTCGGCTGATCTCCAATGCGGTGTTGAGCATCGGATTGGCCATGGCGCCCGAGTAGCCCGCAAAGGTATTCGCCGGGGTTGTGAGATTCATGCCGGTCATTCCCGTCATGCCTGTCATGCCAGTCATCCCGGTCATCCCGGTCATGCCCGTGAGGCTGGACATGTTGGCGGTGCTGAACTTGTTCATGGCGGTCTGCTCCTGGTTAATTTTGCGGAATGCCGGCGCTGCGCATGCTTTCCACGATGTCCTGCAACTGAGGTGAACTGGCCATGGGCGAGCGGGCGACGAACTGCTCGATCGTGAAGTTCGGCTCGATCTCCAGCAGCGCAGTCGCAACCTCGCGCGCACGAGCCTCGCGTCCCATCATCACGCTCGCGGCAATGAGCGTCTTGTACGTCGAGGCATGCAGGCGCTGGGAGCGAAGCGAGCGTTCCGCCAGCTCCGCGGACTTGGCAAACTCGCCTGCCGACAGGTAAGCCGTGGCCGCCAGTGATTCGTAGTAGTAGCGTGCAGGATGCAGCGGCGATAGCAGCAGGGCACGGTCCGCTGCCTGCTTGGCCTGCTCGCCGAGGCCTCGCCACGCATTCAGTGTTGCCATGAACAGCCAGGCCAGCGCTTCGTTCGGGTTCTCGGCGATTGCGATCCGGTATGCGCGCTCGGCTGCATCGAAGTCCTTGAGCAGGTAGCCCTCGATCTGTCCCCTGATGGTCATGGCCAGCGACAGCGACGGGTCGCTCTCGAATGCGCGTTCGACCTCGAACATCGCGCGCTTCGCCTCTTGCTGCGGGTCCGCGAGCCAGCCTTGCGACACGCCGATCGCATACCACTGCCCAAGCCAGGCCCTCGGTGCACCGAAACGTGGCCGTCGCTCGGTCAAGTGCTCGAGCAATTCCCTGGATCGGGCGAAGTCGGTGCGCGACTGCCGGTGCATGAGCGCAATCCCTCCGACCAGGAGCGCATAGTCGTCGAGGGCGGCTGGGGGTTGGTTGCGCGCGTGTCCGATGTGCGATTGGAGAATGGCGCTGTAGGTACCTTCAGCCATCATCGCAGCCAGTTCGCTCTCTGCATCGAACAGGTCGCTCAGGGCCGTCGTGCGACGGCCGGCCCAAAGGACCGACCCATCGCGGAGGTCCGTCAGCGTCGCAGCCACGAACAAGTGGATGCCGTTCACGTGGAATGTGCCGGTGAGAGCGTACCGGGCGCCCAGGCCCCTTTCGATCATGCCGCGGTCGACGACGCGACCTTTGAAGGCGGCACACGAAAGGCGCGACAGGACATGTAGATCCGTGCGCGCGAGCTGGTGGATGACGGCGTCGCAGATGAGGTCGCCTACAACCGCGTGTTTCGGATCTTCGCCGTGGGCTTCGAAGGGCAGCACGGCAATGACCTGTCGGTCCGAGGCCGGTTCGGCAACCGGGCCGGGCAGCGCTTCGTCCTTGCAGGAATGCATGCGATACACCCGCACCGTTTGCTCCACATGCTTCAGATAGCACTCGCCCAGGTCCTCGATGTCGACGTCGAGACCGTCGACCAGCTCCTCACGTGCCTCGACAGTCATCGCTGTCTGGTTCGGACCGGCCAAGGTGGCAACCCGGGCCGCCAGATTGACCCCCTTGCCGTAGATATCGAGGCCGTCGACGTACACGTCGGCGGCATGCAGGCCCGCGCGCAGCGCCATCGTCCGGCCCGCGCCGATCGGCTCGTTGTGCTCGGACATGTAGGCATGCATGGCGCGCGCGGCGGCGGCAGCATTGCGCACCGATTCGAACTCCACCATCAGCCCATCGCCAAGACTCTTCACTAAACGTCCCTCATGGGCAGGCAGGACGAGCTGATTCACATGCGCGAGAAATGCTTGCCAGCGCGCGATGACGCCCAGTTCGTCTGCCTGCATCAGGCTCACCGACTCCACGAGGTCAACCACCAGCACGACTTTGCGGTGGCGTTGCAGGCTGAACCCGGGATCGTCGAAAGACGGCATCTTCTTGTTACCCGATGACAAGGTCATCCCCTCGTGGGTGGAGAAACACACGGCAAAGCGTGTAAGCCATTTGTGTCACATCGAAAGCCAAATGTCTATGGCTCTGAGGACCTGTTTACGAGTTGATCCCGAATACCTATCGGGAGGAGAGGGCCGCGACTCGCGCTCAACGCACCCCGCCGTTGCTGAGCGTCGCGACCGTCCGCCCACTCGCATCCAGCAAAGAAAGCTTCGAGCGCCCCTGCAGCCTGTAGCTCGCCGTGGCCTGCAGCGCCGCGAAGAACTGGGTCTCGTTGATGGTGCTCGCCTCGTTGGGGCAGGCCGTGCGGGTCGCACCCAATTGGCGCATCCTGAGCGTGCTGCCGCTGCGCTCGTAAGTGCCCGACACGCGGTTGCAGCCGCCCGAACCGCTGACCCGCCCGCTATTGCGGTCGAACTGGATCTGGGCGTTGCGCCGCGGATCGCTGCTCGGTTCGATCAGCTCGTTGCCGAGCTGCTCGAGCTGCCAGACCGGCCCTTCGATCGGCTCATCGAGACTGATGCCGCTGCCGCAACCGGCGGCGAGCGCGGATGCGAGCAATGCAGTCGTGAAGAACAAGGAACGCATGGCCGGATTTCCCTTTGGCAACAAATTGAAACTCGCCAATCGTATGCGAGGGTGCTCGGCGCGCCAACGCCACCCGGCCGCTGGCCTAGGCACCCGCCTTCAGCTCAGCACCACGCTGCTCAGGCGGCGCCGGTAGCTCGCCACGGTCGGATCGTCCGGCGGGATCTGGCCGTCCGCCACCTTGGGCTTGGGCGGCTCGATGATGTCCAGGATCGCGACATAGGTCTTGCGGGCCAGCTCTTCGTTCCAGCCCTTGTCGCGCATCAGGATGTCGAGCAGCTCGTCCATCGCGTCGGTCCATCGCTGCGCGCTCATCAGAAGACGCGCACGGTCGAAGCGGGCTTCGAAGTCGCGCTTGTTGGCCGCGATGCGGGCCTCGGCGTCGGCGAGGGTCGGTGCCGCACCGGTGGCCGGCGCTGCGAAGTCGATCGCGTCGATCCAGCGTTGGAGTGCGTCGAAGCGACGCACGGGCGAAGTCTTGGCAATCACGGGGGCGAACGCGACCTTGGCATCGTCGACGCGGTCCTGTTGCAGCAGCAGCTTGATGTAGTCGAAGCGTGCGTCGTCGTTGGCCGGGTCGGTCGCGAGCGCGTGCTGCAGACGCTCGAGCGCACCTTCGGTATCGCCTTCGGCCAGCGCTTCCTGCGCCGCATCTTCCTGTTCTGCGGCCGCGGCCTCGTCGGCGCCCGGCACATGCTTGTCGAGGAAGCTGCGGATCTGGTCGGCAGGAATCGCGCCGACGAAGCCGTCGACCGGCTGGCCGCCCTTGAACATCACGCAGAAGGGAATGCTGCGCACGCCGAACATCTGGCTCAGCTGCTGCGAGATCTGCGGCACCTTGTCGGCATCGAGTTTGGCCAGCGTGAAGCGGCCGCCATACTCGAGTTCGAGTTTTTCGAGCACCGGGCCGAGCTGTTTGCACGGCCCGCACCACTCGGCCCAGATGTCGAGCAGCACCGGCGTGGTCATCGAGCCGTCGATCAGCTCGGTCTGGAAATTTTCGAGGGTGATGTCGATCATCGCGGAAACCTGGGGGTGAAACGTAAAATTGAAACCATGAAGCAAGCAATTCAGGTCGGTGTGGTGATGGGCTCGAACTCCGACTGGGAGACGATGCGCAACGCGGTCGAGATTCTCCAGCAATTCGGCATCGCCCATGAGGCGCGGGTGGTCTCCGCCCACCGCATGCCCGACGAATTGTTCGCTTATGCCGAAAACGCGGCGCCGCGCGGCCTGGCGGCCATCATCGCCGGCGCCGGCGGGGCGGCGCACCTGCCCGGCATGCTGGCGGCCAAGACCACGGTGCCCGTGCTCGGCGTGCCGGTCGCGAGCCGGCATCTGCAGGGCGTGGATTCGCTCTACAGCATCGTGCAAATGCCCAAGGGCGTGCCGGTCGCGACCTTTGCCATCGGCAACGCCGGGGCGGCCAACGCGGCGCTGTTCGCGGTCGCGATGCTGGCCGTGGCCGATCCGGCGCTGCGCGAGCGGCTCGACGCCTTCCGCGCGCAGCAGACCGAGGCAGCCCGATCGATGGCCCTGCCGCCGGTCGACTCGCCGGCGGTATCACCGTTTTCGCCCCAGGGCGGAGGCGCCCTGTGAGCGCGATCCTGCCGGGCGCCACGCTCGGCGTGCTCGGCGGCGGGCAGCTCGGCCGCATGTTCGTGCACGCGGCGCAGCGCATGGGCTACTTCACGGCGGTGCTCGACCCCGATGCCGACAGCCCCGCAGGGCGCGTGAGCCACCACCACATCCACACCGACTACACCGATGTCGACGGCCTCGCGCGGCTCGCGGGCCTGGCCGATGCCATCACGACCGAATTCGAGAACGTGCCGGCGCCCTCGCTGGAACATCTCTCGGTCGCGCGTCCGGTATGGCCGGCGGCGACCTCGGTGGCCATCGCGCAGGACCGCATCCGCGAGAAGAGCCACTTCGTCGGCTGCGGCGTGGACTGCGCGCCCTACGCGATCATCGAGTCGGCCGAGCACATGGCCGTGCCGCCGAACCTGCTGCCCGGCATTCTCAAGACCGCGCGGCTCGGCTACGACGGCAAGGGGCAGCAGCGCGTCGGCACGCGCGAGGAACTCGCAGCCGCCTGGAACGCGATGGGCGGCGTGCCCTGCGTGCTCGAAAAGCTGCTGCCGCTGGACTTCGAGTGCTCGGTGATCGTCGCCCGCGGCGAAGATGGCCAGGTGGTGCACTTCCCGCCGCAGCGCAACCTGCACCGCGACGGCATCCTCGCGGTGACCGAGGTGCATGCCGGCAACATGGCAGAAGCGCAGGCGCGGCGCGCCGTCGATGCGGCCGTCGCCATCGCGGAGGGCCTGGGCTATGTCGGCGTGCTGTGCGTCGAGTTCTTCGTCCTGGCCGACGGCGCGCTGGTGGTCAACGAGATGGCGCCGCGCCCGCACAACAGCGGCCACTGGACCATCGAGGCCTGCGACATCTCGCAGTTCGAGCTGCAGGTGCGCACCCTCGCCGGCCTGCCGCTGAACGCGCCGCGCCAGCACAGCCCCGCGCTCATGCTGAACCTGCTGGGCGACCTGTGGTTTGCCGATGCCGAGGCCTCGGGCGGACCCAGGTCGTCGGAGACGGCGGTCGAGCCCCGCTGGGCCGATGTGCTCGCGCTGCCGGGAACGCATCTCCATCTCTACGGCAAGACCGAGGCGCGCCGCGGCCGCAAGATGGGCCATCTCACGATCACGGGCGAGAGCATCGACACGGTTCGCAGCACCGCCGATTTCGCGGCTGCGCTGCTCGGACTGCCGATCCCGCTTTCCGAATGATCCGCGACGGCCGGTCGCCCGCTGCCATCGACGAGGCCGTGCGCGTGCTGCGCGCCGGCGGCCTGGTCGCCTTCCCGACCGAAACGGTCTACGGCCTGGGCGCCGATGCGACCAGCGACGCGGCCGTGGCCGGCATCTTCAAGGCCAAGGGCCGGCCCAGCAACCATCCGCTGATCGTCCACGTGGCGGCCGGCGTCAAGGGCACCGAAGCGCTGTCGCGCTTCGCGCAGCCGCTGCCGCCTTTCGCCCAGAAACTCGTGCTCGCCTTCTGGCCGGGCCCCCTGACCCTGATCGTCACGCGCCAGCCCGGCGTGGCGGCGGCAGCGGCCGGCGGCGAGGACACCATCGGCCTGCGCTGTCCCGCCCACCCGGTGGCGCAGGCGCTGCTCGCGGCCTGCGCCGAGCACGGCGTGCCGGGCGTGGCGGGGCCGAGCGCGAACCGCTTCGGACGCGTGAGCCCAACCACCGCGCAACATGTGCAGCAGGAGTTCGGCGGCGAGCTGCTGGTGATCGACGGCGGGCCCTGCGAGGTGGGCATCGAATCGACCATCGTCGACTGCAGCCGCGGCGCGCCGGTGCTGTTGCGCCCGGGCGCGATCACGCGCACGCAGATCGAGGCGGCTTGCGGCGAGGCCTTGCGCGACAAGCACGAACTGGCAGCGCCCGACCCGCGCGCCTCGGGCACGCTCGAGGCCCACTACGCGCCGAGCGCCAAGCTGCGCCTGATGGATGCGAAGGCCATGCAGGCCGGCCTCGACGTGCTCGGCGCCAATGCCGCCCACATCGCGGTCTGGTCGCGCAGCGCGCTCAAGAGCCGTTCGCAGCACATCCTGCAGCGCCGCATGCCCGACGATGCCGCCGCCGCCGCCCAGCAGCTCTTCGCGGTGCTGCGCGCCTTCGACGCCGAGGGCGTCAAGCTGATCTGGGTCGAGATGCCGCCGGCCGGTCCCGAATGGGAAGGCGTGCGCGACCGCTTGCAGCGTGCCGCTGCGGCCTGAGCGCGCTACTTCACCGTATCGAACAGAGCCCGCGCACGCGCGTGGCAGAACGGCGGCTCGTAGGTGCCGTGGTAGGCGGCGAAGTAGGTGGCGTAGGCAGGCGTCGTCGGATCGGTCGGCGCCTTGCCGCCCGGCCCGTAGGTCGCCTGAATCTGCGCGTCGACGTCCACCGTCGACACGGTGGTCACGCCGCGCGCGTCGAAGTCCGCCTTCATGGGCACCATGTGCACGGCCGGCGGCACCGTTGGGTCGCCGGCGCCGCCGCACAGCAGCGTCTTGGCGCGCGGACTCCAGCCGAACAGGTCGTTCTTCTTCGCGTCGAGGAAGAGCGTGTTGTTGGGGTTGGTCTGCACGTCCGTCAGGAACGCGCTGTGGAACAGCGCGTCGCGTGCCTGGGCCGGCGTCTCGCCGTTGGCGCCGGGCAGCGCGCCGCTCGTCACCAGCGTGGTGAAGTTCAGCGTCGGGCTCGGCAGCAGGTTCTCGATGGTCGCCGCGTAGGGCGCCTTGAAGACCGTGTTGACGTCGGTGTAGACGTCGCCGTAGATCTTTTGATAGGACGTGACGATGAAGGGAACGAAGAACTGGTAGCCCGCAATTGCCTGCGTGAGCTTGAACGAGCCCGACATGTTGTACGGACCTGCCAGATGAGCCCCGGCCACCACGTTGAACTCGAGCGGGCTGTCGCGCTCGGCGGCCCGGTGTGCCGCCATCGACGAGTGCCCGCCCTGCGAGTAGCCGGTGAACATCACCTTGCCCGAGAACGAGCCGCCCGTCGCCACCAGCGCCGTGCGCGCGGCGCGGATCGAATCCAGCACCGAGCGCGCTTCCGAATCGGCATGCAGGTAGGGGTGGTACGAGAAGCTCGACTTGGCGTAGCCCAGGTAGTCGGTGGCGACCACGGCGTAGCCCTGGGCTGCGTACATCGCCGTCAGCAGGAAGGTCTCCGGATCCTGCGGATTGGCCAGCGTGCGCGGTTTCTGCACGTCGGTGCCCTTGGCGTAGGCCACCAGCGGCGCGTCGTTGGCGCAGCTGCCCGCGGGCATCAGCAGCACGCCGGAGGCGTTGGTGGCCTCGCCCTTCGGACCCGCCGTGCTGTAGTTGAGCGCCACGACGCTCACGTCGCACTTGGCCTTGCCGCTGATCGGCTGCAGGCCGTTCTGCGCGGTGCCCGCATCGATCTGCGCGGCCGACAGCGTCGTCACGGTGACGGCCGGTTCCTGGAGCGCGCCGGTGCCGGTCCCGCCGCCGCCGGCTCCGAAGTTGAAACCGGGGCCGTCGCCGCCGCCGCCGCAGGCGGCCAGCAAGCTGGCCATGGCGACGGCGCTCAGAAGATGCAGACGCTTCATGGATGTCTCCGGGAGTCTTGTTGTGAAAGGCGCACCGATCCTAGGCTTGCGATCTGCAAAGCAAGACAAGGGAAACCCGGAGGCGGAACGGCGTGGAAGTCGCCTTGGCGACGCCCGGTTCAGTTGTCCTGGGCCGCCCAGTCGACCAGCGCATCGAAGGCCGGCCGCGCCGCGCCGGCATTGCCGTTGTTGGCGATCGCGACCACCACCCAGCGCCGGCCGCTCGCGCCGTGCACGTAGCCCGCGACGCCGGCCGCATCGCGCAGCGTGCCGGTCTTGAGATGCGCCGCGCCGCCCGAGCGCAGCGCGCGCTTGCGCAGCGTGCCGTCGACGCCCGTGGCGGGCAGCGAGGACACCAGCTCGGGCATCACCGGCGAGCGCCAGGCCACCTGCAGCATCTTCGCCAGCGCGGCTGCGCTGATGCGCTCCTCGCGCGAGAGGCCCGAGCCGTTGTCGAACACCGGCTGGCCTTCGCCGGTGCCGATGCGCTCGTTCCACCACTGGCGCATTGCGGCGCGCGCGCCCTCGAGCGTGCCGCGCTTCTTCTGCTGCAGGCCGAGCGTGAGGAAGAGCTGCTGCGCCATCACGTTGTTGCTGTACTTGTTGATGTCGCGGATCACTTCGGCCAATGGCGGCGAGGCGAGCTCGAATGCGGGCTTGAGACCCGCCGGCACCTGCCCCTCGCGCACCTGGCCCCGGAGCTTGGCACCCATCTCGGCCCACAGCCCGCCGACCGCGCGCACCGCATAGCTGCGCGGGTCCGCATAAGCCACCGGCCACACCTTCTCGCCGCAGGCGGCGGGGTAGCTGCCGGCGAAACTCACGCGCGTCGGGTCGGTGAAGGCCGGCGCCAGCGCGGCGCGCCAGTCGCCGCATTCGCCGGCCGAAAGAGGCACCGTGGCCTGTGTCGCCACGCCGGCCAGGTAGGGCTCGAAGTTGACCTGCGCCATCTGGCTGTCGCGGTTCGGCACGAAGGTCATGACCACCGACTTGAAGTTGATCAGGAGCGCATCGGGCGCGACGTTGTACGGGCGCAGGCCTTCGCCGTCGAAGGCCGCCGGATCGACGTCGGGGACTTCGAAGGCGCTGCGGTCCAGCACGATATCGCCCTGGATCGTGTGGATGCCCAGCCCCTGCACCCGGCGCAGCAGCAGCCACAGGCGTTCGAGCACCAGCTTCGGATCGCCCTGGCCCTTGATGTAGAGGTTGCCGGCCAGCACGCCGTTCTGGATCGGGCCGTCGACGTATACCGGCGTGGTCCAGGTGAACGCCGGGCCGAGCAGGTCGAGCGCCGCGTAGGTGGTCACCAGCTTCATGACCGAGGCCGGGTTGACCGGCACCTGCGCCCGCCACGCGAGCCGCGGGGCGTGGGTGGCGTCGGCATCGGCCACCAGCATCGTCACCGCGTCGCGCGGCACCTTGGCGCGGGCCAGCGCAGCCTCGACCTCGGGCGGGAGGCTCTGGGCGATGGCGGGCACCGAGCCCAGCGCCGCCAGCGCCAGAACCAGGGACAGCATGCGAACGGCGCGGCGCGCGGCAAGGGGCAGGGCAAAAAGCATCGCACGATTATCCCGGCCTGCAGTGCCAAGGGCCCATGGCAGCGCGGTGCATGGCCGTCCCTCGATAATCGCGTGATGCCCGCCGCACCCCGCTTTTCCGCCCGCACCATCGGCATCGGCGCGGCTGTCGTCACCGTCCTGGTCTGGACCGCTTTCATCGTGATCGCGCGGGCCTCGGCCGGCCGCTCGCTGACGCCCTTCGATATCGCCTTCGCGCGCATCTGCGGCGCGAGCCTGGTGCTCATGCCCTGGGGCGCCTGGCTGGTGATGCAGGCGCGCCGGAGTGATCCGTCGGCCGGCTCGCTCTTCGGCCTGTCGCCCGTTTCGCTGCGCGCCACCGCGGTCGCGGGCGCTTTCGGCGGCCTGGCTTATGCCCTGCTCGCCTACACCGGCTTTGTCCATGCGCCCGCCACCCATGCCTCGGTGTTGATGCCGGGCAGCCTGCCGCTGTGGACGGCCGTGCTCGCGGCCATCGTGCTGCACGACCGCATCACTGCAGCCCGCGCGCTCGGGCTCGCGCTGATCGTCGCGGGCGACCTGCTGGTCGGCGGCGCCAGCCTGCTGCATGCCCTCGAGGGCGGCCAGATCTGGAAGGGTGATCTGCTCTTCATGAGCGCGGCCTTCTGCTGGGCCTGTTACAGCGTCGTGGTGCGGCGCCACGGGCTCGACGCGGTGCGCGCCACCATCGCCATCACCGTGTTCGCCTTCATGACCTACGTGCCGGTCTATGCCCTGCTGGCCGCCGCCGGCGTGGTCGCGAGCCGGCTCGACAGCGCGCCGGCCGGCGAGATCGTGTTCCAGATGCTGTTCCAGGGCGTCGGCTCGGTCGTCATCTCCGGCATCAGCTTCACGCGCATGATCCAGTACTTCGGGCCGGTGCGCTCGACCATGATCACGGCCGTGGTGCCGGGCCTCTCGGCCCTGGCTGCCGTGGTCTTCCTCGGCGAGCCGCTGCATTGGAACCTGATCGCCGGGCTGCTGCTGGTGACGGCCGGCATCCTTTTCGGCGTGCAGCGCGTTCGCGCGGCGGCAGCGGCAAGGCCGGCCGCCGCGCCGGCGCGCGGATGAGGGCCATGGCGACAGAACTCAAGCTCCTGGCCTTCGACACCAGCACCGAGGTGCTGTCGGTCGCCGTGCGCCGAGGCGACCGGCTGCTCGAGCACAGCGGCGCCGGCGGCGCGCAGTCCTCGACCACGCTGATCCCGCTGATCCAGCAACTGCTGGCCGAAGCCGGCCTGGCGCTGGCCGAACTCGATGCGATCGCTTTCGGGCGCGGGCCCGGTTCCTTCACCGGCCTGCGCACCGCCTGCTCGGTGGCGCAGGGCCTGGGCTTCGGTGCCGGCCTGCGGCTGCTGCCGATCGACACGCTGCAGGCGGTGGCCGAGGAGGCGCATCACCGTTTCGGTGCCATGCGCGTGGTCGCCGTGCTCGATGCCCGCATGGACCAGGTGTATGCCGCGCGCTACGAATTGGGGAGTGCAGCGGCGCCTGCCGGCCAAGCGGAACTGCTGGCGCCCGAGGAAGTCGAGGTGCCGCCCGGCTGGGCGCTGGCCGGCAATGCCTTCGCGGCCTATGGCGAGCGCCTGCCGGTCGCCGCGGCGCGCCACGAGGTGCTGCCCACCGCGGCCGCGATGCTGCGCCTGGCGCCCGAATTGCTTGCAGCCGGTCGCACCGTCGCCCCCGCAGAGGCCTGGCCGCTCTATGTTCGCGATAAAGTGGCGCAGACCACTGAAGAGCGTGCAGCCCTCAAGGCGGCAACCACCGATTCGTCATCATGAGCGCAGTCCTGCAGCAACCGCCGCGTGAAGCCCGTCTCGAACCGATCACGCTCGAGCGGATTCCGGCTGTCTGCGCGATCGAGAAGACTGCCTTCACCCATCCCTGGACGCCGGCCAACTTCAGCGACTCGCTGGCCGCCGGCTACCACTGCCAGTGCCTGGTGGCGCCGCCGGTGCTGCAGCCGCCCGCGGGCGGGCCGCGCGCGCTCTGGGGACGGCCAGCGGCGCGGACCGGCGACGAAACCATCATCGGTTACTTCGTGGCCATGAAAGGCGTCGACGAAGTCCATCTGCTCAACCTCACGGTCGCGCCGGCCTTCCAGGGCCAGGGCTGGGCGCCGCTGATGCTCGAGGCGCTGGCCGGCTGGTCGCGCGGCCAGAACGCGCAGTGGCTGTGGCTCGAAGTGCGCGCCAGCAACCTGCGCGCGCTCGCCATCTACGAACGCCAGGGATTTCGCCGCGTGGGCGTGCGCAAGGGCTACTACCCGGCAGAGGGCAACGCACGCGAAGATGCGGTGGTGATGAGCCTGCGGCTCAATGAATCGACCAGCGCATGGGGTGCATTGAAATGAGCGCCGGCACGCTGAATCTCGACGCGCGGCAGCGCGCGATGCTCGACGAGATGGGCGTCAAGGTCTGGTGGCCGGTGGAAGCGCCTGCCGAGGCGCAGGCTATCGAGGTGGCTGCCGCGGCTGTCCGCGTCGAGGCCGAAGCCGTGCCGGCGGTGCCGCGCACGGTGCCTGCACCGCCGCCGGCCCGCGCCGTTGCCCCGGTGCCTGCCGCGGCCCGTCCGCCTGCCGCGTCGTCCCATGGTGCGATCGTGCTGATCGAGGCGCCGCGTCGTCTCTACGGCAGTGAAGAGAAGGCCGTGCAAGGCGGCTGGCTGATCGTCGCCGACATGCCGCCCGAGCTCGACGGGCGTCACGGCGAACCCTTCGCGGGCGATGCCGGTCGGCTTTTCGACAACATGCTGCGCGCGCTGCAGTTGCATGGCACAGCGACGCCCGTGCACCTGATGCGCACGCACCGCGGCGTGGCCGCGGGCCAGCCGGGCAGCCCAGGCCCGATCGCCGAGGCCTTTGCGGCGCCCGCCGCCGCGCTGGCGCCGCGCGTCGTGCTCGCGATGGGCCCGCTGGCGGCGCAGAGCCTGCTGCAAAGCGGCGAGCCGCTCGGCAAGCTGCGCGGCCGCGCGCAGCGGCTGCCCATCCCGGACCTGGAGGACGTCGCGGTCGTCGCGACCTACCACCCGGCCTACCTGCTGCGCAATCCGGCCGACAAGGCGCGCGCCTGGGCCGACTTGTGCCTGGCGGCCGAGCTACTGCTGCGCCCGGGCTGAGCGCTGCGGTGGCGGCCGAGGGCCCTAAAATTCCGCCCCATGATCTTCCTGGACAAGCTGCGCGCCGCCGAGCGCCAAAACGGCTCGCTGCTGTGCGTGGGCCTCGACCCCGAACCCGCGAAATTCCCCGCCCATCTGAAGGGCGACGCCGGCAAGATCTACGACTTCTGCGCGCGCATCGTCGATGCCACGGCCGACCTGGCGATCGCCTTCAAGCCGCAGATCGCCTACTTCTCGGCCCACCGTGCCGAGGCCCAGCTCGAACAGCTCATGGAGCACATGCGCCGCAACGCGCCGCACGTGCCGGTGATCCTCGATGCCAAGCGCGGCGACATCGGCTCCACGGCCGAGCAGTACGCGCGCGAAGCCTTCGAGCGCTACGGCGCCGATGCCGTCACGCTGTCGCCTTTCATGGGCTTCGATTCGGTCGAGCCCTACCTGCGCCATCACGGCAAGGGCGCCTTCCTGCTGTGCCGCACCAGCAACCCGGGCGGCGCCGACCTGCAGGGCCAGCGGCTCGCGGGCCTGGAAGGAGAACCTTTTTTGTATGAACACGTTGCAAGACTCGTCCAGGGGCCTTGGAACCTGAACGGCCAGCTCGGCCTCGTCGTCGGTGCCACCTACCCGGCCGAGATCGAGCGCGTGCGCGCGCTGGCACCCACCGTGCCGCTGCTGATCCCCGGCATCGGCGCCCAGGGCGGCGACGCGGTCGCCACCGTGCGTGCCGGCTGGCGCGCCGATGCGCCCATCGTGGTCAGTTCGTCGCGCGCCATCTGCTACGCCTCGGCCGGCGCCGACTTCGCCGAAGCCGCCCGGCGCGAGGCGATCCGCACCCGCGATAGCCTCGAAAAAGCCAAGCCCTGAGCGACTTTTCGCGTCGCCGGCAAGGGCGCGGTTGTATCGGAGTGACGGAAAAAGTCACATTTCAGAACAATTGTTGTCGTAGTCGGCGCCTTTAGTGTCCTCGCAGCCCGGCGCAAGTCCGGCATGGCACTTGCCTTGAGAAGAGCGGCGCAAGGGCGCCGAGGAGCGAGGAACTCATGGTGGAAGATATTGCGACCGGTCGCTCCGAGGCGACCGACGAGATGCTGCGCGCGTCCGAAACGCACGCGGCCCCCGAGGCGCCGGCGGCGCACAACAATCCCCTGCCCCTGGCAGCCGCGCTGGCTGCCGCAGCGGCGCTCGCCGCATGCGGCGGTGGCGGCGGCGGAGGGGGCGGCAGCAGTTTCGCCGGGATGGGCGGCGGCGAGGTCCAGGCCGGCTCGCTGACGCCCCTGGCCAGTACGCCGACCGGGCAGACCTACATCTACACGCAGGCCAAGACCGACGACGAGGCCGCCCGCTTCCTGCTGCAGTCGCAGTTCGCGGCTTCCGAGGCCGAGATCGCCGAAGTGCGCGCCAAGGGCTACCTGCCCTGGCTCGGCGAGCAGGTGGACCGGCCGCCCACGCAGACCGGCTGGGACTGGATCGCGAGCAAGCCCTACAACACCGTCTACACCGACGACATGATCTGGAACCAGCTCATGACCGCGCCGGACGGGATGCGCAAGCGCATGGCGCTGGCATTGACCGAGATCTTCGTGGCCTCGGCCAACGACATCAGCTCCAACTGGACCGATCACATGATGGCCCAGTACTGGGACATGCTGGTCGCGGGCGTCACCGGCAACTTCCGCAAGCTGCTGGAGGATGTGACGCTCAACCCGGCGATGGGTTACTACCTCAACACCAAGGGCAACCAGAAGGAAAACGCGCAGGGCCGCCAGCCGGACGAGAACTATGCGCGCGAGGTCATGCAGCTCATGACCATCGGCCTCTACCAGCTCAATGCCGACGGCACGGTCAGGCTCGGTGCCGACGGCGCGCCGCTGGACAGCTACACGCAGGACGACGTGACCAACCTGGCGCGCGTGTTCACCGGCTACGACCTCGACATCCCCGCCGCCGAGCGCAACACCTTCACACCGCCCGGCGCCAGCTACACCATCGAGAGCAACGCCTGGACCAGGCGGCCGATGGCGCTCACGGCTTCCAGGCACTCGATGCTCGAAGCCAGGTTCCTCGGCGCCACCGTGCCGGCCAACACCGAGGGCAAGGCCGCGCTCAAGATCGCGCTCGACACGCTGTTCAACCATCCGAACGTCGGCCCCTTCATCAGCAAGCAGCTGATCCAGCGCCTCGTGACCAGCAACCCGAGCCCGGCCTACGTGAAGCGCGTGGCGGACGTGTTCGCCAACAACGGCGCCGGTGTGCGTGGCGACATGAAGAGCGTGTTCGCCGCCGTGCTGCTCGACAACGAGGCGCGCAGCCCAGCCGGCTTGACCGACCCGAACTTCGGCCGCCTGCGCGAGCCTATGCTGCGTCTCGTGCAGTGGGGCCGCACCTGCGGCATCAACTCCACGCAGGGCACCTGGAAGATCGGCAACCTCTCCCGTCCCAACGACCAGCTGGGCCAGAGTCCGTTGCGTTCGCCCTCGGTCTTCAATTTCTTCCGGCCCGGCTACGTGCCGCCCTCGACCGCGATCGCCAGCGCCAAGCTGGTGGCGCCCGAGTTCCAGATGGTCAACGAGACCAGCGTCGGCGGCTACCTCAACTTCATGCAGAACGTGGTGCCCAACGGTTTCAACAGCAAGGACGTGATCCCGAGCTATGCGGCCGAGAAGGCGCTGGTGCTCGATCCGGCCGCGCTGGTGCGGCGGCTGAACCTGCTTTTCGTCGGCAACCAGCTCACTGCCGCCACGCAGGCGCTGATCGCCAATGCGCTTGCCACGCCGGCGGTCACTTCGACCAGCAGCGACAGCGTCAAGAACAACCGTGTCTATGCCGCGGTGCTGCTGGTGATGGCCTCTCCGGAATACCTGATCCAGAAATAAGGAAGCGCGCGATGTACCTGATCAATCCCGCGGCCCACACCCGCCGCGCCTTTCTGCGCCGCTCGGGCCAGCTCGCCATGGCGGGCACCGCACTGCCCTTCGCGCTCAACCTGGCCGCAATAGGCGAGGCCGCCGCGCAGGCGGCCGGCGACGACTACAAGGCGCTGGTCTGCGTCTTCCTGTTCGGCGGCAACGACTATGCGAACACCGTCGTCACCTACGACGATCCGAGCTACAACGCCTACAGCACGATTCGCGGCGGCGCCGCGGGCCAAGCCGCGGGTGGCGTGGCGATCGGCAAGGCCGAACTGACGCCGACCCTGCTCGTGCCGACCACGGCCCTGCCCGACGGACGCCAGTACGCGCTGCACCCGGCGATGACCGAGCTGGCCACGCTGTTCAACGCCGACGCCAAGATGGCGGTGCAGCTCAACGTGGGGCCGCTGGTGGTGCCGCTCACGCGCGCCCAGTACAACAACAGCAACAAGAAGCTCTATCCGCAGCCGCCGAAGCTGTTCTCGCACAACGACCAGCAGTCGACCTGGCAGTCGTCCTCGCCCGAGGGCTCGACCGTCGGCTGGGGCGGCAACATCGGCGACCTGATGCTCACGCAGAACACCAACTCGCTCTTCACCTGCATGTCGGTGTCGGGCAACGCGGTGTTCCTGTCGGGCGACACCGCCCTGCAGTACCAGGTGAGCACGGGCGGTGCGGTCGGCATCAACAGCGTGAAGAACGCCAACGTCTACGGCTCGAGCTCGGTCAAGGCCGCGATGGCGCAGCTCGTGCAGCAGGCGCGCGGCCATGTGCTGGAGAACGAATACAACAAGGTCACCAAGCGCGCGGTCGAGGCCGAGGGATCGGTCACTTCGGCCATCGGCACGGATTTCGCAGCCGGCACCTTCCCGGCCACCGGCCTGGGCAACCAGCTCAAGATGGTCGCGCGGCTCATCCGCGGCCGCAGCACGCTGGGCACCAAGCGCCAGGTGTTCTTCGTCTCGATGGGCGGCTTCGACCTGCACGACAACCTGATCGCCAACCAGCCCGGCCTGATGAAGCAGTTGAGCGATGCGATGGCCGCGTTCTACCGGCAGATGGTCGCGCAGGGCATGGCCGACAAGGTCACGGCCTTCACCGCCTCCGACTTCGGCCGCACGCTGGCCTCCAACGGCGATGGTTCCGACCATGGCTGGGGCGGCCACCATTTCATCGTCGGCGGCGCGGTGAAGGGCAAGCAGATCTACGGTACGCCGCAGGTGGTCAGCATCAACAACGACTCGAAGCTGGCCGGCTATGAGGGCCATGTGGGGCAGGGCCGGCTGATTCCCTCCACCTCGGTCGACCAGTACGGCGCCACGCTCGCGAGCTGGTTCGGCGTGCCGGCCAGCAATCTGGAAAGCATCCTGCCGAACCTCAAGAACTTCGGCGGCAACGTCAACGGCATCGACTACCCGAAGAACGTGGGCTTCATGGCCTGAAGGCGCCTGCCTACGTCGGCAGCGGGGCGCGGTCTGCATACTCTGCAGTCCGCGCTTTTCTTTTCAGGAGACTCCGATGAAGTACAGAGGAAGCTGCCACTGCGGCCGGATCGCTTTCGAGGCCGAGGGCGAGATCAAGAGTGCGATGGCGTGCAATTGTTCGATGTGCCAGCGCAGGGGCTCGCTGCTGTGGTTCGTGCCGCGCGACAGCTTCACGCTGCTCACCCCGCGCGAGGACATGGGGACCTACCTGTTCAACAAGCATGTGCTCGAGCACCACTTCTGTCCCACCTGCGGCATCCATCCCTTTGCGGAGGGCAGCGATCCCAAGGGCAACAAGATGTCGGCGGTCAACATCCGCTGCATCGAGGGCATCGAGCTCGATTCGGTGCCGGTGACGCATTTCGACGGGCGTTCGCGCTGAGCCCCGGCGAGCTGGCGGTCGCGGCCTGAGGACGCCGCGTTTGCGTTTCGCACGCGGCCGCGCGAAAGTACGGCGCACCATGAGCGCCATCCCGACCGACCCCGACCCCTTCCCGTTCGAAGGCGGTTGCAGCTGCCGCGCGCTGCGCTACCGCATGGCGACGCGGCCGCTCTTCGTGCACTGTTGCCATTGCCGCTGGTGCCAGCGCGAGACGGGCTCGGCCTTCGCGCTCAACGCGATGATCGAAGCGGAGCGCGTGCAGTTGCTCCAGGGCGAGATCGAACTCGTCGTGACGCCGTCGGAAAGCGGCAAAGGGCAGAAGATCGCGCGCTGTCCGCACTGCCGCGTCGCGCTATGGAGCCACTACGCGGGTGCCGGCGATGCCGTGTGCTTCGTGCGCGTGGGCACGCTCGATGCGCCGGACCACCTGCCGCCCGACATCCATATCTTCACGATGTCGAAGCAGCCCTGGGTGCTGTTGCCGCCGGGCACGCCGGCCGTGGCCGAGTACTACAGCCGTGCCGAGCACTGGCCGGCCGAAAGCCTGGAACGTGCCAGGGCGCTGAAGGCCTCGCGCCCGCCTGCGGGGCCGACGGCCGGTTGATTGCCAGTGCCGACGGCCGCTGATACCCTGCGCGCGGGCGGCGGCGCCGCCCTTTCATGTTCAATCAGGGAGTAAAAAAATGAGCCTTTTGCTGTTTCTTGTCGTCGGTCTCGTGGCGGGCTGGCTGGCCGGCGTGCTGGTCAAAGGGGGTGGCTTCGGCCTCGTCGGCGACCTGGTCGTCGGCGTGATCGGCGCCTTTCTCGGCGGCCTTCTTTTCAGCTCGGCCGGCGTTTCGCTGGGCGGCGGCCTGGTGGGCAGCATCGTCGTCGCCACCATCGGGGCGATCGTGCTTCTGCTGATCGTCCGCCTCCTCAAGCGAGCCTAGTAGCCACGGAGGCGCGTGCGGCGCCGAGCCGCTGCGACACCTCGCCGGCGCATTGCTTCAGCGCGCGGGCGACGGGCCCGTCCCATTTCGCATCGAAAACGCCGGCGGGCCCGATCGCGGTGATCGCCAGCGCGATCGCGCCGGTGTGGTCGAACACCGGCGCGGACATCGCGCTCACGCCCGGCACGATTTCGCCTTCGGAGCGGCTGATGCCGCGCTCACGCACCTCGTGCAGCTGCGCCTCGAAGGCCTTCCAGTCCGGCAGCGGCGGCGGTGGCGGCATGCCCACGTGCGGCGCCGTGCTGCTTTTTTCGCGCTGGCGCTCCTTGTCGAGCAGGCGCTTGACCACCGCGGCGTCGAGGTAGGCGGCGAACAGGCGGCCCGAGGCGGTGCTGGTCAACGAGAACACCGTGCCGTGCCGCATGCTCACGTGCAAGGCCGCCGGCGACTCGGCCACGCGCACGATGGTGGCGCCGCGGTCGCCCCACACCGCGATGGCGGCGGTGTGCCCGATCTGCTGAGCGAGCTCGGCGACCAGCGGCGTCGCGATGTGGACCGGATCGGCCTGCTGCAGGCTGATCAACCCCAGTTGCAAAGCCAGCGGGCCGAGCAGATAGTGACCGCTGCTGCGGTCCTGTTCGATCAGCCCGAGGCGGCCGAAGCTGACCATGTAGGGGTGCGCCTTGGCGGCCGACATCTCGGCCTCGCGCGCGAGGTCCTTCAGCGCCATCGGCCGGCCGTGGTGCACCAGGGCGCGCAGCAGCTGGCCGCCCACTTCGATGCTCTGGATGCCGCGCTGTGCGCGGTCGTTGCCGTCAGCGGCCATATCCGTCTCTTTGTTCGTTCATGCAGAAGGCATTAGACATTAACTGATCTCCGGATTACACTGCGCTTCATTCGTTCCCTGCGAATTCATTCGTGTTAGACAAATCACCAAGGAGACCCCAATGAGCCAGACCAAGGTTTTCGCCAGCCAGGCCGACCTCGAAGAAAAGAAGATCACCTTCAGCCAGATTTCCGAGCATGCCTGGGCCTACACGGCCGAGGGCGACCCGAACACCGGCATCGTGATCGGCGACGACTGCGTGCTGGTGGCCGACACCCAGGCCACGCCCGCGATGGCGGCCGACGTGGTGCGCCGCATCCGCGAAGTGACTGACAAGCCCATCAAGTACGTCGTGCTCACGCACTACCACGCCGTGCGCGTGCTGGGCGCGACCGGCTACAAGCCCGAGCACATCATCTCCAGCCAGGACACGCGCGACCTGATCGTCGAGCGCGGCGAGGAAGACAAGGCGAGCGAGATCGGCCGCTTCCCGCGCCTGTTCCAGAACGTCGAGACGGTGCCACCGGGCCTGACCTGGCCCACCATGACCTTCACCGGCAAGATGACGCTGTGGCTGGGCAAGCTGGAAGTCCAGCTGCTGCAGCTCGGCCGCGGCCACACCAAGGGCGACACCGTGGTCTGGTTGCCGGGCGAGCAGGCCCTGCTGTCGGGCGACCTGGTCGAGTTCGACGCCACGCCCTATGCCGGCGACGCCTACTTCAAGGACTGGCCCAAGACCCTGGACAACATCGCCGCGCTCAAGCCGAAGGCCCTGGTGCCCGGCCGCGGCGCCGCGCTCACCACGCCGGAAGAAGTGGCCAAGGGTCTCGCCGGCACGCGCGACTTCATTGCCGACGTATACGCCAGCGTTTCGGAAGGCGCCAAATCGGGCAAGGACCTGAACGCGGTCTACAAGGAGACCTACGCGAAGCTCAAGCCCAAGTACGGCCACTGGGTCATCTTCGACCACTGCATGCCCTTCGGCATCACGCGCTGCTACGACGAGGCCACGCAGTACGCCGACCCGCGTGTGTGGACCGCGGAGCGCGATGTCGAGATGTGGAAGACCCTCGAAGGCTGAGGCAGAAACGTGAACGCCACTGCTGCTTCAGCCGCCGCGCCCATCGACTACCAGAACCTGCGCTACGACTACAGGCACCACCCCGATCAGGATGCCGCCACGCCCGCCCGCCACCCCGTCGTCGTGGTCGGCGCCGGCCCGGTCGGCCTGGCGCTGGCCATCGACCTGGCGCAGCGTCAAGTGCCCGTGGTGCTGCTGGACAACGACAACAAGCTGTCTACCGGCTCGCGCGCCATCTGCTTCGCCAAGCGTTCGCTGGAGATCTTCGACCGGCTCGGTTGTGGCGAGCGCATGGCGGCGAAAGGCGTGTCGTGGAAGCTGGGCCGCGTGTTTCTGCAGGACGCGCAGATCTACGAGTTCGACCTGCTGCCCGAAGAGGGCCATCAGCGCCCGGCCTTCGTCAACCTGCAGCAGTACTACGTCGAGGGGTACCTGGCCGAGCGCGCGGCCGAGCTGCCGCTTTTGGACATCCGCTGGAGCCACACGGTGGTCGGTGCCGAGCAGCACGAGGACCACGCGCTCCTGACCGTCGAGACGCCGGACGGGAGCTACCGGCTGCAGGCCGACTGGCTGGCCGCGTGCGACGGCTCGCGCTCGACGGTGCGGCAGCTGATCGGCCAGGAAAGCAAGGGCCGCATCTTCAAGGACCGCTTCCTGATCGCGGACGTGAAGATGAAGGTCGACTTCCCGGCCGAGCGCTGGTTCTGGTTCGATCCGCATTTCCACCGTCACCAGAGCGTGCTGCTGCACATGCAGCCCGACAACGTGTGGCGCATCGACTTCCAGCTCGGCTGGGAGGCCGATCCGGAGGCCGAGAAGAAGCCCGAGAACATCATCCCGCGCGTCAAGGCGCTGCTGGCGGCCTCGCCCTTCAAGGACGCGGAGTTCGAGCTCGAATGGGCCAGCGTCTACACCTTCGCCTGCCTGCGCATGGAAGCCTTCCGCCACGGCCGCGTGCTGTTCGCGGGCGATTCGGCGCACGGCGTGTCGCCCTTCGGTGCGCGCGGCGCCAACTCGGGCGTGCAGGACGCCGACAACCTGGCCTGGAAGCTGGCCGCGGTGCTGCGCGGCGAGGCGTCTCAAGCGCTGCTCGACAGCTACGCCCGCGAGCGCGAGTACGCGGCCGACGAAAACATCCGCAACTCCACCCGCGCCACCGACTTCATCACGCCCAAGAGCGAGCTGAGCCGGCTGTTCCGCGACGCGGTGCTGCAGCTGGCGAGCCGCCACCCCTTCGCCCGTACGCTGGTCAACAGCGGGCGGTTGTCGGTGCCGGCCACGCTGCATGGCTCGATGCTCAACACGCCGGACAGCGAGGATTTCGAAGGGCGCATGGTGCCCGGCGCGGTGGCGGCCGATGCACCCTTCGCTGCGAGCGGCCGCCAGCGCAACTGGCTGTTGCGCTCGCTTGGCGCCGACGGCCGCTTTGCCGCGCTGGTGTTTGGCGACGGCGCCGCCGCCGAGGCCAGCCTGCGCGCGCTGGCCGAGGCCGAAGCACCGGTCAGCGTCGTACGCATTCCGCTCGACGACGCCCATGCCCTGGCCGCGCAACGCTACGACGCCCGGCCCGGCACCACCTACCTGCTGCGTCCCGATCAGCACGTGTGCGCGCGCTGGCGCAGCCCGACCGCCGCTGCCATCCGCACCGCCCACGCGCGTGCGCTCGGCAAAACCTGAGACCCCACGAGACCACGACCATGCCGAACGACCACCTGATCCTGACGCCCCACCTGGATGCTCCGGACGACTTCTACGAGGCCCTGCTCGACGCGCACCAGGGCCTGTCCACCGAGGAGAGCCATGCCTTCAATGCCCGCCTGGTGCTGGTGCTGGCCAATCACATCGGCTCGCTGCCGGTGCTGCGCAAAGCCCTGGAGGCGGCGCGCGCCTGACGATCCGGCAATGCATCACACGAAGCTTCAATCTACTGGAGACAAATCCATGATCCGCAAGACCCTCGCTGCCCTCGGCCTGGCAGCCCTGTCCCTCGCTGCCATCGCCCAGGACAGCAAGCCCATCGAATGGGTGGTCGGCTACGCCGCCGGCGGCGGCTCCGATTCGGTGGCGCGCGCCACTGCCGAGACCATGAGCAAGAGCCTGGGCGCGCCCATCGTCATCAACAACAAGCCGGGCGCGGCCACCAACATCGCGGCCGAGTACGTCGCGCGCGCCAGGGACGTCGAGCACACCCTGCTGACCGCCGACTTCGCGACGCTGGCGGCCAATCCCTTCCTCTTTTCCAAGCTGAGCTACGACGCCGAGAAGAACTTCAAGCCGGTCGGCCTGCTGGCGCGCTTCCCGCTCGTGCTGGTGGTCGGGCCGCAGGTGCCGGCGAGCAACTGGAAGGAGTTCGTGGCCTGGGCCAAGGCGCAGCCGGGCGGCGTCAATTACGGCTCGGCCGGCGTCGGCAGTCCCCATCACCTGGCAACCGAGCTGCTGCGCGAGAAGGCCGGGCTCAAGCTCACCCACGTGGCCTACCGCGGCGCGGCACCGGCCATGCAGGACGTGCTGGGCGGGCAGGTGCCGTTCATGCTGGTCGACACGGCCAGCGGCAACCAGTTCGTGCAGGCGGGCAAGGTCAAGGCCATCGGCGTCGCGAGCGCCAGGCGCATCGCCTCGCTGCCCAACGTGCCCACGCTGATGGAGCAGGGCCTGGCCGGCTACGAGGCCTATGCCTGGCAGGGCCTCACCGTGCCTTCCGGCACGCCCGAGGCCACGGTGGCGCGCTACGCCAAGGCGCTGCAGGATGCGCTGGCATCGCCCGCAGTCAAGGCGCGCTTCGACGCACTCGGCGTCGAAGGCCTTCCCGGCTCGCCGAGCGACATGGCGAGCTACGTGAAGGCCGAACGCGAGCGCTGGGGGCAGGTGATCAAGACCAACAACATCCGCGTGGATTGATATGAAAGGATCCTCATGAGCACCGACGCATTGCGCTACCAGAGCGGCTTCGGCAACGAATACGCGAGCGAGGCCGTGGCCGGCGCCCTGCCGCAGGGCCGCAACAGCCCGCAGCGCGCGCCCTTCGATCTCTATCCCGAGCTGATCTCGGGCACCGCCTTCACCGCGCCACGCCACGAGAACCGGCGCAGCTGGATGTACCGGCGCCAGCCCTCGGTCGTCTCCGGCCGCTACCAAGCCTGTGCGCAGCCGCACTGGCAGACCGGCGCCGACCGCGACATCGCGCTCGCCCCCGAGCCGCTGCGCTGGCATCCGATCCCGCTGGAAAACGCCGAGGTCGACTTCGTCGACGGTATCCGCACGCTGGCCGCCAACGGCGACGCCGAGGCGCACAGCGGCGTGGCCGCGCACGTCTACCTCGCGAGCCGTTCGATGGAACGCCGCGCCTTCGTCAATGCCGACGGCGAGATGCTGCTGGTGCCGCAGCAGGGCCGCCTCACGATCACCACCGAGATGGGTGTGCTGGATGTGAAGCCCGGCGAGATCGCGCTGCTGCCGCGCGGCGTCGCGTTCAAGATCGCACTGCCGGATTCGGAGGCTGGCGCGGGTCCCTCGCGCGGCTACGTCTGCGAGAACTACGGCGCCCAGTTCCGCCTGCCCGAGCTGGGGCCGATCGGCTCCAACGGCCTGGCCAACGCGCGCGACTTCCAGGCGCCCGTGGCCGCCTTCGAAAGCGAGGCCGGCGGCTACGAGATCGTCAAGAAATTCGCCGGCCGCCTGTGGCGCGCGCCGATGAAGCAATCGCCCTTCAACGTCGTCGCCTGGCACGGCAACCTCGCGCCGGTGAAGTACGACACGGCCAACTTCATGACCATCGGCTCGATCAGCTTCGACCATCCGGACCCGTCGATCTTCACCGTGCTCACCTCGCCCTCGGACACGCCCGGCACCGCCAACTGCGACTTCGTGATCTTCCCGCCGCGCTGGCTGGTGATGGAGAACACCTTCCGTCCGCCCTGGTACCACCGCAACCTCATGAGCGAGTTCATGGGCCTGGTCTACGGCGAGTACGACGCCAAGCCCGGCGGCTTCAAGCCCGGCGGCGCCAGCCTGCACAACGCGATGGTGCCGCACGGCCCCGACGAGGAAGCCTTCGAGAAGGCCAGCCACGCCGATCTCAAGCCGCAGAAGCTGGACAACACGCTGGCCTTCATGTTCGAGAGCCGCTTCCGCTTCATCCCCACCGCCTGGGCGCTGCAGAGCCCGGCGCTGGACACCGACTATGCCGACTGCTGGGCCGGCCTCAAGGACCAATTCAAGCCATGAACAACGCATTGAACGCCACCCACGCCCCGGAACTGCGCAGCTGGGTCGCCTCGGCCAACCAGGCTGCTTGCGATTTTCCAATCCAGAACCTGCCTTTCGGCCGCTTCCGGCCCGCCGGCAGCGGCGAGCCTTTTCGCATCGGCGTGGCGATCGGCGACCAGGTGCTGGACCTGAAGGCCACCGGCCTGGTCCATACGGACGACATGAACGTGGTGATGGCGAAGAGCCCCGCGGAGCGCCAGGCCCTGCGTACGGCGATCTCCGCCGGCCTGGCCGAAGGCAGCGAGCAGGCCCCCGAGTGGGCCAAGGCCCTGCTGGCCCAGTCGGCCGCCGAGATGACGGTGCCCTGCCGCATCGGCGACTACACCGACTTCTACACCGGCATCCATCACGCCCGCACGGTCGGCAGCCTGTTCCGCCCCGACCAGCCGCTCCTGCCCAACTACCAGTGGGTGCCCATCGGCTACCACGGCCGCGCCTCGTCGATCGGCGTCAGCGGCCAGCACTTCAAGCGCCCGCAAGGCCAGACCAAGGCGCCCGATGCCGCAACGCCTTCCTTCGGTCCTTCGAAGCGGCTCGACTACGAGCTCGAACTCGGTTTCCTGGTCGGCCAGGGCAATGCGCTCGGCGAGCCGATCGCCATCGGCGAGGCGGAAGCGCACCTGTTCGGCGTCACCCTGCTCAACGACTGGTCGGCGCGCGACATCCAGGCCTGGGAGTACCAGCCGCTCGGCCCCTTCCTGTCGAAAAATTTCGCCAGCACGCTCTCGCCCTGGATCGTGACGATGGAGGCGCTGGCGCCCTTCCGCGCCGCCTTCGAGCGTCCGGCCGGCGATCCGCAGCCGCTGCCCTACCTCGATGCGCCCGCCAACCGCGAAGGCGGTGCGCTCGACATCACGCTCGAGGTCTGGCTGCAAACCGCGAAGATGCGCGCAGCCGGCGAGGGTGCCGTGCGCCTCACGCGCGGCAACGCGAAAGAAGCCGCCTACTGGACCGCCTCGCAGCTCGTCACGCACCACACGGTGAACGGCTGCAATCTGCAGCCGGGTGACCTGCTCGGTTCGGGCACGCTCTCGGGCCCGAAGCCCGACGAGGCCGGCTCGCTGCTCGAGCTCACGCTGGGCGGCAAAGAGCCGATCCTGCTTCCCAACGGCGAGCGCCGCAGCTTCCTCGAAGACGGCGACACGCTCTCCTTGCGCGGCTTCTGCGAGCGCGAAGGCGCGGTGCGCATCGGGCTGGGCGAAGTCAGTGCGACGGTCGAAGCGGCCGGCGCCTGAGCGTCCACGGCCTCGGTTCGGACGAGGCACGCTCCTACGCGGCGTTCCGCGGCCGCCCTCGATACTGCAAGCCCTTTCCGGGGGTATTTGCTGTGAACGTGCTGATCGTCGACGACAACCAGGCCGCAGCCGATCTGCTGCGGGAACTGCTGGCGCTGCAGGACCATGCGGCGCATTGCAGCTACACCGCGCAACAGGCGATCGAAGCCGCGGCCGAGACGGCCTTCGATGCGGCGCTGGTCGATCTGGTGCTGCCGGATCTCCCCGGCGCCGAGCTGGCGCGGCGCATGCGCGACCAGGCGGGCAACAAGCCGCTGCTGCTGATCGCGATCTCGGGCTTCGGCGCCGACGAGCCCGGCGGCACGACCGCGCCGGGCCTGTTCGACCATCATCTGCAGAAGCCGATCGACTTCGAAGATCTGGATCGCATCCTGGCGCCGCCTGCCCCACGATGAAGGCAAACCCCGGAGCCCGCAGTTGGATGGCTGCCGGCGTGCGCCACGAACTGCTCACCCGCGTCTTCCCGGCGCTGCGCCACGACCTGGCTTCGCCGGTGTCGGTGATCCGGATGGCCATGCTGATGTTCAAGCGCCTGGCAACGGTGAAGCCTGCCGACGCGGCCGCCTGGGAGGAAAGGGTGGCGCTGGTCGAAAGCCAGGTCGGCGCGCTGGCGACCGGGGTGCGTTCGCTGCGCGACTGGGAGCTGGCCGTCACCGACGAGGGCGTCACCCGCAGCGCGCTGGTGGCCCAGTGCACAGGTCTGATGCGCGCCGCCTTCGAACTGAACGGCATCCGGCTCCACATCGGTGAGGGACTGGCGCCCGACGGGGACGAGCAGCGCTTTCCGGCCGGCGCCGCGCTGCGCTACATGTTCCTCGGCGCCCTGAGCTATCTGCACGACGGCGCACCGAAACTCAGCGCGGTGCGCATCGAGCCCGAAGGCGGCGATGTCGTGCGCTTCCAGGCGACGCGCGGAGCGTCGGACCCCACGGAGCCTGCGGATCCGCACCGGGCGCCGCGCAAGCTGGCGATCGATGGCGTCGCGCTGCAGCTGCTGGCCGAAGACCTGGGCTACTTCGTGGCGCTCGACGGCGATACGGTGCGCCTTTCGCTGGCACACCGCTCGAACAACCACTGATGGATGCAGGCCAGGAGCGCATTCGGCTCCGCGGGCTTGACGAAGTGGTGATCGAAGCCGGCGCCGAGCGCGGCCTGGCGGTCCTCGTTCTGGCCGTAGCCGGTCAGCGCGATCAGCAGCGCTTCTTCGGCCTCGGGCATCCTTCGCATCCGGCGCGCGACCTCGTAGCCGTCGAGCAGCGGCAGCCCGATGTCCAGCACGACGATGCTGGGCCGGTGTGCCGCGGCGATCGCGAGCGCCTCCTCGCCATCGCCCGCAGTGCGAACCTGGTGCCCTTCGAGCTCGAAAACCGCCGCGATGCCTGCGGCCGCGTCGCGGTTGTCGTCGACGATCAGGATGCGCTGGGGCTCGAGGCGAGGCGCTGACGGGACCGCGGCCCCGTTCTGCCCCGCTTCGGGCACGCCCGCGACGCGCGGCAAGCGGATCTTGAACTCGGAACCCCGGTCCCGCCCTTCGCTGAATACCTCGATCTGGCCGCCGTGCATCTCCGTCAGGCGCCGTGCCAGCGTCAGCCCGACGCCCAGCCCGCCCTGGGCGCGGTCGAGGCCGCGCTTGCCTTGCGCGAACAGGTCGAAGATGCGCGTCAGCAGTTCCTCGTCGATGCCGATGCCCTGGTCGCGCACCGAGACGACGATGTCGTCTTCCTCGAACCGGGAAGCGAGCGCAATGGCGGTTCCTTCCGCGCTGTACTTGGAGGCGTTGTGCAGCAGGTTGGCGATCACCTGCGTGAGCCTGGCCACGTCGCCCAGAAGCCATGCCGGCTCTTCAGGTATCGCGACGCTCAGCACCTGGCGACGGCTGTCGATGAAGGGCTGCACCGTTTCCACGCCCTGGCCGATCACGGTATTGAGATCCATCGTCTCGCGCTTCAGGACGATCTTGCCCTGGCTGATGCGGGCGACATCGAGCAGCTCCTCGATCAGGCGCGTCATCTGCCGCAGCTGCCGGTCGGCGATGTCGAGCGCCCACGTGACCCGGGGGTGCGGCGCGGCGACGCGGCGGATCACCTCGACGGCGGTATGGATCGGCGCCAGCGGATTGCGCAGCTCGTGCGACATCATTGCGAGGAACTCGTCCTTGCGCTGGTTGGCCTGCTGCAGCTCTTCCTGCGCCGCCTGCCGCTCGAGGATCTCGCGCTGCAGGATGCGGTAGAGGCGCGCGTTCTCGAAGGCCGTCGCGGCGCGGGCCGCCAGCTCGTCGAGCATCCCGGCTTCGGCGCTGGCGATCCGGCCGTCCGGATTCGCGGACGCGACCAGAACCGCGCCCAGCACACGTTCCCCGAAGACCATCGGCACGACCGCGGCCGAGCGCAGCAGCGGGAACTCGGCGCCCGCCGGAGCGAGGCCGAACGATGCGGCCGTGAGCGGCTGCAGCGCTTTCTCCGTCATGGCGGTTCGCCGCCTGCCGTCTGCCGCAGCCCGCAGCGCAGCCCGGATGCCCGGGTCGAGTGCCGATTCGACAGCTGCCGACCATTGAAGTCTCGCGTGGCCCGGCCGCTCGGCCGCGGCAAGCACCTCGCCCGCGCCGAGCTCGGGGTCGACCAGCAGCAGCACGGCGAGCGGCGCCAGGGCAGGCACCAGCAGTTCGACCAGCTGGTTCATCGCGACCGTGATCTCCAGCGATCCGCTGAGCGCACGGCTGGCGTGGGCGAGAAATGCGGAGCGCCCGTCGTTCTCCTCCGCGACGCGGCGGGCTGCCTGCGCCGCCATCACCGCGGCCCGCGCATCGGCCTGGCGCCGGACCTGGCGCCGCATCAGGTACAGCGAGACGAAGACGCTCACCTTGCTGCGCAGGATCTCCGGCACCACCGGGGAGAGGATGTAGTCCACCGCACCGAGCGAGTAGCCGCGCGCGGTCTGCATCTCGTCGGCATAGGAGGTGATGAAGATGATCGGCGTATGCGCGCTTCGCCGATGCTGGCGGATCAGCGTCGCCGTCTCGAAGCCGTCCATGCCGGGCATGTTGACGTCGAGGAGGATGACCGCGAACTCGCGCTGCAGGATCTCGCGCAGCGCATCGGTGCCGGAGCGCACCAGCACCAGGTTCTGGCCCAGGTCCTCGAGCACGGTGCGGAAGACCAGCAGCTTCTCGGGCAGATCGTCGACGACCAGGATGTCGGCCTTCTCGTCGAAGGGCAGCCCGTCGGGCCCTCGTTCGTCGGATGGCGCAGGCGGCTCGTCTATTTGCACAGCCACCCCCGCAGAACGGCCAGCAGATAGGCCGTGTCCACCGGCTTCGACAGGTAGTCCCAGGCCCCCGCCTCGATGCACTTTTCGCGATCGCCCTTCATGGCCTTCGCCGTCACGGCAACCAGCGGCAGCTGCTTGCCGCGCGGCAGGCGGCGCAGCTCGCGCATCGTCTGCATGCCGTCCATCTCCGGCATCATGATGTCCATGAGGACGATGTCGATGCCGGCGTCCTCCTGCACCAGCCGGATCGCATCGCGGCCGTTTTCCGCCGACACGATGACCATCCCCTGCGCGTCGAGAATGGTCGCCAGCGCAAAGATGTTGCGCATGTCGTCGTCGACGATCAGTACCTTCTTGCCGGCCAGCGTGCCGGCGCCGGCGTTGACCGCTTCGACCGCTCTTCGCTCCTGCTGGGACATCGAAGCCAGGCCTCGGTGCAGGAAGAAGGCCGTCGCGTCGAGCAGTCGCTCCAGCGAATCCGCGATGCGCATCGCCGAGCCGCCGTGGCCCGGCTCCCATCCCGGCACGCGGCCGCCCGAGGCCGCGCTGTACAGGACGATCGGCAATTGCCGCGTCGCCGGTCGGGCTTCGGCGAACTCGGTCGTATCCGCGCGGCCGAAGCCGGCCAGCGTGCCGTCGGTCACGAGGCAGTCCACGTCGTTGCGCGCCAGTGCGCCCCTGGCCGCCTCGGCCGTCTCCGCGACCACGGTGTCGATCTCGCTGCCGGCCAGCGCCGCGAGGTAGCGCTCGCGCAGCGACGAGGCGCGCATGGCGACGACCAGCTTCCTGGCGTCCGCCTGAACGAAGCCGTAGAGGTGCCCGAGCGCGGCGTCGATTTCGTCGATCGATTGCAGCGGCTTGGCGAGAAAGCCGACGGCGCCGGAGTTCAGGGCCCGCTCCCGCGAATCGTCCGTCGAGACCACGCAAACCGGGATGTGCCGCGTGGCGAGGTCGGCCTTCAGGCGCTCGAGGATGCGCCAGCCCTCCATGTCGGGCAGGAAGATGTCGAGCGTGATGAGGCCCGGGCGGTAGTCGCGCGCGAGCGCCAGTGCGCCGGCGCCGCTGGGACTGACCAGTCCCTTGAAGCCGCTCTTGCGCCCGGCCTGCAGCAGCATCTTGGAGAAGGCGAGGTCGTTCTCGACGATCAGCAGCACCTTGTCTCCGGAAAGAATGCTGTCGCGGTCGTCGTCGGCGATGTTGAGCGACGGCAGCATGTCGGCTGCATCGTCGCGTTCGGCGGCCTGGACCGGCTTGGCCCCTGCGGCGGCGACGCGCCGCGCCGGCTTCTCCGAACCGGGCCGCAGTTCCGCCGCCCGGTGGCGCGCGGCGGCATGGCGGGAAAGATCCGACCCCGCCGCGGCCGTGCGGCCGAGCCGGGCGCCGCGCGACGAGCCGTAGTTCTGCGGCAGGTACAGCGTGAAGGTGCTGCCTTGCGCGGGCGCGCTCACCAGGCGGATCTCGCCGCCCAGAAGGCGCGCCAGCTCGCGGCTGATCGCGAGGCCGAGGCCGGTGCCGCCGTATTTTCTGGAGGTCGAACCGTCCGCCTGCTGGAAGGCCTCGAACACGATCTGCTGCTTGTCGGCGGAAATGCCGATGCCGGTATCGGACACGGCGAAGGCCATGACCTGGCCGGCCCGGTTGAGCTCCTCGTTGTCGCGCGACCAGCCGCTGTCCGCGACCTCGACCGTCAATGCGACCGAACCCTGGTGCGTGAACTTGAACGCATTCGACAGCAGGTTCTTGATGATCTGCTGCAGGCGCTTGGCATCGGTCACGATCGTGTCGGGCAGCGGTCCCGACGCCTGGATGTGGAAGCCGACGTGCTTGGCCTCGGCGACGTGCCGGAAGCTGCGCTCGACCGAGCGCTGCAGGTCGTCCAGCCGCAGCTCGCTGACCTCCACCGCGACCGTTCCGGATTCGATCTTCGACAGGTCCAGGATGTCGTTGATCAGCATCAGCAGGTCGTTGCCCGAGAGGTGGATGGTCTTCGCGAACTCCACCTGCTTGGCCGTCAGGTTGCCCTCGCTGTTCTTGCACAGCTGGTCCGACAGGATCAGCAGGCTGTTCAGCGGCGTGCGCAGCTCGTGCGACATGTTGGCCAGGAACTCGGACTTGTACTTGGAGGTGAGCGCGAGCTGCTCCGCCTTTTCCTCCAGCGCCTGGCGTGCCTGCTCCACCTCCTGGTTCTTGCGCTCGACCTCCTGGTTCTGGTGCACCAAAAGCCGCGCCTTTTCCTGCAGCGCCTCGTTGGTCTGCTGAAGCTCGAGCTGGCGGTTCTGCAGCTCCTCGGCCAGCGACTGCGACTGGGTCAGCAGGTCCTCGGTGCGCATGTTGGCGGCGATGGTGTTGATCACGATGCCGATGGACTCGGTCAACTGGTCCAGGAAGGCTTGGTGCGCCGGGTTGAAGCGCTCCAGCGAAGCCAGCTCCAGCACGCCCCGCACCTCGCCCTCGAAGATCACCGGCAGCACGATCACGTCCATGGCCGCACCTTCGGACAGGCCGGTGACGATGCGGAACGCCGTGCTCGGCACGTTGGTCAGGAGGATCTTCGACTTCTCGACCGCGCACTGGCCGACGAGGCCCTGGCCCAGTTCGAGCTCCTTGCCGTGCGAGGTCTGGCCGCCGGAGGCGTAGCTGGCAAAGAGCTTCAGCTTCGGCGTGGCCGTGGCGGTGCTCAGCACATAGAACTCCGCCTGCTGCGCACCCACCACCGGCGCCAACTCGGACAGGATCAGCTGCCCCACCGTGAGCAGATCCTTCTGGCCCTGAAGCATGCGGCTGAACTTGGCGAGGTTGGTCTTGAGCCAGTCCTGCTCGGTGTTCTTCTGCGTCGTGTCCTTCAGGTTGCGGATCATCTCGTTGATCGTGTCCTTCAGCGCCGCGACCTCGCCCTGGGCCTTCACGGTGATGGAGCGGGTCAGGTCGCCTTGCGTCACGGCCGTGGCCACTTCCGCGATGGCGCGCACCTGGGTCGTCAGGTTGGCCGCCAGCTGGTTCACGTTCTCGGTCAGGCCCTTCCAGGTGCCGGCGGCCCCGGGCACCTTCGCCTGGCCGCCCAGCTTGCCCTCGACGCCGACCTCGCGCGCGACCGTCGTCACCTGGTCGGCAAAGGTGGCGAGCGTGTCCGTCATGCTGTTGATGGTTTCGGCCAGCGCCGCGATCTCGCCCTTGGCCTCGACGGTCAGCTTCTGCTGCAGATCGCCGTTGGCCACCGCCGTCACCACCTTCGCGATGCCGCGCACCTGGCCGGTCAGGTTGCCGGCCATGGAGTTGACGTTGTCCGTGAGGTCCTTCCAGGTCCCCGAGACGTCGCGCACCTGGGCCTGGCCGCCGAGCCGGCCTTCGGTGCCGACCTCGCGCGCCACCCGCGTCACTTCGGCGGCAAAGGACGAGAGCTGGTCCACCATGGTGTTGATGGTGGCCTTCAGCTCCAGGATCTCGCCCTTCACGTCGACCGTGATTTTCTTGGAGAGGTCGCCGGTGGCCACCGCCTTGGTCACGTCGGCGATGTTGCGTACCTGGCTGGTCAGGTTCGACGCCATCAGGTTGACCGAGTCCGTCAGGTCCTTCCAGGTGCCGGCCACGCCCTGCACGTCGGCCTGGCCGCCGAGGATGCCCTCGGTGCCGACCTCCAGCGCCACCCGCGTGACCTCGGCAGCGAAGGAACGCAACTGGTCGACCATCGTGTTGACGGTGTTCTTCAGCTCGGAGATTTCGCCCTTCACGTCCACCGTGATCTTCTTGGAGAGATCGCCGGCCGCCACCGCCTTGGTCACGTCGGCGATGTTGCGCACCTGGGAGGTCAGGTTGCCGGCCATGAAGTTGACCGACTCGGTCAAGTCCTTCCAGGTGCCGGCCACGCCCTGCACGTCGGCCTGGCCGCCGAGCTTGCCCTCGGTGCCCACTTCGCGCGCCACGCGCGTGACCTCGGCCGCGAAGGAACGCAGCTGGTCGACCATGGTGTTGACCGTGTTCTTGAGCTCGAGGATCTCGCCCTTCACGTCGACGGTGATCTTCTTGGAGAGGTCGCCGGCCGCCACCGCCTTGGTCACGTCGGCGATGTTGCGCACCTGGCTGGTCAGGTTGCCGGCCATCGAGTTCACCGAGTCGGTCAGGTCCTTCCAGGTGCCCGAGACGCCTTCGACCCGCGCCTGCCCGCCCAGGGACCCTTCGGTACCGACCTCGCGCGCCACCCGCGTCACCTCCGATGCGAAGGAGCGCAGCTGGTCGACCATGGTGTTGATCGTGTTCTTCAGGGTCAGGAACTCGCCCTTGACGTCGACATCGATCTTCTTCGACAGGTCGCCCTTGGCCACCGCCGTCGTCACGTCGGCGATGTTGCGCACCTGGTCGGTCAGGTTGCCGGCCATGGAATTGACGGAATCGGTCAAATCCTTCCAGGTGCCGGCCACGCCCTTCACCTTGGCCTGGCCGCCGAGCTTGCCTTCGGTGCCGACCTCGCGCGCCACGCGCGTGACCTCGGCCGAGAAGTTGCCGAGCTGCTCGACCATCTTGTTGATGGTCTTGGCCGTGCGGAGAAACTCGCCTTCCAGCTCGCGCCCGTCGACTTCCAGCGCCATGCTCTTCGACAGGTCGCCCTGCGCCACGGCGCCGATCACGCGCGCGACCTCGGTGGTCGGATGCACCAGGTCGTCGATCAGCGCATTCACGCATTCGACCGACTCGCCCCAGAAGCCGCGTCTTTCGGCCAGCACCGCGCGCTGCTTGAGCTTGCCTTCCTTGCCGACCACCTGGCGCAGGCGCACCAGCTCGGCGGCCAGCGCGGCGTTCTGTTCGACCAGGTCGTTGAAGACGTCGGCGACCTTGCCGGAAAGCTCGGTCCAGTGCGCGGGCAGCCGGACCTTGGCATCGCCCTTGCGGAACCGGGTCAGCGCATCCAGAAGCGTTGCCATCTCGTCCACTGAGCTGGTCGCCACGGATTTGTCCAGAACGTTCATCTCTTGCCCCTCTCGGAGTGAGGAAAAAAAGTGCCTTAGACGAAAGCGGCGTGCCTCGGCACGCCGCAGTGTAGCCAGGGAGCGCCTGCTGCGGCGCAGGCAGCCGGAGCGTTTGCGGCTAGCCGCCGCCCGAAGCGGCGCGCGAAGCCTCGAGGTGTGTGCGTGCACGCTCCGCCAGCGCCATCTCGCCCGGGGTTCCCGGCGTGAAGCTGTCGACCGGCAGCGGCCGGCCGTGCGAGTCGACCGAGACGAAGACGACCAGGCACTCGGTGGTCTTCTGCATCTCGCCGCCCTTCATGTCGCCGCTGCGCACTTCGACCGAGATGTTCATGCTGCTGCTGCCGGTGTAGGCGAGCCGCGCCTCGACCTCGACCAGATCGCCGATCATGATCGGCCGGTGGAAGCGGATGCTGCCGATGAACACCGTCACGCAGTAGCGCTTGGACCAGCTGGTCGCGCAGGCGTAGCCGGCTTCGTCGATCCACTTCATGACGGTGCCGCCGTGGACCTTGCCGCCGAAATTGACGGTGCTGGGTTCGGCCAGGAAGCGCAGGGTGATCGAGCTCATGTTTGCCTGGGCGATGAGTTGATGTCGTGGGGCGCCCGCGGCGATTATGTGAGCGGCGAAGCGGTTTGGGCACCGAAAAGTTGGGCCACCGTGCGCCTGAGCCACGCATTGCCCGGATCCGCATGGAAGCGCTCGTGCCAGTGCTGCTTGACGGCATAGGAAGGCAGCTTGAATGGCGGCTCCAGCAGCTTCACCGGCTCCTGCGTGGCCAGCACCTCGCCGAGGATGCGCGGCACGATCACGACCAGCTCGGTATGGGCAACGATGCGCGCCACGCTGAGAAAGCTCGACAAGCGCACCACCACGTTGCGCGCGAGGCCGAGGCGCGCGATGGTCTTGTCGACGATCGCATGGCCAGTGCCGGAGGACGAGATCACCGCGTGCGCCTCGGCCTCGAAGCGCTTCCTCGTGAGCCGCTCGCCGATGCGCGGATGGTTCCGCGCCACCAGGCAGACGAAGTTCTGCATGAAGAGCGTCTGCTGATAGAAGCCGGCATCGAGCTGCGGCATGAAGCCCACCGCCAGGTCGACCTCGCCGTCCTCCAGCCGCCGGCCGCTCGCGGTCGAGATGATCTCGGTCTCGATGTGCACGCCGGGCGCCGTGCGGCGCAGGTGGTCGAGCAGCCCGGGCAGCAGCACCACCTCGCTGATGTCGGTCATGCAGATGCGGAAGTTGCGCCGCGCCTGGCCGGGGTCGAAGCTGCTGCGGCTGCCGCGCGCCTGCTCGAGCTGGGTGAGCGCCTCCCGCACGTGGGTGTAGATGCGCTGGGCGTAGGGCGTGGGCTGCATGCCTTGCGCGGTGCGCGCGAACAGCCGGTCGTCGAAGTGCGCGCGCAGCTTGTTGAGCATGGTGCTGGCCGCGGCCTGCGCCATGTCGAGGCGCTCGGCCGCCTTCGAGACGCTGCCGGTCTTGTAGATCTCGTCGAAGACCGCGAGCCATTCGAGATCGAGCTTGGACATTGGGATTCCTCGGGTGGGATGCAGCGACCATTATCGAAAAATCGGATTCCAGGTATTGGCTGTGCGTCTTGAACAAATAGTGGTGGAGGCGAACAATGCGGTCATTCCCCCGGAGACATGCCACAAATGAGCACCGCCCCCCAGCCCGCGCGCAGCAACGCCGCCGAGCGTCGCGACTACTACGAGCGCATCCGCCCGCTGCACCTCACGCCGTTGTGGGAATCGCTGCACGCCCTGGTGCCGCGCGAGCCGCAGACGCCCTGCGTGCCCGCGCTCTGGCGCTACGACGAGATTCGCCCGCTCCTGATGGAATCGGCCGCGCTCATCACGGCCGAAGAGGCGGTGCGCCGCGTGCTGGTGCTGGAGAACCCCGCGATCCCGGGCCGTTCCTCGATCACGCAATCGCTCTATGCCGGCCTGCAGCTCATCATGCCGGGCGAGGTCGCGCCCTCGCATCGCCATGTGCAGTCGGCGCTGCGCTTCATCGTCGACGGCAAGGGCGCCTACACCACGGTGGGCGGCGAGCGCACCACCATGTACCCGGGCGACTTCATCATCACGCCCTCGTGGGCCTGGCACGACCATGGCAACGAGGGCATCGAAGGCGCGGCCGAGCCGGTGGTGTGGCTCGACGGGCTCGACATCCCGATGCTGCGCTTCTTCGATGCCGGCTTCGCCGAGAACGACGACGCCAAGGTGCAGCACGTCGCGCGGCCCGAAGGCCACAGCCTGGCGCGCTTCGGCCACAACATGGTGCCGGTGCGGCACGACCACAGCGCGCCCACCTCGCCGATCTTCAACTACCCCTATGCGCGCAGCCGCGAGGCGCTGGCGCAATTGCAGAAGCAGGAGGCGCCCGACGCCTGGCTCGGCCACAAGCTGCGCTACATCAACCCACTGACCGGCGGCGCGCCGATGCCGACCATCGGAACCAACCTCCAGCTGCTGCCCAAGGGTTTTGCCGGCAAGACGCACCGCGCGACCGACGGCGCCGTCTACAGCGTGGTCGAGGGCCGCGGCACGGCCGAGATCGGCGGCCAGCGCTTCGACTTCGGTCCGCGCGACACCTTCGTCGTGCCCTCGTGGGCGCCGCTGCGCCTTTCCGCCAACGACGAGGTGGTGTTGTTCAGCTTTTCCGACCGGCCCGTTCAACAGGCGATGGGCGTGCTGCGCGAAGCCTATTTGGACAACGCCTGACCCGCGCTGCCCCGGCAGCCTTCTTTTTCTCGATCCATGCGCCGCACCGCGGCAGGAGCCCTCATGTCTTTCGTCCTCACTCCCCCGGCCGTCGTCGGCCTTCCCATCGCCGGCTCGACTGACCTGTTCCCGGTGCGCCGCGTCTACTGCGTGGGCCGCAACTACGCGGCGCATGCGCGCGAGATGGGCTTCGACCCCGACCGCGAGCCGCCCTTCTTCTTCTGCAAGCCGAACGACGATGCGTCGATCGTGCCGGTGCCTGCCGGCGAGACCGTGGGTATTCCCTATCCGGGCCAGACCGCCAACTACCACTATGAAGCCGAGCTCGTGGTGCTGATCGGCGAGGGCGGCCGCGACATCGCGGTCGAGGACGCGGCTGCACACATCTACGGCTATGCGGTCGGCCTCGACATGACGCGCCGCGACCTGCAGATGAAGATGCGCGAGCAGGGCCGGCCCTGGGAGATCGGCAAGGCCTTCGACTTTTCGGCGCCGGTCGGCGTGGTGCGCCGTCGCGAGGAAGCCGGCGAAATCACGGCCGGCGCGATCGCGCTCGAAGTGAACGGCGAGACGCGCCAGAAGAGCGACATCCGCAACCTGATCTGGTCGGTGAACGAGGTCATCGCGAACCTCTCGACCTTGTTCGCGCTCCAACCCGGCGACCTGATCTTCACCGGCACGCCCGAAGGCGTGGGTGCGGTGCAGCGCGGGCAGACGATGCAGGTGCGCATCGACGGCCTCGAGCCGATCGCGGTTCGCATCGACTGAGTTCGCAGGCACAACAGGGAGACAAGACATCATGGGCACCCCACGACAAGACAAGCCCTCCGTGCTGTTGGTCGGCGGCGGCATCGGCGGCATGGCGGCGGCGCTGGCCCTGGCGCGGCTCGGCATCTCCATCGACCTGCTGGAGCAGAGCGCCGCCATCGGCGAGATCGGCGCCGGCCTGCAGCTGGGCCCCAATGCCTTCGCCGCGCTCGATGCGCTGGGCGTCGGCGAGGCGGTGCGGCGCGGCTCGGTCTTCACCGACCGGCTGGTGATGATGGATGCGGTCGATTGCAGCGAGGTGGCCTCGGTGCCGGTGGGCGAGGCCTTCCGCGCGCGCTTTCGCAATCCGTATGCGGTGAGCCACCGCGCCGACCTGCACGGCGCGATCCACGAGGCGGTCAAAGAGCATCCGCTGATCCGCTTCCACACCTCGGCGCAGGTCGAGCATCTCGATATCGGCAGCAGCGGCGTGACGGCGGTCACGCGCGACGGCCGGCGCTTCCAGGCCGATGCGATCGTCGGCTGCGACGGCGTCAAGTCGGTGGTGCGCGCCAGGCTCATCGGCGATGCGCCGCGCGTCTCGGGCCATGTGGTCTACCGCGCCGTGGTGCCGGCCGCCGACATGCCCGAGGACCTGCGCTGGAACGCGCCGGTGGTCTGGGCCGGCCCCAACTGCCACCTGGTGCACTACCCGCTGCGCCATGGCGAGCAGTACAACCTGGTCGTGACTTTCCACAGCCGCGAGCAGGAAGAGTGGGGCGTGACCGAAGGCAGCAAGAAGGAAGTGCTGTCCTACTTCGAAGGCGTGCATGCGCGCCCGCGCCAGCTGCTGGACCGGCCGACCTCCTGGCGCCGCTGGAGCACCGCCGACCGCGATCCGGTCGCAAACTGGAGCGAAGGCCCGGCCACGCTGCTGGGCGATGCGGCCCATCCGATGATGCAGTACCTCGCGCAGGGCGCCTGCATGGCGCTCGAGGACGCGGTGACGCTGGGCGCAGCCGTCGAGGCCTGCGAGTTCGATCTGCCCGCCGCCTTCCAGCTCTATGCGTCGGCACGCGTGGCGCGCACGGCCCGCGTGGTGCTGTCGGTGCGCGAGATGGGCCGGCTCTACCACGCGAAAGGCGTCGAGCGGCTGGTGCGCAACAGCCTCTGGGTCGGCCGTACGCCCGAGCGCTTCTACGATGCGGTGGAGTGGCTCTATGCCTGGGACCCCGCGCAATGTTTGGCGGACGCGCCGCGCGCCGCCGCCTGATCGCCCTTTTCCTCACAACACCGGAGACTCGCCTGCCATGAAATCCTTCCTCCCGCTGATCGCCGGCGCCGCCACCGCGCTGCTCGCCACGGCCGCCTTCGCGCAGGCGCCGGCCGCCGACTACCCGAGCAAGCCGGTCACGCTGATCACGCCCTTCGCCGCCGGCAGCGGACCCGATGCGGTGCTGCGCCTGGTGTCGGACAAGCTGGGGCGGCTCTGGAACCAGCGCGTGGTGGTCGACAACAAGCCCGGCGGCGGCGGCTTCATCGCGATCGACCAGGCCCGGCGTGCCGCCCCCGACGGCTACACGCTGCTGCAGCTCGACAGCGAGCACATCGCGGCGCTGCCGCACCTGTACAAGTCGCGCAACTTCGTGACGCTGCAGCACTTCGATCCGGTGGCCTCGCTGTTCCGCACGCCCTTCTTCGTCGCGGTACCGACCGATTCGAAGTGGAAGAACATGACGGACCTGGTCGCCGCCGCCAAGGCAGGCCCGGTCAGCTACGGATCGTGGGGCGTCGGCAGTCCCGGCCACCTGGGTGCGCAGCAGCTCGAGGCGCTGACTGGGGTGCAGATGCAGCACGTGCCCTACCGCGAGGTCTCGCAGCTCTTCGCCAACGTGGGCTCGGGCGAGGTGCCGTGGAGCTTCGCGAGCATCCCGTCGAGCCAGGGCATCTACAAGGCCGGCAAGCTGCGCTACATCGCGATCGCGGCGCCGAAGCGCATCCCGCAGATGCCCGAGGTGCCGACCATGGCCGAAGCCGGCGGGCCGGCCAGCCTGGAAGTGAGCTCCTTCGTCTCGCTGCTCACCCCCAAGGGCGTATCGCCGGCGGTCAAGGCGAAGATCAATGCCGACGTCGCCAAGGTCATCGCCGACCCCGAGATTCGCGCGCGCTTCGACACCTTCGCCTTCGAGCCGCTGGCCTGGTCGCCGGAGGAGATCCGGCGGCAGGCCGAGGCCAAGTCGAAGGTCTATGGAGAGCTGGTTCGCCGGGGCAACATCAGCCTCGAGTAACGCCTGGACACACCTCGGCCTTATCCTTCACTCCTCTTTTTCATTCACCGCTTCACTTCCATGCAGTTTTCCAAGAGAGCTCTTTTGATCGCCGCCTGCGCGCTGCCGCTGGCCGCCGCGGCGCAGAACGGCGCGTGGCCCACCAAGCCGATCCGCCTCGTCGTCGGCTTCCCCGGCGGCTCGACGCCCGACATCGCGGCGCGCACCATCGCCGACCCGCTGGCCAAGGCGCTGGGCCAGCCCATCGTGGTCGACAACAAGCCGGGCGCCTCGGGCAACATCGCGGCCGACCAGGTGGCCAAGGCGACCGACGATCACACGCTCGGCGTGGTCATCAACGGCAACCTGACCTCGTCGAAGATGCTCTATTCCAGGCTGCCCTACGACCCGGCCAAGGACTTCACCTACCTCTCGCTGCTCACCACCGCGCCGCTGGTGCTGGTGGCGCAGAACAGCCTGCCCAGCGGCGCCGCCTTCGTCGACGCGGCGCGCAAGAGCGAGGACAAGTGGAGCTACGGTTCGGTGGGCGTGGGTTCGGTGGGCCACCTGGGCATGGAGCTGCTCAAGGGCCGCGTGCCGGGCCTGAAGGCGGTGCATGTGCCCTATCAGGGCAATCCGCAGGTCATGACCGACCTGATCGGCAACCAGATCCAGATGGCGCTGATCCCGCCCGGCGTGGCCATGCCCCAGGTCAAGGCCGGCAAGGTCAAGGCCATCGGCATCACGAGCGGGCGCAGCACGCTGGTGCCCGAGCTGGCGCCGCTGGCCGACGCCGGCGTGAAGGACTTCAACCTCGAGGTGTGGACCGCGCTGCTCGGCCCGGCCAATCTTTCCAAGGCCGCGCAGGAGCGCATCTCGCGCGAGCTCGCCATCGTCATGAAGACGCCCGAAGTGCGGCAGAAGCTGTTCGAGCAGGGCTGGCAGGCGGTCGGCACCTCGCCGGATGGCATGCGCACGCGCGTGAAGGAAGAGGCGGCGATCATGACCAAGATCATCTCGACCAACAACATCAAGCTGCAATGAGCGCTTCGATCATCGAGCCTGAGCGCAGCCTGCCGGTCTTCGGCGAGTATGACGTCGTCGTGGTCGGCGGCGGCCCGGCCGGCATCGCGGCCAGCGTGAGCGCCGCGCGCCATGGCGCGCGCACGCTGCTGGTGGAACGCTACGGCTTCCTCGGCGGCATGGGCACCGCCGGCGGGGTGACCAACTTCGCCGGCCTCTACGGCAAGCGCGGTGGCGAGATGACGCAGCTGGTGCACGGCGTGGTCGACGAGCTGCTCGCGCGCATGGATGCGATGGGCGGCCTCAACAAGCCGCAGGACGGCATGCAGGGCCGCATCCGCGTGCGCTCCTACGACACCTCGATCTACAAGTGCGCGGCCGACCAGCTGCTGCTCGATGCCGGTGTCGAGCTGCTGTTCCATGCCTGGGCCGCAGCCGTGGTGATGGAAGGCCCGCGCATCGCGGCCTTGGTGGTCGAGACCAAGTCGGGCCGGCAGGCGATCCGCGCCAATGCCTTCGTCGACGGCAGCGGCGATGCCGATGTCGCGGTCTTCGCGGGCGTGCCCTTCGAGGTCGGCGACGGCCATGGCAGCGGGCTCTTTCCGTCCACCATGTTCCGCGTCGGCCATGTGGATGCGCCACGCGCGCTGGCCGCGGTGGGCGAGTTCAAGGCCATCAACGACCTGATGGCGAAGGCGCGCGAGCGCGATCCCGAGGCCTACCGCTTCCCGCGCGAAGGCGCGATCCTCAGGCCGCAGATCGACCCGCGCGAATGGCGCGCCAACGTCACGCAGATCCGCAACGCCAAGGGCGACGCCATGAACGGCGTGGATGCGCGCGAGCTCAGCGACGGCGAGGTCGAGGGCCGGCGCCAGATCGGCGAGTACTTCCGCTTCCTGAAGGCCGAAGTGCCGGGCTTCGAGCAATCGGCCATCGTCGAGATCGCGCCGCAGGTCGGCATCCGCGAGACGCGGCGCATCGAGGGGCTCTATGCCTTGACCGGCGAAGACATCCTATCCTCGGCGCGCTTCGACGACAGCATCGGCATCAACGCCTGGCCGATGGAGATGCATGCCGCCGGCAAGATCGAATGGGCCTTTCCGCGCGACGAAACGCGCACCTACAACCAGCTGCCCTGGCGCATGCTGGTGCCGCGCGGCGTCGACAACCTGCTGGTGGCCGGCCGCTGCGCCTCGATGACGCACGAGGGCCAGTCGGCCGCGCGGGCCAGCGGCGGCTGCTTCGTGATGGGGCAGGCCGCGGGGACCGCTGCGGCTGCGCTGGGCGCAAGCAGCTTTGCCGTTATCGACGTGCCGGCGCTGCAGAAGATGCTGATCGCCGACGGCGTCGACCTCGACCTCTGAAGCGCATGGGCTGACAGCCGCGGGACAGCACCGCGGCATTCTCTTTGCTATCGTCATCGGATGACCGATCCCGCCACCGCCGCCCGCCTCGTCAACCAGCTCGTCGAACTCATGCACCTCGAAGCCCTGGGCGACGACCGCTTCAGGGCCCAGAGCGAGGACATCGGCACCCCGGCCGTGTTCGGCGGCCAGGTGCTCGGCCAGGCGCTGGTCGCGGCAAGCCGCACGGTCGCCGCCGACCGGCCGGTGCACTCGATGCATGCCTACTTCCTGCTGCCGGGCGAACATGCACCGATCGAGTACGCGGTCGACCGCGTGCGCGACGGCCGCAGCTTCACCACGCGGCACGTGGTGGCGCGCCAGCGCGAGCGCATCATCTTCGAGATGTCGGCCTCCTTCCAGACGGTGGACCAGGGCATCGAGCACCAGCTCGCGATGCCCGCGGCGCCTGGCCCTGAGGGTTTGCCGAGCGAGCTGGACCAGCGCCACGCGCTCGGCGATCGGCTGCCCGAGCGCTGGCGCGCCAAGGCGCTGCAAGCGCACGGCATCGAATACCGCCGCGCCGATCCCGACGACCTGCTCACGCCGGCGCCTCGCCCTTCGGAAAGCGCGCTCTGGCTGCGCGCCATCGCGCCGCTGCCCGACGACCCGGTGGTGCACCGCGCGCTCCTGGCCTACGCCTCCGACCACGGCCTGCTGCGCGCCGCCATGCTGCCCCACGGGCTGAGCTTCATGAGCGGCCGGGTGCGCCCGGCCAGCCTCGACCATGCGATGTGGTTCCACCGCGATTTCCGCATGGACGACTGGCTGCTCTATGCCGTCGATTCGCCCAGTGCCGGCGGCGCCCGCGGCCTGTGCCGCGGCAGCCTGTTCACGCGCGACGGGCGGCTGGTGGCCTCGACCGCGCAGGAAGGCATGCTGCGCGTGCTGCCCGAGGGAAGCCCGTGGTCGAGCAGCGGCGGCGCGGCGCCTATCTGACAGGCCCTGGCGTTCAGCGCCCCGTACCGGCCAGCGCCGCGCGCAGGCCGCCGAAGCGCCGCCGGTACTGCCCCGGGCTCAGGCTCACCGCGCGGCGGAACATGCGGCTGAAGAAGGCTGCATCGTCGTAGCCCACCTCGCCCGCGATCGCCTCGACCGGCGCTTCCGTGGTCTCGAGCAGGTGCTTGGCTTCCTCGATGCGCAGGGTCTGCACATATTCCATCGGCGTCATGCCGGTCGCGAGCTTGAAGCGGCGCTGGAACGAGCGCTCCGCCAGCCCGCTCTGCTCGGTCATCGCGGCCACCGGCGCGGCTTGCGCGTAGTGGTCGGCAATCCAGGTCTGGCAGCGGCCGATGACCGCGTCTTCCGCCTGCCGTGTGCTCGCCACGCGCGCGAAGGGCTGCTGGCCCACATGGTGCCAGTCGATCAGGTTGAGCTTGGCGACCTGCATCGCGGCCTCTATGCCGACAAAGCGCGCGATCAGGTAGAGCGCCAGGTCCATCCATGAGCTGCCGCCGCCGGCCATCACCAGGCGCTGGCCCTCGCCCGAGGCGATCAGGGCGCAGTGCGGCCGCACCCGCGCGAGCGGATAGCGGCGCTGCAGCACCTCGCAGAAGGCCCAGTGCGTGGTGGCGTCCTCGTCGTCGAGCAGGCCCGCTTCGCCGAGGAGCATGGCGCCCGAGCAGGAGGCGGCGAGCAGCGAGCCGCCGGCGTGGCAGCGCCGGATCCACGCGACCTCCCGGGCGAACAGGCCGTCGAGCGGCCCGTAAGGCGAGATCATGAGTTCGGGCACGCAGACGACGGCCGGCGCGGCGAGCTCGTCGAAGCTGCGGTGCGCCTCGATGGGCACGCCATTGGCGGCACGCACGATGCCCGGTCTCGCGGCGACCAGCACGGGTTCGAGCAGCTCGGCGCCCGGCCGGCCGTCGACCACCATCGGCCAATCGCGGCCGGCGCACTTCAGGAGGTCGAACATGCCGTAGACCACCGAGGCTGCGCTCTCGGCGGTCACGAGGATGGCGATCACGGGGCGATCGCCGGAAGAAGGGGCTGCGGAGCTCATTGGGTGGCGGAATCGTCAGCCTTGTTGCGGGAATCGCTGCGGGGGTTTCGGCCGGGCGAACTTACGCTTCTTGCGTCTTTCGTACAAGGAGCCACCAATGACCCACCACGATGCGCGCGGACTGGCGCTTTCCACCGATCAAGCGGCCTCCGTGGCCGTCTACGAGCAGGCGCTCGACCTTTTCAACAGCCTGCGGCTCGATCCGGTCGCGGTGCTGCAGCCGGCCCTGGAACAGGACCCGGACTTCATTTCGGGCCACCTCCTGATGGCCGGCTTCATGCTCAGCGCCATCGATGGTCAGGCGCTTCCTGCGGCGCGGGAGAGCCTGGCCGCCGCGGCCGCGAGCCGGCACCGGCCGAACGAGCGCGAACGCTCCTTCCAGGCCGCCCTGCAGGTCTGGGCCGACGGCGACATGGGCCGCGCCAACCGCCTGCTCGACCGCCATCTGATCGACCATCCGCGCGACCTGTTCGCGCTGCAGCTCACGCACATGGCGGACGTGGTGCGGTGCCAGTCGACCATGCTGCGCGACCGCATCGGCCGCGCGCTGGACCAATGGAGCGAGGACGACGTCGGTTACAGCTACGTGCTGGGCATGCATGCCTTCGGCCTCGAGGAATGCAACGAATACGCGCGCGCCGAGGCGCTGGGCATGGAGGCGCTGGCGCGCAATCCGCAGGACGCCTGGGCCGTGCATGCCGTGGCCCACGTCTACGAGATGCAGGGCCGCGTGGCCGAGGGCATCCGCTGGCTCACCACCGAGACCTCGCTCTGGCAGCAGGACAACGCGCTCGCGGTGCACAACCACTGGCACCTGGCGCTGCAGCACCTGCGCAACGGCGACCACGCCTCGGCGCTGGCGCTCTACGACCGCGCGATCGCGCCCGGGCCGGCCTCGATGGCGCTGGACCTGGTCGATGCGAGCGCGCTGCTGTGGCGGCTCGGCCTGCGCGGCGTCGACGTGGCCGCGCGCTGGCAGGCGCTGGCGGCGCGCTGGCGCGACCAGGCGGCCTGGGGCTGGTCGGTCTTCAACGATGTGCACGCGATGCTGGCGCTGGTCGGCGCCGGCGAGCCCGCACAGATCGAGGTCGGGCAGCGCGCGATGGCGGCCGTGCCGGCCACGGCGCCGGCACCGTGGTGGCGCGAGGCCGGCACCTTGTGCGAGGCGGTCATGGCTTTCGGCGCAGGCCGCTACGCCCACTGCGCGCAGCTGCTGCTGCCGCTGCTGCCGGCCACGAACGGCTTCGGCGGCAGCCAGGCGCAGCGCAGCCTGATCTATCTGACGGCGATGGAGGCCGCGCGCCGCGCCGGCGATGCCGCGCTGTGGGAGGCGCTCTGCAGCGAGGGCGCGGCGCGCCAGGCGTCGGCGATTCCGGCGCGGGCTCGCCGCGAACTCGAGCTCAAGGCCGCTTGAGGGCGGGGCCGGTACGCGCCGGCCACAGCACCGAGGCGATGGCGATCATCATCAGCACGACCGCGGTCCAGTCCTGCCAGTACACGGTTTCGCCCAGCCACAGCGCGCCGCTGAACACGCCGAGCACCGGGATCAGCATGACGCTGAGCGTGGAAGCCACCGGCGGCAGCCCGCGCGCGAGGTAGAACCAGGCGGCATGCGCGAAGCCGAAGATCAGCACCGCGTTGTAGGCGATCGCGGCCCAGGCTGCGCTACCCGGCATCTGCCATTGCGGGCGCTCGAACAGCAGCGACAACAGCGTCATCACGACGGCGGTGAGCGCGGTCATCCAGAACGAGAGCGTGAGCGTGGGCAGCTCGATGCGCGTGTGCCGCAGCAGCTGCGTGCCCAGCGCCCAGGTGGCCGCTGCCATCAAGGCCAGTGCGACATAGCCGGGGCGCCCCGCGAGATGGGTGAACTCGTGCCACAGCAAGAGCGCTACGCCCAGCGCGCAGGCGCTCACGCCCAGCCAGCCGCGGCGCGTCAGCACCGCCTTGAACAGCAGCGCGCCGATCACGGCCGAGAACACCGGCATCGTGTAGCCCAGGATCGCGGCGCGCCCGCTGGACAGCGCCTTCACCGCCAGGATGATGCAGGCGTGCCAGACGAACATGTTGGTGGCCGCCAGCCACAGCAGTTCGGGCCAATAGCGCCGCGGCACGCGAAACGGCACCTTCATCGCGATCAGTGCGAGTCCGAGCACAGGCAGGCCGAGCCAGAGCGAGAGGGTGCGAAAGGCCAGCGGCGGGTAGTCGGCCACGCCCAGCTTCATCACCGGCCAGTTGAGGCCCCACACCAGCGTCAGCGGAACGAGCAGGGCGAACTGGCGCAGCGTGAGGGTTTGCATGGGTGGGCATTGTGGCCCGCGCTCTCAACCCCCGAACGGATTGGCGGTGGCGAACCAGAGGCCGATGCCGGTCGCGATGATGAAGGCACCGTCGGTCACGCCCGCGATCAGGAAGAACAGGGTCTGCAGCGTGTCCTTGAGCTCGGGCTGCCGCGCCGTGCCCTCCAGCAGCTTCGACCCGACGATGCCGATGCCGATGCAGGAACCCACGGCGGCGATGCCGATGAGAAGCGCGACGGCGAGGGGAAGGATGTCGAAACCTGAGGTCATGATGCTCTTTCGCGGCCTTTGAAGTTCGGCCTGGTTGCTGCCGGAACCACCTCGGTTCCGGCTTGCATCCAATGTCTCAGAGCGGGTGCGCGGCGTCGATGACCTCGCAGGTCATGGCGGCTGGCCGGGCCTCAGGGGCGCGGAGCGTCATGGCGCAGATCGAACTCGCGCAGCATCACCGGTTCGGTTGAACCTTGTGCGACGCGGCGCCGCACGGCGTCATCGATGTCCTGCGCGTGGAGCGCATAGGTGTCCAATGCTTCGTCGTCGGTGGCGGTCGACCGATAGCGGTAGTGCAAGGTTTCCTTGCCGACGCTGGCGCCGACGAATTGTCCCTCGACCTCGACCCAGAAGCGGACGGTGCCCGAAGCCTCATGAAAGAAGGGCGGCTGCGACATCGCTGCTCCTGGAATGCGTTGCGCGGTCATCGATCCAAAGGGTGGCCTTGCGCTCGATCGCGCGGATGGCGTCGCCCCCGTGGGCGAACTGCTTGCACGACACGAGGTGGCACTTCAGGATCTCGTCGACATAGAGCTCCGCGCCGGCCGCCACCGTGCCCTCCAGGGAAACAAGGGTGAGGCGGCTGCGCACCTCCCATCCTTGGTACGGAAGGCGTTTGGAAGCGAAGTCATAGTCCATCCCCCCTTGTAGGCGATCGGTTGCGTCCTGTCTGTTCGCGACCGCACATTCAGAGCAACTCGGCGTAGGTCCTCTTGTCGGCGCCATAGCAGGCACAGGCCGTCGCTGAGCCCGCAGCGCCGAGCACTTCAGATCGCCGGCGCGACGGTCTGCCAGCGCACAGAGCAGCCGCGGGATCAGGTCGCCAACCGCTCCGGAAGCAGCCGGTCGTACTCCTTCTTGACCACGGCGTAGCACTCGCAGGTGCGCTTCTCCAGTCCCTCGCGGTTCAGCACCGTGATGCGGCCGCGCGCATACCGAATCAACCCCGCCTTCTGCAGCTTGAGGGCGCCCTCGGTCACGCCTTCGCGGCGCACGCCGAGCATATTGGCGATCAGCTCCTGCGTCATCACGAGCTCGTTGCCTTGCAGGCGGTCCAGGCTCAGCAGCAGCCAGCGGCACAACTGCTGGTCCAGCGAATGGTGCCGGTTGCACACCGCCGTTTGCGCCATCTGCGTGATCAGCGCCTGGGTGTAGCGCAGCAGCAGGTGCAGCACCGGACCGGCCCGGTTGAATTCGTCCTTCATCATCTGCGCCTTCAGCCGCCAACCCTGGCCCGCGCTTTGCACCACGGCGCGGCTGGGTGTGGATTCGCCCCCCATGAAGAGGGAGATGCCGACGATCCCCTCGTTGCCGACGACGGCGATCTCGGCCGAGGAGCCGTTCTCCATGACATACAGCAGCGAGACGATGGCGGTGGTCGGAAAGTACACGTGGCTGAGCGTGCTGCCCGACTCGTAGAGCACCTGGCCGAGCGGCATGTCCACCGACTCGAGTTGCGGCAGCCAGCGCTGCCACTCGGCGTCCGGCAGCATGGCGAGCAGATGGTTCTTTCGGGGATCGGGGGGCGTGGCCATAGCGCAGTATGTTCGATATCGCACACAGCCGCGACGGCGCCGGAAGCGCGGGTTCTCAGGAGGCTTCGATGACGCGTGGCGGGGCGCTGGCCTCGCTGTCGACGTCTCTGCAGAGATCGTGATCGAGCACCGGCAGCGCGCCGTCGACGAGTCGTGCTTCGACGATGCGCACTACACGGCGGTGCACGAGCGTCGGCATGGTGCGGCCGTTCAGGTAGTCATGAACGAGGCATTCGGCGGCAAACATGAAAAGGGCGATGGGATGGCTCCAGGCACCGGGGCAGCATGCCAGCGTATTCCGAACTGGCCGCTTTTTCAGTGCGATAGCGCACGGAGGGGGCGGTCGCCCGGCGCGCGTTCGTCAGGGAAAGAAGTGGCGAACGCCTGCCAGCACGAGAAGCACCAGCAGCATGAGTACGCCGAAGACGATCCAGGCGGCTGCAAATGCCGATGCCTCCGTCTGCAGGTCGTCCGGCGCCTGGGGGCCTGGATCAGGAGGAGTGATTTCGGTCATCGCCGACTGTACCCTGCCAGCGCCTGCACTAGAGCAGTCGTTTGAGGTAGCGCCCGGTATGGCTCGCCTCGTTCGCGGCAATCGCTTCCGGCGTGCCCACGCCCACCACCGTGCCGCCACCCGCGCCGCCCTCGGGCCCCATGTCGATCAGCCAGTCGGCGGTCTTGATGACGTCGAGGTTGTGCTCGATCACGACGATGGTGTTGCCGGCGTCGCGCAGCTGGTGCAGCACCTTGAGCAGCAACTCGATGTCGGCGAAGTGCAGCCCGGTGGTCGGCTCGTCGAGGATGTAGAGCGTGCGGCCGGTATCGCGCTTGCTGAGCTCGAGCGCGAGCTTCACGCGCTGCGCCTCGCCGCCCGACAGCGTGGTCGCGGCCTGCCCCAGCTTGATGTAGGAGAGGCCCACGTCGAGCAGCGTGCGCAGCTTGCGTTCGATGGTCGGCACCGCCTTCAGGAACTCATGCGCGGCCTCGACCGTCATGTCGAGGATCTGCGCGATGTTGCGGCCCTTGTACTGCACCTCCAGCGTCTCGCGGTTGTAGCGCTGGCCGTGGCAGACCTCGCAGGGCACGTAGACGTCAGGCAGGAAGTGCATCTCGACCTTGACCACGCCATCGCCCTGGCAGGCCTCGCAGCGGCCGCCCGCGACGTTGAAGCTGAAGCGCCCGGGCCCGTAGCCGCGCTCGCGTGCGGTGTTGGTCTCGGCCATCAGCTCGCGGATCGGCGTGAAGAGGCCGGTGTAGGTGGCGGGATTGCTGCGCGGCGTGCGGCCGATCGGCGACTGGTCGACGTTGATGACCTTGTCGAAGTACTCGATGCCCTCGACCGCCTCGTGCGCGGCCGGCTCTTCGTGGGCGCGGTAGAGGGTGCGCGCCACGGCGCTGTAGAGCGTGTCGTTGACCAGCGTCGACTTGCCCGAGCCGGAGACGCCGGTCACGCAGGTCAGGAGGCCGACCGGGAAGGCCACGTTCACGTCCTGAAGGTTGTTGCCGGTGGCGCCGATCACGCGGATCTCCTGCAGATCGGTCTGCGATGCGAGGTGCGCCGCCTCGCGTGCCGCACGCCGTTCGGCCGCTGGGCTCTGCGGAAAGCGCGAGGCCTTCTTGCCCTCGTTGAAGGCCGGCTTGGCGACCGCCGGCAGCCAGGGCGTGCGGCGCTCGGGCACCGGGATCTTCTTCACGCCCGACAGGTACTGGCCGGTCAGCGAATCGGGGTTCGCCGCGACTTGCGCATAGCTGCCCTGCGCCATCACGCGGCCGCCATGCACGCCGGCGCCCGGGCCCATGTCGATCACGTGGTCGGCGGCGTGGATCATGTCCTCGTCGTGTTCGACCACGATCACGCTGTTGCCGATGTCGCGCAGATGCCTGAGCGTGCCGATCAGCCGATCGTTGTCTCGCTGGTGCAGGCCGATGCTGGGCTCGTCGAGCACATACATCACGCCGGTGAGGCCGGAGCCGATCTGCGAGGCCAGGCGGATGCGCTGCGCCTCGCCGCCCGAGAGCGTCTCGGCGCTGCGGTCCAGGCTCAGGTAGTTGAGGCCGACGTCGTTGAGGAACTTGAGCCGCAGGCCGATCTCGCGCACCACCTTGTCGGCGATCTCGGCCTTGGCGCCGCGCAGGCGCAGGCCCTGGAAGTAGGCGAGGCTGTCGCGCAGCGTCGCACGGCTGATCTCGAAGATCGCCATGCGCCGCGGCTCGGGGCCCGATTCGTCCTGCAGGAACACGCTGCGCGCCTCGCGCCGAAGCCGCGTGCCGCCGCAATCGGGGCAGGGCTGCATGTTGCGAAAGCGCGCGAGGTCTTCGCGCACCATCGCCGAATCGGTCTCGCGGTAGCGCCGCGCCATGTTCGGGATCACGCCTTCGAACGGGTGCTTGCGCGTCAGCTTCCTGCCGGCCTGCTGGCCGCTTTCCATCGTGTAGGAGAACTTGATCTCTTCCTCGGCCGAGCCGTGCAGCACGGCCTGCTGCACCGAGGCGGGCAGCTCTTCGAAGGGCGTGTCGACGTTGACCTTGTAGTGCTTGGCCACGCTCTCCAGCATGCTGAAGTAGTAGCCGTTGCGCCGGTCCCAGCCCTTGATGGCGCCGCTCGCCAGGCTCAGCGACGGAAAGGCGACCACGCGCGCCGGGTCGAAGACTTCGCTGTGGCCGAGGCCGTCGCAGCTCGGGCAGGCGCCCACGGGCGAGTTGAAGGAAAACAGGCGCGGCTCGAGTTCGGCCAGCGAGTAGTGGCAGATCGGGCAGGCGAACTTGGCGTTGAAGAGATGCTCTTTCGCGCTGCCGTCTTCGTGCATCTCCAGCGCGATCGCGCGACCCTCGGCCAGGCGCAGCGCGTTCTCGAAGCTCTCGGCCAGGCGCTGCTGCATGTCGGGCCGCGCGCGCAGCCGGTCGATGACGACGTCGATGTCGTGCTTCTCGGTTTTCTTGAGCTTGGGCAGGTCGTTGTATTCGAAGGTCTCGCCGTTGACGCGGAAGCGCACGTAGCCCTGGGCCTGCATCTCGGCGAAGAGCTCGAGGAACTCGCCTTTCTTCTCGCGCGCCACCGGTGCCAGGATCATCAGCCTGGGTTCATCCGGAATCGCCAGCACGGCATCGACCATTTGCGACACGGTCTGCGCCTGCAGCGGCAGGTCGTGGTCGGGGCAGTAGGGCGTGCCGGCGCGCGCATAGAGCAGCCGCAGGTAGTCGTGGATCTCGGTCACCGTGCCCACGGTGGAACGCGGGTTGTGACTGGTCGCCTTCTGCTCGATGCTGATCGCGGGCGAGAGGCCCTCGATCACGTCGACATCGGGCTTGTCCATCAGCTGCAGGAACTGCCGCGCATAGGCCGACAGGCTCTCGACATAGCGGCGCTGGCCCTCGGCGTAGAGCGTGTCGAAGGCCAGGCTCGACTTGCCCGAGCCCGACAGGCCGGTGATCACCACCAGCTTGTTGCGCGGGATATCGAGGTCGACGTTCTTGAGGTTGTGCGTGCGGGCGCCGCGGATGCTGATGCGCTGCTGCGCGAGCACGGCGCCGAGGTAGGCATCGTCGTTGGGGGAATTCACGGGGCGGTCGGTCTTGGGCAACCGAGCATGATAAATGCCCGCGTGCCATCGGGCACAATCTCCGGTTTCCTTCTCCTCTTTCATCCATTCATCAGGGGCAGTGCATATGGCATCGGTCAACAAAGTCATCCTCGTCGGCAATCTCGGGCGCGATCCGGAAACGCGCACCTTTCCCAGTGGGGACCAGATCTGCAATGTGACCCTCGCCACCACCGACAAGTGGAAGGACAAGCAAAGCGGCGAGATGCGCGAAGCCACCGAGTGGCACCGCCTCGTGTTCAACGGCCGGCTGGCCGAGATCGCTGCTCAATACTTGCGCAAGGGCTCGCAGATCTACGTCGAGGGCCAGATCCGCACGCGCAAGTACACCGACAAGGACGGCGCCGAAAAGTACGCGACCGACATCCGCGTCGACCAGATGCAGATGCTCGGCAGCCGCCAGGGCCAGGGCGGACCTTCGGGCGGCGACGACGACGGCGGCTACTCGCAGGGGGCGCAAGGCGGCGGCTATTCGCGTCCTCCCGCTGCGGCACCGCGCGCCGCGGCCCCGGCACCGCGGCAGGCGCCGGCCAAATCTTCGTCTGGCTTCGACGATATGGATGACGATATTCCTTTCTGACGAAACCTTTCAGAGGTCTCATAAAAAGGCGCAGGGCTTGACGGCCCTGCGCCTTTTTTGTTGCACCTCAATACGCGCATGGCGCCAAGCGCGAGAGGCGAAAGTCAGCGGTATATCAATTGACTGCGCACTGATTGCGATCAGCAAGTCTTTGGGACGAAGTCAGCAGAGCCCAGAACACGCGTGCAAATCTGTTTTTTCCTGACGAGCTGCCTAAACAGAACACATCGCTCGGTTAGTCCATCCGGCCGGCACTTTCCGTAGAACGACCTCGTCCTCGCCTGTCGCGCCTCGCTCGCCCTCTCACAGGGTATTCAGCAGGTGAACCGCACAAGAAGTATGAAGTAAGTCGCAAGAACTACTTCTCGGCCCGAGCCAATTCTGATGAATTGTCGCGGCAATTCTGTCGCGCCAATCCTCCCCCCGCACCATCCGCACCCGCTGACAAGAGCGCAAAGCGTTGCGTCGCCTGTCAATTTATTCCTTTTGGAATTGCTGTCCTTTTTGCAGTCCTGCGGCTCGGGTTTCTCTATTCATGCGTGAGGGAGTTGGGGTCTTGAGAAAAGTCCGTCCGTCATGATGAAGCGCAACGCAATTGAGGTTTTCCGCCGCAGCACCCTTTGGTTTCTGTGGATATGGCTTGCCTTTGCCGGTGCCCAAGCCTTTGCGGCGACCACGGCAGTTAACACCGCAAGGGCTTCTTCATCAACCTCGTCGGGTCGTACTGACGATGACGTTCGCAGATTCGGGATTGCGGCAATGAGCGACGCCAGCACGAAGCGAACAGCCTGGCGTTCCCTCGCCCGTCGAGTGCCTGCAGCTCTTGGCGCCGCGCTGCTGTCCATCACGGCGCACGCGGTGCCAGGACAACCGGGCGTTCCGAGCGCGCCGGTACAGATCTTCTTCGAGGATTTCCAGAATCGTCCCACTGCGAACGTATTGCAGTTGCTGGATGACTACCAGGGAGGCCCGGCCGCACTCAACTCGCGCTACAACGCGGACGGCTATTGGCTGAACGAAAGCGTCTGCAACGGCATCGTCACTTCGCGCGGCACTCATAACGAACCGCCCTGCAATTCCGCAGCAAACGGACACCTTCAATTGCTGGCGGGTGGAATGGGCGCCTTCCACGGCCTGAGCGGCACCGCGCTTACGAACGAAACCGTGATGGCTTCGCTTACCGCATCGGGCACTGCGCCGAACAATCAGGTTTGGTTTCAAACCTTCGGCCTGATTCCCGTGACGACCTGGCGCTTCCTCAGCATTCGCGTCGATACAGTCAACCTCCTAAGCCCATCAACCCCGGCTGATCCTTGCTCCCGGCCGGCCATTTTCAACTTTTCTCTACAAGGGGCAGCTGATACGCCACAGGCGCCGTCTTCAATCAACACATGCGCTGCGCCCTTCACTGACGTCGCCGTCCCCAGCACTAGCAACAGCGTCAGGGGTAAAGTCATCTTGACCACGCCGACCAAGACGCCGGAAACGGCGGTGCGGCTGCGGATACGGAATGCCGAGACGGCGGGGGCGACCGGCAACGACACTGCCTTCGACAACGTCCGCCTGCTTGACATGAGTCCGCAGCTGGACAAGGTGTTCACCCCCTCGCCCATCAACGGCGGCGCCTATATCGTCAACGCGCGGGCGCGCATGACCTTCACGATCACCAACACCACCGATCTGCTGGCCAAGCCGGACTGGGCGTTCACCGACCAATTGCCCGCTGGCCCGGTGATCGCACCAGCGCCCAATCCCGTCGCCACCACCTGCGCGTCCACCTCCATAGGGGCCACCCCGGGCAGCAGCACCTTTACCGTCGGCTTAGGCACCTTGAACGCCAGTGTGGCGAGTTGCACGATCGCGGTGGACGTGACTGCCAGCGCGCGGGGCACTTACACCAATGTGCCCGCGGACATCTCGCCGATCGTGGGTTTGCTTCCGCCCAATCCGGCCTCGGTCACTTTCATCAACGAGCCCATCCTGCGTCTGCAGAAGACCTTGCCGAATGGCCGCGTCGTCGCTGCCGATCAATTTGCCTTGAGCATCGCCGGCACCGGCGGCCCAGCGACAGTGACGACGGCGGGCACCGGCAGCACGGCGACCGGCGTGGCGACACTCAATCCGGCGACGATAGGCGCCGCCTACACACTCGCGGAGAGCCTGGTGAGCGGCGGCGGTTCGGTGCTGGCCGACTACACCAGCAGCTACAGCTGCACCAATGCACTGGCCGGCGGACAGACACTGAGCGGCACCGCGACCAGCTTCAACATGACGCCGGTGGCCAACGACGACCTCACCTGCACCTTCAGCAACACTGCCGTACCGCGCGCCGATCTGCAGGTCGTCAAGGCCGCCAGTCCGACCGCGGCACGGACCGGGGATGTCATCACCTGCACCCTGACCGCCAGCAACGCGGGCCCGTCCGATGCGAACAACGCCGTGTTGCGCGATGTGCCCGGCGCCGGCCTCGACTGCACCGTGCCGAGTTCCACGGCCACTTGCGCGGCCAGCGGTGGCGCGAGCTGCCCCGGTGCCACCGTGCCAGTGGCCGATCTGACCAGCCCCGCTGGCGTGGCGATCCCCGCGTTGCCTGCCGGCGGCAGCGTGGAGGGAAGATGCAGTGCACCGTCACGGCAACCGGCCTCCCATGAACCTGGCTTGATCGCGCCCGCCTAGCAGAGCGACAGCAAGGCTGCAATGGCCCTTCGCGTTCGCGGGGCCCGCAATTCGGTCCAAGATACCGGCCCTGCTTCGCTCGCTCCGGCCGATCCATGACCCCACTCTCCATCCTCGACCTGTCCCCCATCACCGAGGGCAGCACGGCCGCGCAGTCCTTCCGCAATTCGTTGTCCCTGGCGCAGCATGGCGAGAAGCTCGGCTACCGGCGCTACTGGCTGGCCGAGCACCACGGCATGCCGGGCATCGCGAGCGCCGCGACGGCCGTGCTGCTGGCCTACATCGGCGCCGGCACCTCGACCATCCGCATCGGGGCCGGTGGCGTGATGCTGCCGAACCATTCGCCGCTGGTGATCGCCGAGCAGTTCGGCACGCTCGAGTCGCTTTATCCCGGCCGCATCGATCTCGGCCTCGGCCGCGCACCGGGCTCGGACCAGCGCACCGCGCAGGCGCTGCGGCGCGACCTGCAGTCCGATGCCGACCAGTTCCCGCAGGACGTGGTCGAGCTGATGGACTTCATGTCGAAGGAGCCGAAGCAGCCGGTTCGCGCGGTGCCGGGCATGGGACTCGAAGTGCCGATCTGGATCCTCGGCTCGAGCACCTTCGGCGCGCAGCTCGCGGCGCACCTCGGGCTGCCCTACGCCTTCGCTTCGCATTTCGCGCCGCAGCAGCTGATGCAGGCGATCCGGATCTACCGCGAGACCTTCAAGCCCTCGAAGCAGCTGGCCAAGCCTTACGTGATGCTCGGCTTCAACGTGTTCGCGGCCGAGACCGACGAGGAGGCGGTGTTCCGTTCGAGTTCGTGGCAGCAGGCCTTCGTGAACCTGCGCAGCGGGCGGCCGGGGCGTTTGCCGCCGCCGGTCGAGAACTACCGCCAGCGCGTCGGGCCGGCGGAGAACGCCTTGCTCGATTCGGTGCTGTCGTGTTCGGCCGTGGGATCGCGCGAGACGGTGCGCGCCGGGATCGAGGCATTCGTCGAACGCACGGGCGCGGATGAGCTGATGATCACCTCGCAGGTGTTCGACCATGAGGCCCGGCTGCGGTCCTACGAGATCCTGGCCGAGCTGCGCGAATAGGCAAGTCCTCAGTTCAACGCGGCAGCACGCTTCGGGGCAGCTGCCTTGCGCGGCGCCCGCGTCCCGGCAGTGCTCACCGCCTTCGCAACGACTTTCTTCTTGGGTGCTGCCCGCTTCTTGGCTGCCGGTGCCGCCACCGGCGCAGCGGCAGCAACAGCAGCGACAACAGGCGCAGCCGCCGCCTGCCCCACGATCAGCCCGAACAGCTTCTTGTGCTCCGCGACCACATAGTCGCCCAGATCGGCGATGTCCGGCACCGCGCGCCGGCAGGCCGTGAGCCCGAACTCGAGCGAGCCGTTGTAGCTCTGCACCGTCATGTTGAGCGCCAGCCCGTGGCCCGGGATCGACACCGGGAAGTAGGTCGCCAGCTTGGCGCCCGCGAAGTAGAGCGGGAACGACGGGCCGGGCACGTTGGAGATCGCCACGTTGGCCATCGGCGGCAGCTTGTCGGCGAGGCCCGAGCGGCCGTAGAGCGAGGCCAGGCCCGACATCAGCGATGGCACGCCCAGCGACGGGAAGTCGGTTGGGATTGCAGCCTTCACGTTGCCGGTGAGCTTCTTGCCCTCGCTCGACGATTCGTGGATGGCCGCGAGCCGTTCCAGCGGATCTGAAATATCGGTGGCCAGGCTGACCAGCATCACCGACACCTGGTTGTTGAGGTCGGTGTTGCCCTCGCTGCGCAGCGATACCGGCACGCCGGCGACGAGCGGCTTGGTGGGCTTGCAGCCGTAGTCGGCCAGGTAACGCTTGAGCGCGCCGGCGCAGATCGCCAGCACGATGTCGTTCAGGCTGGTGCCTGTGGCCTTCGCCATCTGCTTGACCTCGGCCAGCGGCACCGAGCGCCCGGCGAAGGAACGCTGGTTGGTGATCGAGACGTTGAGCGGCGTCTTGGGCGCGGTCTTCAAGCCCTTGGGCAGTTCGAAGCTGCGCTTACCCGTGGTCTCCGACACCGGCAGCAGCACGCTCGTGATCGCCTTGGCCGTGGCCGGGATCGACTGGATCAGCTTCACGTACTGCTGCACGGTGTTGCTGAGCGCGGCACTCGCGAGCTCGGCCATGCCCAGCTGCGAGGAGTCGGCACGCCGGTTGGCGCGCGGCGCCTTCACCGGCGCCGCCATCGGCGAGATGTCGAACAGCGCCTTGGCCACCGCGACGCCGGCCTGGCCGTCGATGGCCGCATGGTGCATCTTGCTGTAGAGCGCGACCTGGCCGGTCTGCAGGCCTTCGATGATGTGGATCTCCCACAGCGGCCGGCTGCGGTCCAGCAGCGAGGAGTGGAGCCGGCCGACCAGGCGCTCCAGCTGGGCCATGGTGCCGGGCCGCGGCATGATCACGTGGTGGATGTGGTGGTCGAGATCGAGATCGTCGTCGTCCACCCACACCGGGTTGGCCAGGTCGAAGGGCATCATCGCGAGCTTGCGCACGAACACCGAGGCCAGGTGCAACCGGCCGCTCAGGTACTTCTTGGCGTCTTCGGCGAAATCGCCCTCGTAGCCGGGCGGCAGGTCGATGAGCTGCAGGCTGCCCACGTGCATCGGCGATTCGGGGGTTTCGAGGTGCAGGAACGATGCGTCCATGCCGCTGAGGTGAATCATGACGTGCTCCTTGATCAATCCGGCTTGATGCCGGCCTTGGCGACGATCTCTTTCCAAGTCTTCTGCTGGGCCGCGATGAAGGCAGTGAACTGCTCGGGCGTATCGCCCACGCCCAGGGCCGAATCGTGCGCGAAGCGTTCGGTCACCGGCCCGGTCTTCAGGGCCTTCAGGCTTTCTTCCTGCAGCCGCTTCACGATCGGCGCCGGCGTCGAGGCCGGTGCGAGCAGGCCATACCACTGCGAGGTCTCGAAGCCCTTGTAGCCGCTCTCCGCGATGGTCGGCACATCGGGCAGGGCGGCGATGCGCTGCGCCGAGCCCACGGCCAGCGCGCGCAGCTTGCCCGACTTGATGAAGGCCGAGACGCTGGGCATGCCGTTCATCGCCACCTGCGTGCGGCCGGCCAGGAGGTCGGTCATCTGCGGGCCGCTGCCGCGGTAGGGGATGTGCGTCATGAAGAAGCCGGCGGTGAGCTTCAGGTACTCCATGCTCAGGTGGCCGGCGCTGCCGTTGCCGGCCGACGAGTAGTTGAGCTTGGCCGGGTTGGCCTTGGCATAGGCGATGAATTCCTTGAAGGTCTTCACCGGCACGTCCGGATGCACCACCAGCACGTTCGGCACCTTGGCCAGCAAGGTCACGGGCACGAAATCCCGGTTCACGTCATAGGGCTGATTCGGCAGCATGTACGGGTTGACGGCCAGCGTGCCCACATGGCCGAGGATCAGGCTGTAGCCGTCCCCTGGCGCCTTGGCGATCTCCTGCATGGCGATGGTGCCGGCACCGCCGGGCTTGTTCTCGACGTAGACGCTCTGGCCCAGCTGCTTGGTGAGCTCGGCCGCGACAGACCGCGCCACCACTTCGCTCGAGCCGCCGGGCGCGAAGGGCACCACGAGCCGGATGCTCTTCTGCGGCCAGGCGCCCTGGGCCTGCGCGGTGTGGGCGCCACCGGCGGCGAACAGCGCGAGCGATTGGCAAACCAGCCGGCGCGAGACCGGGGCCGGCCGTGCGGGGCCGAGGGGAAGGCTGTGCATGCGTGACTCCAGTTGAGGGCAGCCCATTGTGGGAGCCTGCCGCCTCCCTGCGGGCATGGGCCGCTCGGTGATTTCCCGGATGCGGCACCGGCTTGCCGAGGCTGGGACAATCGCCCGGCTATGGAAAAACAGCGCATCGTGGTGGGCCTGAGCGGCGGAGTGGACTCCGCGGTCACGGCGCACCTGCTCAAGCAGCAGGGCCATGAGGTGGTCGGCATCTTCATGAAGAACTGGGAAGACGATGACGACAGCGAGTACTGCTCGTCGAACATCGACTTCGTCGACGCCGCCAGCGTGGCCGACGTGCTGGGCATCGAGATCGAGCACGTCAACTTCGCGGCCGACTACAAGGACCGCGTGTTCGCCGAGTTCCTGCGCGAGTACCAGGCCGGCCGCACGCCCAACCCGGACGTGCTGTGCAACGCCGAGATCAAGTTCAAGGCCTTTCTCGATCACGCGATGCGGCTCGGTGCCGAGAAGATTGCCACCGGGCACTACGCGCGCGTGCGCCGCAACGCGGCGAGCGGGCGCTACGAGCTGCTCAAGGGACTCGATCCGGCCAAGGACCAGAGCTATTTCCTGCATCGGCTGAACCAGCAGCAGCTGTCGAAGACGCTGTTCCCCGTCGGCGAGCTGAAGAAGACCGAGGTGCGCCGCATCGCCGACGAGATCGGCCTGCCGAACGCGAAGAAGAAGGACTCGACCGGCATCTGCTTCATCGGCGAGCGGCCTTTCCGCGAGTTCCTCAACCGCTACATCTCCAAGGAGCCGGGTCCGATCCGCGACGAGCGCGGCCGCCAGATCGGCGAGCACCAGGGCCTGAGCTTCTACACGCTGGGCCAGCGCCAGGGCCTGGGCATCGGCGGCATCAAGCCCAAGGGAGCGCAGCGCGGGGCCGGCGATCACTCGCCGTGGTTCGTGGCGCGCAAGGACGTCGCGAACAACACGCTGTGGGTGGTGCAGGGCCACGACCATCCGTGGCTGCTGTCGCCCGTGCTCGAAGCCGACGATGCGAGCTGGGTCGCGGGCAGCGCGCCGCCCTCAGGCGCCTATGCCGCCAAGTCGCGCTACCGCCAGGCCGATGCGGGTTGCGAGCTGGGCGAAGGCGCCGACGGCGCTTTCCGGCTCGCCTTTGCCGAGCCGCAGTGGGCGGTGACGCCGGGGCAGTCGGCGGTGCTCTACGACGGGGACGTGTGCCTGGGCGGCGGGGTGATCGCGCGGGCCGCCTAGATTTGCGACGGTGCGCCGACCGACACGTGGGTGTGGATCAGGTTCAGCGAATAGCGTTGCCCTGCCAGGTAGTCCTCCACGCATTGCAGCAGCAGCGGGCTGCGATGGCGCGCCACGCTCGAGCGGATCTCGTCGGCCGTCATCCACAGGGTGCGCACGATGCCTTCGTCCAGCGGCCGGCCCGGCTCGAAGGCACCGAGCGTGCCGGCGAAGGCGAAGCGCATGTAGGTCACGTCTTCCTCGTCGCCGAGGAAGCGCGCCATGTAGATGCCGACGAGGGCGGTCGGCGTGAAGTGGTGGGCCGTTTCTTCCAGCGTCTCGCGCGCGCAGCCCTCGGCCGGCGACTCGCCCGGGTCGAGATGGCCGGCCGGCGTGTTGAGCCTGAGGCCGGCCTTCGTATGCTCTTCGACCAGCAGGAAGCGTCCGTCCTGCTCGATCACCGCGGCGACGGTGACGTTGGGTTTCCAGCGAGCGACCGAGGCCATCAGGCCGGCGCCGGGCCGCCAGCGCGGCGAAGTCCGCGCTTCGCGCAGACGGGCGGCCTGCGGCCCCCTCGGGGGGCAGAGAGGACACGAAGTGCCGAGCGTGGGGGCCACATGACTATCGCAGCACGTAGCCCGAGAAGCGCCAGACGCGGTCGCTGCCCAGCTGAAAAGTCACCAGCTCGCGCACGGTGGCCGAGCTGTTGTTGGCGAAGCGCGTCTCGTACTCGATGTTCACATATTGGCCGGCCAGCTCGGGATCGCCGTCGCCGACCACCTGCCGGTTGATCGCAACCCAGGTGCGTTGCTGCGCGGCACCGAGCGGCGTGCGGGCCTTGGCGACCTGGCTCATGAAGTCGCTGCGGCTGACGCGCTTGCGGGCGGCCGGCGTGGCGCCGTCCCACAGCTCGCCGATCTTGTTCTGGTCGATCATCTGGACCGCCTGCAGGCCGCCGCGCACCAGCTCCCCAGGGTCCACCTCCTGCGCGGCCGCGAGCTGCAGCCAGCCGCCGAGCAGCAGGGCCGCGGACAGAAGTCGGGTGATTCGGCTCATCATCGCGATGGTGCTCCTTCGATCGGGAACCGGCTCATTCGGACACGCCCGCCATGGGGTAGGGCGACTCGACCCCATTCTGGTCGATGAACTCGAGCCGATAGCCGAGGCCGTAGACGGCCGACAACACGAGACCGTTGGCAGGGCGCAGGTCCAGCTTGGAGCGCAGCCGCGGCATGTGCGTGTCGAGCGAGCGCGAAGTGACCTCTGCATCCGCACCCCACACGGCTTCGAGCAGGTGCTCGCGCGACAGCAGGCGGCCGATGTTGCGGAACAGGAAGAGCGCCAGCGTGTATTCGCGGTGCTTGAGCCTGGTCGTCTGGCCGTGGATCTGAAGTGTGCGCGTGAGAGGGAAGAAGCGGTAGGGGCCGCAGACGAGCTCCGTTTCGAACAGCGCGGGATAGGTGCGGCGCAGAAGCGCTTTCACCCGCGCCAGGAGTTCGGCAACGCGGATCGGCTTGGCCATGAAGTCGTCGGCGCCGAGCGTCAGCGCCTCGACCATGTCCTCTTCCTTGCGCCGCCTGGCCACGAAGAGGATGGGGAGGCGGCTGCCGAGCTTTTCGCGAATCCATCTGACGACGTCGGAGCCTTCGACGTCGGGAAGCCGCCAGTCGAGGATCAGCATGTCGAAGCTCTGCTGGTAGAGGGCACGCTGCAGGGAGCGGCCGTCTTCGAATCCATGACATTCATGTCCGATCACCGCCATCGCATGCCGAATGAGTTCGAGCTGGCGCGGCTCGTCGTCGAGCGCTGCAATTCGCATCTTTCTTCCCGCTGATTTCTTTCCGCAAAGCCGGCGATCTGTGCGCCGGTCATTCGCGAGGCGCTACTGTACAGAGGGATGCGGTCCTCGGCCAGTTCTTTGTCATCTTCATGTAAGCTCGGCCCGAATTCCAACGCTGCCCCGAGGAGATCCCCCATGCTGATAGGCGTGCCGGCC